>CAYORG010000068.1:0-13078 GCA_964406315.1 uncultured Bacteroidales bacterium | reverse complement strand
TGCGATCTCCTGCTCCCAAAGCAGGCGCGATAACCGGGCTTCGCTATACCCCGAGTAGTGTATTTTAAAAGAAGATTACCCTCTGATGAAGGCGGCACAAAGGTATTAAAATCCCCAAAGATTACAAATCAAATTTTGTGATGAGGAAAGATCCCAGGATCAGTTGAATTTCGTAATTTACAGGCATTATAAAAAATTTGTTACGGACCAAACATGAAAGCCATTTTTGTCATTGGCGGTACCGGACTTGTTGGGAGCTACCTCCTGCCTGAACTGGTGAAAAACAAATACTCCGTATATGCGCTCACACGTTCTCCTGAAAAAATTGAAAAGATCAATCAACTTGGAGCAAATGGAATTCCTGGTGATATTCGCAGGGTTTCGGAATGGAAAGAAAAGTTGCCGGCTGTAGACCTAATTGTTTTGCTGGCAATGCCATCCGTAAAGCCGGGAAAACGAATAACGAAAAAGATAAAGAAAAAGCTTCGGGAAGAAACAAATGATTTTTTCAGGAATACGATGAACCTGGCATCTGAACGGCAAGTACCTGTTATTCTTCCCGGAGGGACCAGTTATCATACAGAAGAAGGCGATATAGCAAATGAAACATGGCCCATAAAAAGAGCAGGTTTAACGGAGATTGGTGCGGATACTGATCTGATGATCCAGGATGCCATTGAAAAAAGAAGCCCTCAGGTTATCCAAATGATCTATGGGAAGATCTATGGGAATGGAGGTCTTTTCCGGTTTATCTATGAAATGATGAAGAAAGGCAGGTTCAGGATCATTGGCAAAGGGGAGAATTATATTCCTAATGTTCATGCCGGAGATGCGGCCAGGGCAATAGTCAAAGCCATTGAAAAGCTGCCTGTGGGCGAGAAATTCATTATTGCAGATGATACTCCGGTTACTCAGAAAAACTTCAATTTGTATATGGCGGAGTTGATGCATCAGAAAAGACCGGGAAAAATTCCCGCATTCCTTATAAAAATGATTCTTGGTAAAGATTTGTATGAAGTGATCAGCATGAATTGCATTGTGTCTAATGAAAAGGCCAGGAAATTGTTAGACTGGCAGCCGAAGTATCCTTCCTATAAAGATGGACTGAAAGAAACGATCAATGAAATGAATAACAATTTGCCATATTTTTAAGCCCCTTCATTTTATCGAATAACATATTCTATTCAATATTTAATTTCTTTCTTTTTTCTCTTGATTTTTCATGGTAAATTTCTTAAATTTACTTATTCTTAATTAAGAATTATTATTATTTAATAAATAATGATTCATGAGAAGAGAAGAACTTCGTAAGACTTTAATGGTAAATAAATTGAAAGTTACGCCTCAGAGGGTTGCCATACTTGAAGCTCTTACAGAATTGCACAATCACCCTACAGCAGATAACATCATAAAATTCATAAAAGAAAAACATCCTAACATTGCTATTGGCACAGTATACAATATTCTGGAAGCATTTGTCGAAAAGGGATTATTAAAAAAAGTGAAAACAGATGGAGACATAATGAGATATGATGCAATAACGGAACCCCACCACCATTTATATTGCATTGAATCAGACCGCATTGAAGATTATATTGACGAGGAGTTGAATCAGGTTATAACAAAGTATTTTGAGAAGAAGAGTATTCCGAATTTTGAAATTGAAGACATTAAACTGCAAATTATAGGAAAATTTTCGGACAGGAAAAAGTCAAAACAAATAAAGTAGAATGATTAAAATCGTATTGATAATGTTGGGTTCATTATCCTTAGGTTTTGGGATTTTTGGAATTGTGATTCCGGGTTTGCCAACAACACCGTTTCTTCTTCTCTCTGCTGCATTATACCTGAAAAGTTCCAAAAAATTATACAGATTGTTAATTGGCAACAGATTTTTAGGCCCATACATTTCTAAATTCCAGGATGAGAAAGGACTAACACTCAGAACAAAGATTATTGCTATATTGCTCATGTGGAGCATGATAATTGTATCTTCCTCGGTACTCATTGACAATAAGAACATAGATCGGATCCTTTATATTGTCGGATTGATAGGGTCTCTTGTCATGGGGCTTATTGTACCAACTATTCAAACAAACACAAAATCATAATACTAACTTTAATCTTGCAACTATGGTTAAGAAAAACAAAAAACTGACTACGGCATCGGGCAAGCCATACAAAGAGAATGAAAACAGTATGACTGTCGGCCCCAGAGGTCCGATACTCCTTCAGGATTATATCCTCCACGAAAAAATGGCCCATTTTAACCGGGAACGAATTCCTGAACGTGTTGTGCATGCAAAAGGAACTGGGGCTTTTGGTAAACTGACTGTAACACATGATATTACAAAATACACACGTGCAAAAATTTTCAGCAAAATTGGAAATACGTGTAGAGTCTTTATGAGATTTTCAACTGTTGGCGGTGAAAAAGGCAGTGCTGATACTGAAAGAGATCCACGCGGATTTGCAATAAAATTATACACCGTAGACGGAAACTGGGACCTTGTGGGGAACAATACGCCTGTATTTTTTATCAAAGACCCGAAGAAATTTGGTGATTTTATCCATACGCAAAAGCGCGATCCAAAAACCAATTTGAAGAGCCCGACAATGATGTGGGACTTCTGGAGTCTTAATCCGGAAAGCCTGCACCAGGTAATGATCTTATTCAGCGACAGGGGGACGCCATACTCCTACAGGTATACAAATGGTTATGGCAGCCATACATTTTCATTGATCAACAGTAAAAATGAAGTCTTCTGGGTAAAGTTCCATGTGAAAACTCAACAAGGAATTAAGAACTTCAATGGTGCTGAAGCTGAAGCAATGAAAGGGAAAGATCCTGACTGGGCTCAACGTGATCTTGTCACTGCTATTGAAAAAGGTGATTTTCCGGGATGGAAACTCAAGATCCAAATTATGACAAAGGAACAGGCAAAATCGTTCAGATGGAATCCTTTTGATTTAACCAAAGTTTGGCCCCATTCCGATTATCCTTTAATGGATGTTGGTGAAATTGTGTTGAACGAGTTGCCGGAAAATTATTTCCGGGATGTTGAACAGTCTGCTTTTGCGCCTGCTCATGTAGTAGATGGCATAGGATATTCTTATGATAAAATGTTGCAGGGAAGGTTGCTTTCATACCCTGATGCTCACCGTTACAGGCTGGGAGCTAATTATGAACAGATACCTGTAAACAGACCCATCAATGAGGTAAATAATTACCAGAGAGACGGCTCGATGCGGGTTGATGATAACGGCAAGGACAAACCAAATTACTGGCCAAACAGCTTCGATGATATCCATACTGATGAAGGCTATAAAGAACCGGCACAGAAAATGGATTCTGATACTGCTGACTGGTACGATCGGAATGAAAATGATGATGATCACTTCACTCAGCCGGGACTTTTATTCAGGAAAGTAATGACAGATTCAGAGCGTAAGAATACCATAAGCAACATTGTTGGATCCATGAAGGGTATTGAAGGGCCAAAGAGAGAAGAGATTATCAAGAGACAATTACAACATTTTCATAAGGCTGACAAGGAATTGGCTGAAAAATTAGCAGAAGGCCTGGGTATTGATTTTGAACCATAAACAATATACAATTAATAATACAGAATAAGATGAAAGAAAAAAGTATCAAACTATTGAACCAGGCAGTAGCTGATGAGCTAACTGCAGTTCACCAATACATGTATTTCCATTTTCATTGCGATGATCAGGGATATGATCTGCTGGCGGGTTTGTTCAAACGAACAGCTATTGAGGAGATGATGCACATTGAACTGCTTGCTGAAAGGATTCTCTTCCTGAAAGGAGAAGTGGAAATAAAAGCTTCTGACGAGGTCAAAAAAGTTCACGATGTGAATAAAATGCTTCAACTGGCAGCAGACATGGAAACAAGTAGTGCCAATGATTACAATCAGTGGGCGAACGAGTGCGCGCAAAATGCAGATTCGGTGTCAAAAAAAGTGTTCGAAACCCTCGTGGAAGATGAGGAACGTCATTTTGATCAGTACGATGTTGAAATGGACAACTTGAAAAAATTCGGAGACAAGTACCTGGCTCTGCAATCCATTGAAAGAAGCAAGAATATTTCAAATAAAACAACAAACGAATAATGAATCTATAAAACTAAACAAAAATGGAAGAAAACAAAGTTCAGGAAGTGGTATCTATGCCACGCATTGGAGATCCTGCTCCAAAGTTTAAGGCAGTAACTACGCAGGGTGAGATCAATTTTCCTGATGATTACAAAGGAGGCTGGGTGATCCTTTTTAGTCATCCTGCAGATTTTACACCTGTTTGCACCTCTGAGTTTATGACGTTTGCTACTATGGAAAAGCAATTTGAGCAAGCCAATTGCAAGCTTGTAGGTCTTTCCATTGACGGTTTATACAGCCATATTGCCTGGTTAAGAACTATCAGGGAAAAAATCGAATACAAGGGGATGAAAGATGTGGAAGTTCTATTTCCGCTGATCGAAGACATAAAAATGGACGTAGCGAAAAAGTACGGGATGATTCAACCCAATGAAGATAGCACAAAGGCAGTAAGAGCGGTATTTTTTATCGATCCGAAAGGGATTATCCGTGCAATCATTTATTATCCGCTGAGTTTGGGCCGTAATTTTGATGAGTTGTATCGTGTGGTTATTGCTTTGCAAACCGCCGATAAATTTGGTGTGGCTACTCCGGCTGACTGGCGTCCGGGTGACGATGTGATCATCTCTCCTGCAGGTTCCTGCGGTGCAGCCAAGAATAGAATGGATGGTAAGGAAGAAGGGCTTGATTGTAAGGATTGGTTTTTCTGTACCAAGAAACTGGATAAAGATACCGTACTCAAATCAGTTTTAAAAAAGTAACAGATACATTATAACGTTTATAATTAGCCGCTTGTTAAAAACAAACAAGCGGTTTTTTCATTCTCCTCAATTCAAGGTCTTATAACTTACCTGGCAATGGTCTTCAATACTATACCTAACAGAGGAAATGCAATGAAATACATAAATACTGTGATTACAATAACTCCCAAGAAATTCAGTATAATTCCGGCTTTAGCCATATCCTGAATTTTCAGGTACTTACTCCCGAAAACAATTGCATTGGGTGGTGTAGCCACGGGCATCATAAAAGCAAATGATGTTGCAATGGTTGCCGGAATCATTAATACAAAAGGATGCACATGCAATGAAACTGCCATAGCCGCAAGTACAGGAAGCATCATCGTGATGGTCGCTGTATTTGAGGTGATCTCTGTAAGAAAGGTGAGGAGCAGGCAAACTGCAACAACCACAAGAAGCACCGATCTGTAATGAATACTTCCAAATGCATGACCTATCCATGAATCAAGTCCTGTCTCATGAAATCCTGCTGCCAGGGCAAAGCCGCCGCCAAACAGGATCAGAATTCCCCAGGGTATACGTTTTGCCCATTCCCAGTTTAGAATATATTCATTTTTCCGGATATCTATTGGTATAATGAACAACAATATTGCTCCTGCTATTGCAATGGTACCATCATGCACAAAATCTTCAATTCCCAAAAGATTTGTCCATCCTCTGACTATAAAATTACCCAGATGAATATCTTTCCTGAAGATCCACCCCAGCGCAGTCAATGTGAAAACAGTCAATGTAAGTTTCTCAGCTAGTTTCATTTTACCAAGGGATGTCAATTCTTCTTTGATAATATTTTTTCCACCTGAAATTTTGACATCTCTCAGTGGTGTTCCAAAATTTACAAGATAAAACCAGGTAAGTGGCAAAAACACAAGCACGATCGGAATTCCAATGAGCATCCATTCTGTAAATCCGATCTGCGGGATATCAGGGAACAAAGACCTGGATATTCCGGCAAAAATAATGTTTGGAGGTGTGCCAATCAGTGTTCCGATTCCTCCTATGCTGGCGGAATATGCAATTCCCAGCATCAGTGCTGCACCAAATTTAAAGTTGTCCTTTTGTATTTTGTTATTTTTATCGGTTCCCGGTACTGTTTCGTAAGCATGATCAATGATAGCCAGACCGATGGGCAGCATCATCATGGCTGTTGCCGTATTGGAAATCCACATCGACAAAAATCCTGTTGCTATCATAAAACCAAGAACAATTCTTTTTGCAGATGTTCCTACCAGTTTTATAATATTCAGAGCAATACGCTTATGAAGGTTGTGACGTTGCATTGCCATTGCGATCATAAATCCGCCTAAAAACAAAAAGACATTTGGATCGGCATAAGAAACGGCCACTTTTTTGGCGTTCAAAATACCGGTCATAGGAAACAGAATTAAAGGTAACAGGGCAGTGGCGGGTAAAGGAATGGCTTCTGATATCCACCAGACAGCCATAAGGGCAGCACATGCTGCGGTTAATTTTGCATTATGTTCCATATTGGTATTGCCGGGAAGAGCAATAATCAAAATAAAAATTACAATACCTGTCAGCAGACCAAGCTTATTTTTAGTATTTTCTATTGTCATGCTATCAAAAATATAGTATCTCTTCTAAAATCAATAAGTTGCGGGCAAATATTTCTTTTTTTCCTAGTGGAAATAAGTCTGCAAGCTTTTATTGGAAGCAAAATTGATTTTTTGATAAAAAAAAGGGTAGGCTATATAATAAATGTAATCGAATCACGTAATTCTATTAGTGTGACTCTTCATTCATCTTGTTGATAATTAATAGGGATTGTATGAGATAAAATTACCGGATAATTTGAAATGTTTTTTAATAAATAGAAACTGAACGTAGCACTTATTTGCATGTTCTGTTTTAAGATTACAATCACGTATTCATAAGATAAAACAAACTAAATAATTCAAACCTTTAAATCTTAATGATATGAAACGAATGAAAAAGATTGTGTTATTAGCCGTTCTGATATCAACCATTGCTTTTGGTAACGATATTCAGATACCGGAGAATGTATCGTCCGCCTTTACGAAAGAATTTCCTGGTGTTGCAGATGTGAACTGGAAGATGGAATTTGATAAGTATCAGGCTGAATTTACTCACAAAAATAAGTCAATGATCGCTCTCTTTAATCATCAGGGAGAATGTGTGGAAACGGGAACTTATATAAACAAGAATGAGCTTCCTGAAAAAACGCTGGAAGAGATTGACTGGTATTATAAAAATCCGCAAATCATTTCCACCAGAAAAGCAAAGGACCTACAAAGCACTAATTTTTACAGGGTTACAGTAGAAACCGAAGAAGCATTTTACTTTCTGAAGGTCGACGAAGAGGGTGATATTATTGATACGTCTGTTCGTTACTTTTCACAGAATACCGGGAGCAAGTAAGGCACTGAGATAAGAAGCCAAATTATAAAATATTCATATCTCGAGAGCTGGATATTTCAAAACCTGATCTTAAGTAAATCTCCTTTAGGATCAGGTTTTGAAAAATCTCTAATGCAGAATCTTATAATCCGGCTATTTCTTTTATTTGTTCCACTTCTTTCGAAATGGCTTTCCTTTTAATAAAGGTGTATTGTTGTATGTCCATTGAGTCAAACCACGCAGCCCACATATCCATGATCCGGTCCCATTCAAGATCTTTGTCTCTTGGTGCAACCTCAACCAGAACAATATGAAGGTCAGGAAAGGATTCCTTAACCGATTGCAGCTTCTTAACATCCTTTCCTACTATTGGATAGCCATCAGTCAGAACAAAAAGAAAATTCTTCGTTAAGGTATCTTTTACATAATCTGTTTTCAGATCTTCATAAAAATATTTCCAGATATCAGCACCATAATATTGTTTGGGATTATTACTGAATACAGCTTTTTTATACAACTCATCCAGAGAGCTGCAAAAATTGGTACGACGTTCTTCTTCTTTTGGCCTGCGAAAAACATTTTTGATGTTTCCCATATTTACATAAAGCTGATCTTCGTAAACATCAGTCCTTAATCCCGAGCCTCTCTGTGGAGCGATAACAACTTTTATTTCATCACGAGATCTGATATACAGATCTTTCTTTACTTTATCTTCAAACATTGTATAGATTGCCTTAATGATCTCCTTGTCTCTTTCAGGTTGTTCAGGCTGGACAATCAAGCGATCAGAAAGATCAAGCAGGATAATGTAATTGTGCTTTACAGAAACACTTCGTTTTTTTGGAGCAGGTGGCTGACAGGATATGATCAGCAGCAAAAGAAAACATATTGGAATGAATCTTTTTTTCATAATTCGGAATTTTGTTGGTTTAAACAGATGGCAAATGTGTTATTTCCTTTTTGCTTTTATGACCTTAACAATACCCGGTTGAATTTTATGCTTTTCGACAAATTCATCCCGTATATTCAGACATTTGGTCTTTACATTTTTCAGGTTGTCTGGTGTCAAATAAGAAATCCAGCCGGTAGTAAACTGATCGATAAATCCTTTCAGATTTCCCTGAACGTAAGTATTGACTTCATCTTTGAGAATATCAATCTCAGTAATGATCAGCTCAATGGGCATAATTTTTTCCTGAAGGATCTTGATGTCTTTTCTTAAATGTTTAATGATACGTTTCAGATTTAATGTAACCTGTCTTTTTCTCCATTCCCTGATAAGAAAGTCAAGAAGAATACTCCAGAGAATGTAAGCAAGAAATCCTAAGCACAGAATGATATAAAAGGTAGGATTATGGCTCCACTTCAAGCTTGCCAGTCCCATCAGTTCTTTCGCAGATTCTGTATTGTTATGGATAATGAGGGCCAATAAAAGATCTACAATAAAGGTAACCGTTATGAGAAGAGAAACAAAAACAATTTTAGCCTTATGCTTCAAATCGAGAAGGACATGAAATGCCAATCCAAACGCATAAAAAACGAATGGAACAAAGAACAAAAGGTAATTGTAACGCAAAGCTTCGGCTAATTCTGCAGGCCCTGGCATAATACTTCCTGTACTTAAACCATCAGCAAGGCGACTTGCAATTCCTTCAAAGTCGACATAAAGTGCTTTGTAAGCTGCTGAAATATAGAAAAAGAACAGATATGCCGTAAGGAATACGAGTACAAAAAGAACAATACTAAATTTCAATGTACTGAAGGATTCTCGTTCTAATTCTTCCTCGTTTTCTGCTCTTTTTTTTCTGATCTGAAGAAGTTCTTCCCTGTATTCTTCAACCGCTTTGTCTTTTACTTTAATATCAGCTTCGAATTTTGCATTGTTCTTCTTGGTATCGTCAAGAGTTTTTTCAAGGTCTTTGATCTTTTCTCTTTTTTCTTTCCTTTCGGTTTCGCTGAGTCCCTTGTATTGTTCATCTACAAGGTCGCCGTTCAGAATTCTTTCAAGATAGGAAGCATATACATCAGGATCTCCCTGAACGCTTCCTGATTTGGAGTATCCAAATTCCTGCAAGTTGGTTCGTTCTGCAGAATAAGTAACTTTTGGTTTTTCGTCCTTAACAGATTTAGAATTATTTTCCATAAGGTATATAAATTTAGGAATTGGGGAATACTATATAATACTATTAAAATTGCAATTTAGTATATACAATACTATAAGAAATCTTTCAGCAATTCAAAAATCGGTATCATGATTTTGATAAAAAAACTGATTTTCGTCAGATTATCAGGTAGTTATATATTTCAATAAAGTAACAAACAAAAAATACTCTTGTATGCTATCTGACGTTATGGAATGCATTCATTCATTAATACGTTAAAAATGGAAGTAACGCTACAATGAATTCAGTACCATCAGGTTTTGCTGAAAATACCGAATATTTTTGTACACTGCTATTTGAGTTGAATTTTTCCGTTACACGATTCAATCCTGCAAATGCAAATATTTGTTTGGGGAATAAACCTTCAGAGCTTGCCTGTTTTGAGTAATCTTTCATCAATATCTTTCCGTCAGTAGTTAAAGCATTAATTCTTGAAAGATAGAAATCAGGGCGGGGAGGTCTTTCAAAAGTATCCATGCTTCGATTGTAATTTTCTGAACCATCCCAGGAATAAAAGATTTTGCTTCCTTTTGCTGCGAGTATATTTCTGATGTTCAATTCACAATTTGTAATGGAATCACCCAATCCTACCAAACGTTCATCGGGTATGTTGTTATTTATAAAGTCTTTTACTTCTTTCTCACTGTTTAGCACTACAATATGAAATCCCTTTTCTTCAAGGACGGATCGTAAATCCTGAATTGTGCTGTTTTTTGGAACCATGACCTTATCTGTCTTCATTAAATGAAAATTATTGATTTCGCTTCAAAATAAAGGCAGAAACATGATAAATGTCAACTTTTTGGTATTTCTACAGAGGTGAAGGGGTAAATCTTACCTTTGAGGGGCGAAATTATGTTTTAAGGGGTGAAATTTGAATTCTTTTGGTGTCTGCATAACTCTAATTTTATATATTGTACTTTCATGCGATATCAAAAAAGCTGATTTTGAGCCGGATAGATGAAATACTATGTTTATTATTTAACTTGTTATCAGAGAATTTAATAATCTCATAACAGAAAAAAGTGCGATTAAACAGCATTTGTTAGTAAATTAGACTATGAAAAAAGAACATTTTTTTGAAAATGAATTATGTATTATCGTGAACAAATAAGAGGTAAATTAAAAGACTTTTTAATAGAAATTGCCAACCTGGCAAGTTTTACTGTGCTGACTCTCAAATATATGTTCAGAAGACCTTTTGAATACTCTGAATTCAGAAAGCAGGCTTTTGAAGCAGGATACAAATCATTTTCTCTTATAAGTATAACTGCCTTGATCATGGGACTGGTGCTAACCATTCAAACCCGTCCGGTTATGGCAGAGTTTGGTGCTGAGTCCTGGGTGCCTACCATGGTATTTATATCTGTAGTTATTGAGATAGGTCCCGTGATCACTGCTCTTTTATTTGCCGGCAAAGTTGGTTCGCGCATTGGAGCTGAATTAAGCTCTATGAGAATTACGGAACAGATAGATGCTATGGAGGTTTCTGGTGTATACCCCATGAAGTACCTTGTAGTTACAAGAGTTCTTGCGACCACGGTTATGTTACCGGTTTTAGTAATATATGCCGATTTTCTTGCACTGTTAGGTTCCTATATAGGTTACACATTTCATAATAACATATCCCTGTGGCTTTTTATTCGTGAATCATTTGATGAACTTTACTTTAGAGATGTGATTCCGGCAACAATCAAAACATTTATCTTTGGATTTTTCATTGGCATTTTAAGTTGCTATAAAGGATATACAACAAATCTCGGGGCTGAAGGTGTTGGTTTGGCAACAAATTCAGCAGTAATACTCTCTTCTTTATCCATATTTATAATTGATCTGATTGCTGTTCAAATCACTCAAATAATACTATGATAAAGGATGCAAAAAAATACAATCATCATGTGATAAAGATCCATAACCTCAACAAATGGTTTGGAGAAAATAAAGTATTATCGGACATTAACCTGAATCTTTCAGAAGATGAGAATCTTGTTATTTTGGGCAGATCAGGAGTGGGTAAATCAGTTTTGATAAAATGTATTGTAGGTTTGGAAATAGTTGAGGAAGGAGAAATAGAAGTACTGGGGAATAATATCACTCAGATGGATGAATTTGAGTTAAATAAATTGCGAAAACAGATTGGTTTTTTGTTTCAGGGAGGAGCTTTGTATGATTCTATGTCAGTTGAAGAAAATTTACTGTTTCCATTAAAACGAAATGCGCCTGATTTGAGCAAATCAGAAAAAGATAACCTTGTTGATGATGTACTGGAAAGTGTTGGATTGCTTGATGCAAAACACAAAATGCCTTCCGAATTATCAGGAGGCATGAAAAAACGTGCAGGTCTGGCCCGAACCCTGGTTTTGAAACCAAAAATTATTTTGTATGACGAACCGACAACCGGACTCGATCCTTTTACTTCTCAGGGAATTAATGAACTGGTTGTAAAAGTGAAGAAGAGATACAATACAACCTCTATATTGGTGACACATGATATGAAGTGTGCGAAAATTACTTCGGACCGTATGATAATCATGGACCAGGGAGAAATTATAGCCAGGGGGAAATACGAGGAATTACAGAAAATGGATAATGAAGTTATTCAAGGATTTTTTAAATAATATCAACTAAAGCTATTGGTTATGCCTGAAAATAAGTACAATTCACTGCGTTTAGGGTTTTTTATATTTATGGCATTTGTTCTCTTAGTTGCAGCTATACTTATACTTGGTAGTAAACGCAATATGTTTAAGCCCACCATCAATATTTCAACTGTTTTCCGAAATGTTAGGGGGCTTAAAGTGGGTAATAACGTTCGATTTACCGGAATTGAGATTGGAACCATAGTGAACATTAGCATTATATCTGATACAGCGGTATCAGTTGAGATGTCAATGGATAGGAAGGTGATTCCATATATCAAAAAGAATTCAGTTGCCACTATTGGAAGTGACGGATTGATGGGAAATAAAATTGTAATCATACTTCCCGGAACTCCCGGCACTGATGCTGTTGAACCGGGGGATATTCTGTCTTCCATAAAACCTGTTGAGCTAGACGATATTATTGCAGATATTCAGAATACAAGCAGTAAGATTTCACAGGTAGCAAATAACCTGATTGAAATTACGAATAAGATAAATCATGGCGACGGACTGTTTGGTGCGGTCTTTACTGATTCTGATTTTTCAGAGGATATAGAGAAATCAGGCAGGAATATTGCAGAATTAACAAAAAATCTGGTGAAAATTACAGGAAAATTGAATGATGGGAAAGGGATTATGGGTAAGGTCTTATTTGATCCGGAATTTTCAGCACAATGGGAGACTACAACAGAAAATCTTACAGAGATATCAACCAATTTGCAGACATTATCTGAAAGTGTCAACCGGGGCGAGGGTGTTCTGGGTAAAATGATAACCGATACTGCGATGGCTGATAATTTTTTCAATGCAAGCCAGGATCTTGAAACTGTTCTGCAAAATCTTTCGGAATTGAGTATAAAACTCAACAATGAGAGAAATGCTTTGCATAAGTTCATTAGCGATACTGCATTTGCAGATTCACTTGAAGTTTTGCTGGGGAGGGTAAACCAGGGTGTTGTTGAGGTTTCGGCTGCTGCAGA
>CAYORG010000067.1:0-14072 GCA_964406315.1 uncultured Bacteroidales bacterium | reverse complement strand
TGATGATTATAACCTATTGCGATTCTGTTTCCTTTTGATGAGACTACCGTGTCAATAATAAAATCTGTAGTATCAACCCAAACGAAGAGATAAATGTCAAAGTTTTCTTTTTTAATAGAATCGCACCAAACTGTTGCAGCATACGATTGAACCCATACCGTATCGCCATATATTTCCACAGTTTTTTTCTTGTATTCAGATTCATAAGAATTGGATGAAGCATCCTTCAACGAAACAATTGAATCCAACAATGCAGACATTTGTTTTTCCGGATTGTCAGTCGGTTCATGCCTGCATCCTATGGTAAGAAGCAGATATGCCAAAGCATGTAAACCTGATATTTTTATACCCGTTAACATCACAATTACTTCCTGGAAAAACGTATAAGGCGTTCTTTTTAACCAGAGGATTCTAACCAAATTTATATCGCTTTCTAATGTCTTTGAGAATTTTCCAGGTGCATTCCAACCCCTTTTCAAATTGTACCATGTCGCCTGATCCGAAACGTATTTCTTTACCTGCTGCGTTTGTAGCTATTGCTTCTCCTTCAAGAATATAGCAGGTTTCCGTTTCATCATATGACCATGGGAATTCAGAAGTTTCTTTGCCCCAGGACCCCCAATTCTTTGTTTGTTCAATTTCTTCCTTAGTTGGTTTCCAGACTTTCATAACTAGTATTATTGTTTTAATTTTCAGATAAATTTATTACAAATTCAAATCCTATGTTTAATTACGAATTAAAACTTGTTGACAGCTCAAGATTACTGGCTGATATTCTTGTCGACGACATAGGAAATTCTTTGAAAAAATACAAAGAAATGTTAGATGTTGCATTGCTGGACAAATATCCTGAGTCAATGAGAGCGGCAAGAATTCTTGCTCTCTGTGCTGAAAAAAACAAAAAGCTGGTTTGTCCTTATATGAACCAAATAGTGCAGCAATTGGAATACATAAATGTTGAAGGTGTAAAGCGGGGATTTCTAAAAATCCTGTCAGAAAATTCCGAATGCCTTAGTGAAAATTCCTGGGGCATCATTACAAACCTTGCCTTTGAATGGTTGAACAATCCGAAAGAAGCCATTTCTATCAGATACTATTGTATTGATCTTATGGAACAACTTCAGGATCAGTATCCTGAAATAAGAGAAGAATTGATAAGTATACTGGAATCAATCATGGAAGATGAATCGAAAGGATTAAGAACCAAATGCATAAAAACACTTCGGAAGCTCAACAGATAAATTAGTTTTTCCGGGATGACATGCTTTTCAGGAGTTGCCGAAAAAGTTTGATGAGATTATAGACTCATTTTCTTTTTTATGTTACATTTGAATGATTGATTCTGCCTGGACTAAATCATATACGTGAATGAAACTCAAAGTTGTTATAGCACTTCTGGTTCTCGTTCAAACTCTATCTGCCCAGAAAATCTTCACTCATGTTAAAAACAGTAACCATGAGGCCGTAAAGCACTATGAAGGACCTCTTAATCTTCGGGATACAGATCAGGCCACACCTCTTATGTGGGCAATATACAGTTCGGATCTTAAAATGGTTAAACTATTGATCAAAAAAGGTGCAGATGCAAAAATGAAAGGATGGATTCGTTTTACAGATCCTGACAGTGATTTCGATTTTATATATGGTAGTTGTCTTGCCGTTGCTGCCGGTGAAGGAAAGCTGGATATCCTCAAATACCTCATTGAAAAACAGAATATTTCTGTAGAAGACAAGGAAATCAACTTATACCAGGACATAGAGAACGGATGGAACGCATTGCAATGGGCTTCTGTTAAAGGACATGATGACCTGGTAAAATACCTTGTGAAAAAAGGAGCTGATATAAATGCTCCTGCACAAACAGATCTAAACCAAACACCATTAATTCTGGCAATTGTTTTTGGTAATGCTGAAACTGCGATATTGCTTACAAAACTTGGCGCAAATGTAAATCAAAGAGACGATTACGGTGTATCTCCTATCATTTATGCTTTTGAATTACAAAACAGGGAATTGGTAAAAGCCCTGATTCAAGCCGGCGCTACATATCAAAAAACAGATGATAACACTCTGGAGAATCTTCTGAAAGAATATTTTGACGTTGATCGTGCAGAAGATCTTTAGCTTATTGTGAAGTAATATCTTATGATAGGCACCAACAATTCGATCGAAGAATTTCACATACTTCCAGTTGTTACTCTGATATATTTCCCTGACTTTTTATCCTTTTATTCAAAACAGAATATGCATCAAACAACTATTTTGTTGCACTGACAATAGCATTCACAATATCCGGGTATACTTTCGCTCCTGTGGAACGCTCAAAAATACCCATACCATGGTTGCCTGTATATCCGTTATCCCAGTAAAACGGTATTAAATCATGCTCTGACATCGATTGTGTGATATACTCTATGTAATACTTCCTGAACCATGCATGTTCTGCATTGCCTTCTTCACCAAGATCCAAACGTGATATTACTCCGTATTCACCAAGAATAACCGCAATTCCCTGATCAATAAAACTGGTTTTCATTTTCTGGAATTGCGCATCAGCATATTCCTCATTCGCCCAGGTTTCTGTATGTAAAGGATCGGTTGCATAAATACCCCATTGCGTTATATCACTGTTTTCATTAATCGTGAAATTATAGGGATCATAATAATGTACTTCCATCATCAATCGATCGCTTACAACATCGGAAGGCATTTCAGCAAAGTTTACCGCATGATCGATGTTGGTATTAAATCCCTGTACCACCAGGTGCCTGTATACATTGCGACCTCCTGTTGAACGAACACTTGTAACAAATGTCTGGTTGTATCCGTTTTGTACAGTATAGTATTCTTCAGTAGGAGTTCCATAATCACCTTCCACCATCACCTCGTTGGTACCGGCAAACAAAAGATAGTCGTTATAATCCCGAAAATGTGTTGCTATTTGCTTCCACATGACTTCCAAACGATTATTGACATAATCTTCCTGTGCATAGGTTGGTTGTATCCAACCCTCATCCCAGTGAATATTAATAATAGCATACATACCTCTGCCCAAAACATAGTTCACTACTTCCTCGACACGGTTCATCCAGCTGGTTTCGATAGTAAAAGTTGACTCATCGGAAAACTTACTCCAGGCAACAGGAATACGTATTGCATTGAAGCCTGCAGCTTTCACCGAGTCTATCAGTTGCTGACTGATCATCGGATTGCCCCATGCCGTTTCGCCACCGATGGCATCAAGTGAATTTCCGACATTCCAGCCGATTTGCATTTCCTTTGCCAGCTCAATGCATGAAATTGAGCGCATATCGGTATTGTCCGGGGGAATGTCATAGGTAATATCCGGTATCGTATCATTAAGACCTTTCTGGGTAATTTCAACTTCCCTGGTAATTTCATCTGCCACAACCTGTACGGTTGCTGAACGGCTTTCATTGCTTTCATTTGCCTCTGCCGTAAGAATAAATGATCCGTCACCATGCGATGTTTGAACAGATTCGGTACACCAATCGGATGCATTGTTGATTGTCCATTGACTATTGCACACTACATAGATCTCTTCTTCCCCTCCTGTTGCTTCAAATTCTATCGTCAGAGGTGAAACAAGAAGGTTTATTGCTTTTGTCTCTTCTTTTTTGCAGGCAATAGAACCGGCAATTATAAAAAGAATGACGAGGAAGTTGAACGAATCACATGTTTTCCTTTTCATAACAATCACACTTATGAATTTCCGAATGGCAATATACAAATTGCAAACACGTTGGAAGTGGTTAAATTGTTGATAATAAGTGGTCATTTGTTTCAATTAATCTTCTGGGTATACGTTATCCTCAATCAAAGAGTTCTTATAAAATCATATCCGTATAAAACCATTGGAAAATCCCTTTATACTTAAAAACAAGGTGCATTTTGTATTTGCTCTAAAGACAAATAATTTGTTTGCAGTAGAACTGATAGTAAAAAACGATTTATCCATAACTTAATCTATAATTTTTTATCTTGCTATTTTTAACAGGAATTGTCATTTGCTTAATTCGTTATACATCCCATTGCATATTAAATAATAACATTAACCAACCAACTATCATGGACAAACTCAAGCGACCATGTGTCATTATTCATTCTGTATCTTTTTTGAAAAATCTCGGTTTGTTATTCCTCACAACCTTGCTAATTCAAGGTTGTAAAACAAAAAGCACGGAATATTCGCAGGGTATTGGCATTTATCCGGGATGTACACAGGAAAGTTATGCTCCTGTCCTAATTGTTGATGATAGCAATTACAGAAATTTGGCTTTCCATCGTCCGGCATATCATTCGAGCTCATACGATTACAATCATACCGCTCAACTTGTAACCGATGGAATAATTGATACTATCAACCCAATTTGGTTTGAAGTAAGAACCAGTCAGCACGGAATTGTATCAAAGCAGGAAAGAGGAAATTTGTTTGACCGGCACATGATGTCAGGCATTCGCATTGATGGACCTAAGGGATGGATGTCAGTAAAACTGAGTGATAAGAATGCTTTCGAAGCTATTGACAGTCTGCTTATATCCGGGAGCTTACTGGTAGATGATACAAAACCCAAAGGATGGAAATTCATTGTTGCCGGGTCGGATAATGGCAAAGAATGGGAAGAAATCAAAACTTTTTCCGGCAATGGATATCCGGGCGATTCCCTTCCAAAGCGATGGAGAATCTGGCTGCCTTCCAATATGCGTATATTTCATGAAACCGTTAAACTGAATAAAGAATGGCATTTTACACATTATAAACTGGAAGCCATATTTCCCGGAGCCATAAGCTGGAACTTTGTTGATTTTGGTCTGATAGGCATTCATGGCCGGTTAAAAATTGGCGGGCCTTATTCTTTCACCAGTGCATGGAAAAGTGCGGGCAGATCATCGGAATGGATTTATCTTGACCTGGGGGCAAAATGCCGTTTTGATAGTCTTTCATTGCATTGGATCAATCCAGCTTCGTATGCCGTTTTAGAGGTTTCGGATGATGCAATTCGCTGGAAAACAATTGAATCTGTTTCTGATAATGAAGATTGCATAAATAACCTGAAACTCAAACAGGAAACACAGGGAAGATACATTCGACTTTCTATGGAAAAACCGGTTCGTAATAAAGAATATATTCTGAGTGAATTCCAGGTATTTGGAACAGGAGGTCCTGTAGCTATTCCCAGACCGAATCCAGATATTGATGAAAGGGGTAAGTTATTTCTTTCAGGCGGAAACTGGAAAATTCAACGCGCATCATTGGTAAAAGCCAAAGGCATTGATCTTTCAAAGCCAGGATATGACGATTCTGACTGGATTGTAGCAACAGTACCTGCAACTGTTCTCATGAGTTATTACAATGTAGGTGCCCTGCCCGATCCGAATTTTGCAGACAATCAGTTGATGATCTCCGAGTCTTTCTTCTATTCCGATTTCTGGTATCGTAATGAATTCATTGCTCCTAAGTCTTATACAAAAAAATTCATCTTTCTGAACTTCGATGGCATAAACTGGAAAGCAGAGGTTTACCTTAATGGAAAGAATATTGGTACAATTGAAGGAGCTTTTATTCGTGGTAAATTTGATGTTAGTGAATACATAATACCCGGCAAAAATAACACACTGGCTGTAAGAATAATGAAAAATGACACTCCGGGCTATGCAAAGGAACAAACAAAAGAGAGTCCCGGGGTGAATGGTGGTGAAATAGGTGCAGATAATCCCACATTTCATGCGTCCATCGGATGGGACTGGATGCCGACCATTCGTGGCAGAAACATAGGGATATGGAATGATGTATACCTGAATGCTACCGGCCCCGTTACCATCGAAAATCCTTATATCAGTTTTAATCTTCCATTGCCTGATATCACCTCGGCTGAAGTTCGCCTGGAATTAACACTGAAAAATCATGGAATTGATCCTGCCAAAGGAATACTCACCGCAGATATCGGCCCGTTACACATTGAGCAGAAAACAGAAATTGAAAGCAACAGCATAAAGACAATCGTATTGGACCCTTTGATTTACCCTGAACTGAACTGGAAAAATCCTGTATTATGGTGGCCTGCAGGTTATGGCAATCCCCACCTGTACGATGCAAGAATCGAATTCATAACTTCAGATGATCAGTTATCTGACAGCAAAACCTTCAAAACAGGTGTGCGTGAAATGGACTACAGCGAAGAGGATGGAATTTTGAAAATCATGATAAACGGCAGGCGTTTTAGCGGCAGAGGAGGAAACTGGGGGTTTTCCGAATCAAATCTGAGGTACCGGGCACGTGAATATGATATCGCTGTCAGGTACCACAGAGATATGAATTTTACCATGATCAGAAACTGGGTAGGGCAAACCGGAAATGAAGAGTTTTATGAAGCCTGCGACCGATATGGAATTATGGTATGGCAGGATTTCTGGCTGGCAAATCCTGTCGATGGGCCCAACCCGGACAATAATGAGATGTTTCTGGCAAATGCAAAAGACCATCTGTTCAAATTGCGCAATCATCCTTCCATGGCTTTGTATTGCGGACGAAATGAAGGTTTTCCGCCTGAAGTTCTTGATACGGCATTGCAGAATTTAGTGAATAAGTACCATCCCGATCTCCATTATATTTCTCATTCCTCTGAAGGAGTGGTAAGTGGTTATGGCCCATACCGGGCTATGCCCATTGAATACTATTTCAAAGAAAGAGCCTTACCAAAAATACACAGCGAAATGGGTATGCCCAACATTGTCAATTTTGAAAGTCTCCGGCAAATGATGCCTGATTCTGCGTTGTGGCCCCAGGGACGTATGTGGGGAGTTCACGATTTTTGTCTGAACGGTGCCCAGCATGCTGCTTCTTTCAAAGAACAACTCGAAAAAGCCTTTGGCCCAATCGATAACATCAGGGAATGGGTAAAACTCGCACAATGGTTAAATTACAGGGGATACCGGGCCATGTTTGAGGCTCAAAGCAAATATCGTATGGGCTTACAATTGTGGATGAGTCATCCGGCATGGCCATCCCTTGTATGGCAAACCTATGATTACTATTTCGATCCTTCGGCAGCCTATTTTGGATGTAAAAAAGGTTCTGAACCATTGCATATTCAATGGAATGCTCTGACAGACAGCATTGAAGTTGTAAATACCAGTTACAGGAAAGGCGAAGGTTTAACAGCCCGTATTGAAATTCTTAACCTGGATGGCAGCCTGAAATATAAGAAAGAACTGAAACTTGACAGTCCTGAGGACAGCAGAGTGCTGTGCTCAAGACATCCTTATCCCGAAGGATTAAGCGAAGTATATTTCCTCAGACTGAAACTTCTGAAAGACGATAATGTATTATCAGAAAACCTTTACTGGAGGACTCTTGAGAACAACAATTTAAAAACATTGAGAGATTTACCGGCAGTTCCACTCGAATTGTCAAGCACTATTGATCTGTACAACAACACTTGGTATATTACCACAACCCTTAAAAATAAATCGGAGTATCCGGCTTTGATGGCAAGGGTGAAGGTGGTTGGTGACAGATCGGGGGAAAGAATATTACCTGTTCTCTTCAGTGATAATTACCTTACCATAATGCCCGGCGAGGAGGCAAAAGTAGCAATGGAGTTTTATGAAGCAGATACAAGAGGCGAAAAGCCTGTGGTTTTGGTGGAGGGTTTGAATATTAAGAAATTATAGATTAACTTGCCATACAAGACAATGAGAGGATTAAAATTTATGTTATTCAACGTGTGCCTCAGAGGGATTTGGAGTAGCATTGAGGCATTCATTGTTGTTGCTGGCGCTTAATTTCATATATTATTTGCACACACGGACCGAAGAAAGGCATCTTTCGATCGATCCGGTGTATGTGCAGTATGCAACGGCAATAAATGAACGGGGAATTTTTAAACGATTGTACAAAGTATTTTCTTTTCTTAAATACGATGTTAAGAAGTATATCGAAAATAAAGAAATAAAGAAATTCTATTTTTAGTTGGATGCATTGAAATTCAGCATCTTATGTACTAAGAGACAGAATTGCTAGCTTTTGGAACAAAATTACCAACTGTATTTTTAATAATAATATAGATTGAGTAAAAACTTTCCTACTATTATATTAACTAAAACTTAAAATTTATGAAAAAAATTACTTTACTTGCTGCAGTATGCTTAATTGCATTTTCTGTTACAGCGCAGGATTTGGTAATTCCAAAACTTGCAGGTGCACCTGTAATTGATGGCGAAGTTGACGCCATTTGGGATCTAATTGACATGGTCGAACTTGAGGTTGAACAGGATCCGGAGGATGAAGGCTATTTTGGACCTCCTACAATCTATGAAGGTTATTTTAAAATGGCATGGAATGACACGGCTCTTTTTATGCTTGTACGACGCGATGATAATGAGTTTGCCGATCAGTGGGAAACCGGACTTCAAGACTGGCAATCTGACCGGGATGAGATCTTTATTGATGTTAATGTTGATACCCTGGCTGACGGCCGTGGAGCCTCAAATGAGCAGGACGGTCCCAGTGCTAACGGTTCTGATTATGGACACTACCAATTTACCTCAATCTGGGTGCAGGATGCTGCCACCTGGGTCGGCATGCCCAACCAATGGTACCACAATGCTCCTTTCTATTTCGGTTATGTATTGAGTGGTGATGCCTATTTCTCTGAATATGCTTTCCCCTTCAGCTCACTCACCATCGACACGGATTTGCTTCCCCATGCCGATGAAACCTTCCAGGGCACTGAGGGTGTTATTTTTGGCTTGCAGGTATCTATGACTGATGTAGATATGATCGATAATCCACAGGATGAATCTTACAGGAAATTTTTGATGTGGATTGAAGATGGAGGCGGATGGACAGAGATGGATAGTGCCGGCCATGTAGAACTAGGTGCAGATGTAATTTCTGGCATTGAAGAGAGTACGGGTAGCAGCAATTTTTTTGCCTTTCCTAGTCCGGCAACAGATTATATCCAGGTCGGTAATTTAACAAAACCCGTAACTGTTGAAGTGTATGATGTAGTTGGAAACTTAATTATTGTGCAGGATAATGTAAGTTCTGATTCCAGAATTAATCTGAGCTCAGTGTATTCAGGAGTATACTTTTTAAAAGTTAACGATGAGGTTACAATTAAATTTGTAAAAGATTAATCTAATCTGAAAGATCTGAAATGGGAGGCTGATCAATTTCTTGATCAGCCTTTTTTTGTTAATACAAATTCCGCATTGATAATTCAATTTAGTACTTTCATATTTTGCTTGTATTTTGTATTTGTTTCTGCATTATAGGGAATTAATGATAGAAAATACGAAAGATGAAAAAACTATTTATAATCTGTTTATTGATAATCCCTCCATTTTCTGTTTATTCTGATTTCAATACCAGTGATTACCATAATATATGGAACGATTCTGTGAATTCCTTTATGAGCAGGCAAATCCCGAGGTAAGAAAAACCGGGAATAGGTTTTTACGCAAAACCCAAACCCGGTGTAAGTATAATGTTTAATAATCTTTGCAATATCAGCTTACCTGTATTCGTGTAATCATTCGTTTGTAAGGATTAGAAATATCAGGTTTTATCGGGTGATGGAAGAATAAAGTGGAAAAATTTATACAATACATAAATGACAAATGAGAAAGTCATCATGTAGACAAGTGTCCCTGCATCAAATGAGTGAATAACTTCTATTAAAATTGTATGCGGATTCCGAAATGCATCCCAGAAATTAAATCGAAGGTAGCGTCCCATATATACACCATAGCTCATAGCTATTATAACTACTATTCTGAAAATCTCTTTGTGTTTCATCAGTTGATTTTTATCGAGGATACTTTCTACTTGTCTTAAGGAAATAAATCTCATGATGAGTCCGTTAAAGGCCGTGATCAACACCAGAAACATATCAAACCAAAAAGGCACCGGAGGTCTGAAACCGAGGTGTATAAGATCAGTAAATATGTAAGGTGCATTTGGCAAAAACAAAAGCCATAAGAGATGTACCTGCAGTTACTCCGGAACTAAAGACTAAATATATTCGGCAAAACGGAAATTGGTATCTCATTTCAACCATAAGCAACAACTCAGAGTATCCTTTACTTTTGGCAAGAATAAAGATAGTGGGTGAAAAATCACACAGAAGAATACTTCCCGTATTGTATAGTGACAATTATTTAACCATAATACCGGGTGAAGATGCTATTATAAAAATGGAGTTAAAAGACGCAGATACAAGAGGAGAAAAACCGGTTGTTGCTGTCGAGGCTTTGAATTCCAAATAAATTGTAAGCGCTTCCGGCATTGTGATTTCCATATGATCAAAGAGCCTGTCCAAATTTCACTGTGCAGGTTTGTAATTCATACACAATACTTACAACTCAAATATTTGAAAATTATCATAAGTTATAGTAACTTATATTCTAATTAATTACTGCACTAAATGGCTATTCGATATTCCACCGTTACCATCAGAGAGTCTAAGGAGAAAAAACGGGTCAAAATAGGCTCAGAGCTAAAACCTCATATAACCAATAAGATCATAAAGAAATGGCAATCTTTACTGGACCTGACAACCGAAGTCTTAAATATCCCCTCTGGTTTAATAATGAAATTAAATGCTGATACAATAGAAGTATTTTTAAAAAGCAGTACACACGGAAATCCTTATAAAGTTGGTGAAGAAGCCAAATTAATTTATGGATTGTATTGCGAAACCGTCATCGGAACTCAGAAGAAATTGATCGTACCCAATGCTGTCAAAGATCCTCTATGGAATGCCAACAACCCCGATATTGATCTGAACATGATTTCATACATAGGTTTTCCGATTAACTGGCCTGACAAAGAAGTTTTTGGGACCGTCTGCCTTTTGGACAATAAGGAAAATCATTATACCAAAACCTGTGAAGAGATATTGTATAATATCAAAGAACATATTGAAACAGATCTGGAATTATTGGTTACCGGCAATGAACTGAAGAAAAAGTATAATGAACTTGAACAAGCCAACCGAATTAAATCGAAATTTCTTTCTCTTATTTCTCATGATGTGCGGGGATCGATTGGCATATTGGATGAATTTCTGAAACTGGTACTTTCAAAAATAGAAACGTATACTACTGCTGAACTTTATGATGTTTTAAATGCCTTGATTAATAATACCAGTGCAAGCTACTTAACACTTGAAAACCTTTTAAGCTGGTCAAAGAGTGATTTGCTGCAGTTGAAAGCCAAAAAAACAAACTTTAATCTGGTTGCCACAATTTATAAAGTATTGAAATTTTTTAAACAGATCATTGAATTTAAAGAACTGAAAGTAATTACAGACTTTTATTCCGAAGAGATTATCATTCACGCCGATGAAAATATGATGGAAACCTCCTTGCGAAATATTCTTTCAAATGCTGTAAAATACACCTTTGCAAATGGTAAGATATTCATCAGGACTTTCAAAAAAGGAAACAAAACCATTATTGAGATCGAAGATACTGGTATTGGCATGAATAAACAGGCACTTCATAATTTGTTTACGTATAATAAATCTCATAAGTCAGATGGAACTATCGGAGAAAAAAGTGCAGGTATTGGTTTGATGTTATGCAAGGAATTTCTTGACAAAAATAACGCAAGAATACAAGTAGAAAGCAAAATTAAAAAGGGTACCGTTTTCAGAATAATGATTTAAATAACAATGTGAAATTTGAAATTTGGGTTGAAAACAAAATGCGAATAAAGATCAATTTTGTTTATGGATATGCTCCGATATAACAGACTTTTGAACTTCCTGTTAAGTTTTTGATATTCTTAGGCAGTTTTGCAGCTGCCTTGAATCCCGGAAACTCCCGTAACAAAGTATAATTGTCCAGCTCTAAACTTTTAAAGAGGGGTTCATTAGCATTAAAATACAGGCTATTGACTGAAAATTCCGGAAAGACCTGTCTGAATCCATTCAAAGTATTGAACCCTGTCTGGCACTTTTCATTCTCAGCCGGGCTCCATAAAATCAAAGGAATGGGATATGCTTCCGGATTTCTTAGAAACACATTGTGATCGAGTTTTTCAAGCATTGGATCAGGTAGTTGCTTACACTGAAGATCGGGTTGCCACACAAACAGTAAAGGCTTTTCAAAATCAGAATCGCCTGTAAGCAGGTTATTCATCACGATATGGCCGTCTCTTTCATCAATGCCAGGTCCTGAAGCAGAGTGCCAGCCAAAATGATCTCCCTGTGGCACCCTTTCATTCCGGCCAATGGTTAAGATGCTGTTTACAAATGTGTTATTGTATATACTAACATCTGAGCTATTCAATACAAATATTCCCTGGTCGCAATTCACAAACACATTGCCTGCACAAACTGCGCCTTTTGATATTTCAAAAAAGAACCCGTTATCGCTAGGCCAGGGTTTATCACCGATAAATTCCCTGTCGGTAAAACCCACGTTTTCTACCCAATTGTTCGTAAATACGGCATCTACACATCCTACATCGTACCAGATACCATTTGAATAAGGATGATCCAGTACAAGATTGTTATTGCATGCAACACGATAACTCTGGTTAAAGATCTTTACAGCTGCAGGAAAGTAACCTGTTATTCTTTCAATATTATTCCCTGTAAAAATATTTTCCTCCAGAAGAACATCAGACGAAGCAATTATATAAATGCCTTCTGTACTTGTGTTGCTTATTTTGCATTGGCGAATGATAAGGCCATCACCCCTGAGATATGCTGCCACACGTGAACAATAGGACAATTCACAATGCTCCAGGATTGTACCCGTTACTTCCTTGCCATGATCAGATTCAGCCGATATTGCTTTAGGTTCCGTACCATCAATCTCAAGTGCCCGGTAGGCATACTGAGTAAAAGTAATTCCCCTGATCACCGGTCCCTTGCCGTCTGATCTTTCCCCGTGTACTTCTTCCGTTACCCTGTGTAAACCCACATCATGAGCAGTGATTTCCACCAGGCGGTCTGTTGGATCAGTACCAATATATATCTTCTTTGCATTGTAATCAATATAGTACGAATTTTTATCCAGTTCACCCTCCCAACCTGCCGATTGCAGGAACTTACCATCAACAAATACCATGTCGTTATTAAATCTGTGCAATGGAGTTTTTATTCCTTCCCTTTCCCTTCTCCACCATGAAGCAGGCTCCATTGGGAATAAGAATTTCCAGTCAGTTACCCATAGTCCGTTACCGAGGTCTTCCCATTCAGTAGCGACAAGTGTTCCTTTTAAAACAGGTTTTTCATTCCTGTAGGGTTGTATAACAATTCCCTGGTTGAGCACAAGATTTCCTGTCCTGTAAGTCCCTCCGCGCATCACAATAGCGTCTCCGCTTACAATACGTTTTATTGCTTGCTCAACAGTTGTAGGTTTATCAATGTATTCACCTGTTTCGTCAGCACTGCCATCCGGTGCTACATAGTAAATTTTCCCCTTTGTCTCCGGCAACTCATAATGTTGCCTGATTGGTCCGTAAGGGCCACCGGATGGTTGTGCAATTGCAGTGAAAAAACCAAAAATCCATCCTGCACATACTATGACAATAAATTGCCTGATGTATTTTCCCAATGCAGGAATAAGAATGAGAAGGTAATTTTTAATTTTCATAATAAGTCAACTTCGTAATTAAAATGATACCAAATTTAATAATTATAATTTCTGATTACGGATTTCCGGGAAATTCGCTGGATTTAAGTCGCTCTTAAGACTCACCATCAATTACCAATATCCAACGCCCAATGTCCCTGCCTGCGGCAGGCAAGCAATTTCCAATAAATTACTACTTGTACTTCAACATTGGATATTTGTCATTGGACATTCGACATTGAATAAATACGGATTATTATGAACCTAAACTCTAAACATCTCAACTCAACTCATCTTTTCATTGATTAATTGATGAACTGGTAAACCGATTATCTGAAACCAAATAACAAGCACTGTATTCGTTTATGAGCATCATTTCATCGATTGCCCGATTCAACGATTCATCCTTTTTAACGATTACACGATTCAACAATTAAACAAGAAACTCTAAACTCATC
>CAYORG010000066.1:0-15068 GCA_964406315.1 uncultured Bacteroidales bacterium | reverse complement strand
GGTGAGTCCCGGGAATATGTATTTTCAATTCATTCGGATGGATAAAACCATGAATGAAATCGTAGATCTTATTTAAGACATCAAGTTCCATTTTATCGGATGGTGCTTAATAAGATCAGTAAGTTATTGAATCTGCAGGTGTATGTCAAATAATACGGAAGTTTTTAATTACCAAATTATTAACCGATGGATGAATAAATTACACAGAAATCAATTCATTGTATCTGAAGCAGGAAATGATATGGTCATTGACGACTCCGATTGCTTGTAAAAAGGCATAAATGATAGTCGATCCGCAAAATTTAAAGCCCTTGAAGCGCAGGTCTTTACTCATTTGATCAGATAAGTCCGAAGTTTGTGGTATTTCTACTATGTTGTGAAAGTTGTTGTGAATGGTTTTTCCCTTGGTAAAGCTCCAGATATAAGAATCGAAACTTCCAATAGTGCTTTGCAGTTTTAATACACATTGTGCATTGTTTATAGCAGCTTCTATCTTTTGCCGGTTTCTTATAATTCCCGCATTGGCTAATAATTCATCAACTTTCTCATGAGTAAAAGAAGCAACTTTATCTATCCGAAAATGATCAAAGGCTGCCCTGAAATTTTCCCGTTTGTTTAAGATGGTTTGCCAGCTAAGTCCTGCCTGAAAACAATCAAGAGTTAAATGTTCAAATAACAATTGATCATCATGAACGGGCACTCCCCACTCCGTATCATGATATTTTATCATCAGTTCGTTGCTTGTTGACCAGTCACATCGTATCATAGATAATCTTTATTTTGGATTTACCAGATGATTTAAGGCAGTCTGCAAATCAGGATAGGAAAATTTAAAATTCTGATGTTGCAAATTTTCAGAAACAACATATTGATCGCTGTAAAAAATTTCTGTCATCTCACCAAAAATTAATGATATCAATTTTTTCGGAATTCGAAGCCGAAGAGTTTTAACATGAAGAGTTCTCTTGAGTAGCTCATTAAAATTCTTTTGATTCACCGGTTGAGGAGCAACACAGTTGTATATTCCGGGTTCCAGAGTACCTTCTATTAATGATTCAATAATTTTCAGCAGATCAACAATATGGATCCAGGAAATATAATGCAATCCTTTACCGAATAAAATAGTAAAACCTGTTTTTGTGGGGAATAGAAGTTTTGGGAAACTGCCTCCTTTTTTTGAAAGTACGATTCCAATTCTCAGAATGGCATATTTTATTTTTGTATCATCCAGTCTTCGCACTTCTTTTTCCCATGCCTGGCAGATATGACTTAAGAATCCTTCACCTTTGAATGATGTTTCACTTACTATTTCATCAGGGCGGTTTCCGTAAAACCCGATAGCGGAAGTGTTGATAAATAAACGCGGGTAAATATGATTCCTGATTAAGGTATCAATAAGAAATCTTGTGCTATCAATCCTGCTGCTAAAAAGAATTTTTTTTCTTTTTGATGTCCAGTATTTATCTGCAATTCCAGCGCCGCTTAAATTGATTATTACATCCTGATTGGTTAAAGCCTCGACTTGAATGGAGTAATTTAGAGGATCCCATTCATACATTCGAAAAGGATAGTTGGGAAGGGATTTTCTTGATAATATGCTTACATCATATCCTTTGTTATTGAAATAATTTGCAACATTTCTGCCAATGAATCCGGTTCCGCCAACGATTAAAATAGTTTTCATGAAATCAAAAGAATAATACATCTGTAAACCCGGATAAGGACAGGTTTAAGAAAAAAAGATATATTGTTTGAGTTCAGGCTTTATTTACTCGTATTTAATAACTTCTGCAGGACAATTTTCTGCGGCTTCCTTGATCCCATCTTCAAATTGCGAGTAATCAACGCCAGGTTTCACAACCGCTTCGTCAGGCATTTCAAATACCTCAGGACAGGTATCTTCACACAATGCGCAAGATGTACATCCGTCTTCAATCCAAACTTTTGTTATTGCCATGGTAGTGTATTTTAAATGAATTATAGTTTTGATTTTTCAAAATTTGTTATAAGTTTTTCCTGTAATAGTAAAGTTAATTATATAATATTTTAAATCCAGTTTTCGGGAAAACTATCGCCTCCACTCCAAATCCAATGAATTTCGTAATAACTTTTCTTTCAGATTGACCAGCATCGATTCTAACCATTTGCATCAGCTTGTTGCAGCGATACATGCCCATCCATTGGAAAGATATTCCGGCGGAGAGACAAAGAAGGGTATATCAAGACCCCGGGTAAAAAGGTAACCATACTTGATAAAACCAGACCATCAAATGGAGTACGATAAATTACTACCAGGTTTGAACAAGCATACCTTTGGCTACCTGGTCAGCAATGGTTTTCCCTTTAATTTGTGCAATCAGCTCGAGCGCAAAATTCAGGGCTGTTCCCGGTCCCCTGCTTGTAGTGACATTGCCGGCTTTTGTTACCGGTTCTTTGCTCAAATCAGCTCCAAGAAGTTCATTCTCAAATCCCGGATAACATGTTGCTTTTTTATTTTCAAGTATGTGCAAACCTCCGAGGACAAGCGGGGCGGCACAAATAGCTGCAACCTTTTTCCCGGAATCATGAAAACTCTTCAATTGCTTTTTTAATCCTTCGTGTGCATTCAGATTATGTGCTCCTGGTAAACCTCCCGGCAATATTAGCATTTCAGCATCGTTATAGTCGGCATTTTCAAACAAGAGATCGGTTGTAATGCTTATGCCATGTGCACCGGTTACTACAAGATTTCTTGTTACAGATACCATCAAAGCAGGGATATCAGCCCTTCTTAAGGCATCAACGACAGTTATAGCTTCAATTTCTTCAAATCCTTCGGCAAGATGAACAAAAGCTTTTTTCATAGCAGAATGATTTTAATGATTGAATTTATTTTAAAGATTATTATATCCATCGTAATAAACTAAAGTCCTGACGATGAGGTAATAACTCATGAATAGGGTAAACACGGATTCCATAGTTAAATGTTCCGGGCTGATCATTAAGAAATTCAGTTTCAAACACAGCCTTACCTTCCTTTGATTCAACAAATTTGAATTTCTGGGTATTCACCAGTTCTCTCATATTCTCAGTAACAATAAGTTCAACTCCAACCTGTGATGGATTGATCTCATTCAAATCAAGAATTACCTGCCCATGATAACTGGTTCCCGTATCAACAGTATCGGTATTGTGTTCAAATAGTTTAACATCAATTACTTCAATATCATTCCATGTGCGACTAATACGCTTCTTCCAGGAAGATATCTGTTTAGCAAGTGCATAATCATTTTCCCTGATTTTTTTCAAACGCTCATATTGCTTATTATAATATTGATTTGTATAATCGTTGATCATCCTCCTGGTTGTAAATTTTGGAGTTACATTGGCAACAGCATTTTTAATATACCTTACCCATTCAGTTGAGATCCCTTCTTCATTACGTTTATAAAATGCAGGGAGGATCTCATTCTCAAATAAACTATAAATAATTTCTGCATCCAGATCATCCTGAAATTGCTGATTATCATATGTACGTTCATTTGTTAATGCCCATCCTGCATCAGGTTGATATCCTTCGACCCACCAACCATCGAGAACACTAAAATGTAAGGTACCGTTCATTACTGCTTTTTCACCGCTTGTACCGGATGCTTCAAGAGGGCGAGTGGGAGTATTTAGCCATATATCAGCGCCAGAAACAAGAAGTTTGGCAAGATCTATACTATAATTCTGAAGAAAAAGAATTTTACCCAGAAATTCTGGTTTTTTTGAGGTTTCAATGATCATTTTTATCAAGTCCTGTCCTTCTTTATCAGCCGGATGCGCCTTTCCTGCAAAGATAAACTGAACGGGCATATCCTTGTTATTCATCAGCCTGGATAAACGGTCAGGATTTCTGAATAATAGGTGAGCTCTTTTATAAGTAGCAAACCGTCTAGCAAAAACAATCGTCAGTACTTTATCAGATAAAGTATTGTTTATAGCTATAATTTGTTTTGGATCTTCATGACGTTTTATCCAGTTCTCTTTGAACCTGTCTTTAACAGATGAAATTAGTTTTGTACGAAGTTGTTGTTTAAGATCCCAAATTCGTTTATCCTCCATATCATAGATCCTGTTCCAGAAATCCTGGTTTGTCTGGTTTTCTACAAAGTTGCCTTCAAATATTTCCTCGTAAATAGCTTTCCATTCATTTGCTGTCCAGGTTGACCAATGAACACCGTTTGTAACGTATCCGATATGCAGTTCTTCAGGCAAATAACCAGGCCAGAGGGAGGCGAACATTTCACGTGACACAGCACCATGCAGCATAGATACACCATTAACTTCCTGGGCAAGATGGGCTGCCAGGTAACTCATATTGAATTTTTCTTTCCAGTTATTTGGATTTGCCCTTCCCAGAGCCATGAATTCTTCCCAATTGATCTTTAATCTTCCAGGGTAATGACTAAGATATTTTCGGAGAAGATCTTCATCGAAATGATCATGCCCGGCAGGTACAGGAGTATGTGTTGTAAACAATGTGGATGAACGAACAATTTCTTTGGCTTCATAAAAAGTCAATTGTTCTTCTATCATATAATTGCGAATACGTTCCAAACCACAAAAAGCACTATGACCTTCATTGCTGTGATAGAGATCTGCTTGAATGTTAAGTTCTTTTAAAGCCCTGATTCCTCCAACTCCAAGAAGCAGTTCCTGTTTCAGGCGGTTTTCCTTATCACCTCCGTAAAGTTTATGAGACACTTCTCTATCTTGTGAATTGTTTTTTTCAAAATCAGTATCAAGGAGAATCATTTCTATCCGGCCAACATGGAGTTTCCAAATTCTCGCATACATAATTCGACCCGGAAGCATAATTTGTACGGTCTTAAATTCTCCATCCTCCCCTCTTACCGGTGTAACAGGTATCTTTGAGAAATGCTGGTAATCATAGATTGCTTGTTGTTCTCCTGTCAGAGTTAACATTTGACTGAAATAGCCATACCGGTATAAAATACCGACAGCTACAATATTAATTTTTGAATCGCTTGCTTCTTTAAGGTAGTCTCCAGCCAGTATACCCAAACCTCCGGAATACAACTTCAAAGAATCATGAAAACCAAACTCCATACTGAAATAAGCAATCTTTGGCGAGGTAAGATCCTTGGCTCCGGTCATATAGCTCTGGAATCTCTTATAAACATTATGGAACCGGGAAATATAATCAGTATCTTTACTTAATTTCTGAAGTCGTTTAAAAGGTACCTGTTCAAACAGAATTACAGGATTATTATCGCTGGCTTTCCAGACATCAGGGTCAATGATTTCAAATAATTCCTGGGCTTCATTATCCCAGGTCCACCAGATATTTTGCGACAGTTCAGTTAACATTTCAAGTTCTTTCGGCAATTTTGACCGTACGATCAGTCTTTTCCAGATTGGCTCATTCGCTGAGGGGAGGATCTGTTCATGAACTTGTTCAGTAGGTTTCTCTTCAATTTGTACAAAGGTGTCTGATCGTTGAGAAACCTTCTGAAGAGCTAAATCATAAGCATTATTGTAATTTATTAACAGGGAACTCCATAATGCCCGGTGTGAGATTAATTTTGCGTTTTCTTTAACTCTTTTTAGCTCATCTTCGGAAATGGAATAAATGGATAAAACGGCTTCAAGAATTTGGGAGGTTACTTCCGCATCATTTGTATCACTTCTCTCAATAATTGTGATTGCTTTGCATATTTCTTTGCATTCATCTTTCAACCATCTGCCGATACCTGTAAGTGATGTTGTAACCGACGGCACTCCAAATGAAAGACTTTCAAGAGGGGCATATCCCCATGGTTCATAATAGGATGCAAAAACAGTCTGATCACAACCAGGCAGAATATCATAGTAAGCAAGATTGAAAATACCATCCATACCATTCAGATATGACGGGACATAGATCAGTTTAATGTTTTCATTTTTATTGTTTGTAAATCCCAGTTTGTTAATTCTTTTTAAGATGGGATCCAACTCAGGATCATGCAAATAATGAGTAATTAATTTAGAGCCTTCGTGAGTGTTTTTTTCGTTTTCCAGTACCTGTTGTAAATCTTTTCTCGGGCCGTAATGATTTGAGGGAGTGAAAAGAAATGCAACGATTGGTCGTGTAAGTTTTTCCTTCCTGAGTTTGTTTAATGCATCAATAAAAAGATCAATCCCTTTGTTTTTAAATTCGTATCTCCCGCTGGTAGCCAAAATAAAAGTATCCTCCGGAAGAGTATCGGAAATAAGCGTGGAGGCAACTTTTAACAAATGCTCCCGGGCTATTATACGCTTCTCAATTATATCAGATTCCGGGGGTATATTGCTTGTTTCGAATCCATTAGGAGTAATAAGGTCAACTTTTTTATTCAGAAAATGGTAACATTCTTCAGCTGTAATTTCACTCACTGTAGTAAAAACATCTGATTCATTTGCCGAGATTTTTTCCAGGGATTGTTTTGAGACAACCTTGTATTCTTTAGCCACACTGTCCGGGTTGTATTTTTTAAGTTCCTGGTATAGAGGTTGATTGTGTGCACTTAACTCACGTCCTAAAACAGTTGCATGAGATGTAAATATTGTTGCTACTTGAGGCAGAATTTTCTTAAGATAAAGAATGCCGGCACTTGTCATCCATTCATGGAAGTGAGCAACAATCTTATCATTTCTTGACAGGTTAAACATCACAAAATCTTCGATTACCTGACCAACAGCATAACCAAACAATACGGGTTCAATATAGTCCCATTGACCTGAAATAGAATCCAGTTTGTATTCTTCCCAAAGTTTGCTGAATATTTCATCTTTTTTAATTAAATAATCGGAGAAATCAACAAGTATTGTAATTGGTGAACTTTCTATTTTCCATCGGCCAATTTTTATTCTAAGTCCTTTGGATTGTGTGTGAGAATGCCACTCGGAAAACAAATGCTGATCAATCATAAATTCAGGATTTTCGCCCGAATAATGGACAAGGTCAGGTCCTATTGCGAGATAATTATTTTCAAATTCTTTAACAAGTGAAACGGATTTGGTTTTTAAAGCAGTATGTAAACCACCTATCTGGTTGCATACTTCCCAACTGATCTCAAACATGTAATCGGGTTTCAGTAAAGTCTTGGTCATTTCCTCACAAATTAATAGAAAAACTAAATGTTGTCGGGTCTAATCAATTATTTTTTCCGCGCAGTTTTTTTTGATTTACCAGCTTTTTTAGAAGTTGGGGTTTGTTTTTTTGTTGCTGTGACATTTGCTGTACCTGATGTTTTTTTAATACCTCCGGCAGGTTTTGATTTCGTTGCAGTTTTCTTTTTACTTTCTTTCAGGCGTTTGATTTCATTTTCATATTTTTCAATCTGAAGATTTTTCTCAGATAAAACTGCTGAAAGAGTAGCAACCTCTTTTTCTGTAACATTTTCAGGAACAGCTGCATTTACTCTGATTATAAAATCACTTAAAATATTCATATAATTTATATAAGCATCATAAGGAGAGTCGAAAGGATTGAAATAAGAATGTACATCACCATCACTGAAGACCTTGGTACACATGTAATAAAAATGATCGCTTGCCTGAAGGTATTTCCAGTCGGTAAGAATTTTTTTATCTTCACATTTATTGATCTTATCCGTAATGGAATACAATTTATTGAAAGCGTCTTCCTGCATATCGTTACCAAGCCAGGCTGTCAGATCACGTTCTTCATCTGCCCACGATATAGGATATGGAACATGCACAGCTGCAATAGGCTGATGTTCAGCTGCAATTTCTGCAGGAGTGCTGAAACTTAAATTCTTTTTTTTGAAAACCTGTTTTGGAAAGTCTTTCAGGAAATTAAAAATACCTGATTCTTTGTTCTGATGCTCACCAAATGTCTCATAATCCATAAAGAGGTTTATGGTTTCTTCTTTAGCATCAAGCTGAGATATCCAGCTGACAAACTTAGCTGCAGTTAAAGGATATTCAGCCCATCCCTGATTTGAAAAACGAAATGCAATATCATCGCTAAGTTTAAAATTTTTTAACAATACCTTCAGCTTGGGATTTATGGCATTGTAGTATACATAATTCGGACTTTTCCATCCAAGGACATGCTTAGCTCCTTCAGTAAGTATAGCTTTAAAACCCATATCAGCAACCTTTGCGCCTATTTCATCTGAATAAATAAGCTCGGTATTCCTGTAAACGGTAGGTTCAATATTAAAAAGATTTTTAATCTTCTTTGTATGGAGTTCTACCTGCTTTTTAAATTCATCATCATTTTTAAGTGATACTAAAGAATGAGAATAGGTTTCGGCTAAAAAATCAACTGACCCTGTTTTGGCCAGTTTTTTAAAGCTGTCAATAACTTCCGGAGCATAGAGCTGGAACTGATCCAAAGCGATACCGGTTATTGAGAAAGTTACTTTAAATTGAATACCATATTCTTTAATCAGAGAGAGCAATAAATGATTTGCCGGCAAATAACAATTGTCAGCAACTTTTCGCATAATCGATTCATTCAGATAATCATCATAATAGTAGGAATCATTACCGATATCGAAAAAGCGGTATCTTCTTAGCCTTATGGGTTGATGTACCTGAAAATAAAGACAAATTGTTTTCATAATTTAATAATATATTTTAATTGTTTTATGGAACTTCCATGTTCCTGTGAATTATTATAATTCTTGTTTGTTTTTGGGGAACATGGAAGTTTCATAAATGAGCTTCTTTTTAATATGAGTAAGCTAATGAGTTAAAGATATATATATATTCCGCATTTTTACAGCCGTATTTTCCCATTTTAAATTGTCAACTTCCGATTTGCCGTATTTTCTGAAATACTTTGATAATCCGGGATAATTCAGTATTCCATAAATAGCATCTGCCATAGCATCAATATCCCAAAAATCAATTTTTATTGCATGTTGAAGGATTTCAGAAACTCCCGATTGATGAGAGATGATAACAGGTACATTAGACTGCAAAGCTTCAAGAGGCGAAATTCCAAATGGTTCTGAAACGGAAGGCATAACGTAAACATCGCTTAAAGCAAACATTTTTTTAACATCATTACCTTTCAGAAATCCGGTAAAATGGAATCGGTTACCTATTCTAAGTTTAGCTATTCTGTGAATTGAGTTCACCAGCAATTCACCACTGCCAGCCATAACAAATCGTACATTCTGCATTTTCTGAAGGACGCGATGAGCAGCCTCAATAAAGTATTCAGGTCCTTTTTGAAGAGTTACCCTCCCTAAAAATGTAACCACTTTGTCGTTTACATCTTTCAGGTTGCCAAATGATTCAATGTCTCCGACTGGCTCAACTGCATTGTAAACGGTTACTACTTTTCCAGGATCAATTCCATAGTTGTTAATTATGGTATTGCGTGTCAGATTGCTTACAGCCACTATAGTATCGGCTGCTTCCATTCCTTTTTTTTCGATATCAAAAACACCGGGATTCACACTCCCGCCGCTTCGGTCAAAATCGGTTGCATGCACATGGATTATAAGTGGTTTTCCAGAAATGTATTTTGCAGCCATTCCTGCAGGATATGTTAACCAGTCATGAGCATGAATGACATCAAAATCGTATGTTTTCCCTATTTGTGAAGCAACAATGGCATAATTGGATATTTCCTGAAACAGACTTGCTCCGTAGCCCCCTGTAAATTCAAATTTTCCACCCAATCTGGTATAAATCAATTCTTTCTTGCCCGACTGATCCAGTTCTTGCAATTTTTTGTATTCTTCAGGAGAAGTATAAGGAATAAGTTTTGAATTGACTTCAATAAAACTGATTTTCCGAAGAAGTTTTTGATAGTCGGTTATTGTATCTCCCAATGAAATATCATTTGCGCCGATAATTTTTGCGGTCTGCTGATCTTCATCTCCATGAGCTTTTGGAACAACAAATAAAATTTCCATGTTACCAAGGGAAGTTAATCCTTTTGTTAATCCATAACAGGCTGTACCTAATCCGCCGGAGATATGAGGAGGAAATTCCCAACCGAACATCAATATTTTCATAATACTTTAAAGTATGTAGATTCTACTTACTAGAATTTTCTAATTTTTCAGTCCTCTCAATGATTGTTAACAATGCTGCTATGCTTTTTGCCGACGAAATAGCTCCCTGAGGAGAATGAGGAGGATCACCGTTATAGATTTCTGAGATCGTCCCTATTCCATGTTCACTCATTGTTGGTTCAAATTCCCTGATAATAGATTGTACAAGAGACAGACCAGACCTTTTAAAGAGACTCAGATAACCTTCACAAAAGTGTTCGATTAACCATGGCCAAACAGTTCCCTGATGATAGGCAAGATCTCTGTTTTCCTGGTTGCCTTCGTATTTACCCTTATAATCAGGATGACTTGGCCCAAGTGTTCTTAATCCTCTGGAAGTCAATAACTCTCTGCGTACAATATCAAGAATTGATTGTTTCATTTCATCAGTAAGAGGAGAATGAGGTACCGATGTCGCAATTACCTGATTGGGACGTATGCTCCAGTCTTTGAATTCACCATCAACAAAATCGGCAAGGTATTTCTTTTTATCACTCCAGAACATATTCAGAAAAGATGTTTTGATCTTATCTTTGTAAGAATGCCATTTTTTTTCAAATGCCGAATCATTCCATTTTTCCGCCAGTTCCAGACTGAATACAACAGCATTGTACCACAATGCATTTATTTCTACAGCACAGCCTGTTCTGGGCGTTACCGGCTTCCCGTTTACAACGGCATTCATCCAGGTCAGGGCGATGCCTTGTTGTCCTGCATAAATCAATCCATTATCAAGCATTTTAACATGAGGCAATGTATCTTCTCTGAATTTATTGAGAATTGATTTTATGGCTTTGCCATAGTTTTTCCAGATAAGGCCAAAGTCACCTGTTTTTGAGGTATACCTCTGCAACGCCCAGATAAACCAAAGAGGGGCATCAACAGAAGTATATTCTAAACCTTCATCGGGACCAATATCAGGGAAGAGGCCGTTTTTCATTCTTGATACCATTGTATCGATTACTGCTTTAAAGGTTTTTTTATCGTCAACAGGTAATGTTAATCCAGGCAGCGAAATAAAGGTATCTCTGCTTGATGTATTGAACCAGTGAAAACCTGAAATGATTTCTGTCTTTCGTTCTTTTCTGACTATAAATTGCTCTGCTGCACTTATCAGGCAATTCTTAAAACCAGTCCTGGGGATTCGCTTGTTTAGTTCCACGGCATATTTTCTTTTCAAAGCAGCAGGAGTAGTTTGCTTTGTACTGGCAGAGAAAATGACTGATTCCCCTTTACGAATAGGTAACTCGAAATAACCGGGAACAAACAGGTCCTCTTTAAAATCGTACCCTCTTTTTTGTTCTTCAAGGTATTCGATATTATAATACCAGTCTGGTGTTGAAACAAATTCAATTTCTTTTGAAAACTGGAGATTCAGATAGGGATAGCCATCATATAGTCTGGTTTTAATTCCATTGGGGATCATTTTCACTTTTGTTTGCGCATGCATATTTGCCTTGCTTAAGCCGTGCACATTCCTGAATGCTAAAAATGGAGTGAACTTCAAACGTGTTAATTTATCGGCTTCAAGAAGTGTATAGCGAATCAACATCTGTTGTTCGCGTTCAACAAGAAGACTTTCCCGAACTATCCGAACGCCTCCGACCCTGTAAAAGATTTTAAAAACATGTTCAGCCTGAAAATCCTGAACATATTTATGTCCTTTTGGATTGTAATTATCTCCCTGGTATTTGTGGATTCCCAGGTTAAATTCACTGTTGTCCTGGATAATTGTGCAATCAAGGGTGGAGAGCAATACATGTTTATCTCCATCAAGATGTTCCATAGGACAAATGAGAATACCATGATATTTGCGTGTATTACAAGCAATAATCGTAGTGCTTGCATAAGATCCCGCACGATTGCTTCTCAACATCTCGCGGTTAAGCGAATATTCCAGGTTTATTAATTCGGATTTGTCGAAATTCAGGTAGCTCATTTTTTCATAGTTTAAATCTCATATTAAGTTACCAAATAATGTGCTTTAATAGTATACTGTTGTATTATTTTTTACTATGCAAATTGCAAAAAACAGTGTACGAATAATATACTTTTTTACTAAGCATTCTCAGGTCAGATTGAAAAAACCCCCTCAAACCAACTTAAAATTATTGCAAATAGTAGTGAGATAATTAATAATTTGTGCTATATACCTCTGATTCAGATCAGTCTGCGAAATTAGATATTTTTATATTATCATACTACATTAATACATTCAATTTTTTATTTTTTACTGCTTCGGTTTTATCTTGTAACAATAAAATAAGCAAAGAGTTGTTTATACACTACTTTTTTTTCAAATTGCTCAATCATTAGAATTTCATTCCTTTCGGAAAAATTAATGAATGAAGAAAATTATTTAAGATGTATAGATTTGCAGTGGTTTAATGAAAATCCTTAATTGAAAGACAGATCATGATAATAAAGAGATGGATCACCAGAATTTGCACAATTGCTTTTTTATGTGTATTTGTGCTTATTCAGTCTTGCAACAGAAAAAATAATTTTAGTATTAAAGTGACTTTTGAACAGTTGGATCCTACACCACTGAAACTATATTTGTTAACAGAGTCGGATGCAATACTTGTGGATTCTGTTCATCTGAAAGAAAAGCCAAGAGCCAGACTCGAGGGCAAGGCGGAATACTCATCAATTTATCTTTTAAAATTTTTTAACGATCAGGCTATTTATCTTGTGATTCACCCCGATGACAAAATTTCAATTGAGGTGAATAACTCGATAAACGCAATCACATATTATGTTAAAGGATCTCCTGATTCAAGGCTCATTAAAGAGCTTACTGACAAACAAAACATTGTATTAAAGACGATAGATCAGTTAAGTATGGCATGGGAAACTTACAGAAGTGACAGTTTGATGTTAAAACAAATTGACAGCAGTTATTCAGCCCTTTTAAAGGAATACCAAGAATATACGAGAAATTTTATTACTTCAAATCCGAATTCGTTGGCAACAATTCTTGCTCTTTATCAGAATTTCGGAAGAAAATCGCAACCTTTATTCGACAAATATGATGATTTGGATATATTTGATTTTGTTGATTCCAGTCTTTCCATATTATATCGCAATACCGAGGCAGTGAAAGCTTTAAACCTTGAAGTTACTGAAACAAAAGAACAAATCAGGCACAAACAACTCATTGAGAAGCGAGTTGTTGCAGGCATCTTATTGCCTGAGTTGGAAGCAATTTCACTGGTAGGAGATACCGTAAAAATTGATCATGAGATCAATAGGCATGTTTTGTTGTTATTCTGGGCAACATGGAATACATTCTCTGTTGAGGAATTGCTTTCTGTTAATTCTTTCATTCAGGGGAAGAAAATGGATGATATTAAAATTGTCACACTGTCTATTGATTCATCCGAAGAAGTTTTAAAGAAATTCATCAAGGAAAATTCTGTGACGCTTCCTGTTATTTGTGATTTCAATTATTGGGATTCTCGATATACGGAGAGATATGCTGTGAAACGAATTCCTTCAACCATTTTAACAAATAAAGCGGGTGTAATTATAGCAAAAGATCTGTTTTCTGATGAGCTGATTACTAAACTTAAAGACATTGAAGAATGAAGATAAGTAATCGTTTGCTTTTGTTTTTTATAATCACTCTGTTTGCTTGCTCAAAACAAGAAAAGGCGATTCTTTCAGGAAAAATAAAACATGCTGAAGGAGTAACAACTTTTCTTGAAGAATTAAGAATTACCTCTTCGCGTACAATTGACTCTGCTGAGATTGACGTGAAAGGCAACTTCAGGTTTAAAATCTCATTAACCCAACCGGGGTATTATCAATTGAATTTTGACGATGAAAAATCACTTACCTTGTTACTTTCACCGGGAGAAAAATTGAAATTGAAGGCCGATTTTGATGATTTCTATCAGGGAAAAAACATTGAAGGTTCTGAGAATTCTGTTCGTGTAAATGAATTGCACGATACTCTCCGGTCTGTGATTTCACAACTCACTACGATAAGAAAAGAATACAAGGAACTTGATGATGCAGATAAAACTTACAGTAAAAAGCGTGATAGCTTAGAAACCTTATTTGCACAAATTCAGAATAATCATCATAAATATTCAATACAATTCATTTTGGAAGATATTGCTTCTCTGGCAAATATTGCAGCTTTATACCAGGAATATTCTCCAGGCGAATATGTCTTCAAATCACAACGTGACATACAATTTTTTAAACTTGTTTCCGATACACTTTCCAAATACTACCCGAAGGTCAGACAGGTAAAAGTCCTGAAAGACAATTACCAGGCAATGATGACAGCCTATCAAAAAGAGAGACTCCTTCAACAGGTGAATGCAGTTGAAATGAATATGCCGGATTTACTTCTTCCCGATACGAAAGGCAGAATAAGATCATTATCCTCTTTGAAAGGAAAGATTGTCCTGCTTACATTTTGGTCGGTGAATCAACAGGAAAGCATTGCAAATGTTGTTGAATTAAAAAAGATATATAAGAAATATCACAACAAAGGATTTGAGGTTTACCAGGTATCTGTTGATAAGGCAAAACCTGCATGGTTGAATGCTCTGAAATTTGAAGAAATTCAATGGGTGAGTGTTATTGATACGGCATTTCCTTCTTCATCCACACGCACTCTTTTTAATGTAAATAAATTGCCTTTGAACTACCTGATCGATAGAGATCAATCTGAAATCATAGCCAAAAACATTTCTCCTGAAGCTTTAAACAGAACATTGTCAAACCTGATTGATAAATAATTTCCTGTGAACAAAGACAAAATATATTTTATTTCTGACCTTCATTTGGGTTTGCATCCCGAGTACAAAAGCCGTGAAAGAGAAAAACTGGCCAGAAACTGGCTTGAGGAAATAAAACCTCATGCCAGAGAACTGTATTTGCTGGGTGATGTTTTTGATTTCTGGCATGAATATAAACATGTTGTTCCCAGAGGCTTTACACGTTTTTTGGGAAAACTTGCCGAGCTGGCTGACAATGGGACGAAGTTGTATTTTTTTTCAGGGA
>CAYORG010000065.1:0-15205 GCA_964406315.1 uncultured Bacteroidales bacterium | reverse complement strand
TTAAAAAGCTCCGAAAATTGCTGTCCCTGAAGACCTTTTTTTATGAATACTTTATTAATCTCTTTGCCGGTATGTATTGCTTCAGCAATGGAATGCATCCCGATCAAATATTGACTTGATTTCTTCAATTCCGTTTGAATTAATCCATTAAAAATATTTCTCCTCTTCTCCACGCATCTACTGCTTCCCTCCAATGCCATTCATGACTCTCTGAACGTCTCAAAACAAAATTTTCAACATTGTTGGGCTCAGGTTTATAATCGAAAGTGAAATTTATTGCGTTGTTTGCTCCTTTCATATAAAATATCCAGGTTTCAGAGGTAGCTGTTTTTTCCATATTCTGAGGAGGGCCATAAACAATGTATACCATTCCCCTATCGGTTTTCCATCCGGGAAGAATATTTGAAAAGTAATAATTGGAAAAATACACCCTGTTATAATAAATCCTGATCATCTCACGCGCCCTTCCGGTTGAACCTGCAAGATTTAACCAGAAATTATCCGCTGCAAGTTTTTTATTCTCCTCTTTCATCAGGTTATTATAATCTGCTGAAGTTGTAATGTATGCAAGTGGTTCAATCAGCGCGTCCGAATCTTTAATTTTTGGGAAGTTCCTGCCAAAATTCGTTATTATAAATCCCCCTTCCTGAGTAGTATCAAATTTGAATTGATATACTCCTTCATAACTAAAACTCAACATCAGATCAGGGGAATATTCAATAATATATAAACTGTCAGGAACCCGATATATCTTCTCAGTCTCTACAGAGCCGAATGTAGGTTTGGGCAAAACCGACTTATTTTTGTAATAATATATAAACAATTCATCCTCTGAGGGATTCCTATGTTGGATCTTATATATCATACCTTCATGCATTACGTTATTAAAATAAGGAATTCCCTTATTGTTCAGGATGTTAAAATTTTGTTCAGAATACTGATTGATTTTATCTACTTCTAAAAATCTCAGATTTAACTCCCTTCTCAGTAAATCACGTGTAACAATTCTTAACTGGTAGTGTTTACCTATATCAAGCTTGAGGGGTATCTGTGAAAGGAACCTTCTTCCTACATCTTCCTGTTTAATAGTATATCTGTATGTAATACTATCTGCCAATTCAGGTTTGTTATCTTTTATCTCATAGGCCTGAACCTGAACAGATACTTTGCTCATAAACTCCTTCTCAGGATTTGCCTGGTTAAAAAGCAATTCATTTGGAAACAGTTTGACATACAATAAAGAAGAATTATCTGTGCTGTGATATACTCTGAATGCAGGATGCAAATGTGAACTGGAAGGATTATAAATTGCCGAAAGATTCCACCTTGTGCCGGAAATAGTATAAGGACTGGAACAACCGATGATTATTAAGACAAACAGAAATACAACAAATAAAGTGACGTAAGTATAATTTACTATTTTCTTGTATCTATCCGGCATTTTACACAATTTATGATATAGAATACATCCTGATTCAGATTTTTGCTAAAGTAAAGAATTTCTCTCAGCCTTCAATTCTTCCAATACATTATGAAACTTTTCCCAATCTGACAGGGCTAGATTTACCTTATGCTTTAACATCTCGTATGTTTTATAAAAATCAATATCCAGTGCTTTGTTACTTTTCTTCATAATCAATTCCATCCCCTCAATTTCCAACTCAGCTTTTTCAATCCTTTTTTCTATTGATACAATGTTGTTTTCAATCTTTCGCATTTTTTTATCCAATTCCTTCCTTTTGGCAAATAATCTTTTCTGATCTGAACTCTCAGTTTTACTTTTTGCATTCTCGCCGGTTTTATTTTTCAAATTCAATGCATCAAGTGTATCAATCTTCCTCTTCTTTAAAAAATCATAAATGCCTCCTCTGTACTCATGGATCTTTCTATTCTTAAACTCATAGATTTTATCCGTAAGATCATTAAGAAATTCCCTGTCGTGCGAGACAACAATTAACGTGCCGTCATATAACTTAAGTGCTTGTTTTAAAATATCCTTTGAATGCATGTCAAGATGATTGGTAGGCTCATCCAAAACCAGCAAATTGTATGGTTTCAATAGTAACTTTGCAAGTGCAAGTCTTGATTTTTCACCTCCCGACAAAACCTTAACCTTCTTATCAACATCTTCTCCGCTAAAAAGAAATGCCCCCAAAATATCCCTGATCTTCATTCTTATATCACCCACTGCTACCTGGTCAATTGTTTCGAGAACAGTTCTATTTGTATCCAGCAATTCATCCTGGTTCTGAGCATAATATCCTATACTTACATTATGTCCCAACCTGCATCCGCCTTTGAAATCAAGATCACCTGTAATGATCCGGGATAAGGTTGTTTTGCCTTCACCATTCCGACCTACAAAAGCAATTTTTTCTCCACGTTCGACGATCAAATCCACCATATCCAAAACAATATGATCATCGTATTGTTTGGTGATCTGATCAGCCTTAATAACAACCGTTCCGGCTCTTGGCGCAGGTGGAAATCTGACATTCATAGTACTTAGATCCTCATCTTCAATCTCAATCATTTCCATCCTGTCCAACTGCTTTATCCTCGATTGCACCTGAACTGCCTTTGTAGCCTTATACCTGAAACGATTAATGAATTCCTGTGTGTCCTCAATCTGTTTTTGTTGATTTTTATATGCTGCAAGCATCTGCATCCGGCGTTCCCTGCGCAAACCGACATATTCCGAATAAGGAACTTTGTAATCGTAAATTTTCCCCAGCGAAATTTCTAATGTGCGTTTTGTAATGTTATTTAAAAACGCCTTATCATGAGAGATGAGTACTATCGCCCCGTGGTATTGCTTTAAAAAATTTTCAAGCCACTGAATAGACTCAATATCAAGATGGTTTGTTGGTTCATCAAGAAGAAAAACATCAGGAGACTTGAGCAGTATCTTCGCCAGTTCAATTCGCATTCGCCAACCTCCGCTAAATTCGCTTGTAGGTCTTTTCATATCAGTTTCTCTGAAACCAAGACCTGTTAATGTCTTGATGGTATCTGATTCCACTGTCGAAGCATTTATCATCTGCAAACGTTCACTTTTCTCCGCAACAAGGTCAACCAATTCAAGGTATTCTCCTGATTCATAATCTCTTCTTACCTCTAATTCGCAATTCAGATGTTGAATTTCTTTTTCCAACTGAATCAGATCTACAAATGCACTCTTTGCTTCCTCTAAAACAGTTGTATTGTCTTTATAACTGAGTTCCTGCGGCAGGTAACCTATTTTAATGCCGGCAGGTGTGGTGATTAAACCCGAATCAATCCTGACCATATCTAATATCGCTTTAAAGAGGGTTGATTTGCCTGCGCCATTTTTCCCCACAAGTCCGATGGCATCATTCGGATTTATCTGAAAGGAAATGTCATCAAACAATTTACGCTCACCATAGTGAAGGTTAACATTCTGAAAAGAGATCATCGGGGATTTTTGGCAACAAAAATAGAGATTTTTCCTCCATTCTTATTTAAATCATTTATTATAAAGTCATGATACAGCCAGATAGCATCAAGCAATATTCCTATCTTTGCCAGAAATTGTTGATCAGTGGCAAGAAGAAAGAAACTTCCCCTCATTAAAAATCTTGAGATCATTGATATCGCTGATGAAGGAAAAGCAATAGGCAAAACTGATAATATGGTGGTATTTGTGAAGGGATTGGTTCCGGGAGATATCGCTGATATACAAATCAAAAAAAAACGTAAAAAATACCTGGAAGGGATTGTAATTCACCTGGTAAAACAATCCGATTTGAGGATTACACCTTTTTGTCGCCATTTTGGTATTTGTGGCGGATGCAAATGGCAAAATCTTACCTACGAAAAACAACTATATTTCAAACAAAAACAGGTAGCCGACAGCATTCAGAGGATCGGGCAATTGGAAATGCCTGAATTAAAACCCATATTGGGATCAGATAAACAACAGTATTACAGAAATAAACTTGAGTACACTTTCTCAAATATGCGCTGGTTAGAAAACGACGAAATTCATTCAGGAGGTGAATTCAAAGACAGAAAAGCACTTGGATTTCACATTCCCGGAAGATTTGACAGAATACTACATATTGATACATGCTACCTGCAAAACGACCTCTCAAACAAGATCAGAAATGAAATCAGCGTATTTACCAAACGTGAAAATTATTCCTATTACGATCAAAAAAAATTTGAAGGTTTAATGCGCAATCTTATCATCCGTAATACTGAATTGGATGAATGGATGGTAATCGTCGTTTTTCAAAAAAATGAATCATCTCTCATAGAGAAACTACTAAAGCATATTGATTCTAAATTTCCGGAGATAACCTCTCTGATGTATGTGATAAATTCAAAAGTGAATGATACCATCCATGATTTGGATGTTCATCTTTTCAGTGGCAGAGATCATATATACGAACAAATGGGAGGTCTTAAATTTAAGATTGGTCCCAAATCTTTCTTTCAGACCAACACAATACAAGCTTATAAACTTTATGAAATTGCAAAAAAATTTGCAGAATTAAAAGGGAATGAAATCGTGTATGATTTATACACAGGAACCGGTACTATTGCTAATTTCATCGCTTCAGAATGCAAAAAAGTCATTGGGTTGGAATATGTTGAAGACGCAATACAAGATGCTAGAGCAAATTCAGAATGTAACGATATCAGAAACACAACTTTTTTTGCCGGTGATATTAAAGATTTGTTAACTGAAAAATTCGTAAAGAAGCATGGAACCCCTGATATTATCATCACTGACCCTCCACGGGCAGGTATGCATAGCAATGTATTACATTCCATTTTAAAGCTTCAACCATACCGGATTGTATATATCAGCTGTAATCCCACTACTCAGGCACGCGACATTCATATATTAAGTAATAAATATAAGCTTGAAGCTATCCAGCCGGTAGATATGTTTCCTCACACACATCATGTGGAAAATGTCGTTAAACTTAGTTTGAAGTGATATATGTTGAAAATATGACCTGTTTTTTTATCAAGAAAATCTTTAACTTGGACTTAGATAAAAATGAAACAATGCAATGGGTGGATTTTTTCATGGTATATTTCAATTCTTTTTTCTCGTTGGCTATATAATTCTTTTTATTGTCTCCATTATTATTTTAAGACCTTTTCGTATACATAAGAAGAGGCGTATATCAACGATTTCCATTAAAATCAGCTACCTGTTTTTTCTGGCAATGTTCTTGCTGTTTACTTATCTTCTTTTATTTGGAAATAAGGTCCCTGATAATGATGACCAGCCTTACGACAGTTTTTTTAATATTTATTTTCTGATCTTTCTCACGGCCACAATTGTACCCAATGTTGGAATTATGATTCGCCGGCAAATTAAAAAAAACCGTGTGGAATATAATGTCTTATTCACCCTGGTCAATTTGCTGTACGGCATGTATTTGCTGTTTCTTGTGGTCACAGGCCAGTGGGCGCTATTATAGGATTGCCGGACCAACTTCATTTATCCTGGCAGGACTATACTTTGACACTTTAACTCTCAAGATTCTTCATGGACTTGACTAATAAGAAATCCCTTCATAAAACTTATCCTGATAATAAATCAGATTCCGGTCTACCTTTACGTTCATAACTATAAGATCACGGTATACTTCGAATGAATTGATCAATTCATTGTTAAGGTATTTTTTTTCACCCATGGTAAACAGCCAGATGCGATTGCTGTTATCGAGGTATACCATAGTATTCCAGTCCAATTTGAAATTCCTCGGAATATACGCTTCCACCTCATAGATGATTCCCCGGGTAAATACTTTGAAATAATCGTATTCGGTAAAAATAAGTAAGTTATCCTCAATAATGTAAGTCGTAGGTGCAAAGCTGCTTACCTCTATAACTTCACCCTTGTAAAACACCTTAAATACATCCATCTGATCAACATAGGCAACAAATTCATCTCCGACCTTATATGATTTTGGAGGAAAATCATCCAGTTTAAATGAAGTGCCCTTATAGTAAACATTAAAGGTATTATTAATGCTATTCTTATATGCCACTATATCTTTCCCGGCCTTGAATGAAAGGCCTTCAACATATTGCAGTATAATGTGGTTCTCTCCATTATAATAAATCTTAAAGTCTTTGGTCCGGGAGGAAATATATGCAACCATATTGTCGCCACTGCTGAAATTGTCAACAGGCATTCCGATCATCCCACTTTCAATATCCATGATCTCTCCATCATAATAAACTCTTAGCGACTCAAGATTTTTATCATAAAATGCAATCAGGCTGTCCTCTACTCTGTAAACAGGGCAACGCGTACTAAGAGTAATAGCTTTGCCATTTTCAACAACTTTTAATTTCTCGAAGACCAGATATGCAGCAATATGATCTGTAGCAAAATATTTTGATACACCTCCTGATTCAAGCTTTGATACTTTTCCATCCTGATATATTTTCAGGTTTCCCTGGCTGTTAACATACATTACGCATTCACCTCCGATTTTAAAAGATTGCACTTTCAGGTCTTCAACCTTAGTGCTTTTGCCATCATTAAAAATATAAAACCTCTCTCGGTAATCGGTATATGCACCAAGATGTTGTGAGTACCCCGGTATAAAAAGAATAAAAAAAAAGATAAGAATGGTTAATTTTTTCATGGTGTAATTTTAACTTAAAGAACGCATTATTTCGCCAGGTATTTTTCTATTAACGAATTTCCCAAAAGGAACCCTTTAACCTGAGTAACCGGGAAAGATGTTTATATAAGTCTTTTTTATTTGTATGCAACTTCTGAATCAGTTTGCCATTCTTTCTTTGTTATATATGCTGTATTAAACTGCCATGACAGAGAAACAAAGAATACCTGGCTGGTTTTATACCTTGTAAGATCACTAACTTCAAAAACTCCACTGGTATTAGTTTTTGAATAGTTATTATTGAGAAAATCCTGAAGGTAATATGTGAATTTAATATTTATACCACCTGGTAATTGTACTCCTCCAAAAACAGACGGAATAAAAGTGGGTGTCTGATCTCCAAACCATTCATTATCTTTTGTTTTTGAACCCGAACGTGAATGAGATTGCCAGTATTTTTGTTTGTAGTTAAGAGCAAGTTCATACTCGCCCCCTGCAAAAAAATAGATGTGTTTATCAAAAGCACCAATTTTTATTCCCAAAGGAATCCCTAAGGTATATAGCCTTCTGATGATTTTATAATCGGCCACAATATCAGAACCCACAGTTTGGGGAAGTTTTTCATCAATTGTTAACCCTATGTTTCTTACTCCAACACCAGTTTTAATTCCAATATTATTGGTAAAATCAATGTGCCAGTATTGTCCGAGATGAAAAAATACGGTGTAACGCATTCTTGCTTTAGTAACTTCAGCATTAGGATAAGTCGCAAGGAAAGCATCCGCAAATTCCACATTGGCAAAAGAAAATATCATTTCGCCACTAGTAACAGAATAAGTCTTTACTTGTGACTTGACAGCATAACCCGAAATTAAGGCAACAAATAATATTAGCAGAGTTTTTTTCATTTTCCTCGTATTAAATTTGAATGAATATTTTCAAAAATACACATAATCCTTATCCTAAAAAATAGTTATCTCCTGAAAGTGCTTTTCTGCCACATATTAATAATTTGCATATTCAGAGACAGTTCGGATATATAAAAACAAAATGGATATGCAAGTCCAATACAAAGCAATTTATGGCTTCAGAATTTCATTTGTCTTGCTTATTCACTTTTTTTATAAGAAAATAACTTATTGCCAAAGTCAATACCAGTAAAGCTATTCCAATAAGAGCAAGTGGCTCCGTTGTACTATAATCGAGTATAATAACCTTCCGCGCTATAGCAGTCAATGCGACAATAAGTATAATTTCTGCCTGTAAAATATGACTCTTTAAATACTGTTTTACCGCTTCAAAGAGTTCAAGACCAATAATAATTAAAAGTACGAAGCTAAATACAGAAAGCAAATCAGAAGGATTAAGTATAAGAAAAGTATCCCTTTGCTGAACAGAAGCAATAATATCCCTGACCAATATCACAATAAGCTCATAGGTTGATAACAAAATCATTATACCCATGATGATAAGCAATATCAATATGATAAATTTTTCAAATTTCTTCAGTACTTTATTAATTTTCATAACCAAGAATTTTAAATTATGAATGCAATAAAATCTATAACAGAACGAAAATAAACAAGTTATTTTTCAGTTATAATATAAGGATAAAAAATATGTTGAGAAAAAATTTAATTTATATGATCTAAATCATCAGTAAAAGATAATGAACATCATATATTTTAAATTGAACTCGACTGCCTCATTTCGTAAATTTGATCCAGGATTTGAAGTTATGTCGAACAAAAAAAAAGAAAAGATGCTGGAAGTTAAATACAATATAAAAAGCCTGATTTCAAGCATATATGAGTGCCAGAAAAAAATAATAATTAATAGAAGATTTATCCGTGAACTCGAATCAGAAGGGCATAACACATTGCATCTTTTAAATGAAAATAAAAATCTGGAAGATCAAATTGCAGAATATCAGAAAGAACTTCGAAAAAAATACCAGTTTTCTTACTAAATCCGACCTTTAAATACAATATAGAAGATAACGCGTGTGATTGTAATTTATTCTTATTCCATCAAAGATGTATTACTTCATTATAGGCAGCTGCAGCAGCTTCCATTATTGCTTCTGACATAGTCGGATGAGGATGAACCGATTTCATAATTTCCTGCCCTGTAGTTTCAAGATTATGTGCAACCACCATTTCGGCGATCATTTCAGTTACATTTGCTCCTATCATATGAGCACCCAGTAACTCACCGTATTTTTCATCAAATATTAATTTCACAAAACCATCCCGTTCTCCTGATGCATTTGCTTTGCCGGATGCCGAATATGGAAATTTTCCGATTTTGATAGCATACCCCGCTTTTGTCGCTCCTTTCTCTGTATAGCCTACCGAGGCAACTTCAGGGCTTGTATAGGTGCAAGCCGGAATGTTTTTATAGTCAACAGGCAAAGGATTTTGTCCGGCTATTTTCTCAACACATACAATGCCTTCAGCTGAAGCAACATGAGCCAATGCAGGACCGTTAATAATATCACCAATAGCATATATTCCGTCAACAGAAGTTCTGAAATACTCATCCACCTGAATTTTTCCGTTCTCCATCTTAATTTTCAACTCTTCTAAGCCAATGTTTTCAAGATTTGGAATTACACCAACTGCTGATAGAACAATATCTGTCTCCACCTCCTCAGTACCTTTTGAAGTTTTGATCTTCACTTTGCATTTGTTTCCTTTTGTATCAATCGCTTCAACCGTAGAACCTGTCATCACTTTCATTCCCGCTTTTTTAAAAGATCTTTCCAGTTGTTTGGATACTTCTTCATCTTCCAATGGAACAATGTTTGGTAAAAACTCAACAAGAGTTATTTTGGTTCCTATTGAATTGTAAAAGTTTGCGAATTCACTTCCAATGGCTCCTGAACCTACAACTACCATAGATTCAGGTTGTTTTTTTAAAGTCATAGCTTCTCTGTATCCAATAATTTTTTTGCCATCCTGTTTCAAATTTGGCAGTTCTTTTGATCTGGCACCAGTAGCCAGAATAATATGGTCAGCATTGTGCTTTTCTTTTTTACCGTCACTGGTATTCACTTCGACCGTTTCACGATCCGCCAGTCTGCCAAATCCTTGAATATGATCAATTTTATTTTTCTTAAACAAAAACCGGATCCCTTTGCTCATAGTTTCTGCAACCGATCTGCTCCTCTCTATCATCCTAGCAAAATCAGGTTTGATATCACCGCTAACCTTTACTCCATAATCAGCAGCGTGTTTGGTATATTCAAATACTTGTGCACTTTTAAGAAGAGATTTTGTTGGAATGCAACCCCAATTCAAACATACTCCGCCAAGCTCACTTTTTTCAACCACACCAACTTTTAAACCAAGTTGCGAAGCACGAATTGCTGCAACATAGCCTCCCGGACCACTACCAATTATTATTACATCGTATTTCATCAGAATTTCTTTTTAAAGTAAAGTTTGTATACCAGTTTCAATGAAAATCAAATTTAATCCGAAAAATCCATAAAATTTATGAATAATGCCGGGAAAAGATCTCTGCCTGAAAACCGGAAAGAATTATGAAATAAACTAAGAATTTCCGGGAATGTTCAAAACCACTGGCATCTTTTAACTACTGGCTAATCATTTCAATGAGTTGCTGCAACTGAAATTAACAAAAGGAATTATCATATAGAAATAAGATATGATCAGAAAATACCGATGTTACCAATGAAATAAAAATTATTCCTTTTTTAAGTTAAAATATTCATTCAGAATTTCCTGAGCAGCAGAAAAAGAACTGACCCGATCTTTCAATACTTTCTCTTTTAATTTTTCCAATTTCTCCTTAACAGTTCTATTCCCGTAAAAATGTGTCCTCAGACTCTCATTAATGGTTTCTGTCATCCAGTACAATGCCTGCTTCCGTCGCTTATTTGCGAAGAAATTGTTGCTTTCTGCAAAATTTTTATAATTTTCTATTCCATTCCATATCTCTGCTATTCCCAAATTTTCAACTGAGGAACAGGTTAAAACCGAAGGTGTCCAGCCAGATTCCGGAGTCCGGAACAAATGCAATGCCGAACGATATTCATCAGCAGCACTTAGGGCATTGTTTGTATTCGATCCGTCTGCCTTAGTAATGGCAATCATATCAGCCATTTCCATTATGCCTCTTTTCATCCCCTGCAATTCATCTCCTGCACCGGCCAGCATGAGCAAAAGAAAAAAATCGACCATTGAATTCACAGCAACTTCTGATTGCCCCACTCCCACTGTTTCAACTAGAACAACATCATACCCTGCAGCTTCACAAAGCAATATGGTCTCCCTTGTTTTTCTTGCTACACCTCCCAGTGATCCTGCAGAAGGTGAAGGCCGGATAAAAACATTTGCTTGAGATGCCAATGATTCCATCCTTGTTTTATCACCAAGGATACTGCCCTTTGAACGCTCACTGCTCGGATCAATAGCAAGCACTGCAATTTTATGTCCAAGTTTGATCAGATACAAACCAAAAACTTCAATAAACGAACTCTTCCCTACTCCCGGAACTCCGGTAATGCCAATTCTGATTGAATTTCCAGCACCAGGAAGACATTTATTTATGATTTCCTGCGACTTCTTAAAATGATCGGGAAGATTGCTCTCAATGAGTGTAATTGCCCTGCTTAACAAAGTTCTGTCACCTGTAACAATTCCTTCAACAAACTCATCAACGGTTACTTCCCGGCGCCTGATTTTTTGCAGATGAGGATTAACTGAAGGAGGTTTATTCACACCTTTCGATACAGACAGTGCAGACTTATTTTGCTTTTTCCTGTTCATAAGAAATCAATATAAGAGCGATTACTGCAGTCATTTGCCATTACTATTTTTGCATCCCTTTTATGGTTCGGTTTCAGATCGGGCAGTGTCCGTTCATATTAAAATTTCCTGAATAAAAGTAAAAACAAAATTACGCCCGGCAATGAAATTCATGGCAGACTTATCAAAAAAAGAATAGTGTCAGCGTTTTATATACCCCTCGGCAATAAGGTATTGTTTGTATGATATCGGATCATTCGTAATTACGGTTATGGCATTTTTAAAACTGCCGGACTTGCCTTTTGGATCAAAAACAGCTTTGATTTTTGTGGATGCCCCGGGAGGCAGAATTTTTCTTTTTTGCTTCGTAATAGTGCATCCACAGGATGGTTTTAAAGCCCTTATGATTAAATCTGACTTCCCGTTGTTTTTCAATTTAAAAGAACACTTCACCGGTTTATCGATTATTATGGTGTCGAAAGTATATCCTTTATTATCAAAACAGGCTATTGGGGCATTTTTAAGTTGTTCATTGGTCAGGCCACTAAAATCTTCACGAATGTTGGCAGTAACGGCAAATTTATCTTTTTTGACTTCCGCTCCGTTAATCGATAACGATAACCTGTCAATTACAACATCCCAGTTATCAATTAAGTTTGAATTGTAGTGTATTTCTATCTGTCCATATTCGCCGGGTTTAAGAATGGAAGGGTATAAATAAACTATCATGTGTGAAGGCACATCTTTGAATTCGATGTACATAGCGCTATCAGTATGATTAGCAATGGTAAGCGTTTGAATACCAGTCTTCCCTTTAAAAATATACCCGAAATTAATATGTTTGGATTTTACACTCAGTCTTCCAATAGTGTACATCAATTTTTCTTCTTTAAGAGGGGGTAATACATTGCCCATAAGAGTTACAAACATGTTGTTGTTGATTGCCGTGCTTTGCAATTGAATGGTTTTATGAAAAGATCCAAAACGGTTTTTCGGATCAAATTCGACAGTAAGATAGCCATGTTCTCCCGGAGGTATTGGTTCTCTGGACCATTTTGGAGTTGTGCATCCGCAAGTGCTTCTGACATTGTTTAATACCAGTGGTAAATTGCCTGTATTTGAAAATGTAAATGTATGGGATATCATTCCATTGTCTTCTCTTACCCTACCAAAATCATACGAATTGCTTTCTAAAAAAAGCACGGCCCCTTCTTTTCCCTGTCCGTTCAGATTCAGTGTTGATAATAATATGGCCATGAATAAAATATACTTCATGAATTGGCATTTGTACTTTATACCGATGTGCTTATTATAAAGTTATATTTTTTTATAATATTATTCTCTAAAGAAAATAAGCATTACAAAAGGAGTTTGCAGAGCATGAAGTAAAAGCAATGCATTCTGAAGAAATCGATTATTCTACTTAATTGGAAAATCCATTCCGGCAATTAAGCCAAAACAATGCTCATAGGTATTTTCAAAACGTTCTTTAGTACTCCCAACTCGAATTCGTATTCTGAATTCGTATTCTGATTCAAAATAAATTCTGATCTGATTATTAAAAACATGACTTATGCCAATACCGCAGGTAATACCAGAAAGATATTTGGAATAATCTGTTTCCAACTCATAAAAATTAGTACCACCATAATTATCGCTAAGAGAATGCTCAGATTTGAATACAAAAATATTGTCATACCCGACAAAAATACTGGGTTGAATTATTTTTGTCGGGAAAGTGTACTGAACTTTTACAGGTATTTTCAATATTTGATTTTTCAGGTAAATATCCCAGACACTCTCATAATTTGTAGTGTAGCGATTTCTTTCAAGAGTATTAGTAAAATAGCCGGTATATGAAACAGATGAATATTCTATCCCAGCCAGCAAGTTCCACCTGTAATATACTACCATCGGAATAAACCTGAATTGAAAACCAATCTCAAAAGACTTGTTTTGAGTATAATCAGATGAAGTTTTTAATCCCAGAAGATTGTAATTAAAACCAAGCCTAGGTCCAAAATATACATTTGTTATTGTACTTTTAGAATAAATAATGCAATCTTCATCAGGACATACTTTATTATGATATTTTTCTGAGATCTTTATCAAAGATTTGTGATCGAAATAAGTATTATCAATGGCTGAAAATATTTCCGGGCAATCACGATAATAATATCTTAATGCTCCTTTGTAACTATTTACCGGTTTAATACGTGGTCGTCCAAATCCTTCAGTCAGAATAATTTCATTTTGTGTAAGCTCTGTCATATCTGCAGAATCCTTTTCAACAAAATAATAATCTTTGGTATTGCCACGGTAATAATAGAGATTTGATATGCCATTTACTAAAAATTCAATAAAAACCAATGTATCAGACGATTCCGGTTTTATTGATTTTGAAATAAAGTATCTGCCATTCTCAAACTGGTAGACATCAATTTCTCCGGGAAGATATTTTATTATTTCACCATCCTTTTCGTATTTGAATAAACATTGCTGACAGTTTAATTCATCAGTTTGTGCCGCTATATAGCCAATGATAGTATCACTGTTATGAATGATATGCCCTGGCCAAAAGTCCAGTTGCGCTTTTGCTTTATATGATATAATGAAAAATGAAAATACTAAAACCGGAAAATAAGCGTATCTCATTTTTTTTATGATTGAATAAATATCTCATTGGGAATTTGTTGAATAATTAATAAAGAATTATACTCTTTTTGTTAGTAAAAGTAACAAAATACAATTTTTATACACTTAACGTATTCTAATCAGTTTTTTGTTGTAATTGACTATTTTTATATTTTTTATTGTTAGCATAGTGGATCATAATGACGCGCAGATCGGTTTATCATATTGTCTTCATTTGCATCTCATTGTTCTCATTTTTTCAACTGGATGCCCAGTTTTATAATGGCCATCAGATGACATTTGGAAAGAACAGGGTTCAGTATAACGATTTTTACTGGACCTATTTAAGATTTGAAAAATTTGATACGTATTATAGTGAATATGGTAAACCTTTGGCTGAATATACAGCGAAGTTTGCAGAAAATGAGCTTACGCGCATTGAGAATTTATTCGATTATAATCTGGACAAACGCATCATTTTTGTTATTTACAATAAACTTTCAGATTTCAGACAAAGCAATATTGGACTTGTTACAGGAAAAGTGGACAACAATATTGGCGGTGTAACAAAGGTGGACCGAAATAAAGTTTTTCTGTATTTCGAAGGCGATTATAAAAAGCTGGAACAGCAAATTTCTGCATCTATTGCCGAGGTGTTAGTTAATGAAATGATTTACGGACTGAATTTCAGATCAAATATTGCCAGTTCTACTCTTATTAATCTCCCCGACTGGTATATTGATGGTTTAATAGCATACATCGCAAAAGAATGGGATTTTGAAACAGAGAACAGGGTGAAAGACGGCATTCTAAGCAAAAAATACAAAAAGTTCAGCAGGTTGGTTGGTGAAGATGCAAAATATGCAGGTCATTCGTTTTGGCGTTACATAGCAGAAGTATATGGCGAATCAGTAATTCCCAGCATATTATATCTTACAAAGATCAACAAGAATGCCAATATTGGTTTTCTGTATGTCATTGGTGCTTCTCTGAAAGATCTTTCCCGCGACTGGCAAATTTATTACAAAGAGATGTATTCAGATTATGCTGACCTGGAAAGTATACCTCAGCAGGGACTGTTAAAAAAGAAACCCCACAAAAAAAGGGTTTATCAACAAATGAAGATCAATCCAAACGGAAAATACATTGCTTATGTCACGAACCAGATGGGACAAT
>CAYORG010000064.1:0-15225 GCA_964406315.1 uncultured Bacteroidales bacterium | reverse complement strand
TAGTGCCTTCGGGCGTGGGGGTTCGAGTCCCTTCATCCGCACGAAGTAAGGATGAGAACAAGTGCGACAGCGCTTGTTGGCTTTTCGGAGAAAAGGTTCAGGGATGAGAAGTCTATCCCGATAACTATCGGGAAGTCCCTTCATCCGCACGAAGTAAGGATGAGAACAAGTGCGACAGCGCTTGTTGGCTTTTCGGAGAAAAGGTTCAGGGATGAGAAGTCTATCCCGATAACTATCGGGAAGTCCCTTCATCCGCACATGACCGCTGATACTTTCGTATGTCGTTTGTGTTGGCGGTTTTTATGCAAAAAAAACAATCAGGTTTTGAAGAAAAATTTTTAAGCGGTTGTTGCCCGATTTAACATAGAGTACAAAAGGAGGTGAAAAATAGTAGGAAGAGTGAAAACCGAATTCGAAAGAGATTCGCTGAATTATTTATTTGTTCCATTATTGAATAGTATAATCGCTTAGAAGTTGAAGAGATTAACATTCCTGCAAACACGTAATTAGCATAATAACGATTAATAGATTTTAAATGAATATTAACAGAGAAAACATCGATGAGCTGAATGCTGTATTGAGCATTAACCTGGAGAAAGAAGATTATGAGGGAAGAGTAAAAACCGTTCTGGAAGATTACAAGAAAAAAGCCAGAATTGACGGGTTCCGTCCGGGAAAGGTTCCCATGGGGCTCATCAGTAAAATGTACCGTAAGCCGGTGCTTGTTGAGGAAGTGAATAAGCTGGTTTCAGAGTCTGTTTCCAAATACCTGGTGGAAGAAAAACTAAATATTCTGGGTGAGCCCTTACCCCACAAAGGAGAAAGAAAACCGATCGACTGGGATAACGATTCTGAATTTGAGTTCAAATTTGACCTGGGTATTGCTCCTGAAATTGATATCAAAGTCACTCCCAAAGACAAGATCCCTTTGTACACGATCAAAGTTGATGACAAGCTAATTGATAAGTACATGGAAAGCTATGCTCAGCGTTTTGGAGAAATGGAAAGCGTTGATAAAATGTCTGATAAGGCTCTGATTAAAGCAGAGATCAGGGAACTTAACCCTGATGGTCAGCCGGTTGAAAATGGCATTCATGTGAATGATGCCACGCTTTCGGTTGAACTGATCAAAGATGATCGGATGAAAAAGACTGTTCTTTCATCCAAAAAAAATGATGTTTTGACTATTGATCTGAAAAAAGCATACCCCAACGATACTGAGCTTTCAGCCATTCTAAAGATCGACAAAAACAAAGTGGCCGACCTTTCACAAAACTTTGAAATGACTATTCAGGATATTTCATTATTCAGAAATGCCGAGGTAAACCAGGCTTTATTCGATAAAGTTTTTGGGGAAGGAAATGTGAAATCGGAAAAAGAGTTCAGGGAAAAAATCGCGGAGGAAGCCAAAAGGAATCTTGTAAAGGACAGTGAATACAGGTTTGCTGTTGATGCAAAAGAAACACTCCTGAAAAAATTCAGGAGCCCGTTGCCGAATGATTTCCTGAAAAGATGGCTCCTTATGATCAATGAGGGAAAATTTACCATGGAGCAAATTGAAAAGGAATACGATCATTTCGAGAACGACCTTAAGTGGCAGTTGATAAAGGATAAACTGGTTGACGAGCACAAACTTGAGGTTGCTGAAGAAGATATGAAACAAGCTGCTAAGGATGTTGCACGTATACAGTTTGCTCAGTATGGAATGTCAAATGTGCCCGATGAACATCTTGAAGAATTCTCAAAACGAATACTTGCCGGACAGGAAGACAGAAACAAATTAAAAACACGTGTCGTAGAAGATAAAGTAATACAATTTGTTAAAAGTACAGCAAAGGTTGAAATCAAAGAGATCAGCTCGGAGAAATTCAACAAATTGTTTGAAAAATAGTATTACCTTTACATAAGCTATAATTCACGGGTATATGGATGATATTAAGGATTTTAAAAAATATGCAACAAAACACAGAGGTATCAGCAGCATGACTCTGGAAAAAATAACTTCTGCCTACAATAACTATATATCTCCTACGATTATTGAAGAGCGGCAGTTAAATGTTGCCTCTATGGATGTGTTTTCACGTCTTATGATGGACAGGATTATTTTCCTTGGGTTGCCAATTGACGATTACGCGGCTAACGTAATTCAGGCTCAATTGTTATATCTCGATTCTACCGATCCGGGAAAGGATATACAGATCTATTTCAATTCCCCGGGTGGGGCAGTGCATGCAGGTCTTGGAGTCTATGATACAATGCAATACATATCATCTGACATTGCTACGATCTGCACTGGAATGGCAGCTTCTATGGCTGCTGTCCTGCTTTGCGCAGGTCATAAAGGAAAGCGGTCAGCATTGCAACATTCCAGAGTGATGATTCACCAACCTATAGGTGGGGCTCAGGGACAAGCTTCTGATATTGAAATTACTGCCAGGGAAATACTAAAACTCAGAACCGAATTGTATAAGATCATTGCTGATCATACCGGCAAAGACATTAAAAAAGTGGAAAAAGACTCGGATCGCGATTACTGGATGACAGCGAAAGAAGCACTTGAATACGGTATGGTTGATGAAGTTCTTGATCGTACGAAAAAATAAAATCTTTCATTATGGACAGGTGTTCATTCTGCGGTAGAGAAAAAAGTGATACCAATCTCCTGATTGCCGGTATTTCAGGGCATATATGCGACAATTGCATTGAGCAGGCCTATGAAATTGTACAGGAAGAACTGAAGAAGAAAGGTGATTTTGATATCAACTCCATACAACTTGTTAAACCCTCAGAAATAAAAAGCTCGCTTGATCTATACGTAATTGGCCAGGACCAGGCAAAAAAATACCTGTCGGTAGCTGTTTATAACCACTACAAACGCCTTATGCATCATCACCGGAAAGATGATGATGTTGAAATTGAAAAGTCCAATATCATTTTAGTTGGAGAAACAGGGACAGGCAAAACCCTTCTTGCACGAACCATTGCTAAATTACTGAACGTACCGTTCACCATTGTTGATGCCACAGTCCTTACAGAAGCCGGTTATGTCGGGGAAGATATTGAAAGTATCCTGACAAGGTTATTGCAGGTAGCAGATTACAATGTTGAAGCTGCTGAAAAAGGAATTGTATTTATCGATGAAATTGACAAAATTGCCCGTAAATCAGACAATCCTTCCATTACCCGCGATGTATCGGGAGAAGGAGTTCAGCAAGGCCTGCTGAAACTGCTTGAAGGATCTGTTATCAATGTTCCTCCCCAGGGAGGAAGAAAACATCCCGATCAGAAAATGATCCCCGTGGACACAAAGAATATACTGTTCATATGCGGAGGAGCTTTTGACGGAATAGAGAAAAAGATCGGACAACGATTGAATACTCGTGTTGTAGGGTATAGTGCTTCAAAAGTTGCTGATAAAATTGACAAGACAAATTTGCTGCAATACATTGCTCCACAGGATTTGAAATCCTTTGGTATGATTCCCGAAATCGTGGGGCGTCTTCCTGTTCTCACTTACCTTCATCCACTCGACAGGAATGCTTTGCGAAGAATCCTTACCGAACCTAAAAACTCGATTATCAAGCAATATGTCAAGTTATTTGAAATGGATGGGATCAACCTTTCATTTAAAGACAACGTTCTTGAATATGTTGTAGATAAGGCTATAGAATTTAAATTGGGCGCACGCGGACTTCGCTCTATATGCGAAGCAATAATGATCGATGCAATGTTCGAACTCCCATCCAAAGGAAATAAGGGAGATATGACCATTACAAAAAAATATGCAACTGAAAAACTTGAAAAACAAGATATTAAGCGTTTGAAGGTAGCTTAACATTTGTTTATTTGAAAAATTATAACATATCTTTGCAGGAAAGCAACAAACAATATGAATAGAGTATTTCTTACAATCTGGTGGTGGTGGCTCCGATTTCTCCAGGAAACGTGAGACAATACCCCTGTTGTATAAAATAAATACAATACAAGAAGCGGCTTATCGTACTCACGGTAAGCCGCTTTTGATTTTACGACTTATTATAACACTAAAGAAATATGCAATCCTATAAAATTACATTGGCAACAGAAAAAGTACTGGCAGATATGGTTACTCCTGTGAGTGTCTTCTTACAGGCACACAAAAAATTTAAGCACTCATTTCTGTTGGAAAGCTCTGATTATCATGGACATGAAAATTCATATTCTTTTATCTGCCTTGACCCCGTAGCAACTTTTCAGGTTGATAATGGAATTGTATCGGAAGAATATCCAGATGGTAAAAAGAGTGAAAGTACTTTGAGTTCTATACAAGAGTTCCGTGATAAATTCGATAAGTTCATACGCGCTTTCATCATTGAACATGGTGATAATTCACTTGTGAATGGTGTATTTGGATATGCCAGCTATGATGCCGTGCAATATTTTGAAACCATACAGTTGAATAAAAAGTGTAAAGAAACCTACAAAATTCCTGAAGTCAGGTACAATTTTTTCCGGTATGTAATTGCCATCAACCATTTTAAAAATGAACTGATCATTCTCGAAAATATCTTTGAAGGAGAAACCAGCAGGATTGATGAGATAAAAACATTGATCTTCAACCAAAATGTTGAAGAACCATCCAGGTTTCAGGCATTGAACAATGAACAATCAAACATCTGTGATGATGAATACATGGAAATGGTCAGCCATGGGAAAAAACACTGTTATCGGGGAGATGTCTTCCAGATAGTTCTGTCGAGGCAGTTTTCACAAGAATACAAAGGAGACGATTTTAATGTTTACAGGGCTCTTCGTTCTGTGAATCCATCTCCTTATTTGTTTTATTTTGATTATGGCGATTACCGGATTTTCGGTTCCTCGCCTGAAGCACAATTGAAAATACAACATGGGAAAGCGATAATCAATCCCATTGCAGGTACATTCAAACGTACAGGAGATGATAAAAAGGACAATGAACTTGCAAAACAACTGTGTGCAGACCCAAAGGAAAATGCCGAACATGTTATGCTGGTCGATCTTGCCAGAAATGATCTCAGCAGACATGGAGCAGATGTGAAAGTAGACAGTTACCGCGAAGTGCAGTTTTATTCTCATGTTATTCATCTTGTATCCACAGTTTCAGGGAAACTGAATGAACCTTCTAAGGTCGTGGATATGATGATGGCAACTTTCCCTGCAGGGACTCTTTCAGGCGCACCGAAATATAAGGCTATGGAACTCATTGACAAATATGAAAACCAGGGAAGAAGTTATTACGGTGGTGCAATTGGTTTTATTGATCTTCAGTTCAATCTCAACCATGCTATAATGATACGTACCTTCTTAAGCAAAGGCAATACATTATTCTATCAGGCAGGAGCAGGAATCGTATCCGAATCAGATGAAAAAAGTGAACTTATGGAAGTAAATAATAAACTTGGCGCATTGAAAAAAGCCATTGATCTTGCTAAAACTATATAACAATGGAAAAAATACTGGTCATTGACAATTACGACTCATTTACATACAACCTAGTACACTATATTGAAAATCTTTCGGATGACCCGCTGGATGTATTCAGAAACGACAAGATAGAGCTTGATGCTATTCAGGAATATGATAAGATCTTATTATCTCCCGGTCCCGGAATCCCTATAGAAGCAGGCATTTGTCTTGATATTATAAAAAAGTATTCTGATTCGAAATCCATTTTGGGTGTTTGTCTTGGGCATCAGGCTATTGCCGAAGCATTTGGTGGCAGATTGATAAACCTGGACAAAGTGTACCATGGAGTATCCACAACCATCAACATCATTGCACCCGAAGACAGATTATTCAAAGAGATCCCCGGAACACTTGAAGTGGGAAGATACCATTCATGGGTGGTGTCAAGAGAAGATCTTCCGGATTGTTTTAAAATAACCAGCCTGGATGAACAGGGGATCATTATGGGGATCAGTCATAAAAAATTCGATGTAAAAGGTGTGCAATTTCATCCTGAATCTGTTCTTACAAAACACGGTTTGAAAATCATTGAAAACTGGCTGAATAATGAGTAGCAGGACATCAGACAATATGATCAACATGCACTACACGTTTGGGAATACAATCGGCCCCTGGAGAGAGGAGAATTTCATTAAAATGAATTTCACAGATAAGCTGGTAAAAGCTATTTCTGATGAATTATTGAAAATTCATTCTGAACAGAAAAACACCAGCAGTATTACCTGGAAAATGAGACGAATCTTAGTAACCAACCAAATCTTTTCACCATGAAAGAAATATTAATTTACCTGTTCAATCAAAACATCCTGACAAAACAGGAAGCCAAAGATGCTCTCCTGGGAATAGGTCATGGAAAATATTCTGATCCCGAAATCGCATCTTTTCTAACGGTTTTCCTGATGCGTAAAATTCATCCTGATGAGTTGTCAGGATTTCGTGATGCTTTCCTGGAATTGTGTATCCCGGTTACCATTCCCGATGCAATTACAATTGATGTTTGCGGAACAGGAGGAGATGAAAAGAATACGTTTAACATTTCCACGCTTAATGCGTTTGTCCTGGCCGGTGCAAATGTAAAGGTTGCAAAACATGGCAACTACGGAGTGTCTTCATCCTGTGGTTCTTCAAATGTTCTTGAATACCTGGGGTATAAATTTTCAAACGATAACGATAAGATCAGGAAAGAAATAAAAGAATCAAACATTTGTTATCTTCATGCTCCCCTTTTTCATCCCTCGATGAAATACGTTGGTCCTGTTCGTAAGAGCCTGAAATTAAAAACATTCTTCAATCTTCTTGGCCCAATGGTAAATCCTGCAAAGCCCCAAAACCAAATTGTAGGGGTTTACAATGAAGAGGCTCTTGAATTATACCACCATGTTTTTTCAGATGCAGGCATCAACAACATTATCCTGTATAGTCTCGATGGTTACGATGAAATTTCATTGACAGGAAATTTCCGGGCTATATCGGAAAATGAAGATAGGATCTATACTCCTGAAACCATAGGTTTTGAAAAAGTCAAACCTGAAGATCTTTATGGGGGTAACTCTGTAGAAGAATCGGTAAGATTATTTCTGAACATTCTTGAAGGGAATGGTACTGCTTCCCAGAATTTTGTCGTTTTTGCCAATGCAGGATTTGCTCTGAAATGTTACTACCCCGAAAAATCCCTGGAAGAATGTGTGGATATTGCCAGGGAATCGCTGGAAAGCGGAAAAGCTCTGAATATGTTAAAAAAACTTATAACTCTTCAATAGTATTGACAATTAAAATTGTATGATGTCTGTTCTAAACACCATAGTGAAGCATAAAAAGAAGGAAGTAGAAAGCTGTAAAAAACTTATTCCTGTTTCCGAACTGTTAAAAATGACCTGTTTCGAAAGAGATACTTACAAACTGACCGATTTCATTCTGTCTCAGGAAAAGACCGGAATAATCGCTGAATTTAAACGCAAATCGCCATCCAGGGGAATCATTAACAATGTCTCACAAGTTGAAAATGTTACTGCAGGCTACGCAGAAAACGGTGCATCGGCATTATCTGTTCTTACTGATTTTGTATTTTTCGGCGGATCGGTAGACGACTTGCGAAAAGCCCGCAATGTCAACAATATACCTATACTGCGTAAAGAATTTATTATTGACGAGTACCAGGTTTATGAAGCGAAGGCTATTGGTGCAGATGCCATCCTTCTGATTGCTTCCATTCTGGATAAAGATCAGGCAAAAACACTTGCTAAAAAAGCCCGTGAGCTGAACCTGCAGGTATTGATGGAAATTCATGAAGAAAACGAATTAAGAATTTTAAATGATTGTCTGGATGTTGTTGGAATAAACAACCGGAACCTTCATACTTTTAAAGTTGATCTTCAGCAATCGGTAAAACTCGTGAAAAAAATACCAGATGATTTTGTAAAAATTTCTGAAAGCGGAATCACATCTGCAGATGATCTGTTGTATCTTTCAGAAAACGGATTTTCAGGCTTTCTGATAGGAGAATATTTTATGAAAACATCCGATCCGATAAGTACTTTCGCTAATTTTATTAACGAGGTTAATATAAAAAAAGAAAGATGAAAGATTCAGACCTTAAAATAAAAGTATGCGGAATGCGTAATGAAGAAAATATTCGTTCGCTCATTCAACTGAATCCCGATTATATAGGATTTATCTTATATGCCGGTTCAAAAAGATACCCTGGAGATGATTATTCCCTGAATGTTGATATTCCCGATGAGATTCAGAAGGTAGGAGTTTTTGTAAATGCGCTTATACCTGAAATCTTCAACTGGATAAACCGGTTGAATCTTCAGCTGGTGCAACTTCATGGCAATGAATCGCCGGAATATTGTTATGAACTAAAAAAAATGGACATCAGGATTATTAAATCTTTTGGAATCGATAATGATTTTGATTTTTCAGTACTCGAACCCTATTTATCCTGCTGTGATTATTTTCTTTTTGACACAAAAACAGATCTTCATGGCGGTTCCGGATTGCAATTTGACTGGAACATCCTTAAAAGATATAAAGCCAACATCCCCATTTTTTTAAGTGGAGGAATAGGCCCTGACGATAATGAAACTTTACTCAATTTTAAAACTTTAGTAAACATTTTTGGAATTGACATCAATAGTCGGTTTGAAATACAGCCCGGTCTTAAAAATATTGCTGCTCTCAAAAGTTTTTTTCAAAATCTTAGATCAAATTAATGCTATACTTATGAAATACGATGTAGACGAAAAAGGATTTTATGGTGAATTCGGAGGAGCCTTCATTCCCGAGGCCATGTACCCTAATATTGAAGAATTACAGAACAATTATTTAAAAATTCTTGCCAGTTCTTCCTTTCAAACAGAATATGCGAGGTTATTAAAGTATTATGTAGGAAGGCCATCTCCTTTATATTATGCCGGAAGACTTTCAGAACATTATAAAACAAAAATATACCTGAAAAGAGAAGATTTGAATCATACAGGATCTCATAAAATCAACAACACCATAGGCCAGATCCTGATTGCCAGGAAGCTTGGAAAAACCAGGATCATTGCTGAAACCGGAGCAGGTCAGCATGGCGTAGCCACAGCCACTGTTTGTGCACTTACGGGCATTCAGTGCGTTGTCTATATGGGAGCACTTGATGTTTCCAGGCAGGCACCCAACGTACTGCGAATGAAAATGCTTGGTGCAGAGGTAATACCTGTAGAAAGCGGTAACAAAACATTGAAAGATGCTACCAATGGTGCTTTGCGCGACTGGATCAATAATCCCTGGGATACACATTACATTATTGGTTCCGTAGTAGGTCCTCATCCATATCCCGATTTGGTGGCACGGCTGCAATCTGTTATCAGTGAAGAAATCCGCTGGCAACTAACGGAACAGGAAGGAAGAGAACTGCCGGACTATATTATTGCCTGTGTTGGTGGAGGCAGCAATGCATCCGGAGCTTTTTACCATTATTTGAATAATGAAAATGTAAAGCTTATTGCTACGGAAGCTGCCGGACTTGGCATTGACACGAAAGAAACAGCTGCCACCCTGGCAACAGGTTCTCCCGGAGTGTTGCATAGCTGCAAAACCATGTTAATGCAAAACGAGGATGGCCAGATCACTGAGCCATACTCTATCTCAGCAGGACTTGATTATCCGGGCATTGGCCCAATGCACTCATTTCTTCATAAGATACAAAGGGTGGAATATTTAAGCATTACCGATAAGGAAGCGTTGGATGCTGCCTTTTTTCTTACGCAGTCAGAAGGTATTATTCCTGCTCTGGAATCGGCACATGCCCTCGCTGTGCTTGACAAAAAGAAGTTCGTACCGGATGATGTAGTGGTTATCAATCTTTCCGGAAGAGGAGATAAAGACATGGATGCCTATATTGACGTAATGAAGAAAAAGAAACATCTATTGTAAATACTATTTCGGGTGTACAAAAGTCGAAAGAGAGAAGTTGAATTGTTAATTTGTTTAATCGTTGAATAATTGATGAAATCATTTGGTGAATCGGTGAATATAATGAAAAAGTGAAATGAATATTTATGATTTAATTTAATCAATTGTATCAGTCAAACAGTTCAACAATTAAACAGTATAATCTGATTGATACATAATGAAAGGAACAACATTAATTTATCTTATATGAACCCCTCATCATTGGCGATATTAATTTTAAAGGAACCAAGACAAAAGGGGATGAATAAATTACTCAATGACAAACAGCTTTTATGATGAGGGCTCGCCGAATACAATTAAAAATATAATACAATATGAGGCAACAAAAACCACTGTGGTTAATAAAATATTTAAGTACTTAATAATGAATACTTTATACAAAGATTTATGCTTATGAACAGAATAGATACTCTTTTTCAACAGAAAAGCAACAATATACTTTCCATTTATTTCACTGCCGGACATCCGACACTTGATTCAACTTCTACTATCATTAAAACTCTTGCATCCGAAGGAGTAAACATGATCGAGATCGGCATACCTTTTAGCGACCCTATAGCCGATGGTCCGATTATTCAAAAAAGCAGTCATACGGCACTTGAAAACGGAATGAGTGTACGTACTCTTTTTAACCAGCTTAAAGAAATACGGAAAACAGTGGACATTCCATTATTATTGATGGGATATTTTAATCCTGTAATGCAGTATGGCGTGGAGAAGTTTTGTTCAACATGCAGTGAAATTGGCATAGATGGAACCATTCTGCCTGATTTGCCTTTAGACATTTACCTTAATGACTATAAGGCAATATTTGATAAATACAACCTATATAATATTTTTCTTGCTACACCGCAAACAAGCGATAAGCGTTATAAGCAACTCGATGCTGAAAGCAAGGGATTCCTTTATATGGTTGCGGCTTCGTCAACGACTGGTATACGTCAGAATTTTGAAGATTACCAGGTAGCATATTTTAAGAGAGTGGAAAATCTCTCATTGAAATCACCACGCCTGATAGGGTTTGGAATTTCATCGCAGAAAACTTTCCTGCATGCCTGCAAATATGCTAACGGTGCTATTATTGGCAGTGCTTTTGTAACTATTTTGGAGCAAAATGGTGATCTCAGGAAAAATATTCAAGATTTTATCCGTTCAATTCGGAAAATATAAATAAAAAACAAGGGGAAAATCCCCTTGTTTAATTCATCCGACTCACATTACAAAGCATAAATTTCTATCCAATTATAAAACTTATACAATGAACAATTATTGATTCATCATCACAAAAAGCAGTTAACTTTTACCTCCTGTCCGATTTCTATGTCGTTCGTGAATTCGTATTCTGTGCGTTGCTCTTTCTCGTCTTATGAGTGCTGTTGCCTCACAATCGCCATCTGAGTAATCTACAATGGTTTCTCTATCTCCAACAATACTTAAGATCTGACCATCAACAATAATCCATCTCCTCCCATAGCCGGGACAATGAACCAGTGTAAGTTCTTCAATAATTTCCCGGCTGTAATTCTGACCATATACATCTACTCCCCAGATTGAACCATTCACAAAGATAGTATCTTCTATAGCAACTCTTGCTCTGTACCACTCTTTTTGCAATCTTTCCTCCCTTGAATAAACAAGAGGTTCGGCAGATTCAGGATCAATAAATATAAGTTTCCCTTCTTCCAGTACTATTGTAAAATCAAGAAGATCATCATCGTTGAGGCCATTATAGGTAATTGTTCTGGTCCCTTCAACTTTTATATCATTGAAATAAAAATCTTGAAAAGTTACAATATGTTGTGATCCGGGTATATGCATATTGTTTGTTAAAGTCACCAGAATTATTCCCTTTTTGGTAATGGTATCTCCATTGAATACAACTGAGCAGCCTTCGCCATAATCAAATGTGATAAGCTTCGGAAATCTGGTCGAATCCGGATGATCCACAGTAACAACCAGGCAGGTAAAGTCATCATCTGCCGATTTGGTTGCTGTCGTTTGATAATTATTCTCATCCAGCTCCGTCAGTTTTTCTAGAACATTCGCATCAATTTCTTCATAAATATTATCTGCTATTGCATCATCTGATGCCAACTCAATATCAAGGTCTGTTAATTTCTCATCTTCCGCGAGAGGAATGTTTTCCTCGCAAGACATATTCAATATGCCTATTGCTGAAAAAACAGTTGCAATCCATATTAAACTCTTTCTTTTCATAATTTTCTTTTATTAAATTGATTTATACTTTTCCTGATGATCATCGAAATTTCGTTTTCTTAGATGTTTGTGTCTGCAAAAGGTTTAATGAGAAAAAATATATTTTCCGGAACTATAAATAAATCGGTGGATTCGCGAAATTGTTATTGAATGAATGATCGGGATTCTGCCTTTATTGTTCGAAAAGAAAGTGGTATATTTCGTGTCATATAATCAATCTTCGGAAAAATTGGAAGAACGTATTATACTTGGAATTGATCCGGGAACGAAAATCATGGGGTATGGAATAGTAAAAGCTCAGGGAAATAAGCCGGTGTTAATTGCTATGGGTGAGTGCAATTTTTCAAAGATTAATGACCATTATCTGCGCCTGGAAAAAATATTCCAAGATACGCTTGAGTTAATAGACAAGTTTCATCCTGACGAACTCGCTATTGAAGCTCCATTCTATGGTAAGAATATACAATCTATGCTAAAGCTTGGCCGCGCTCAGGGCGTAGCAATTTCAGCTGCTTTAAATCGTAAGATCCCTATTTTTGAATATGCGCCCCGTAAAATAAAACTCTCTATTACCGGACAGGGTGCAGCTTCAAAGGAGCAGGTAGCAAAATTCTTACAAGACACTCTTCATTTCAGTAAGGTTCCAAAAAATCTGGATGCTACAGACGGCCTGGCGGCTGCTATGTGTCATTTTTATCAGCGAAACCCGTCAGGAATAAAAAAAGGATATTCCAGTTGGAATGATTTTTTAAAAAAGAATCCCGGGAGAACAAACAACTTATAGATTGGAAGAAATGGTTGTGGCTATTTCTTCATATTCTTCTTTTGACAATTCAACTTTGGGATTGGCAAAATTGAGATCTCCCTCGTCGTTCAAAGGAACCAGGTGAATATGTGCGTGGGCAACTTCCAGACCAATTACTGCTACTCCAATTCTTCTACAATCGACAGATTTTTCAATTGCCCTGGCAACCTTTCTTGCGAAAAGATTCATGGCCGTAAATAAATCATCATCGAGATCAAAATAATAATCGATTTCTTTCTTTGACACAACCAGTGTATGCCCTTTGGCCAGGGGATTAATGTCAAGAAAGGCAAAAAAGGCTTCATCTTCAGCAACTTTATAGCATGGTATTTCGCCTTTTATTATTTTACTAAAAATTGAAGACATTGTTTTGTTATATTTTAATGAACAGTATTTCTCTTAATTCCTGGATAATTAAAGTGTAATGTCAATAATCTCAAACGGAATTACACCCGAAGGAACATTAATATTCACTATATCGCCTACCTTTTTGCCTAACAATCCCTTTGCTATAGGAGTATCAACAGATATCTTTCCGGCTTTTAAATTTGCTTCACTTTCCGATACAATTGTATATTCCATGGTAGCATCATTATTTTTGTTCCTGATCTTCACTTTATTCAGGATCTGAACTTTAGAGGTATCAATTTTCGATTGGTCAATAATTCTGGAATTTGCTATAATGTCCTTTAACTTTGAAATCTTAATTTCAAGCATTCCCTGTGCTTCTTTTGCCGCTTCATACTCGGCATTTTCAGACAAGTCACCCTTATCGCGGGCTTCAGCAATAAGCTTTGAAATCGATGGCCTTTTAATATTCATCAAATTATCCAGTTCATCTTTCAGCTTTTGCATTCCTTCCTCTGTAACGTATGAGATCTTTGCCATGATAATTCCTCCAAATTTGGATAGTATAAAAACAAAAAAGAATCCCGAATATCCGCGGAACTCTTTGCTCTGCAAAAATAATAAATATTTTAGCAATTAAACAAAAATTGAATAGACAACTCCATTTGAGTCATAAAGAAATCAGATATACTTTGGGTTTAAAATTTCCGCATAAATCACTGCTTTCTTCAGATCGAAAGCATCCGGATCCTTTAGCTTATCCTCAATACTATCATAATCGAAATCACTGATCTCTTCAGAATCAGTATTTTCTATTTCAAGATACTGATCAGAAATTATCTGATCCTTTGTTGATTCAAAGACAGCCTGACCTTCTGTGCCTGCATCAGTTTTGAGAGTTAAGTTTTCTTCCGTTGCTTCTTCCGGCTGTAACTGAATCACTTCATCTTCTTCTTCTTCAACAAGTTCTTCCATAAAAGGTCTTTCCAAAACAGGTTCATCATAGTCAAATACCGGATCAACATCTGTATTCTGATCATCAGACGTCATCGCCTGTGGAAGTCGTTGCTGCTCTTTTCTTTTGCTGTAGTTCCGAAATGCACTAGCTGCCAGACCAACCACCATAATAACAATATAGATGATAATTTCAAGAAATCCGTTTTTGTCGGCTAACTTCATAAATTACACTTTTTATTTTTTTCAGATGCAAAAATACATCCCGAATATTTCTGATTTTTGATCGTTAAATAATAGCTATATTTGCTATTCTATAATTTCCTTCAAATGAGATCCTCAAATTTATTATATTTTTCCATTATCTGCACGGTATTTCTCTTCTTCTCATCTTCATGTGAGAGATATGAACAACATCCTATTCCTTCAGTTTATGTGAACTTTACAATCAACATTCTATACGATCCGGAATTTATGCGTCTGCAGGCCCAGGACAACTCGATGGTCATTACAAACAATATGCTGGGAATTTTGGCTCTTGGTTACAATAACAATGGAGTTATTGTTTACAATGCAGGCGATAAATTTTATGCTTTCGATCGTACATGTCCTTATGATTATCCTGAAAATGTTGTTGTAGAGTCAAATGGAAGCAATATGGCAACCTGTCCCGTATGTGGATCTGTTTTCGTATTTCCGAGTATGGGAGCGCCAACTACGGATGGTCCGGCCACTTTCCCGCTAAAAGAATACAAAGCATATTATAATCCGAATACCGGCGATTTGAATGTATTCAACTGATGCATAAAAAAAGAGCTGTCATAGATACTGATAGCTCTTTCACTTATTCCAGGTTAATTTCTAATACCTGTAATGTTCAGGCTTATATGGTCCTTCAAGTGGAACACCAATATAATCAGCCTGCTCTTTTGTAAGTTTTGTAAGTTTTACACCCA
>CAYORG010000063.1:0-15903 GCA_964406315.1 uncultured Bacteroidales bacterium | reverse complement strand
CAAACTATGAAACGCAAAGTACTGGTTAAAAAATACACACCCCCTCAATCCCCCTTCCTCGCCGTCGCATAGCCGCTATGGCGAAGCACGGTCAAGAGGGGGAAAGTGAAATAACAGGAATAAAAAGCCCTGAAAGGGCGGAAATATAATAACCCGGGGCAACGCCTCGGGTATAGATGCAATAGAGTAATTGCGTTTCATCTGCCCACATAATTCAGGAATTTAACAGCCTATGAAACGCAAACTCCCGGTTAAACAATTCATTGAGACTTGAAACTAATGACTTGAGACCAGAGACTTGAAACTTTTTTCAAAATCCGCAATCCGAAATGAAAATGATGTAGGGTTCATCCAATAATAATTTCATTACCTGATTATTAATGTTATATTTAGCATCTGATCCGGTCTAAAACCAGTAGAGGCTAATTCTTTTTTATTATGGCCCGTATTTCAAATTTTACCTTTGCCTTCCTGTTGTTATTCTTAATCAATCTGAACCTATTGGCGCAGGAAGAAACTGATATCTTGAAATTGAACTCAACCATAGCCATTGACGGTGCAATTGATGAAGTATGGAACCTGTTTGATGCTCATCCCCTGCTTTATATGATCGACGGAGAAACATATCCTGATTCTGCCGATTGCAGCGGTTATTTTAAAGCATGCTGGAAAGAAGATTCCCTTTTTGTTTTGCTGTTTGCCGTCGATGATATAATTGGCACCAGTTCACCAAATGCATGGGAAAATGATGGGTACGAGATCTATTTTGATATGGATAACTCGAAAGATGAAGAATACCAGGACGACAACTATCAGTTCAGATTTAATGTAGGGAGCAGCGATGTTACGGGAAGAGAGGGGCTGAATAGCTATGACCCCCCGGATGTTGACTTTGCTATCATAACTTACCCTGAAAATTACCGGATCCTTGAAGTTGTTTTTCCTCTGGTGGAATTAGGAAAAGCCCAACCGATTGCCGAAACTTATGTTGGTTTCGATTGTCAGATTCTTGACAATGATGGCAGTGGAAGAGAGGTCGCTCTTGCATGGAACAACAACGAGCATGAAGCTTATTTTAATCCCAGCAAAATGGGCACCATCTATTTGAGTAATAATACGGTAAATTCCTTACCCGTAAATACACTCTCTTTCAATGTATACCCTAATCCCGTAAAATCAACACTTTATATTCATTCTGATATCAGACTAAAAGAAATCAAAATACTGTCCGTCGACGGAAGAATTTGTATGATAAAACAAATCGATGATGAACAGCTTTATTCAATACCTTTGAATGATCTTACCCCGGGAATTTACCTGGTTCATATAATCACTGTGCAACATCAAAAAGAAATTCAAAAAATAATAAAAACCCATTAATGCATCCCCAAACATATATTCTTGTTTTTACCGATAAAAAAAGACCCTTTACCGAATATCTGTTTAACAGAAACAAATGTAGCTATACTTTTACACCATAAACAAAATTGTCTTGCGATGGAACAAAATCATACACAGAAAAGGATTCTTGTCGGATTCATCATACTTGCAGCAGGTATGGCATTGCTTCTAAGCAACCTGGGAATATTGAGTTATGAATTGAAACATTATCTTCTGCGATGGGAAGTAATCCTGGTTGCGCTTGGATTTGTCTTTTTGTTTTCACATGAACATAAAGGGCCGGGGATTATTTTACTCCTTGTGGGAGGAACATTATACCTGAGAGAATTTTTTGATTTTCATTTTAATTTCTGGCAGGTATTTTTCCCGGGTATCCTGATCTTAGCGGGGGTTATGATACTTTTTAAAAGAAAGTTTGATCCTCCCAACATTGAAAAAAAAAATTTGAGCGACGAAGATTTGATTGATGAAGTCGCATTTTTTGGAGGAGGCGAAAGGACCATTGTATCCCAAAACTTCAAAGGAGGAAAAATATTTGCAGTCTTTGGAGGATCAAATTTTAATCTTGCACGGGCAAAACTTGCCACGGGGAAAAATTATATTGAAGTATTTGCCCTGTTTGGTGGAATGAAGTTGGTTGTTCCTGAAGATTGGGATATCAAGATCAATACAATAGCTGTTTTTGGCGGCTTTTCTGATAAGCACAGAATACTTCCGAGAAATGATGATGCAAATCCTGCATCTGAGCTCATTATCAAAGGAATAGTGATTTTTGGTGGAGGTGAGATAAAGAGCTATTAATAAGCACTATTAATTTAAATTATTCAACCACCGTGCTTCACCCCATTCTGAAAAACAGGCAGTTCTTAATTGGGTATATCATTATCTGGTTTGTTGTATGTGCTTTACACGTTTTCATACTTGGTTATTTGTACGACTTTGGCATTGTTATTTCTGTTTCTGAAAGTTTTGTATTTAATCTTTTTTTTGCATTTTTTGGAATTGGTATCTGGTATCCCGTATATTTTACAGATATCGAAAAAAATAAACTGCTTAATTTTTTAACAAATCACTTAGCTGCTGCATCACTTGCTGTGGGTCTGTGGCTATGGATTTCCTTTTTAATCCTGTCGGCTGCCTTTCCGGATTCTTCAGAATACTTGCAGCACCTTAACGATTCTTTGCCTTTGCGGGGAGGCCTTGGTTTTTTATTCTATGTTTTAATAGCTTCCATCTATTATTTTTTGATCTATTACAACAATTTCAAAGAAAAACTGATCAGAGAGGCAGAGTTGAAAGCATTGATAAAAGAATCCGAACTTACTTCTTTAAAATTTCAGATAAATCCTCATTTTTTATTCAACAGTCTGAACAGCATCAGCTCTTTATCCATGATAAGTCCTGAAAAAGCCCAGGATATGGTTATTAATCTGTCGGACTTTCTAAGGTATTCCCTTTCTCATAAAGATGAATCCCTGACAACATTTGAAAAAGAACTAAATAATATCGACAGGTACCTTAAAATTGAAAAGATCAGGTTTGGTAAAAGATTAAATGTAACAAGAGATATTACTGATAATTGTAATAAATATTTATTGCCGGGACTCATACTGCAACCGCTCATGGAGAATGCTGTAAAATATGGAATTTACGAAAGTACGGATCAATCCGATATATTCATTAAATCCAAGTGTTCAGACAATTTGCTGGAAGTAATAATTAAAAATGATTACGATCCGGATTTTGTAACAAAAAAAGGAGAAGGTATAGGATTACGAAATGTTACCAGCAGAATGAAAATACAATATGGCAGAGATGATCTGGTAAAGATCTCTCAAAATGAGAATACATTTGCCATTACTTTGTTTTTTCCTCAAGATATGTAAACAGTTTAACTTTATGAAATAACAGGCTAGAAAAACTACATTCTTATGAAAACAATTAAGGCAATTATCATAGAAGATGAAGAACTTGGAAGAGAATTGATCAAGAATTATCTCAAAGACAACGATAAAATAGAAATCATTGCCGAATGTGAAAATGGATTTGAAGGAATTAAAGCCATCCAGGACCTAAACCCTGATCTGGTGTTTTTAGACATTCAAATGCCAAAATTAAATGGCTTTGAGATGCTTGAAATTCTGGATGAAAAGCCGGAAATTATTTTTACGACAGCCTTTAATCAATATGCCATAAAAGCCTTTGAACTAAATGCAGTAGATTATCTTCTGAAACCTTTTTCCAAAGAAAGACTGCTGGATTCTCTCAATAAGGCTCTGAACCGGATCAATAACAATATCCCTCCCGATAAAAATATTGATAAACTTGCTCATAATCCGCTGGATGAGATCATTGAACGTGTTGTTGTAAAATCAAACCATAAAATTCATGTTATCCCGGTTGATAAGATCCGTTACCTCGAAGCCCAGGATGATTATGTAATGATATACACTTCAGAGGGAAAACATCTTAAGCAGGCAACCATGAAGTATTTTGAACAACATCTCAATCCCAAAGATTTTATGCGTGTACATCGTTCATACATTATTAGGCTCGACCAGGTAGAACGTTTGGAACCATACGGGAAGGACAGCTATATAGCCAAACTTAAAGAAGGCCCTTCGGTAAAAATAAGCAAAAGCGGTTTTAAAAATCTGAAGGAAAAACTAAACTTTTGAGCCTTCTATATAACAGGTTTTAACTCTTTGAATTCAAACCTCGGATGTCCTGAAATACCATCAATGCTGAAACTTAAAAAGCGAAGTTTATAATACTTATCATCTGAAGTTCTGATAATATACGTATAATTTGGCTTCACTGTATAGGTAGCCACCCCCGCCGATGTGTTCACGCTTACATCTTTCCATTGGTATCCGATAATATCACGTTCTGCTGATAAACGGTAACTATCCAGTGTCTCATAATCGATTTCGTTATACGATCTGATTGAATCAAGAATGGCCGTAGTATACCCTGTATTAAGAAGCACACCACGTACAAGATATGGAATTGTAATACCAAACTGGGTAGCAAGATCGTAATAAGGTCCAAACATCAAATCAAACTTTAGTTTATCAGGTTCAATATCTATCTGCGATTGTGTCTGAAAAGAATAATATACAAAATTGGCCGTATCAGATTTGTGAACGGTAACGGTATCTTCGGTACTTTCATCTTTGTAGATAAATCTATAATATGAACTTTCCACTTCAATAAACCGGAGTCGTACCAGATCAGAGTAATTCCCCGATGAATACCGGCCAAGAAGATAAATTTCGTTGGTATAGATCCTGTTTTCTCCCTGAAAATTGACCCAGTTGCCAACTGCCGTGGAATCGGGGTAAGCAGATTGATTATCATAGGCCCATAAATCATTTTCCGGATAGGTCAATACCGCATCTATATCTGTTTGTTGTGAATTCCATAAAAACCAGTTTGCCCCTGAATTCACAAGAATATGCCAGCCTTCATCTCCACATTCAAATCCCAGATGCCATGAATCAGCTACATGAGAACATACTACTCTTCCTGTTTCAAAATCAAAATAACTCTGATAGATTTCAATATCTTCATAGATGGTTATTACTTCGCCAGGGTATGGCAAAACCCTTTCATCCTCCTCAAAACATGCTACAGGAAATATGAGCATGAACAACAATCCCAGGTATTTAAAAAATAATTTCATTTATATCATAACTTATCAAATGAATAAAGCAATCCGATAAAAAATGTGCGCCCGTATCCTATAGCAGTTGAATTGCTCCCGCTGTCATGGAAAAATAAACTGCCGGATGAATCAACCAGTGTAACATTGAGAAGATTTTTAATTCCCGCCGATATTGTAATACCCGGATTCCGGAAAGTTTTTGAAACCGTTAAGTCCATGATGTGATATCCTTGTATTGAACGCTGCGCCATTCCGCTTAGTTCACCTTCTTCATTAAAATTGCCTGTAAATTCAAGGTAGTTATCACAATATTTATAGAAGACCCCTATCTCATAGTTGTATTTCGGACTAAAATACTGCATGGAAGCAGCTATGTCTGTTGAGTAAATAAATTCCCGGTTCGCACCGAATTTGCTTCTGCCGGTTGTAATGAATCCCGATTGAACAGTTAATCTTGGAAACAGGTAGTATCTCAAAGTAAGTTCAAATCCTTGTGTAATAAAACTTTCACTTTCAAGGTTAAAATATTTGCCTCTGCCAACACCCGGTACTGAAGTATCCACAGCTAGCTGAATGGCATTCTGTATTGAATTGTAAAACAAGTCGAGCGAAAGATCAAAATTCTGTTTCCCCTTTGAATGCGAATATTCCCCGGATAGTTTGATGCTATATCCGGTTTCTGAGTTCAGATCTTCATTCCCTAAGATCTCATGATTGCTGTCAATAAACTCCAGGTACAATTGCTTTAAGGACGGAGGTCTGAATCCCCGCGAAAATGATCCCCGGAAAGTAAATCTGCGAGGCTGGTATTTTAAATTGATCGCATAAACCAAAGGGGCTTTGAATTTTGAATTGTAAATGAGACGTATACCCGGCTGAATATAGAATACATCCAGGGGTTTGTAAATAAAATTCATAAAACCTGCAATATCGGCAATGTTTTTGTTCCCCCGGATACGCTTTCCGGTTGCCGATTCATCGTTTATATCAACACCTGTTTGATATTCAAATTTATGTCCTGCAATATTAGAAACAAACAAACGTGCTGAAATCATATGAAACTTTATGGTATCTTGCGAATCGGGATTTTCAGAAAGAGTTTTTTCGAGGTTAACAAGATCATTATTATAGGTTAACTTTCGCTTCTTATAATAGGAATACCCTCCCTGAAAATTCAATATAAAATCATCATTGAACGTATTGACAATATTGAGACTGTTATTCCATCGTGTAGTAAAATGGTAAGCATCCAGGGCGCTTTCATATAGATTTTCAATGGTCAACTCCCCCGGATCACGCAATTCTTCATTCATATAATCTGTAATGTATCTGATTTGCAATGCATTGTATGTGTATGCATAAGATCCACCTGCAAGGTATTGCAATTTAGGTTTCCATATTTTGTATCGCGACGTATCCACAGGACCCCATCCGGCATGAAAATTCCTGGCCCCATGTAAAGAAAATGTACTTTTGCCTATTCTCTTTGAGGCTGCAATATCCAGGTTGTATTCTCCAACAGATTCATAATACGCATTTGCTTTCCCGGTCATGTTTTTTCCCGAATGATCAGCAGTCACAATATTGATAGCTCCTGCTAATGCATTGCTGCCATATACAACTGACATAGGTCCTTCAATTACCTCAACATGATCGACATTGCAAAGAGTTAACTGGCCCAGGTCAATTTTACCTGCAACTCTTCCGGTAACAGGAATGCCATCAATCAGAATTTTGATATATTCTCCCGATAATCCCTGGATGCTTAAAAAATCCCCAAAGATCCCTTCAGATCTATACTGAAAATTCAGTTCGTTACGCAACAAATCCCCCAGATTCGTGGCAGCTTTTAAATGGATCTGCTTGCTGTCAAGGACTTCTATTTTGTAAATGGATTTGTCTACCGGTTGTGCCCTGAACTGACCTGTTACAATCACCCGGTCAAGTTGATAAAATTCCGGTGAAAGTAAAATAACATGTTCCCCGGTTGTCCTTATTGTATCAATATAGGTTTTAAAACCTAAGCTTGAAACGGAAATAACTACGGGAAGTTTGCACTCCAGAATAGCCACTCCTTCATGATCTGATATTGTATTTTCCAAAGTTTTTTCCGATACGATCTTCACTGTGATATGCGCAAATTCAACCGGTTGATTCGTTACTTTATCTTTAAAACTGAGATATACCTTTTGCGCTTTCACACGTTCACATGCGAAAACCACGAATAGTATTAAGCAAACAAATGTAATTCTTGCCAATACCCGGTGCATATGAGAAATCCGCTTACTCAATTTTAATTTGTCTGAACGTTAGCGAACCTTCAGTCTCATCTGAATATTCTGTAAAATACATCTTGTAAACCCCAACTCCTGAAAGCTTTATGAAATAGGTCATATTCTCAACAACCGGATCCGGATTTGTGCCTGAAATATCTTTCCAATCCCACCCGATTATATCTGCCTGATTTGAGAATCCGCTTTCAGAATCAGAATAATGTGCATCTGCAGAAGATATACCTGTAACTTTTGCCCCTTGATGACTTTTATTCATCAGAACTCCCATTACCGGGATCTGAATACCTGACTCTGAGGAATTATCTTGTGTGGCAACGTACCTTGTAAACAATAGATCCCAGGTATCTTTATCCGGCTCTATTTCCAGAACTTCCTGGTTTATCAGCGAATAATGAATAAAATGTTTCGTGTCAGCATATGGAGCCGGCGAAAAAGTAGCATCAACCTGATTTGATCCGTCAATGTCTGCCCATCGCAATACATAAGTATCTGTATGTCCAACTCTCATTCTGATAAAAAGCTTCTTATAAGAACCATCGGAAAGTTTGATCACGTAAACATATAATCCTATAACATTATAGGTGTTGCCATGATCATAAAATGCCCATCCAAAATTAAAATTCCCATCTGCATCCAGATTAAAAGCTCCCTTCATCCAGTTTGAATCATCATTATACAAAGGCTCCCAACCTGCAATACCGGAAGTATCTGTGGATTCCCAAAGAGTAGTATCTCCAACTTTATACAATTCAACTCCTGCTCCTTCGTTGATCCTGATCGTAGCCGTACGAAGCGGTACTGAAAACTCAAGGTCCCATCCGAACCTGTCTGCTGAAGATATTACACCGTTAACAAAGCTGTAGTATACATCCAGTGCCTGATCAGTTCCCATGGAAATATCAATACTGCTTTCCCCCTCAGCTGCTTCTTTCTTACAAGCAGTAAAAGCCAACGATCCAATGAATAAAACATAGAATAATTTTTTCATTTTTTTTTATATTAATATGAATACAATAAAATAAAGGCATGAAATATCAATTCGCCTGAATATGGTATTTGATGAAATTAAACTGAGAAAGAAATACAATGGAAAGGGGGTGCCCGCAGAAGGTTTCCGGAAACACAAATATTCTGTATAATTCTGCCTGGCAGTATAAAAATCCTGGTAATGAAATGATCTGCTTTTTTATAATTGGTATAAGTGCTATAGCCGGTAGCATCACTATTTGGAATCTCATCTTTAAGTTTGTTAACATCCAAAATATAGTATTTCTGATCTGTATTTTCTGATCCTGCACCAGCAACGGAAATATTTTCAGCCCTGTTTCCTGTCAATAAAAAAGAAAACAGCTGACTTCTGTATCCAATCAATACACAAATCCATACTATTGAAATGTATATAGTACAAGGAATTAATGATCCAAATCCGCTAAAGAAAAACATATTCTTTAAATCTTTGAATAAGCAAAAATAACAATCTTTAGCTTAAGTGCCTGAAAGAAATCCTTTCTTTGCTATAACTTTATTGCCTGACATTTTTTGATTTTAAGATATTTAATAATTTCACTGGCAGAATTTAATAATAAGTCTTTCTGAATCATGAATGATTTACTTGCTGCCCGCTATCAGATGGCAATTTCTCTGGTATTTCATATTGTATATGCCAGCATCGGAATGACTTTGCCTTTCTTTATGTTTGTTGCACACCTGAAATGGATACGAACCGGTAAAGAAGTATATCTTCATCTTACCAAGGCATGGTCGAGAGGCATAGCAATCTTTTTTGCTATTGGAGCTGTTTCTGGTACAGTTCTCTCATTTGAACTCGGGTTATTATGGCCTGAATTTATGAGACATGCGGGGCCCATTATTGGAATGCCTTTTTCCTGGGAAGGAGCTGCCTTTTTTATTGAGGCTATAGCTCTTGGTTTGTTTCTTTATGGATGGAAGATGTTGAACAAATGGGTTCATCTGGCTTCAGGACTTCTTATTGGTATTTCCGGAGTAGCTTCGGGTTTTTTTGTGATTGCTGCGAATGGCTGGATGAACAGTCCGGAAGGTTTTGATTGGATTAATGGACGGGCAATAAATATTGATCCTGTAGATGCTATGTTTAATGCCGCGTGGATATCACAATCGACACATATGGTTTTTGCGGCATTTGCAGCTACAGGATTCGGAGTTGCCGGTTTACATGCCATCCTTCTTTTAAAGAACAGAACGTCGGAGTTTCATAAATCAGCTTTTAAAATTGCCCTCACATTTGGAGCTGTTGCATCACTTATTATGCCGATTAGCGGAGATTTTGCAGCAAAAAATGTTGCGAAACGTCAACCGGAAAAACTGGCAGCTATGGAATCCCTGTTTGAAACACAAGCTCATGCTCCCCTGTTAATAGGAGGTATTCCGGATGTTGAAGAACAAGAAGTCAGAATGGCTATTGAAATACCCGGTTTTCTGAGTTTTCTGGCATTTGGAAAAACAAATGCTGAAGTTAAAGGACTCGATCAATTCCCTCCGGATGAATGGCCTCCGGTTCTTCTTACTCATATTAGCTTTCAATTGATGGTATTATTTGGTCTTATTATGGCAGCAATATCTATTTTATTTATTGCATTTTCCTGGCGATGGAAGAACATTCTGATTGCACCATGGTGGCTTCGCTTATTAGGATTTTCAATGCCTTTAGGATTTCTGGCCATTGAAACCGGATGGATGGTCACTGAGTTGGGCAGGCAACCCTGGATTATTTACAGGATAATGCGTACCGAGGAAGCATTGACTCAAATGCCTGGTATTGTTTTTCCATTGATATTGATTTCACTTGTATATCTGATACTATCATTAGTGTCCATTTATTTAATGAGAAGACAAATACGATATGTGCGTGAAAAATCTAACTAATTCATAATTCTTTTAATTGAACAATCATGATCGAACTGGCTGTTGTATTTATAGGTCTTTCCCTGGTGCTTTATGTTTTACTTGGAGGAGCAGATTTTGGAGCCGGAATCATAGAAATATTTACCGGGAAAAAGTATACAAACATTATTTCAAAGGCAATAGCTCCGGTATGGGAAGCAAATCATATCTGGTTAATTGTCGTAATTGTTGTAATGTTCAATGCATTCCCCGAAGTTTATTCAACAGTGTCAATGTATCTGCATATACCAATTATGATGGTATTGCTCGGCATCATTTTCAGAGGCACTGCATTTACTTTCAGATATTATGATCCTTATAAGGATCGTTCTCATGCAATATATACTTTCCTGTTCAAATTGTTCAGCGTGTTAACTCCCTTCTTTCTGGGAGTTACTCTCGGTGCGATAATTTCAGGAAAGCTGACGATCGATCCTTCTCTTTCATTTTATGAGCTTTTTGTTGGTCCCTGGCTAAATTTGTTTTCCTTCTTTCTGGGTATTTTTATTGTATTATTGTTTGCTTTTCTTGCCTCTGTTTTCCTTGCCGGAGAGACAGACGAACAAAAATCAGAATTGACATTTATCCGGTATGCAAAAATACTACTCCTTGCCATTGTAATATCAGGAGCGGTTGTATTTTTTGCTGCAGAACTGGAGGGCATTCATCTCTTTCAGAAATACATGAATTCGTGGATCAGCATAGTATGTGTTATTTCAGCCACTGTTCTGATTCCATTGTTAATCCGGAGTTTAAATAAAAAAAAGAAGAATAGAACAAGATTAGTGGTCGGGGCACAAATTACTTCAATCATTATGGGATGGTTCGGAACTCAATACCCTGTTCTTGTGAAACTTAAAAACTCATCTCCACTAACAATATACAATACCGCCGCTCCTGATAAGACCCTGCAGATGATGACGCTGGCACTTGTGGTAGGACTAGCATTTGTAATTCCCTTGCTTTTGTACTTGTTTAAAGTGTTTAAGTTTTCTGATAACAATCAAATGGATTATTAATGTGAAGCAGAGTTATTTTTTTGTTTCCTCTGATGAAATAATCCGGTTCAAAACAGCATAAACTGTTAATCCGGCAATTGTTTTAATACCAAGCTTGGCTGTGATGTTTTTTCTGTGGGCAATTACTGTGTGTGAACTTATAAAAAGCTTCTCTCCAATTTCTTTATTGGTAAATCCCAGGGCTACCAATTTCAGAATCCCTTTTTCGCGTTCACTTAATTGACTGTTTGATGCCAAATCATTTCCTCCTGATTGAATATCATTGTAAACTTTAAATAATTTCGATAAAATCGCATTCTCAGTATTATCTGCAGTTATGATTTCATCAAAATACGGGAACACATTGTCGGGAATTTTTTCATCTGTTATCATAACAAGTTTACTTTCAGAAAACGAATTTTTTATTTTATCAAGACAATAAATGCAAGGATCGGGAATAAGCTTTTGATCCACAATAAGTATTTGAACATCTTTTTGTTTGTATTGAAAAATATCATTAAACTCTTCACAAAACAGGAAACCGACATCGTTACATACAGAAGTTATCAACTGTATCAATCCTCTTCTTACTATAGGATTTCGTATATACAATATGGTCGTTGCAACATTCATTGTTATTTGCCCAGAATTTGAGACTCGAGAAATTGAACCTTCGGTGCCAGTACTTTATCTTCTATACGGGCATGATCATTTAAATCACGCTCGAGACGAAACAATTCAAACAGAAGTGCATTGGAAATTGAGTTATCCTTTGCCGGGGACAAATATTTAATAATGATATTCTTTAAGTCGTAAAGCTTATCCTCAATATTGGTATGCGTATCAATAAAATACTTGATTGATTTTTCATGTACCATCTTTTTAATCTTCTCATCAATTCTTTTTTGTGAAATCGCATGATCAATTGTTAAAATATAGGGGAATATGTCATTTTCCTCATTTTGTATATGCGTGAATATTTCCTCTTTGTATTCCTGGAAAAATTTTTCTATTAACACAATTTGTTTCTTCTGTGATTCCTTATACAAAGACTTAAGTTGTTGAATAAGATCTTCAATCTGAGGGATTTTGGTATTTAAATAATAATTGTGTGATTTCTGAATATATTGAATGATAAGACGCAATGGAAATGATTGCAATTGCACCTCAGGAAAATAATTATGATCATGAAATGAATTAATAATTTCCAGAAAGAATTCGACATTTACTTTATGATCTGTGCATACTTCCAATATTGACTTTTCGCCAAAACCCAGTGTAATATTAAATCTTTCCAGTATGGGCAACAACAGGTAATTCGTATGAATTACCTTGGCCATTTTTGTATTCTTATTTAATAACATTTTTTTATAGGGATAAATAAGGAATAATCAGGTTTATATAACATCAGCCTTTGTTTTATGTTTTATTCAACAAAACAATCAGTATCAAAATTAAAACAAATGAATTTCAATTTATTAAAGGATTTCATTAACTTTAATAGAGAACCGATTCATGTTTATGGGTTTTCCGGCAAATATTAACCAGTTTTTATTATCAGGCACAACTTTAGTGACAATATGCAAAAAATTACATCAATCATCATAGAAACAATTTATAAGAAGTTTTTTCTTTTTGTTTTTCTCCCACCCCGGTCTGTTTTCTATATACTATTTCCAACCTTTGCTGATGCATCTCAAACAGAAGTTTTAATGCCTTCAATGATTAAGAATTACCTCTTCATTTTCGAATTGGTCTTGCTTATCTCTATTATTCTGTTCTTCTTCCTTCGAACAAAAAGAATAAAAAAGCATCACGTGGAACTAAGATCTATGCTGGAAGAAAAGAATAAAAAAATTGATGAACAGGAAAAAGAAATACAACTTCATAAAGAAAAACTTTTAAAACAAGTCGATTTATCCCATGAACAAAACAAGTTAATTCAAAAACAGACCATTGAATTGGAAAAGCACCGGCATCATTTGGAAAAAATTGTTGCTTCAAGAACGAACGATTTGAAATTTGCCAAAGAAAAAGCCGAAGAATCTGACCAGCTCAAAACTTCTTTTCTGGAAAATATGTCGCATGAAATACGAACCCCGATGAATGCGATCATGGGATTTGCTGCATTGCTAAATGAGAACAAAATCCCGGAGTCAGATAAGATAAAATATTCTTCCAGAATTTACAAAAACTGTCAGGTATTATTGCATTTTATTGATAATATCCTTGATATGTCAAAGATACATGCAGGTCAGATGGAAATAATAAAAACCAATTTATCAGTTAATAATGCCCTGCAGGAACTCTATGAACATTATACCAGAGAAATAGAGGAACTTAAATCAAAAAACATTGAGATAATTCTTAGTATTAAATCGGAAGATAAGGAGTATATAATATATTCCGATCCATTCCGGTTCAATCAAATTATGCATTCATTGATAGGAAATGCACTGAAATACACCGAGAAGGGCAGTATTAAATTCGGTTTCATCCCCCATTACAATACAGAGTATGACAAAGAACCCGATATGTTACAGTTTTTTATTGAAGATACTGGTATTGGCATTCCTTCAGATAAATCGGAGTTTATTTTTGATCGTTTCAGTAAAATTGAAGACGACAATTCCAAACTATATCGCGGTGCAGGTTTAGGCCTCTATATAGCACAACAGCTAGTCAATTTAATGGGGGGTAAAATCTGGGTTCATAGTCATTTATCCAAAGGTTCAACATTTAATTTTACATTGCCCTATTTTGACATAGAGGATATAAAACCTGTGAAACAAAAAAAGGAGAAGCCAAAAAGAAGGATTCTTCCCTCTTACGACTGGCGAAATAAAACCATTCTCATCGTTGAAGATGAACAGAACAACTTCATTTATTTAAGCGAAATTATAAAACGCACCGGAGCAAAAATACTGGAAGCCAGCAATGGGAAACAAGCTTATGAATGTATTCAAAAACACTCTGAAATTAACCTGGTCTTGATGGATCTGATGATGCCTGAAATGGATGGGTATGAAGCCACAAGAAAAATAAAATTGCTTCGCCCGGGTTTGCCTGTGATCGCTCAAACAGCTTATACCATGGCAAAAGAAAAAAAGAAAAGTCTGGAAACCGGCTGCGATGGTTACATTTCAAAACCTTACGACCCTCCTGTGCTTCTCGATCTTATCAATAACTTCTTATAGATTATTTTTTATTATTCTCCTTTAAGATTTCTTTTGATATTCCAAGATTTTCCTCAGCAATTTTATCACCATAAGGTTCAATATGAATCACGACATCAAATACTTCCTGATCAAGTTTATCTTTTATGTTTTTCTCTACCTGGTGTGAAATTTTATGAGCATAATTTAAACTCATACTTCCTTCCAGTTCAATATCAATATTGATCATGAGTTTATGTCCGGCCCTTCTGATTCTCATCCGATGGGGATTTCTGACTTCCGGAGTTGATTCCACGATATGGAATACCTTCTCATAAATTGATCTTTCAATATTTCCATCCATCAATTCAAGATTGGTTTCGATGAAAATCTTTATAGCAACCCACATCACCCATAAGCCAACAAGTGAGGCTATAATCTTATCTAAAACAGGCATGTGTAAAAGATATGTACATATCAATCCAACCAGCACAGAACTGGAAATCACAACATCACCCTGCATGTTTTTTGCATTTGCGATAAGCATACTACTTTGTGTTTTCCTCCCTACATACATCTGATATCGGGCCAAAAGAATTTTTACAACTATTGAAACCACAACAGCAATTATTGCCAGATTTCCCGGTATTCCACCAAAGCTTCCTTCAAGAAGTCGTTTTACGGACGAAATGGTAAGTTGTGCACCTGCAAAGAAAATAATGAATGACAATGCAATTGTTGCATTTGCTTCAGCTTTACCATAACCATAAGGAAATTTAATGTTTGGAGGTCTTGTCAGCAAAGAGGCAATATACAAAGTGATCAGTGAAATGAGAACATCACCGCTTGAATCAATTCCGTCAGCCACAACCGAGAGACTTTCAGATAAATATCCTGCAGCAATTTTAAATATTGCCAAAAGACCATTCCCGATAATGCCTATCCAGGAAGCTATCTTTATTCCTCTTGTCCTGTCTGACATAATTTAATTTGTGTTGTTAAAAATACCTGAAATCCCGTTATTACAGAAAATTTTCATATGCAAATTATTAAAATCTTTCTGCCCTCGTCATTTTATATTTTGTAAAATCATTTTTTTCATCTAAACTTGTACAAAGAATGGTGCTTTTTTCTTGCTATTGAAAAAAGCTGAAAAGGGAATCAGGTGAGTCATTTACAGGACAATTCCTGAACAGTTCCCGCTGCTGTAATCTCCAATACTTACAGGCTATCCTGCCACTGTTGTTACCGGAAGCCAGGGATGTTGGGCAATCAAAAAAATCTTTACAAGATACGATTGACACTCCTTTGCCAAGACTTCGAAGCGTACAATGGGAAGGCGCCTGGAAGGGAGTAAGTCAGAAGACCTGCCGTTCAATGATCTCATTATGTAGCTTTCGGGAAAAAAGCCGAGTAATGATTGCCTGAAAAACAATCTGAAAACTCTTCTTAACCCAAAGTTACAA
>CAYORG010000062.1:0-16037 GCA_964406315.1 uncultured Bacteroidales bacterium | reverse complement strand
TTTCGTAACCAAAAGAACCTGCCATTCCACAGCATCCTGATTTGATCTCTTCTACTTCGTAATTTATCGGCAAACTCAAACAAGCCTTTGTTGCATCTGTTGATGAGATCGCTTTTTGCTGACAATGCCCGTGCAATATTATTTTTGCTGCGCGGGAAGTAAATTTACCCTGCGTTATTTTCCCTTTCACAACTTCTCGCACAATGAATTCTTCTATTGTATACGTATTTTCAGCAAGCGCCAAAGCTGCCTTCTTTTTCTCGCCTCTTAATAAATCCGGGTATTCATCGCGAAATGTCAGAATTGCTGAGGGTTCAATTCCAACCAATGGTATTTCCTTACTTATCAATGAAGCAAATATCTCAATATTTCTTTCTGCCAGTTTCCTGGCTTTCTTCAGGAATCCTTTTGAAAGATATGGACGTCCACTGTCTGCATTGCTCACCGTGTGAATTATATATCCCAATTTATTCAGAAGTCTGACTGAGTCAGTTCCTACATTCACATCATTATAATTTGTAAACTCATCAACAAACAGGTAAACAGCACCAACAGGACGATTTAGTTTCTCATTCAATGGTTTTAAATTCTTTTTTAACCACTTTCTAAGCGTTTGCCTGTATACAGAAGGCAAAGATCTCTCAACTGCAAATCCGATTGATCTTTTAAGAGCATTTGCAAATAACTTTGAATTCAACAAGGCATTGTATACTTTACCAATTTGAGAAGCAAACGCCTGTAATTTTGAAAAATTCGCTATCAGAAAGGTTCGAAACGAAGGCAAATTGGATTTGTAATAATGGTAAAGAAATTCTGCTTTCAATTTTGCCATATCCACTCCGGATGGACATTCGGATTTACAGCCTTTGCAGGAAAGACATAAGTCCAGAATACCATACAATTCTTTGTCGTTGAAAGGATTCGTCTTTTTACTTTTTGTTAAAATGCTGCGTAAAATATTTGCCCGGGCGCGGGTTGTTTTATCTTCGTCTCGGGTAGCCTGATAAGATGGGCACATAGTTCCTCCTATCAGGGCAGACTTCCGGCAATCGGCAGAGCCGGTACATTTTTCCGCTAAACGTAAAAAACCATGTGATTCGGAAAAATCAAATATTGTTTTGAATTCAGGTGTTTCTTGTCCGGGTTTGTACCTTAAATTAATATGCATTGGAGGTGCATCTGTAATTTTCCCGGAATTAAGAGCGCCGTATGGATCCCATGTTCGCTTTATTTTCCTTAACAACTGATAGTTTTCTTCTCCAATCATAAATGGAATAAACTCACCCCGTAAGCGTCCATCACCATGCTCTCCGCTTAAAGAACCTCTGTAAGTTTTTACCAGTTTTGCAATTTCCAGGGCAATGGTATGAAACTGTTTTACACCTTCTTTTGTCTTCAGATTAATAATCGGTCGCAAATGCAATTCACCGGTACCTGCATGTGCATAAAATACACAATTCAGCCCCTCTTCTTTTAACACGGCGTTAAAATCATTGATATATTCCGGCAATACTTCAGGATGCACTGCTGTATCCTCAATTACCGAAACCGGCTGGTCATCTCCCGGAATATTTGAAAGCAATCCGAGACCTGCTTTTCTAAGTGCCCAAACTTTATCAATATCAGTATCAAAGAGTAAAGGAAATTCATAGCCAAGTCCTGCCCTTTTCAAATCCGTAATAAGATCTTTTGCATTTCGGCTGATTTCTTTCCTGCTTTCATGTATGAACTCCACACAAAGAAGAGCTCCCGGATCTCCCTTTATAAAAAAGAAATTCTGACTGTGTTTAAAACTGCTTTTTGTGCATTCAAGAATAATATTGTCAATAAGTTCAACTGCTGACGGATGATGTTTTAATGTTATTAAATTGGCTTTCAGTGCCTCAGCAATACTTTTGTGATGAACTACCAGCAAGCCTTTATCAGAAGGAGGCAGATCAACAAGGTTCAGCTTTATTTCCGTAACGAACATCAAAGTTCCCTCTGATCCGCAAATCAAATTGCAGAAATTAAAGGGTTTACCACTGTCAACAAAAGGTTCCGTATCCATTAAAAGATCAATAGCATACCCGGTATTTCTGCGCTTTATTCCCGGATCAGGAAACTCTGCAGAAATTCTTTTCCGGTTTGCAGGATCGGATAATGTGCTTTCAATATTTCTATATATTTCACCCTCAAGTGTTTCCAGTTTACATTTTTGCAAAAACTCTGATTTCGATAAGGTTTTAAACTGAACCTCAGAACCATCACTTAAAAATCCATGCAATTCCAGCGTATGGTCACGTGTGCTTCCATAAATCAGTGAATGAGCACCGCAGGCATTATTCCCAACCATTCCGCCAATCATGCATCTGTTTGAAGCTGATGTTTCAGGGCCAAAATACAAACCATATGCTTTCAGGTGCATATTCAATTCATCAAGGACTACGCCCGGCTGCACTCTAACCCATTTTTCTTCTGCATTTACTTCCAGAATAGTAGTAAGATACTTTGATGTGTCAACAACTATTCCCTCTCCCACAACCTGACCTGCAAGAGAAGTGCCTGCAGCTCTGGGTATTATTGATACATTGTGCTCATTTGCAAACAGAATAATACGATGAATGTCCTTTTCGGACCGTGGGATGATTACAGCCAAAGGCATTTCCTGATATGCAGAAGCATCTGTTGCATAAAGAATCAGGTCTGTTTTACTCAATAATACTTCACCGTCAATTTGATCCCTTAACTTCTTAATTTTATCTTCAATCATCTCTACTATAATTTGGACTTCAGCATAACACTGCAGGATTTTCGGTACATTCTGAATAATTCATAAAAATGCAAATATATATTCCTTTTGCTTGCATTTTGTTATGAAGCATCCTAATTTAGTTCGCTTTATTAATATTTGTTAAACCATAAATCAATGAAAACAAAATCTTTTTTATTATTGGCCTTTGTTGCCATGATTCTTTCATCGTGCATGAAAAATGATCAAAAGCCCCCGCGCTTTGATCTTGAAGATTTTTTTAAAAATCCTGAAAAAGCATATTTTAAAATCTCTCCCGGGGGACAATTCATATCCTTCACGGCGCCCTATGAAAGTCGAATGAATCTTTTTATCCAGGAGATTGGGCAAGATTCTATACAGCAAATCACCTTTGAAACAGATCGTGATATTGCAGGATATCTCTGGGCAAATGATAATCGGATTCTTTATATCAAAGACGAAGACGGTAACGAGGATTTCAAATTGTATGGAGTAAATCGGGATGGCAGAAATCCGAAATGCCTGACTTGTTTTGAAGGTGTTAGAACACAAATCATTGATGATCTGCCTGATCAACCTACTGAAGTGATAATCGGGCTTAATAAAAGATCGGCACAGGTATTTGATCCTTATCGATTGAATATTGAAACAGGCGAAATGAAACTTCTTGCAGAAAATCCCGGAAATATTGTCGGCTGGATCACAGATCATGACGGGAAATTAAGAGCTGCATTTGCTATTACGGACGGAGTCAACCAGACTGTACTATACAGAGATCATGAGGAAGATGAATTTAAGGAAGTACTTACAACCAGTTGGCGTGATAATTTCAATCCTCACTTTTTCACATTTGATAATAAAATGTTATATGTCTCATCAAATCTTGGAAGGGACAAAGAGGAAATTGTAATTTTCGATCCACAGACCGGTGAAGAAGTAGAAACCTTGTACAAAAATGATGAAGTCGATGTAAGTGGTTTGCAGTATTCAAGAAAACGCAAAGTACTTCTTTCCGCATCTTATACGACGGATAAAAGACAGTATCATTTTTTCGATGAAGATGCTCAGATACAATATGAATTTTTGCAACAGGAGCTTCCCGGTTACGAAATCTATATTTCGGCCACGGATACTGCAGAAACAAAATTTGTTGTGAGAACATACAGTGACAGAAGTCGTGGTGCATATTACTTTTTGGATTCAGAAACAAATGAACTTTCTAAAATAGCGGATATAAGTCCATGGTTGAACGAAGATGATCTGGCTGAAATGAAACCTATTAGTTATCAAAGCAGAGACGGATTAACCATCCATGGATATTTGACTCTTCCGAAAGGGTATGAAGCAAAAAACCTTCCTGTTGTCATTAACCCGCACGGCGGACCCTGGCACAGGGATTACTGGGGTTTTAATCCTGAAGTTCAGCTACTGGCTAACCGTGGCTATGCAGTACTTCAGATGAATTTCAGAGGATCAACAGGTTATGGTAAAGAGTTTTGGCTGAAATCGGTAAAACAATGGGGACGCAGTATGCAGGACGATATTACAGATGGAGTCAACTGGTTGATCAATAAAGGCATTGCAGATCCCGAACGTATTGCTATTTACGGCGGAAGTTATGGAGGCTATGCAACACTTGCCGGACTTACTTTTACTCCGGATGTATATGCATGCGGTATTGACTATGTCGGAGTATCCAACATGTTTACTTTTATGAAAACTATTCCTCCCTATTGGGAACCAATGCGTGAGCTTTTTTATGAACTTGTCGGAGATCCTGTTGAAGACAGTCTCCTGCTGGCCGAAGTATCGCCTGTATTTCATGCTGACAAAATTCAAGTTCCCTTATTCATTGCTCAGGGTGCAAATGATCCAAGAGTAAACAAAGCTGAGTCGGATCAAATGGTAGAGGCACTGAAACAAAGAGGTATTGAAGTTGAATATATGGTAAAAGACAATGAAGGACATGGGTTTCGTAACGAAGAAAACAGATTTGACTTCTACAGGGCTATGGATGCATTTCTGGCTGAGCATATCGGTGACTCGGTTCAGACTGCCAATTAACCAAGAATATTAGCTGATCAATAAGGCTGTCTTCTTTCAGACAGCCTTTTTTAATGTATACTAATTATCAGATTAATGTAATAACAGTTTTTGTGTCATCCGCATTGACTGCAGTCATTTACCGATACATTATGCTCTCCAATATCTTCAATTGCGAAGACATCTTTGGCATTGATCCTCATGTCCTCTTCGATTTTTATATGGCATTATTTATCCGCTTTCAGTCCACCGGATACTATTTCAGAACCAGGTTTTTCCAATGAAGATAAAAACATTATCTGACACAATTTATCAGGATCATTCTGATCTGTTAAATCATTCGGAATACACTGAAATATGATAAATAACATAAAAAAGGAATGTGCTAAAATTTGTTTTTAGTTCCCTAAAATATATCTTTGTTTTCTTTTTAAGAATTCTATGAATAATCTACTGAGTTAAAGAGTAATTAACCACCCTAAGAGGTAACAAAATTGAATTTCTCAGAATTATTCATAGTTGCATTCGAAATAACAATTGTAAATCAATTTTATAAATAAATCTCGAATTATGATAAATAAAATCACAAGTCTCGCAGAATACTTACAGAAATACAAAGAGAGTGTTGCCGATCCTGAAGGATTTTGGGCAAAAATTGCAGAAAGTCATTACTGGCACAAAAAATGGGACAAGTTGCTGGATTGGAGATTTGAAGGAAAAGATGCACCTGTTGTAAATTGGTTCGTAAATGGGAAATTGAACATCACGGAGAATATATTTGAAAGAAATATGTTCATGCGTAAAGATCAGGTAGCGATTATCTGGGAACCAAATGATCCGAAAGAAAAAGAAATTAAACTTACTTACGGTGAATTATTTGATAAGGTAAAAGAATTCGCAAACGGTTTGCTCAAACTAGGTGTTAAAAAAGGAGACAGGGTAGCCATTTATCTTCCGATGATACCTGAATTGGCTATTTCTATGCTTGCCTGTGCACGTATTGGCGCTTACCATTCTATCGTCTTTGCAGGATTCTCTGCATCTGCTCTTGCTGATCGTATAAAGGATGCAACATCAAATGTTGTAATTACATCCGATGGCGGTTACAGAGGTACCAAAAGCATTCCTCTTAAAAGTATTGTTGATGAAGCATTAGAGGATTGTCCTACAGTAAAACACACCATTATTTTCAAACGTACAGGTGGAAATATTACTTTGAACAAAGAACGGGATATCTGGTGGGATGATGTTATTAAAGGTGTTGGCACAGATAATAAAGCCGAAGTGATGGATTCCGAGGATACATTATTTATCCTTTACACTTCAGGTTCTACCGGGAAACCGAAGGGAGTTGTTCATACTATTGGAGGTTATATGGTGTTTGCCGAATACACCTTTAAAAACGTATTCCAATACAGCGATGGTGACATCTTCTGGTGTACAGCTGACATCGGATGGGTAACAGGTCATACATACATTGTTTACGGACCGTTATTAAGCGGGGCTACTTCCGTTATGTTTGAAGGTGTTCCAACCTGGCCTGATGGAGGAAGATTCTGGGAAATCATTGACAAATATAAAGTAAACCAGTTTTATACTGCTCCTACAGCTATTCGTGCATTGGTTGCTCTTGGTGACGAATTCGTTACAAAGCATGATCTCAGTTCATTAAAAGTATTGGGTACCGTTGGAGAACCTATCAATGAGGAAGCATGGAGATGGTATCATGATCTTGTAGGTAAGGGTCGGTGTCCAATTGTTGACACCTGGTGGCAAACAGAAACCGGTGGTATTATGATCACTCCTTTGGCAGGGATTACTCCTACCAAACCATCACTTGCTACTCTTCCTTTACCAGGCATTCAACCGATTCTGCTGGATCACGAGGGAAATGAACTAAAAGAAAATAGTGTGGAAGGTATATTGTGTATCAAATTTCCATGGCCGGGTATGCTAAGAACCACTTACGGTGACCATAGAAGATGTTACGAAACATATTTCTCGGCATTCAAGGGTCTTTATCTGACAGGTGACGGTGCAAAACGTGATGAAGAAGGATACTACCGTATTATTGGTCGAATCGACGATGTAATCAATGTATCCGGACACAGAATTGGAACAGCAGAAGTTGAAGACGCTATTAACCAGCATCCGAAAGTTACTGAATCTGCTGTTGTCGGATATCCTCATGAAATTAAAGGTTCCGGAATTTATGCCTACGTAATTTGCGATGAGATCTCTGACGCAGAAATGGCAACCATAGAAAAAGAGATCAGAGATACTGTTACGAAATACATTGGCCCCATTGCAAAACCTGACCTGATTCAGATTGTAAGCGGACTCCCAAAGACACGTTCCGGTAAAATTATGCGGCGTATCCTCAGAAAAATAGGCGAAGGTGATGCAACAAATCTGGGAGATACTTCCACATTGCTTGATCCTGGAATTGTTGAAGAAATCATCAACGGTGCAAAAGTAGAAGTGAAAAGATAATTTCAATTATTATAGTCAGAAAATGAAGTCAGAATAAAATGTTCATTCAATCTTATTCTGACTTCTATATTTTAGTCTAATACTATGGAAAACAATAAAACAATTTACAGAGGGATGGTCGTTATTGGTGCCATTCTTATTCAACTTGCCCTTGGCGCTATATATGCCTGGTCTGTCTTCACTCCTTCACTTGTGGAAGCCGGATGGTCAAAAGAAAATACACAATGGGTTTTTGCTATTGGTCTGGCTTCTTTCGCAATTGTTATGGTATTTGCCGGTAAAAAACTTACAACCTGGGGACCTCAGAAACTTGCATGGATTGGTGGTATAGTGCTTGGTTTGGGTTATCTGCTGGCTGGCCTGGTTGGAGGAACAAGTTTTTGGGCATTGTTGTTGCTTATTGGTCTGATAGGTGGAGCAGGAATAGGATTTGCATATGTAGTTCCGATCGCTGTTGGAATGCGCTGGTTTCCTGACAAGAAAGGGATGATCACAGGATTGGCTGTTGCAGGGTTTGGATTCGGTGCAATGCTTTGGGTCAAACTTGCAGGACAATGGGGAAATCTGATCGGCAACATGGGATTATCAACAACATTTGTTATTTATGGAATAGCCTTTGCAGCAATGGTGATCATTGGCGGACTATGGATGAAATTTCCTCCTTCAGGATGGAGACCAAAAGGATTCAAGACCACGCAAACTGCTTCTGCAAATGATAGCAAAACCCTTGAATTCACAAGCAGCGAGATGCTAAGCAAAGTACAGTTTTATCTCATCTTCCTGACTTTTGTTTTCAGTGCAGGAGCAGGATTGATGTCGATAGGCCTAATGAAATTATATCCCATGGAAGCTTTGCAGAATGCAGGTATGTCTGCCATACAGGCAAGTGCCATTGCAGGCACTGCCATGGCTGTGTTCTTTAGTCTTGCAAATGGTCTGGGTAGAATTGTATGGGGTTTATTGAGTGATACACTGGGTCGCAAAACCTCGATTATCATAATGACTGCCACACAAGGTATTATTGTAATTCTTTTCACCTATATGGCAGGAAATGAAGTATTACTTTATCTTGGCGCAGCTCTTATCGGATTTAATTTTGGAGGCAATTTTGCTTTGTTCCCGACTATAACTGCTGATACATTTGGTGCCAAGAATGTTGGCCAAAACTATCCTTTTGTTTTTCTTGCTTATGGTGTTGGTGGTATTTTAGGACCAATTCTTGGCGGAAAAATGGGTGATTTGGGTAATTTTCCATTGGCTTTTACTATTTCAGGTATTGCTGTATTGATTGGAACATTATTAACAATAGTTGTAAAACCTGCCAGTAAATAAGAAGAATTGAATTATTTATACTTGTTGCTTGTACAATTTTACATTCTCATGAACTAAGGTATTGACCTGGTTCCTTTTCAGCTGGTTTTCACTTGCAGTATTCCTTAGACAAACCCTCATTACTCCTAAATGTAAGGATATTATTTTCAATTGATTAACTTAGTATTCAAGGAAATGTTAAATACAACAAAAATTCTTAAAAATGCCAATAAAAAAGCTTGATCGTATATTCAGACCCAAAAGGATTGCACTCATTGGGGTATCAAACGATCCCAAGAGTGTGGGAGGAATAACTTTAAAAAACCTGGTGGGTGGTGGTTTTGGTGGAGTAGTATATCCCGTAAACCCTAAACGAGAGGCTGTGCTGGGCATTCCTTGTTTTCCCGATGTAAAAAGTCTTCCGAAAACTCCGGATTTAGCTGTTATCATGACAGCAGCTAAAATAGTGCCGCAGTTGGTCAGAGAATGCGGAGAAGCCAGTATACCGGGCTTGATTATTATGTCAGCAGGTTTTAAGGAAATTGGTGAAGAGGGAAGAAAACTTGAAGAACAGGTCAAAGAAGAAAAGGCTAAGTTCCATGATATGCGTATTATTGGACCAAACTGCCTTGGAATTTTAGTACCCGGACTAAACATGAATGTTAGTTTTGCCTCCGGTATGCCAAAGATGGGACATGTTGCATTTATTTCTCAATCGGGCGCATTGTGTACTTCTTTGCTCGACTGGGCTTATGAAAATAATGTTGGATTTTCCTATTTTGTATCTATTGGCAATTCGATAGATGTAAGCTTTGGAGATTTAATAGATTACTTTGGGCAGGATCCGAATACGAAGTCCATTGTCTTGTATGTAGAATCAATTTCTAATGCACGTTCATTTATGTCAGCAGCCCGTGCATTTGCCCGAAAAAAACCTATTATAGTATATAAATCAGGACGGTTCCCTGAATCAGCAGCTGCTGCAGCCTCACATACAGGTGCTATGGCTTCTGAAGATTCAATTTATGATGCTGTATTCAGAAGAGCAGGTATTGCCAGGGTATACAACTATGGGGATATTTTTGATTTTACCGATCTTATTAGTAGAAGAAGAGCCCCAAAAGGATCTAACCTAGCTATTATTACCAATGCAGGTGGTCCCGGTGTAATGGCCACTGACTCATTAATATCCTTGGGGGGAAAGCTGGTAGACCTTTCTGAGACGACAACTCAGAAACTGAACGAAAACCTCCCTCCTTTCTGGTCGCACGGTAATCCTATTGATGTTCTGGGGGACGCTACCCCTGAACGATTTGCGAAAGCTACTGAAATAGTACTTGAAGATGAAAATGTGGATGCTGTTTTGGTACTTTTAACTCCCCAGGCAATGACTGCACCTACAGAAACTGCTCAAGCCATTACTGAACTCGCAGGAAAAACTTCTAAGACTATTATGGCAGCCTGGCTAGGTGGTGCAAGTATGAGAGCTGGTATGACTGTCTTTAACAATGCCGGTATTGCAGCTTACGGTACACCTGAACAAGCTATCCTTGCTTTTATGACACTTACTCATTACTCCGAGAACCTTGAACTCTTATATGAAACTCCGAAAGAAATACCTGTCTCTTTTAGTTATGACAGGGATGAACTTCGAAAGAAATATTTGCTGGAAATATTCCCTAAAGCAAAAATCCTTAATGAAGATGATTCCAAACACCTTATCAATGATTACGGAATTGCTACAACACATCCTCAACCTGCATCGAATGAAGATGAAGCTGTGAAAATTGCCAATGAAAAAGGATATCCTGTTGTACTGAAAATATATTCAAATGATATAACACATAAATCAGATGCAGGTGGTGTGGCATTGAATATCAAAAATGATGAAATGGTAAGAGCCACTTTCAGAAACATGATTAAAACAGTATCTGAAAAAATGCCTGATGCAAAAATTGACGGAGTCACTGTTCAAAAAATGATCTCTTCAAAAGATGCTATAGAACTGATTCTTGGAATTAAGAAGGATCCTGTTTTTGGTACAGTTATGCTCGTTGGTATGGGTGGAACTACCGCTGAATTGTTTAAGGACAAACGACTTGAATTTCCTCCTTTGAATGAGAGACTGGCAATACAAATGTTGCAATCACTGCAGATTTATCCATTACTAAAAGGCTATCGGGGAAGCAAACCCAAAAATATTAATAAGTTAATCGAAGTTATCATCCGCTTATCTTATGTGGCTGCAGATTATCCCGAGATTGAAGAATTGGATATTAATCCGCTTCTTGTCACCCCTGACGATATCATAGCGCTGGATGCACGGATTGTCGTTGATGAAAAATTATTGTATCATCCGGTCAAGGATTATTCTCATCTGATCTTAAGACCTTATCCTGAACGATTAACATCAAAAATAAAGCTTCTTGATAAAACGGAGGTATACCTCAGACCGATTAAACCGGAAGATGAACCTATGTGGCTTGATTTACTGGCAAGTTGTTCTAAAGAATCTATCTATCTTCGATTCAGATACGATTTTTATTATGATTCACATGAAGTTGCCTCTCAGTTCTGTTTTATTGATTACGACAGGGAAATTGCCATCGTTGCCGAGATCACAGAAAAAGGAAAGAAAAAAATTATTGGTGTTGGAAGACTGATTGCAGATCCTGATGTGGAAATCATGGAATATGCGATTTTAATCACTGATGAATGGCAGCAGAAAGATTTAGGATATATTATTACAGAATTCTGTATAAATATTGCAAAGAATAACGGCATTAAACGCCTTGTTGCAGAAACCACAAAGAACAATAAACCAATGATCTCGGTATTTAAAAAACTAAATTTCAAGATTAATTTTAATGAAGATACTACTGTTTCCGTAACCAAAATGTTAACAGAGGAAGAGTAATATTGGATTAAAAAAGTTCATTCTGAAAGACAAAAATTTCTCCCGGAAGTGAAAACCAAGCATCCGGGAGCTTTTTTGAAATCTCATGGATTTAAAAAAAATTGAAAAAGCAGCAGAAATAATTCGTAACGCCAAATATGCTGTCGCTTTTACTGGTGCCGGCATTTCTGTCGATAGTGGAATTCCCGCATTCAGAGATGAAAAGGGTATTTGGAATTCTCATCATCCCATTTATCTTGAAATCGATTTTTTTAAAAAAAAACCGCTTCAATCATGGTTAAAGATTAAGGAAATATTTTATGACAATATTCATGAAGCAGAACCAAATATTGCTCATAAAGTCCTTGCTAAAATGGAAAAAAGAAGTTTCATTGAATCGATAATCACTCAAAACATTGACAATCTTCATCAAAAAGCAGGAAGTAAATATGTATATGAACTCCACGGCAATTATAAACGCCTTATATGTACAGAATGCAGTTCGGAATATGATATTAGCTTTGCCAATCTGGATTTTTTGCCCCCAACATGTTATGTTTGCAAGGGAATATTAAAACCCAATATTGTTTTCTTTAATGAACCTATACCTCAGTTTGCTAAAACCCGATCATTCGCTGAAGCAAAAAAAGCAGATGTAATGCTAATTATTGGGACCAATGCAGAAGTACTTCCGGCGGCAGATTTACCAGTAATCGCAAAAGAACATGGGGCAAAAATTATTGAAATTAACATCAAAAAATCACAGCTGACAGAATCAATATCTGATATTTTTCTTAAAGGAAAAGCAACTGACGTTCTTAAAATAATTGGCAAATACCTATATCTCTAGATAATTTGCCTGCTTTTCAATCCATCCTATACAATCTTCATCATTTCATTTTTGTCTTTTCATGATGAAAATCATAATGCATATATTACACTGATAATGCATTAATTAGTAACTTTCAGTATGAAGATACTTGTATTCAACTGTGGAAGTTCCTCAATAAAATACCAGCTGTTCGATATGCCGGGAGAACATGTTCTGGTCAGGGGAATTGTTGAAAAAATAGGATTAAATCATGCATGTGTAAAATATGAAAAAGTTCCCGCAGATGAAATTATTTTTGAAAAAGAAATTGCTGATCACCAGGCAGGTATTGATAATATCCTGAATCTTCTAACAGATAAAAAAAACGGCTGCCTGAATAATATAAAGGAAATAGAGGCAGTAGGTCACAGAATAGTACATGGTGGTGAAGAATTCAAATCAAGTGTTTTAATTACAAAAAAGGTTCTTAAAGAAATAGAAAACTGTATCGAGCTGGCTCCATTGCATAATCCTTCAAATCTCAAAGGAATATATGCCATTGAAAAAATTATACCCGGGATCAAGCAAGTTGCAGTTTTTGATACGCAATTTCATCAATCTATGCCACCTCATGCCTATTTGTATGCCATTCCATACCGATATTATGAAAAAGGCAAAATCAGAAGATACGGTTTTCATGGCATGAGTCATTTTTATGTCACACATAAAGCTTGTGAATTGTTAAATACTGCCATTGAAAAAATAAAAATAATCAGTTGTCATCTGGGGAATGGATCTTCAATTACAGCTATAGATAAAGGAAGATCTATCGATACTTCAATGGGGTATACGCCACTTGAAGGTCTTATCATGGGCACACGATCAGGTGATTTGGATATCGGTGTAGTAACACATATCATGGAAAATGACGGTTTGGACCATACACGTATAACCACTTTATTAAACAATGAAAGTGGCTTATTGGGAATTTCAGGAATTTCATCTGATATGCGAGAAATTGAGTCGGCATCAAAAGATAACAACAATAAAAGGGCTCAAATTGCTCTGGACATGTTCTGTTATCGAATAAAAAAATACATAGGCGCCTATTCTGCTGCATTAAATGGTCTTGATCTATTGATCTTCACAGGAGGAATTGGTGAAAACAGACCCGAAATACGTAAAATTGTATGTGAAAACTTTGATTATTTAGGAATCAAACTGGATGCGAACAAAAACAACCAAACCCTTTCTGATGAAAACATCATCTCGGCCGAAAATTCAAAAGTGAAAATTATTGTAATACCAACCAATGAAGAACTGGTTATTGCCAAAGATACAATGGAAATAATTTCAGGAACTTAAAGTACCAGCTAATCATATGAAGACTCTAAATGAATTATTAAGTATTGCTCAAAATAAAAAAGAAAGTAAAAAAATCGTTGTTGCTTCTGCAGCAGATGAACTTGTATTAAAGGCAATTTCAGAATTTCAAAAATTCGGCCTGATAGAACCTATTCTTGTTGGCAAAAAAAGTGAAATTTCGAAGATACTGAACGAATATAAAATTGATCTTGACAATTACGACATTTGTTCTGCTGAAAATGATGTTGAATCTGCAAAAATTTCGGTTGAACTCGTCAGGAAAGAAAAGGGCGATATGTTAATGAAAGGCTTGCTTTCCACCAAAATATTTATCAAAGAAATACTAAATAAAAAGACTGGTATCAATACTTCCGGATATTTTAGTCATGTGGGAATTTTTGAATCGCCATATTACCATAAACTATTCGGATTAACCGATGCGGCAATAAATATTGCACCTGACCTTGAAACAAAAAAGCACATCATTAAAAATGCTGTGCAAACATTTCATAATCTGGGCATTACTAAACCCAAAGTTGCATTGTTGGCTCCGATTGAAAGAATCAATCCAAGAATGCAGTCGACCATTGATGCAGCAAAGCTCGTTAAAATGCATAAATCTGAAAAATTTACGGAGTGCGAAATTGAAGGACCTCTCTCTCTTGACATTGCTATTTCTGAAACAGCTGCTAAACATAAAGGTGTAGACAGTCAGATAGCAGGCAATGTTGACATTCTTGTTGTACCTGAAATTTCATCAGGAAATGTTTTTTATAAAAGTTTAACGTATCTTGGTAATGCAAAAGCTGCCGGAGTATTAATTGGTGCAGAAGCGCCTGTTGTTCTCACTTCCAGGACCGATTCACCGGAAAGCAAACTGTATTCCCTGGCTTTTGCCTACAACCAATGTAATCGTAAATAATGTTTATCTTATGTTACATACTATTCTGGCTATAAATCCGGGATCAACGAGTACAAAAATTGCTGTATATCATGGATCCAAACCCGTGTTCCTGAAGAATATTTCTCATCCTGCAGAAGAACTCAAAAGGTTTAAAAAAATTACTGATCAGTATACCTATCGAAAAGAACACATTCTGGAAGAACTCACACTTTCTCAAATTGACATCTCAAAAGTAGAGGCCATTGTTGCAAGAGGTGGCCTTCTGAAACCAATTCAATCAGGAGTTTATCGCATCAATGAGCAAATGAAAAAAGATCTTCAGGAAGGATCTCTTGGTGAACATGCAAGCAATCTTGGAGGACTCATCGCCGATGAAATAGCAAAGCAGATCCCAAATTGTAAAGCTTATATTGCAGATCCGGTAGTAGTGGATGAATTGCAGGATGTTGCCCGTTTTACAGGACACCCGAAGTTTCAACGTCTTTCGATATTCCATGCATTGAATCATAAAGCTACAGCAAGAGCATATGCGCGACTGATGAACCATAATTACGATGAATTGAATTTAATAATAGCTCATTTGGGAGGAGGAATTTCCATTGGGGCCCATTGTAAAGGCCAGGTAATTGATGTTAACCAGGCACTAGACGGAGAAGGACCATTTTCTCCTGAAAGAAGTGGAACTTTGCCGTCCGGAGCACTGGCCAGAATGTGTTTTGAAGGAAATATCACATTGGATGAAGTTAAAAAAATGATTACCGGTGAAGGCGGATATATGGCTTACCTTAATACCAACGATGCATATGAAGTTGAGCTGATGGCTCAGGATGGTGATGAGAATGCCCGATTGATACAAGATGCAATGTCCTATCAAATTGGAAAAGAAATTGGAGCTCTTGCGGCTGTCCTTAAAGGTGAAGTTGATGCAATCATACTTACAGGTGGAATATCACATAATCCAATGGTAGTTGAATACATAAAATCTATGGTTTCATTTATTGCCCCTGTAGTAATATATCCCGGAGAAGATGAATTGCATGCCCTGATCTGGAACGGTTTACTGGTCTTAAAACGTCAGATCAAACCAAAGGAATATGACGAATCTTCTATGGTGAAGTGAGTTTAGAGTCAGAAGTCGGAAGACCGAAGACGGGAGAGTTTGGAGTTGTTTAATTGCTTAATTGTGTAACTGTGTAATCGTGTAACTGTGTAATCGTTTATTTGTTTAAGAGTTGAGATGTTTAGAGTTTTTAGTTTTGAGGTGGGTTGTTAGGTTATTAGGTAGTTGGGTTATTAGAAAATGATTATTCGGGGAATTGACTTCGCCGAGCTCCCCCGATTTTCATCGGGATCGGTTGGTGAATCGATGAAATGAATTTATATATCAGCTGATTCTGGGGATACACCCTGACCGCGTGTCGCTGAAGCTATAGCGGAGGAGCAAGGGGTGTAAATACAATAG
>CAYORG010000061.1:0-16210 GCA_964406315.1 uncultured Bacteroidales bacterium | reverse complement strand
TTGATGATAGTGCAACTTTTATTATTTCTGCAGATGAGTTTTTCACGAAAACACTTGAAACCTCATTGCCTGAATTTATTCCTGCCATGAGCAAGATGAAGGTGTCTTTGAATATCATAGAAATACAAACACAAACAGAATACCAAAATGAGAAAAAAGCCTTTTTAAACTGGATTGAAGATTTTGGTGAATATGAGAAAGTAATATTAAAGCAGTTTTTAATGGAAGAGAAAATAGACGTGCAGCCATCCGGTTCAGGACTTTATTATTTGAAGATCACGGAAGGGAAAGGAAAATCTATTGAAAAGGGCGATACGATAACCATAAATTATGAAGGCAAATTTCTGAATGGAAAATTTTTTGATTCAACTATAAAAAGAAACCAACCCTTTCAATTTGTATATGGCACGGAATGGCAAGTTGTGGAAGGACTGGAAGAGGCAATCGGGATGATGAAGGAGGGTGAAAAATCATTGTTCATACTCCCTTCTGACCTTGCTTTTGGAACGGAAGGCTCTTCAACAGGGATAATTCCTCCTTTTACTTCGTTAATCTTCGAGGTTGAGGTTTTATCCGTAAATTGATTACGCAACCATTATACAATAATTTGCATCATTAATAAGTATTTAGAGAGTTATATTATTTAGAAAAGAAATTTTACAACAATGCGAAAAATAGTGAAAATACAACTTCTGTTAATCCTTGTTTCCATGGTTATGTTTTCCTGTCTCAAAGATGAATGGGCAGAGAACCAGGCTGAACATGACAAAAAGATGGAAGAATTGAAAATTGAGTATGGTATTGATGAAACCATGGCAATTGGAGACAATATTTACCTGAAACCTCTTGAACAAGAGCCTTATCCCGGAGCGGAACCACCTGAATACGATGATGTCGTTATAGTTGATTACATTGGCAGGGACTATGATGGCAATGTCTTTGATGTATCGTATGTAGATGTCGCCGTGGATAATGATGTTTACAGGAACGATTTTATATACGGACCGGCCCGGTTGTATGTAAACTATACCCGTTTGGGTTTTCAGAAAGCGATCCAGGAAATGACTCCAAAGGAAAGAGCCATTATGCTCATACCGGGTGATCAATGGGATGGTTACTGGAATCCTGTTGTATATGATGTTACTTTGTATAAGGTGATTGAAGATATTGAAACATACAACAATGAACAACTGGCATTGTATTTGGATTCACTGGGAATAAGCACTTCCGATTTACTTCCGGAATCTGATGGAATCTGGGCAAAAGATTTTTCCGGACGACTAGAAAATGGCTTATCATTTGGCGATACAGTTATATTATCGTTACACGGATATTATGTTGAAGCAGATACAACATACATGAATAGTTTTCCCGGTCGCCAGTTTTTTCCAATCAGCAATAGCGGAGATACGTTGATTTATGCCTATGGCGAAGAATTTTTCCCGGTAACTTATGCCGTAAATGAAGCAGTGAAGTACATGCTTATTGGTGACACAGCCGATATTGTAGCCAAAGACGATTATGGGTACGATGATACGGGATTCGCACATCCCTATACCGGTGAATTTATTATCCCTCCTGATATGCCATTGCACTATACCCTTCAGTTGATTGATACAATACTGGTGGGGAATTGACAATATACCAAATTGGAAAATCACTAAAAGATCCTGCGTTTGACACAGGATTTTTTTGTTAATGGAGATTAATCTTTTTTATGGATGATAAAAATGGCAGGTATCTTGTTCAATTCAGGTTTGTGTTTGCGCCAGTAATCGATCCGGCGTGTCTCAATGAATTCGTTTTTGCCTGTAATGTCAATGGCCAGGCATAAATAAGTTGTATTGCTGCAGATGGCAATAAGATCATTCAGGAGTTGATTGTTACGGTAAGGAGTTTCAATGATGATTTGAGACTGGTTTTCAGTTTGTGATCTTTTTTCAACTTCTTTGATCTTCTTCGTCCTCGCCGGATTTTTTATGGGTAAATATCCAATGAAAGCAAAATTCTGACCATTTAATCCCGATGCCATCATTGCCAGTAAAATTGATGATGGTCCCACTAATGGAATTACCTTAATATTTCTTTTGTGTGCGAGAGATATGATTTCACTTCCAGGATCTGCTACTGCGGGGGTACCCGCTTCAGAAAGAAGGCCCATATCTTCTGTCTCTGCTATGTTTAAAAAGGCAGGAATTTCTTCTTTGGTGGTATGTTTATTTAATGTGTAGAATTTAAGTTCGTCAATTGGAGTAGTAATACCAAGTTTGATTAGCATACGCCGTGCAGTTCTTTCATTTTCAACAATATAATGTTTTATGTTAGAAACTACTTTCTTGTTATATACCGGGATAACCTGATCAACAGGAGAGTTGCTAAGAGAGGATGGGATCAGAAAAAGTCTGCCTTTCATGGTACGTTGAATTTTTATCAAAGATATGCGATTTGCGATGAAAACTATTCCATGGTATTGATAAGCCTGAAATGAATACCTTTGTTTGTGATGAGTGTACAGACAAAAATAACATTCCTGGGTACAGGCACTTCGCAGGGTGTGCCTATCATTGGCTGTGAATGCAAAGTTTGCAAATCTACCGATCCGAGAGACAAACGATTACGATCATCTGTTCTGGTTGAAACGGAAGGGAAAACTTTTATTATAGATACCGGTCCTGATTTCAGGCAACAGATGCTTAGGTCGGAAGTAAAAGATATTACAGCCGTACTTTTCACACATGAGCATAAAGATCATGTGGCAGGCCTGGATGATATACGCCCGTTTAATTTCAAATACAAAAGGCACATTGAAGTGTATGCCGAAGAACGTGTTCAGAAATCATTGAAAAGGGAGTTTGCCTATATTTTTGCTGAAAACAAATATCCGGGAATACCACAAATCAACATGCGGTTGATTGAAAACAAGGAGTTTTTTATTGAAGGAGTGAGAATCATCCCGATAAGAGCTTATCATCACCAGTTGCCGATATTTGGATTCCGCATCCATGATTTTGCTTATCTGACGGATGTTAAAACTGTTGCGGAAAAGGAAAAAGTAAAGCTTAGCGGGCTCGATTTGCTTATCCTAACATGTTTAAGGAAAGAAGAACACATCTCTCATATGAACCTGGAAGAAGCACTGGCATTTATTCAGGAAGTAAAACCCAGGCAGACTTACCTGACTCATTTAAGTCATCGTTTTGGACTCCATGCCGAGGAAGAAAATAAAATGCCGGCAGGAGTTAAAATAGGATACGACGGATTACATCTTATCGCATAACAATTTTTGAAGTAAAACTCCCATACTCTGTATTTAGCCTGAGAAGATAAATACCATTTGTGAATAAATAATCTGAAAGATTGATTTCAAGTGAATGTTCTCCCTGCTGCTGATTTTCATTATACACTATTACCAGTTGCCGTCCATCCAGTGCATGCAAAGAAATTTTCACTTCCTGCTGCAATGGCAAATAATAGGATATTGAAATTGCATCGCTGACTGGATTGGGAGAACATACAAACTTATAATCTGTATTACTTACGTTGTTTATTGTAGTAGGTATTATGGCGGTGATAGTGATCTGGTCAGCTTTGGAAACAATGCTGTCACTTACCTCCAGTTCTACGACGTATTCACCGGTTTCATTAAAGAATATCCTTGGTTCGGGAGTATCAGTAAGATAAAACTTGGGATCTTCACCCGCAGGTTGTGAGATTATGCTCCAGGAATAAAGGATTCCATCACCATCAGGGTCGTAAGAATTCAGTCCATTGAGAAAATGATATTTTCCTGTAGTCATGGTTGTGTCATTTCCGGCAACAGCAACAGGAGCAGAGTTGGTTGCTTTTACATTTATGGTTTTGATATCCTGAACGCTGGAGTATGTTCCGTCACCGACAATGAGACCAATACTGTATAAACCTGCCGTATTTGGTGTTATGCTTGTAACGGCTGCAGAAGGTTCATCAATACCATCGGTGCTTTCTGCCGGAGCAGTAACAACTGACCAGTTGTAACTTTCCACCGGCACTCCATCAGGATCAAAACTCTCTGAACCGTCAAGTGCAACAGTCGTACCGACAACCGTTTTAGCATTATCACCCGCATCACTTATGGGCGCTATGCCTTCCCAGTTTCCTGCTTTGTTTACATTTAATATCTCAAAATAATGTTCAGTTCCTCCCCCCGTATTGTTGCCGTTCACACGAATATGGAGAGTATGCTCTCCGTCTGCCAGACCTTCTTCAATCAATCCGAATACAATACCAGGGCCCCAGGTTTCAGTCCAGTATGCATCAAGCGTTTTTGGTTCCAGTTCGTCTACCCATATATCCACCTGACCGCGATTGTCAGTATTGTGTCGAGTGTAAAGTATGGAAATCGCATTTCCATCTACGGTAAAACTCATTTCGCTGCCTTCTTCTTCAGCTATCCATTTTGTTCCATCTACATACCACCCGTTATTTGTCAGTGGCACAAGGGAACTCGGTGTGTACATGTAGCAATGTGCATAGGTGTCGGTTAAGCGTACATCCGCTATGGTTGCCGGTATGTCGGGAACCTCACCTGCAGGCGGCAGTGCATTATAAATGAGGGTGAGTTCTTCAATTAAAAAGTCGGCTATATATTGCATCCCCAGGTCATTCGGATGCACAGGATCGTTAAATACATCGCTCAATAATATGTAATCCCTGTCGACACGTGCCTGGATCGAATCGGCAAAGCTTACCATGGGCACTTCATAATGATTGCCAACAAGCTTATGACTTGCCTGTGCTGTGGCACCCGACTGCTGCATAAGCAGAAGCATCATAACGCCCGGTTTATTTTCATCTTCGAGTGCCTGCCGGATCAGTCCTTCCATCATTTTTTCCGACTGTACGTTGGGTGAACCATCGTTCACGGCAAACTCAACAACGATAAAATCGGGATCAAAGTCCAATACATCTTCCTGCATCCGATGTGTACCGATATCGGATCCTGTACCGCCGATACCCATATTTTTAAGGGTTACAGTACTTTCGGGGAAGGTAGTCTGCCACCACTCGGTCATGATGTTTGTCCATCGATTGTCTATCGTTGAGGCTGCAGTTCCGGCAGTTATTGACCCGCCAATTGTGACAATGGTGATATCCTCGCCGTTGCGTGCGCGATCCATGGCATGAAAGATACGTGTAGTATCATACGGATTAGTGTTGGATGCAGCAAAAAGGGATGACTGGTTATGAATCAGCAAGAAAAAAATGACGGTTGTGCAGAGAATAACGTATTGTTTAAAGCTTTTCATATTTGTAATTTTAAAAGTGTATCGGATAATTCATTGTGTCTGAATGTCAATACATCCTGCCTCTTCGGTTTATTTGCCGGAATTGGGCAGTTGAATATTCCGGCAATAAATATAACTCTTTCCGGTTAATTAACAGACAACAATTGTCAGGAGACAAAAAAATCCGTTTGTATGTTTGGCCGGGGATCTTATCTTTCCTGAAAAGGATAGCCATGGCAGTTGAGGTTCTTAATAGGAATGGCCTCAGCTCGAATGAATAAAGAGGAACATTAGCCAGAGAAAAATTTAACAAATAGTACATACATAAGCGAATAAAAATTAGTATTTTGGCAGACAATGCAGCAGCAATCCTTCCGCGAACCTGTCACACTAAAATTAATACAATGAAACATGTATGTATTCTGCTATCTGCTGTAATAGTAAATAGTATTTCATGGTCACAAATCCCTGACTTTTCCCTGGCGGGTTTTGCTACTCTTAACAATGGTACCACAGGTGGTGAAGGCGGAACGGAAGTAACTGTTTCAACCTATGCCGACTTGAAAAGCTATGCCGAAGAAGAGAATACTCCTTATATTATTAAAATCGATGGCACCATTACCGGAATTGGTTCGGTAGCCGGACAAGATTATGAAGGTTCCATTACTGTTGAATCCAACAAGAGCATCATTGGTATCGATAGTACAGCTTTTCTCGATGGCGTGGGGCTAACCATGTCCGGGGGATCAAATATTATTATACAGAACATCAGGATGTCCTTTATCAGCATTGCAGAGGCTATTCCTGAAGGATCACATGACATACCGGGCATTTACAGTGAATTTGGGGATGAGGGCAGGGCACAAATACTGGTCAATGGTGGTGATCTGATTTCTGTAAGAAGTACCGGCAGGAACATCTGGATCGACCACTGTGAATTGTATTCAGAGGATCCGGCAATTCAGACGAATAAAGATCTTTATGACGGACTTATCGATATTAAGAATCAGACAGGTTTTATTACGATCTCGTGGTGTTATTTTCACGATCATCACAAAGTGCATCTGGTAGGTAGTTCCGATTCTGATCTATACACAGATCGCAAGATCACCTTCCATCATAACCGGTATGAAAATGTAAATTCGCGTTTGCCCCTATACCGGGGAGCTGTCGGTCATGTGTTCAACAATTATATGTATATGGCCCTGGGATCGTGTGTCAACAGTCGCATGAGTGCCTGTGTCAGAGTGGAAAAAAACTATTTCGAAGATTCAAAAAACACCATTATGACTTCTGACGTTGGATATGCAGAAATAATAGATAACAAGGAAGTGAATTGTACTTTTACCGAGCCATATCCGGATGACTGCACAGCTTCCATTGATTATGCATACGATTATGTACTGACTTCTTCTGTTGATGATGTAAAAGATGTTGTTCTGCAATATGCAGGAGTTGGAAAATTGGATAACGAAACGTTTGAAAGCCATACGGAAGAATACACGGATAAAATAGATGTATTTCAGAATTCACAAACGAAAGAGATGTGTATATACTTCCCGGGAACGCGTAAAATTCAGGTGGAAATCATTGATATGCTGGGTCGGGTGATGATGCATAAAACAATTTTTGAACAGGATGTCATCGATCTTTCATCATACAGAAAAGGCATGTATATTATGATCCTGAGATCAGGCAAAGAAAGATCTGTTCACAAATTTGTTGTCCGGTAGTTGCAATCAGATCAATCAGCTATTCATCCGATATACTCTATAAACCTTCCGGATGGCTTCATTAGGTGCTGTATATCCCTGTTGGTCCTGTAAGGACTTTTTAGTGACTTTTCTGCAAACCTTTGGTTTATAAGTATAACAAACCGAAGAAGAGGAGTTTGGCAAGACCAGACAGAGTTGAATTAATGATTTGCACCGTAAAAGAGGGGATAAAAAAACCACGCTTTCACGTGGCTTTTATGCTTAATACATTGTTTTAACATCAATCGTTGATCAGGAGCTTTCCTGTTTTTTTCAGGTCATCGGTTTCAACTGAGTAAAGGAACAAACCATCCGGGATACCGGGAATATCTTTAAGATTGACCTGAAGTGTCATCTCTTCAAATACAGTATACCGACTTTCATAAATTGTCTTACCCTGCAAATTGAATATTCTGAAAGTTACTTCACCCTGTACAGGCGACTGAAGATGAATATAAATCATGTCCAGTACAGGATTTGGATATACTTCAACCCCCGGGGCATTATTGGCTTCGGCAATTTCAAATGCTTCAGGTGGCTGAATGGTAACCGTATCTGTTACATCAATATAGAGACTGGCTGTTTGCTGATAAGGATCCGCTTTTGTACGAAAAATAAACGCCATTTTTTCTATATTTTCTGCCAGTTCTGTATCATAAAAATCATGTATGTCAGGGTATATATAGTACCGGTAAATTGAGTCACTTACCTGAAGCATACGGGTCTTGCTGTTATTTACTCCCCAGTCTTCGAGAACAAATTTCCAGTCATTGTCTGAAGTACTTGAGGTAGTTACTAACCCGGTATGTGCATAGAGCGTATCCGTATAATCAGTGATATCTTCTGATTGCTCGGAGTTGAACGTAATTACTACGGATTCTGTTGCATAAGGTTCTGCGGGCTGTGTGGCTAATAGTCCGGTGGGCTCACTTTCAAATACTTCAATATACAGATTTCGTGTTTGTCCGTCTATTAGCCCGTTAGAGGTTCCTCTTGCAATAAAAGCAATTTTGTAAACCGATTTTGTTGAAGGATCAACTCCGTAAAATGTGGTCGGATCATTTATTGTAAATGAATATATCGAGTCATTTTCCTTGACCATCTCAAATGAAATATCGTTCCAGTCCGTATTGACAATATTTCTCCAGTCATTTCCCGGTTCAGCAGACAATGACGTAATTAAACCAGTGTAGGCGGTTACTGTTGAGTCTGTGTCAATAGTCTGCGCTGGATTCAGTACATCTTCCGATAGTACATTTACATAAATCGTAACGGGTGCGTCCATGGTAGGATATACCGGATCAGAAGTATAGGTATAAACTCCTTCCTGCCCAATGCAAAAGGAAGATAACAATGCTACAGTCAGCATGCTTATGATCAATTTCCGAAATCGCTTCATTATTTTTTAAATTAAGTTAATTTATAAATTCTTGCTTTGAGAATAGAATAAAATTAAAGTTACTCCCAGTCATCACATTATCAAAAACAAAGAGCGGAAAACAGGTCGGTTTTCTACACAAACGTTCCCGCAAACGATTGCAATTTTGTTAACATAACCTTTTATTGGATTGAAATTCACTAAGAAGTAAAGTCTTTTCATTTTTTTGTAGAATGTAAATTACCTGTCGGGTATTTTCCTGTTCTGCATTTTACATGGCAAGGAAGAACTTTTTGATTCAGAGATGGAAGATAGCGAGTCGAAGCATGATCCTTTTCGCAATCATCCTTTCTCGATATTATAGAGAATTAGAGAGGTACAATGGATATAGCCTGTTGAGATTTTTAGATTGTTTCTGATGAAGACAGATCCCAGGTTTCCTGGTATGGGTTACCAATTGGTATGATTTTACGCAACGATTTTATGAATCCATTCGTTTTTATTCTAACCTGTATTCTTCTGATTTTAAGAAGTTTTAGCAAAGGATTTCGTTATTAATCCTTATTTTTGTTTGTTCAATTCATCATGAGCCACACGTGCGAAAGTTATGCATGGTATTATTTTTAGGCAAGTGAATATCCGGGTGCACATATTCTCATTGATTCTTTGGTTCATACTCTTTGGCGGTTTGGGCCGTACTGCTTCAGGTCAACTTGTAATCAATGAGTTTGCAGCTTCAAACACTGGACATATCGTAGATCCTGATTACAATGACGATGCTGACTGGATAGAGCTTTACAACGCAGGTGACTCACCGGTCAGAATTTCAGGTTACTATTTAACTGACAACCTTAATAATCCCGATAAATGGCAGATCTCACGAAATATAACCATCTCTGCTGGTGAATACCTCCTAATATGGGCTGATGATTATGATACCGGATTGCATACCAGTTTCAAGCTGGCTGCAGAGGGTGAAGAAATAGGCTTATTTACACCTGACCTAGCAGTAGTAGATACAATAAGGTTTAGTACCCAGAAAGCTGATGTAAGCTTTGGAAGAAATCCTGCCAATCTGAATCAATGGGGGTATTTTCGTCAACCTACGCCCAATGCACCCAATTCAACGGCTTTTTATGTTGATTTTGTAAAGAGCATTCCTGATTTTACTCCCTGGGGAGGCCTTTATAATGCTCAACTTGCGGTTGAACTATTTACCGATATGGGCGGTACGATACGATATACCTTAAATGGCTCAGAACCAACAATTAATTCAACTCCCTACACATCTGCCATTCCGGTGAATGACAATCTCGTTATCAGGGCACGGATTTTTAAACCCGACATGATTCCGGGGCCAATTACAACACACTCATACTTTGTAAACGAAGGATCAGAGGAGGTGACTCTGCCCATCATCTCTATAGCAACCGATCCCGGGAATTTTTGGGATCAGGATACAGGTATTTATGTTCAGAATTTTAAGCCCGATTGGGAAGTGCCGGTTAATATTGAAATGTTTGAGAATAATGGTAGTGACAGGGCGGCTTTTAATGAACCGGCAGGAATTAAAATTAACGGACTTTACTCATGGAAGCTACCTCAGAAAATGCTGGGTGTATATTTCCGAAGTCAATATGGTTCCGGCAGCCTTGATTATCCTTTATTTCTGAATTCGTATCGCTCAAGTTTTAAAACATTTGCCTTACGTGCATCAGGAAGTGATTGGAGCTACACCCTCTTCAGGGATATTTTGGGACAAGGAGCTACACGCTACAATATGCAACTGGATATTTCTGCTTTCAGACCTTGTATTGTTTATGTTAACGGGGAATATTTGGGCATTCATAATATACGTGAAAAAATTGAAACGGATTATATCGAAGAAAATCATAAGCTTGAGGCAGGTACTTTTGATATTGTCGAGAATGAAGATTATGCTGAGGCCGGAGACCTCCGCGAATATAATGAATTGCTTGGTTTGCTGGAAGAAGACCTGAGTATACAGGCGAATTATGATGCAGTAGCAGAAAAAATCGATATTGAAAACTTTACTGATTTGGTAATTACTGAAATGGCCGTCGGAAACACCTCCATCAATCACAATGTTATGGCATGGAAACCCAAAGGTACAGGGAAATGGAGGTGGATTGTCATGGACCTTGACAGGGGATTTTTTAATCCGTCCTCGAACCTGATTAATTTTTATCTTGGCCAGGATGTTTTCCCTTTTCATAAGCTTTTTGACAATGAGAAATACAGGGAATACTTTGGCAAAAGGCTGGCAGATCATCTATACACCACTTATAATCCTACACGGATGGAGGAACTGGTTGATGAACATCAGCAAGAAATTGATGAGGAAATTCCACGTCATATTGACCGTTGGCTGGGAACCACATCTTCCTACGGAGATGCTATGCCCTCGGTGGATTACTGGTATGAAGAAGTATGTAATTTAAAAACATTTGTACGAAGCAGGCCCATAGCACTATTAACTGATCTTGATTCCTATGGTTTCGATGGGACATACAACCTTACATTGGCAGTTATACCTTCAGATGCAGGATATATAACAATAAACGGATTGAATGTGCCGGAACCTGTTTACAGCGGACCGTATTTGAGGAATGTTCCCACTCAACTGGTAGCTGAAGAAAAGGCCGGTTATCAGTTTCAGGGTTGGAAAAATTCTACGGAGAAAGTTATTGTATCTAAAGGCTCTGTTTGGAAGTACCTGGACGATGGCACAGATCAGGGAACCTCCTGGTATGATACCAATTTCAATGACGACACCTGGAGTTCAGGTCCTGCTCAGTTGGGATATGGTGACGGGGATGAAAGTACAGTAATCAGTTACGGGGGCAATTCGCAGAATAAATATATCACCAGCTATTTCAGATCAGACTTTAACCTCTCCCAGACAGACATGGAAGCATCGCATTTTATGATCAATCTTCTGAAGGATGATGGAGCCGTGGTCTACGTAAACGGGATGGAGGTTGTCAGGGACAATATGAGCTGTGGAGAGATAAATTATCATACCACGGCCATTTCTTCCGTTGGAGGTGAAAGTGAGTTGGCCTATACATCCTTTTTGGTGGAAAGTGATCTGTTTAATCAAGGAAATAATGTAATAGCCGTAGAAGTGCATCAGAATGCAGGAAACAGCAGTGATCTGAGCTTCGACCTGGAGTTGGTAGCCTATTTAAATGATGGCGGTGGATTTGTATCCACGAGTAAAAATTACACAGTGACATTAACGGATGACATTCATTTAACTGCTGTATATGGATCTACGGGCGAATGCATTGTATCTGAAATTATTACAGAGAACACTACTCTTTATAAAGGTTGCTCGCCATATCTGGTACAGGAAAATGTTACAATTATGCCTGATGTTGTATTAACTATTGAACCAGGTGTTGAAATCCGGATGCCTGAAAACGGGAATATTTTTGTTCATGGAGCAATTGAGGCATTGGGTTCGGATGAGGAGCGTATTTTATTTACACTCAACCCAAAATACAATGGCACAAGCTGGGGGGCAGTCAATTTTGAAAATACCACTGATACATCTCATTTATCCTATATTACTATACAAAAGGCATCAAGAGGGCCAATACCCTTATGGATTGGAGCAATATCCGCTTTTTATGCCGATTTAAATCTGGACCATGTAATCATTGACGATGTGTTCGATAATCCGATTTCAGCAAGATACTCTAACGTGACTTTAATGAACAGCTATTTGCACTCCGATGTGACAGGCGATCTGATCAATGTGAAATACGGGAAAGCACGCATTGAAAATTGTGAACTTGTTGGCAACAGTAATTTTGATGCCGATGGAGTTGATTATGATGATGTGGAGAACGGGTTAATAAAGAATTGTGAAATAATGAATTGTGTCGGTTTTAACAGCGATGCCATTGATATTGGTGAGAAAGCGACGAATGTTATCATCGACAGCGTGTTCATATGTGATGTCTTCGATAAGGGAATTTCTGTTGGACAAAGGTCATCAGTTATAGTTAAAAATTCCATCATTGTCAATTGCAATACAGCAGTTGGAGTGAAGGATTCTAGTAAGGTGGTTATTGATCATTGTGTATTTTACAGTGATGCATGGCCCATAAGATGCTACGAAAAAAATCCGGGCAGAGCAGGAGGAAATGCCATAGTCAGAAACAGCATACTCTCCAATTCATCAGAGTCAAGTTATTCTGCAGATTCCCAATCATCGTTAGAAATTTTATATAGTCTGTCCGACAATGATCCCCTTCCGTACAGTGAATTCAATTTATTCGAAAATCCTCTGTTTAGCAATCCCACTCATTTTGATTACCAGCTTAAGACGGGATCTCCATGCATATTGGCTGGTAACGATAAAGGAAAACAAACCGATATGGGCATTACTCTTCAAAATATTGACAGGGAACCCGATCTGATGATCCTTATGATTTTTATTAATTCTCTGAATCAGCTAAAACCTGAATTTATAGCCTTGTATAACCCCTCATCTCAAACAGTTGATATTTCGAACTATAGCATTAGCAAAGGAGTAACTGTGACCATTCCGGAAGGTACTTACCTTGCACCTTACGATACACTTTATTTGACCTGTGATGCAGTTGCATATGACTGGAATAACTATTCAAAACAAATATTTCAGTGGGAAGACGGGAAATTGTCAAATGATGGTGAAGCCATACAGTTGGATGACAACTATGGTATTCCAGTTGATTTTGTCAGGTATGAAAATAATAGTCTTTGGCCTTCCAGGGCATTTACCGATGGGGAAGTCCTTTTATTACTTAGTCCCGATCTTGATAATCATTTTGCTGAAAGCTGGACAACCATACCTTTTGTTGAAATACCTGGCAAGCCTTCCAAACCCTTGGAGAATACTCTGACTATCTTTCCAAATCCATCAAGAGACTGGATAACTCTTATAGCTCCTATGCATGCGAATGGAGTAGCTAAGATTTATTCATTAATGGGAGACTGGCTTGATACAATTGTGCTGGACGATACCGGTTATGCTGAAATAAATCTATCTATCTACAGGCAAAATATGATTTTTATTCAGGTAGGTGACAGAGTTAAAAAAATTGTCTGGATAAAATAGTAAATAAAGTACAAAAGGGAATTCCCGGATGCCCGGCCAAAGGGCAGACAGGCTTGTCAGGCAAGGCAGGCTCTTTCGTGATGATTTTAGTACAATTTCCAATTATTCAAATCCCTGTGGTTTGCGTTTCATAGGTTGTTTAATCCCTGAATTAAGTCGGCAGATGAAACGCTTTTATATTTTGCATCCTATTCCCCGGGGCTTCACCCCGGGCTATTTCCGATTACGCACCTTCGGTGCTTGTTTTTTCCTTTTCTTGATTTACTCAATACATAAAAAACAGAAACCAATTACCAATCACGAATTACCAATTACCAGTTGACCAGTTTAACAATTCCACGATTTAACAGTAACAAGCAACTAGCAACAAGTAACTGGCGCCCGACTTTGAACTCAAAATTCTAAACACTCAACTTCCCGACTTCTCACGCTCCCACCTTCCCATTTTCCCATCTTCTCACCTTCTCATCTTCTCACCTTCTCGACTCCTCAACTCTGCCTCCCGAAACAGTTCAGCGGCCTTTTCATTGTTTCCCAGGTTCTGGTAGGTTATGCCAAGGTTTATGTAGTTTGCCGGATCGGACGGATCCAATTTCAACACTTTTTCAAAATAGGATAGCGATTTTTGATAGTTGCCTGTAAGTGCACATGCAACACCCATATCACGGTTGGCAACTTTGTTTTCAGGCTGGATCTGTATAGCCTTACTCAAATACATTTGTGCACTGTCAAAACGATTCAGCATTTTTCCATATGTACTACCCAATTGGTAGTTGGCATCAAAATCGTTGGGTCTGTATTTTAAGATCAGATGATAACCGGTTTTTCGTGGTCCGGGTTCTTTTTCGGAAGCCAGCATGATGTTCAGATTGCTGAAAGCAAGATCGTATTTGGGAGCAAGAACAAAGATCTTTTGATAACTGTCCAATACTTTATTGTAGTTCTTGTTGTAATTGTAGTGCGCATTGCCAAGCAATAACAGGGCATCCACATAATCGGGATAAATTTCAAGCGCAGTGTTCAGGTATTCGATAGAGTTTTCCAAATATTCCCGCTTTGCCTTTTCATCCTTTTCTTTCTGTCCTCGTTCCAGCAATGCTCCCCCGGCAGTGCAATTTCCCTTGGCACTGTTCTTTGAAATTTTCACATCGTGTGTGAAGAGCGTGAAGTTGTTTTTCCAGTCGCGGTTACGATCAACGGTCATGCCTGAGAACAAAAGAATAACCAAAAGAAAAACCAGTTCAATAATAGTTGTTTTCTTCTGTTTGGTATCTCTGTTTATCAATAGATACAGCAAGTAACCTGCAACCAACGCAAAACCAACAGAAGGCAGGAATAGAAATCGCTCATTCATAAATGCCCCGATATTTACCAGGAGATTTGAAACAGGTAACAAGGTAATCAGAAAAAATGCCGTACCAAAAGCAATGAGTTTGTTTCTTCTGAAATAATAAAAGAAGACAATCAGAAACAGGATATAAAACACCAAAGAAAGAATCACCGGCAGATTTGTCCAGCTTTGCAATTCAATATGGTAGGGATAGTAATCGTAAGTCAGGGGATGCGGATAGACAAGCAGTTTGAGGTATACAATCAGGGTATACAGAATAGTAGGGATCTTTTGGTTTTCTGCAGCATGCAAAAAGGGATTGTTCATCAGCTCGTTTACTGCATCGCCGGCAAAACTACCCACCACCTTCCACCTGATAATAAAATACAAGCCGGCAAATCCGCTTAAGATTAATAAACTCAGTGAATACCGTAACTTTAGGGATTGATTGAATTTCAGAATGAAAATAAGAACTGCTATTGCCAGAAATGTCAGGGCGTTTTCTTTTGACAACAATCCCAGGAACAAGCAAATGCCTGAAAGAACAGCATATTGAATTTTCCCGTTTCCAATATATTTCAGGAAGTTCAGGATAGCCAGTAAACCAAACAAAACAGCCAACAATTCATCTCTGCCTTTTATATTGGCCACAACTTCAGTATGAACAGGGTGAACAGCAAAAAGAATTGTACTGAAGAAAGCAACCGGAATTGCATATTCCATGAGATTAAAATAGAGTATGATCTGCTGCAGGGTTTGGTAAACCAACAGGCATAGCAATCCGTAAAGCAGTGCATTAATAAAATGAGAAAGGGCAGGTGTATTGCCCCACAATGATTTTTCGATGGCAAAGGTTGCAATGGAAAGAGGTCTGTATCTTCCGCCCTGAACAAGATCTTTTTTCTTTTTAAAGAATCCTGTAAATGTATCGTTGGAAAAAATTTCTTTTATTCCTTTTATTCCCTTTTGCACATACATGTTTTCTGTAATTACTATAGAATCATCCAGGGCATAATCGTTTGTTACTGTATTCAGGTATAGTAAAACAGGTAATATAAAAATGAGGATTTTCTGAACTTGTGTATTCTGTAATAATTTTTTTAACATACCTGATAACCTTATTTTACATACCTTCTAAATTACAAATTTCAGGAGTTACCACGATTTTTTTTATAAATAGAATATACCAGGATTGTTCCGGGTACCATAAAAATCAGACAAGTGGTTTTCTTCGTAAAATAATTTCACCACGGGCATATAGAGCATAAACCACTTGCAGATTTTTATTCCGTAAAGAACGGGAATATTGAATCCTGCGAGCGCATTGGCTTCGCCGAGCTCGTAAACTCGGTT
>CAYORG010000060.1:0-16412 GCA_964406315.1 uncultured Bacteroidales bacterium | reverse complement strand
CTTCCACCGTACTCGGGGCTATCGCTCCGCCTATGGCAGGTGGGGTGGAATCGTCTATGGTAATAATTTGATTTGCATTTCCTGTATTTCCTGCAATATCATCAATAGAATAGGTACGTGTAATGACTTCGGGACAGGTATTGCCATCAGATACATCACTGATATGTGAAAAAGTGGGTTCATCAATACCGCAATTGTCTGTAGCCGATCCACCTGCAGCCACTAGAGATGCATAATCCGAATAAGTTGCCGGTACATCTGAATTGCATTGAAAAGGACCAATTGCAGGAAGATTAAGAACAGGATCCTCTGTATCGGTAGTTATGCATTGCACGTCATCCAGGAAATCATCCAGACCGGGTGGAATATCGTCTTCATCTTCAATATTGGGAGGAGGAAATGGATCTATTTCCGGATCATCATCGAAGAAATAAGCATGTCCGCCGACTCCAATAGGAGGCAATATCAGATTATCAAGATCAACTTCCCCGACAACAATTAAAACTCCGTCCACATATGTAAAACTGTGGGTTCCTGTCATATCACCCAGTATGATTAAAAGACCATCTTCATGAACTGTAAGTGTCGACCATGGAGGCAGGATATTGCAGAACATCGTTAGATTACCTGTAACAACCAATGTATCATACACATCCATATATTTACCATCATCAAGGTTCAGGTCTCCGTTTAAGGTTACATAGCCATAAATATCAATCTGATCTCCGGGAACGAGTATACCTGTTCCTACTTCCCAGGTTCCCGGGTCTGACCAGTCCCCTGTATTATTATCATACGATTGATGGAGTTGAGAATACAGAGAATTGCCTATGAATAATAAAAACAAAAGTATTCCGGTTGTTTTTCTCATTGTGTTGTATTTGACCTTAGTATCGTTATACGATAGTTTGGATTTTGTACTATGAAATTGTACAATTATTAATCAATCTAACTGATATTCAATGAAGTCCTTTATTAATTTATACTTAAAAATACGAAACAATGTGCTAATTTTTTGATAGAGATACACAGATGAACTGATATAATTATAAACAATTATGATCAACAGAGATTGAAACTTCAGTAACCTCCATATAAAACAGTATATTCAGCACTGATGAATACTGGTAATATGAGGTACTTTTTATTTAAGCAACAGGATATATGAAATAATAACACGTAAGAATACATTTTAAAATTATGAAATGAATATGGATTGCTTATACAATGCATGGCATTAAAGCTTTTATTGGTGTAAATTTACATTTCTGATCATAAGCAAAAGAGAGAATGACCTGCCAAATAAGCAAACGATTAATGAAAAACTGTTTTATAATAGTATTTCTTTTTCTTACGGAAATTTATACAATAGCTCATCCCTGGAAACCGAAACATCGTATCATTATTGATACCGATTGTGGCTTTGATGATTTCAGAACAATTTGTATGTTACTATCTGCGCCGGATATAAGCGTATTAGGTATAGTTACTTCTAATGGTGTTCTGAATGCGCAAATCGGTTATCTCAAATTAAGCGCGTTATTGTCTGATCTGCATCATGAAGGAATATATACCGGAGTGAGTAACAATGAAGAAACAACAGCAAAAAACTGTTCTTCAGCACTCAAATTTGAATGGGGAGGTCTGCCGGATTCAACAGCTAATATAAGGACAGCAAAAGAAGCAATTGAATACATTCTCAAACATACCATTGAACCTGTTGAATACATTTGCCTTGGAAGCTTAAATACAGTTGCCGGATTATATAAAAACTCGAAGATCTTTCGGGAGCAAATACAGACTGTTTTATGGAGCAGTGAATACCTTATGAATGAAGATAATTTCAACTATTCTATTGACCAAGATGCTTTCAGATATATCACTGAAGAGACTCAGTTAAGATTAAACATTGTTAACGGAAGCGATTCTGTTTTTCATTATGAGCCATATATTACGGACAAAATTCAACAATTGGGGAATCCTTACTCAAATAAAATATACCAAAGCCTGACTTCAATTCATACTCCTTATGCCAATTCTTTTTACGATGAACATATTGCACTTTATCTACATGATAATAAGCTGTTCATAGCAGATACATTGCCAGATTTGATTTATATTGCTCTTCCGCCCGAAGATCGAAATAATATTGAAGAAAATATACTGGCACTGGTCAAAGGCTATTCCGGCGATCAGAATCAGGTTTTGAATAGTTTTCCTTTGGATTCTTCTTATTATCAATCAGATATACAGAGGATTATGTACTCCACTATAGAGAAATACGGAATAGAAGAATGGATTGCCGGTGTAATGACGAATGAAATGCACAGACATGTGGGCGTGTATGCCACAATTGGAACAAAAATGGGGATTAGGGCTAAAGAATATTTCGGTGCAGGTATTGATGAATTAAAGATTGTATCTTATGCCGGCACCACTCCTCCTTTTAGTTGCATGAATGACGGACTTCAGATGAGTACGGGAGCAACTCTTGGCCATGGGCTGATAGAAGTTGCCTCGGATACACTCAATCTTCCTGAAGCAGAATTTATCTATATGGACAGAAAAATTAAAATCAGTCTGAAAGAACAATACAGGAAAAGAATTGAACGTGAAATCAGAGAATACAATCTGATATACGGACTTTCAAGCGATATTTACTGGGAATTGGTAAGAAATGCTGCATTAAACTACTGGGCTAACTGGAGCAGACATAAGATCTTTACAATAAAAGAATGACATTCAACAGTTTTTTTAGAGAATGTCATTTTTTGGCATAGAAAATGTCTTTGAAATATTGATATTGAAGTAAAATTATTCTGTTTTCTATGGCAAATTATTTCTGGGTAGTAGTAATACTTCTTTTTGAAATTCTAATTTTCATTGGTGAAATCCTATTGGCTTCACTAAATAAAACAAATCAACTCCTGAGAAAGAATAATGCTTCAGAGATCAATCATTTGATTGATCTTAAAAAAGGTTTCAGAACGAATATATCAGTTTTCAGATTTTCTCTTTTTATTGTATATATCGTTCTCGTTTTCTTGTACTTAAATACGAAGAGTGAGAGTTTATTCGAAGAAATAATCCTTTACCTATTGGGGGGAATACTGGTGTACATGGTTTCTCTTATGAATTCCAAAATATTTGTATTTTATTCTTCCTACTTCATTGTCAGTTCACCTTTCAATTTTCTAAAAAGGGATGTCATTGTCAACTATCATTCTATTGTTGATTATGAAATATACAAAGCATTGTACAATTCATTTTATTTAAAGCTGATTCTGAAAGATTCAAAAACCGTTTACATTCATTTTGCCGGAGCTTATTTGCCTAAAAATGATCTGGTGCTTCGTTATATTCTGGAAAAGAAAACAAATATTGTAAAGAGTGATGATTCATTAACAATCGATTCATAGCAACTCAGTTTTAAGAAATCCTGCAATTCACAATATATTCGATTTCACAATTTCCACATACTCTCTGTCGGAATCAAGTATATGATTTGTCCACCAGGAGTGAAGGAATTTCATTAGTCTGAATGTGATAGGTTTCCCTTTATAGAAATGATCCTTGAAGTCTTTCACCCTGGTTTTGAAATATTCATGCTGGGCTTTGTGTTCCTTCATTAACGGGAAATTTGATTTTTCAAAATACTTTTCCTCTGTTTTAAAATGCTGGTTAGCATATTCCGACATATCATCCAATATTTCACCGATTTTATCATTTGTCACATTATTCACAAATGCCTTGTTCAAAGCATTGATGAGATCAATAATTCTTTTGTGTTGGTTATCAATTTCCGGAATACCCAGGTTAAAGGCCGGTTGCCACTTCATATAGATTTGTTGCATAGCAATCAATAATCATTTTCTTCAAATAATATTAAAACACTTTTATGTAAAAAACAACAATTCCTGTTTTAAACTTATAGTATGAATGATATTAATAATCAATCTGATAAAATTGCATCCTTTAAAATAATTATACCTTTGCATTCATTGATATACAATCAATTACCAGGGAGATAAAATGACCGGATTCAGAGTAAAGGCCATTTACATTTTATTGTATATGGGTTTTGCAATTTGGAAAGTTTATTATAATGTGTATCTCGATGAGAATGACTTTACAGGGGCACAGATAGGTGTAATAAATGCTTTAATTCAGGCAATGGTTGTATTCATTGTTCCTTTATGGGGTGTGGTTGCAGACAAAAGGGGAATCAGGCCAACTTTAAGACTGGCTGTATTTGTCAGTGCAATTTTGATAGCAATTCTTGGTAATGTACTCAATTTCTGGTGGTTATTATTCTATATTCTCTTTCTGACTTTTTTTATTCATCCGATTGCTCCTCTGACAGATGCGCTGGCTGTGGAATATACAAAAGTTAATCCCAAATACAATTACGGAAACTTGCGGCTTTGGGGCTCCTTTGGCTGGGGTTTGGCCTCAATTCTTGCCGGTATTGTGTTTGTGCATCTTCAATTGAAACTAATATTTCCTGTATCAGCGGGATTGTTTCTTCTAAGCATATTCTTTTTCAGTATTCCGGGAAAGCGCAAAAACATTTATCGTCCGCACTTTCAACCGATAAGCATCAAAGAACTTTCAAGGAATCATGCTTTATTAGTTTTTCTTGGCATCTTGTTTTTTTATGGTATAGCCTGTTCACCTATAAATGCATACATTAATTTATATTTTGCTGAATTGGAAGCCGGGAATTTCATTATTGGAACAGCTTATGCAATTCAATCAGTTAGTGAATTGCCTTTTTTTATTATCGGAAATATCCTATTACGGAAATTTGGTGCGCAACGGGTAATACTGATTGCAATGTTCTTTATGATTGTTCGCTTATTCATTTATGGAATAATTCCTGATATTACACTTGCTTTAATAACAGGGGCTTTACAGGGAATTACCTTATCTTTTTTCCTGGTTGGTGCTGTAGATTATATTCACAAACAATTGCCTGACGGAAGAAATGCAACAGCACAATCGCTTCTATGGGGTCTTTACTTTGGCATAGGGCATATGGCGGGAAATTTGATCATTGGCATTCTTAAAGATTATGTGGGAATGATAGGTGTTATGAATTATTTCAATGTTTTTGTCCTGGTTATTTTTCTGTTTACATTTATTTATTTTCAGCGGCAAAAAAAGTATAGAACAGGTAGAGTCTGATTTATTTCCATTGTGAAATCGGGGAATCCATTTCTTTTTAAATCAATATCTTTGAAGTATATATTTTTTTTAATATTCTATTTAGCATTAGCATAACAGTGTTTGATAAGGTGAAGATAGTACTGAGAACGACCATTCTGTTGTTTGTTTTGATAAGCTGTCTGTTGGCGAATGCCGAAACGGGATCTTATTTTTTTACAAGAATTGATATCAATCACGGATTATCCAACAATCAAATCCATTGTATTCTGAAAGACAGCAAAGGATTTATGTGGTTTGGCACAAATTCCGGGCTGAATCGATACGATGGGTACTCATTTAAAATCTTTAAAAATACTCCCTCTGATTCGTTTTCTTTGACGGATAACAGGATTGCCGGGTTATTCGAAGATAATTTTGGTAAAATTTGGGTCATTTTAAATGAATCTTTCAACGTATATGATCCTGTTACGGAAAGGTTCTCACAGGAAAGTGAAATTTTTCACAAGGATGCAGGTATTCCTGTTGAAAAGATTACGAATGTACAAAAAGACAAGGATGGGAACATTTGGTTTATCAGTGACCAATCGTTACTATTTATGTATTCTCCTCTATCAGATTCAATCCTATATTTCAAGCACATTCCGGGCAATGAAAGAAGTATTCAGGCTGATGAAATTACATCCATCGCAAGTGATTCAAAGAGCGATATTTGGATGATTGGGAGTCATGGAATCCTGGAAAAAATTGATCATAATACCCATGATGTTGTTTACCGGTCCGAGTACCTGTATGAAGACTATTCTGAATGGACAGATTTAAGATTATTTATTGATAAGGATGATGATTTATGGATTTATTCTACCAGTAGTGCCGATGGAGCCTTCTTTTTTGATTGTAAGAAGATGAAATTTATTCATTTTCTCCAAAAATCCGCAAAGCATTCTATCAGTAATGATATTGTCAATGCTATCCTTCAGGATAATAAAGGGACTATATGGATTGGAACAGATCATGGAGGAATTAATCTTATTGACAAGAAAAATTTTTCTGTACAGGTTATTCTGAATGATCCTGATGATATCAGAAGCATAAGTCAGAACAGTATTACTGCACTCTTTAACGATAATGAAGGCATTGTCTGGGTTGGCACATTTAAAAAAGGAGTATGCTATTATCATAAAAATCTGTTCAAATTTGCTTTATTCCGACATAAACCAAATGCTCCGAATAGTCTACCGTACAATGATATAAACTGTTTTCAGGAAGACGAAAAAGGCAATTTGTGGATAGGCACCAACGGAGAAGGCTTGATTTATTATGATCGGGGGGAAAATACATTTTCACAATTCAAACACAATCCTGAAAATCCCAGGTCTCTTAGCAACGATGTCATTGTTAGCATGTTATACGATAGTCAACACACTCTTTGGCTTGGTACTTTTTATGGTGGATTGAATCAATACATTCCTCCGGATTTCATTCATTACAGGCATAATTCTGAGAATCCCCGTAGCATTGCAAATGATCTGATCTGGGATCTTATTGAGGATTCAAAAAACAATATTTGGATTGGCACTTTAGGAGCAGGATTGGATTTATTACATAAAGAGGAAGGCACTTTTTATCATTACAGAGACGGTGAACCTAATTCTGTACATTCCGGTTTTATTCTTTCAATCATTGAAGACAGGAATGGCAATATATGGTTGGGAACTGCTCATGGGATTGATTTTTACGATACCCGTGCAAACAGATTCATTCATTATTATAATGATCCTTCAGATACCAGCAGTCTTAGCAGTAATTCCGTAGTAGAATTGCTGGAAGATAAGCGCGGTGATATCTGGATTGCTACTCCAGGAGGCTTGAATGTTTTCAATACGAAAACAAAAACTTTTGTCAGGTTTTCAATGGAAGATGGCCTGCCCGACAATAATATCCTTAGCCTGGCGGAAGATAATTCAGGAAATATCTGGATGGGAACAGGGAATGGCATTTCAAACCTGAAAGTGAATTATGACAGCCTCACTGGTAGATGTAAATATGACATTATCAACTACAGTGAATCGGACGGATTACAGGGGAAAGAATTTAATTTCAGCGCTGCTCTGAAAACAAGAAAAGGTGAATTGATCTTCGGAGGACCTGATGGGTTTAATATGTTTCATCCTGAAAAACTCACCCGTAACAACGTTCCTCCGGTGGTAGTATTTACAAATTTTCAAATATTAAATAAAAATATTGAGATCGGAGAAAAGGTAAATGGTCGTGTAATTTTCGATCAATCATTGTCAACAACAAGGGAGGTTTCGTTAAAGCATTTTGAAAATGTAATAACGATTGAATTTGCGGCTTTGAATTATATACATCCGGAAGAGAATGAGTATGCCTATATGCTTGAAGGTTTTAATAAAATTTGGATGAAAACCAATAGCTTTAACCGAAAGGCTACTTATACCAACCTCGATCCCGGGGAATATACTTTTTTTGTCAGAGCATCTAATAACGACGGAGTCTGGAATAATGCCGGCACAGCTTTGAAAATTATTGTCCTCCCTCCTTTCTGGAAAACAAAAGCCGCCATTCTGTTTTATATATTACTGCTTCTGGGAGCTTTATTTACCTTGAGAAAACTGGTACTTGTCAGAGAAAGAATTAAGTTTAAAAATGAACAGGAAAAGAAAGAATCTCAACGCCGTCATGAACTGGATTTATTAAAAATACGATTTTTTACAAATGTGAGTCATGAATTTCGCACACCCCTTTCACTTATTATTACTCCTTTGGAAAAAATGCTCAAACAAGGCAGTAAAAATGATCAGCACCCTCAATTACAGATGATCCATAGAAATGCAAAGCGTTTGTTGAACCTTGTCAATCAATTGCTGGATTTCAGACGCATGGAAGTTCAGAAAATAAATTTAAAACCTTCGTATGGTAATATTGTTGAATTCATAAATGAAATTTTCCAGTCCTTCAATGATCTTTCTGAAAAGAAAAACATAAAATTTGAGTTTAACTCAACATGCGAAGAATTCTACACATATTTTGATAAGGATAAACTGGAAAAGATCATATTCAATCTATTATCCAATGCATTTAAGTTTACACCTGAAGGTGGTCATGTTGAAATAGATCTTGGCATTGAGAACAATTTGAATCCGAAGGAACCCGGACAATCTGATAAAGGAAACATAACAATACAAGTAAAAGATACCGGAATTGGGATCAGGAAAAGTAAAATTGATAAGATTTTTGATCGCTTTTTTCAGAGCGAAGAAGATGGCAGTCTGGTAAATTATGGAAGTGGCATCGGACTTTCATTAACAAAAGAATTCGTTCAGTTGCATAAAGGGAAAATATATGTGGAAAGCGAACCGGGAGAAGGGAGTACTTTTAAAATTGTCCTGCCAATTCTAAGTGATCCTGCGGGGGAATCTTCACATACTCATGCATCCTATGAAAAGCTTGATGAACATTTGAAATACGAAGAAGAGACGCAATCATCGGGCAAATCGAATAAAGCCCTTGTTCTTCTTGTGGAAGACAATGATGATTTCAGATTTTATCTGAAGGACAATCTGAGCAATAAGTATTCGATTATTGAAGCTGCAAATGGAAAAGAAGGATTGAAGCAGGCTATCGCAAATTTGCCTGACCTGATTGTAAGCGATATAATGATGCCTGAAATGGATGGATTGGAACTCTGTCAGCAGTTAAAGAATGAAATTACGACCTCACACATTCCTGTTATATTATTGACGGCTAGAATGTCCGAACAAAAGCGTACTGAAGGATACGAAACCGGAGCCGATGAATATATTACAAAACCTTTTAGTTTTGAGATCCTTGAATCGAGGATGAAAAACCTGATTCTGCAGCGTGAGCGCATAAAGAACTCCTTTCAGAAACATTTTAAAATAGAGCCCGGTGAGATAGGCATTACATCGCTTGATGAGAAATTGATAAAAAAAGCTTTGGAGGAGGTTGAAAAAAACATGTCCAATCCTGAATTTTCTGTCGAGAAACTTAGCAGAGAACTTGGCATGAGTCGTGTACATCTTTACAAAAAGTTGACCGCCCTTACAGGCAAAACGCCTATTGAATTTATTCGGATTATGAGACTCAAACGTGCTGCTCAGTATTTGGAGAAAAGCCAGTTAACAGTATCGGAAGTAGCGTATGAAGTTGGATTTAACGATCCTCGTTATTTTTCAAGGTATTTCAAATCTGAATTTGGGATCCTCCCATCCCAATATGCAAATTCAGGGAAAAAAACCTGAGCAATTGTTTCTTTTCCTCTATTGTTAGTTCCTGCCTGATTAACAAATTATACTTTACTTATTTACATTTATATCTCATCGTATCACAAGAAATACAATTTATTTGTATAGGCAAGAAATATCTGCCCGAACAGCTCCGGTGAATTATGAGTGGAAGCATTTTTTCAAAATGGTTGAATAAAAGATCAAAAACAACGATTCGATTGTTGGTACTATTTGAAATCATTTTGTATCTTTTTATTGCTATTGGCATTCTGTTGATCCTGATCTATATATAAACTAACCTGTCTCTGACCAATAATATAAGAATAATGATCATTTTAAATGAAGAAATAATACACTATTACTATGAAAAGAATTTTTTTCCTGTCTGCAATGATTTCATTATTTATGATTTCCTGCAGTTTAAAACAGTATAAAGAATTTGATGACGGAGTACTTATCACTCTGCATGATTCTTTGGCAACAAAAAAGATTAAACTGGAGGTTTTTTCAGAGAATATAATACATGTGATTGCAAGTCCTTCTGAACAGTTCTCTGCAGATAAAAGTCTCATGGTTATTAACAAACCTAATTTAAAAGTAAAATGGGATCTTAAAGAACAAGATGGTAATCTTTTCATGACTACATCATCATTGCTTGTGAAAATATCACTTGAAACAGGTGAGATTAAGTTTTTAGACAATAGCGGCAATGATCTGCTGGAAGAAAATACCGGAGGAGGGAAATCTTTTCAACCTGTCGAAATTCAGGGGAATGAATATTATACTATTCAACAGATTTTTGAATCCCCTGATGATGAGGCATTTTACGGATTGGGCCAGCATCAGCATAATTACATGAATTACAAAGGGAAAGATGTTGAATTGTACCAGCATAATATAGTAGCTTCAGTTCCATTTTTGGTTTCAAGCAAAGGATATGGAATTTTATGGGACAATTATTCACTTACAAAATTTGGTGATCCAAGGAATTATGAAGATATCGCATCATTGCAATTGGTTTCTGAAGATGGTAAAAAAGGTGGTTTGACAGCAAAATATATAGCGCTAGACGATAAAAATTCAATTTTTATTGAGCAATTGGAGAATAAAATAGATTACCAGTATCTGGAAGATCTTTCAAAAATACCACAGCAATTCCCTCTTGAGAAAGGGAAAGTAATCTGGTCAGGTACGATTGGGTCTGATGTTTCGGGAGTTCACAAATTTATGTTGTATTCGGCAGGATACTTTAAAATGTGGTTTAACAATGAACTGGTAATGGACAATTGGAGACAGAACTGGAATCCCTGGTCACGAATTGTGGAACTGAATATGGTGGAAGGTAAAAAGTATCCTGTCAGAATAGAATGGATCCCTGAAAGAGATGAGTGTTATGTAGCAGTCAAGTATAAAAAACCTGTTGCAGAGGAAGAGCAAAACAGGTTGTCATTATGGTCAGAAGTGGCCGATCAGATCGATTATTATTTTATTCACGGTGATAATCCGGATGAAGTAATTTCAGGATACCGCCAGCTTACTGGGAAGGCTCCCATCCTATCAAAATGGGCAATGGGATTCTGGCAGAGTCGAGATCGATATAGAACTCAACAGGAACTGATTGATGTCGTAAAAGAATTTCGGGCAAGACATATTCCCATCGATAATATTGTTCAGGATTGGTTTTGGTGGCCGGAAAACAAATGGGGAGATCACGATTTTGATTCATCACGCTTTCCCGATCCCGAAGGTATGGTCGATGAATTGCATAATCAATTCAATACGAAGATCATGATCTCTGTATGGCCAAAATTATACGTGGGAACAGAGAATTATAAGTACATGAATGAAAGAGGATGGGTGTATACAGAAAATGTAAAAAATCAACAAAAAGACTGGGTTGGTTATGTTTCTTCATTTTATGATCCCTTTAATCCTGAAGCAAGGGATTATTTCTGGAGTAAAATGAATGAGAAATTGTACAGTAAAGGCTTCGATGCGTGGTGGATGGATGCCACAGAACCAGATATTCTTTCAAATTCATCAATCGAAGCAAGGAAAAAGCTAATGTCGCCTGTATACGCAGGTCCGTCAGAAAAGTATTTCAATGCATTTTCTCTGGTAAATTCTCAGGCGGTTTATGAAGGTCAGAGAGGAATTGATCCTGACAAAAGGGTATTCATTCTGACCCGCTCGGCATATGCAGGTCAGCAAAGATATGCATCAGTAACCTGGAGCGGGGATTTAGCCAGCCGGTGGTACGATCTGAAAGCTCAAATTTCTGCCGGACTGAATTTTTCATTGTCGGGTATACCATACTGGACACATGATATTGGTGGATATACTCATGAAGATCGTTACTATCATCCGGAAGGGAAAGATCTCGATGAATGGAGAGAATTGAATACACGATGGTATCAGTTTGGAGCATTCAGTCCGCTATTCAGAGTGCATGGTCAGTACCCGTTCAGAGAGGTTTTTAACATGGCACCGGAGAACCATCCGGCATACAAATCCATGGTATATTACAATACGCTGAGGTATCGACTCATGCCGTACATCTATACGCTGGCAGGGAATGCATACCATAAGGATTATACGATCATGCGCGCCCTGGTGATGGATTTTACTCACGATAAGAATGTATACAATATTGGCGATCAATATCTATTTGGGCCTTCGATAATGGTTTGTCCTGTGTATGAATACAAAGCACGAGAACGAGAAGTATACCTGCCTGAAGGAACCGGATGGTATGATTTTTACTCCGGGAAATATTATACAGGAGGACAAACAATCAATGCAAGCGCTCCTTATGAAAGAATACCTCTTTTTATCAGGGAGGGAGCCATCATTCCGGTCGGGCCTGAAATTGAATACACAGGCATGGATGATGGAAAAGAAATCAAACTTTTCGTTTTTGAAGGAAGAAACAACGACTTTGCATTATACGAAGATGAAAATGTGAATTACAACTACGAGAAAGGAGCCTGTTCCTTAATACCTTTCAAATATGATGATGAAAGTAAAACATTGAAGATCGGAAATCGGGAAGGAACATTTGAAGGTATGGTTTCTGAAAAGACTATTTCCATTGTTACGATGAATAAAGGCTCAAATTTCGGATTTGATCCTGAAATAAATACACAGATAAAAATAAAATACAATGGCGAACAACAAACTATCAAACTGAAGTAATAAGATCATGATAGTATTAATAATCAATTGTCTGACACTTAATCATTTCCCGGGAATAAACGGTTAAATTCAAAGGGAATACGATTCTCACATACTGATAGTAAATATCAGGTAATAATAACCCTAACGAACAATAAAACATGAAAATAGAATATGAGAAAATGGATTAAAAAGAGGGGATTCACTGGAAACAGGCCCTTGCATTTTGAGAGAAAAAAAACCAGAAAACGGATTGTGTTTCTGTTGAATTTCACAGTGTTTGTTGCATTTTTATCAGTAGCCTATGCACAACAGGGAGAACGTACAATTACCGGTATTGTTACAACGGATCACGACAGAAATCCTGCTCCCGGTGCCAATATAATTGTTAAAGGAACTACTATCGGTACAATAACTGATCTAGATGGCAAATTTAGTCTTGAGGTTGAGCAGGGAGTAGTGATACAGATATCTTTCATAGGGTATCTCAGCCAGGAAATTGTTGTTGGTGACGAAACGAACTTCAACATAAACCTTAAGGAGGATGTAACACAGCTTGATGAAGTGGTGAAAGTGGGTTACGGTACCATGAAACGAAGTGATCTCACGGGAGCAGTGGTTTCGGTTTCTTCAGAAGATATTAAGAGTTCGGCTTCTACTTCGCTTGATCAGGCTTTGCAAGGTCGTGCTGCCGGTGTACTGGTAACTCAGAATTCCGGACAACCCGGCGGAGGAGTGACTGTTCAAATCAGGGGGATCAATACATTAAACGAAAATAATGAACCCCTGTATGTGATTGACGGGATTCCCATCAGCGGGTACACAGGGGATAACACAAATGCATTGGCAATCATCAATCCAAACGATATCAGTTCGATGGAAGTTTTAAAAGATGCATCTGCAACAGCAATTTACGGTTCCAGGGCAGCGAACGGGGTAGTATTAATCACAACAAACCGGGGTCAGCAGGGAGAAACTCAGATTTCCTACGATGGTTCGTTTGGAATACAACAGTTGCCAAAGTATGTGAACGTATTGGACCTGCAGGAATATGCTACCTTTCTGAATGAACGGGAGGAAATTATCGGCTTTGGTTCAAAACCTGAATTTGCCGATCCATCAGTGCTTGGTGAAGGGACAAACTGGCAGGAGGAAATGTTTCAGGTTGCTCCTCAGCAGAGTCATAATTTAGCCTTAACGGGGGGTAACGAAAAAACAACCTTTGCATTGTCAGGCTCCTACCTTGATCAGGATGGTATAGCTATAGGATCATACTTTAAGCGCTATGGTGTACGTCTGAATATTGATAACAACACACGCAAATGGTTAAAACTGGGTGTGAATTTAAGTGTAAGCCGTACGGATGAACGAATCACGATCAACGAGTACGATCTGTTAAGTGAAGCTATTCATCAGTCCCCGGATATTCCGGTTAAAAATCCTGATGGCTCATGGGCAGGCCCCGATGATGTATTTGGAGTGTCCAATCCTGTTGCACGTGCTCTTGATACTGAAAATGCACGAAAAAGAACACAACTGCTTTCCAATCTGTATGCTGACATATACTTTTTAAAGGATTTTACCTTACGCTCGGAATTTGGAACAAATATTTCGTACCTGAACAAATACAGGTTTGAACCTTCCTATGAATATGGTAAGGTCAAAAATCCGGAAACCGAATCGTCCCGTATTGCAGAAAACAATTTCGACTGGATACTTAAAAACTATCTGACGTATAACAAATCCCTTTTTGAGCGTCATCATCTCGAAGTGATGCTTGGACATGAGGCACAGGCCGGAATCTGGGAAAGTGTGGAGGCACGCAGACAGGGTTTTTTGACAAATACGATCCATGAAGTCAATGCGGGCGATATTTTAAGCAGCAATGCCTATAGCCAGAAAAGTGACTGGGCACTGGAATCGTATTTTGGTCGTTTGAATTATTCATATGATGACCGGTATCTGCTCACAGCTACTTTTCGTGCTGATGGTTCTTCCAGGTTCAGTCCGGAAAATCGCTGGGGATTCTTTCCATCTTTTGCACTGGCATGGAAAATATCCAATGAAAAATTCTTACAGGATGTCTCTCAGATCAGTAATCTGAAATTACGTCTTGGCTATGGAGAAGTTGGCGGTCAGAATATTCCATCCTATGCCTATGGATCAACGATGGGCAATTGGGCAACTCAGTATGGTTCAGGGTTTTTAATTGCAAATCTGCCAAATCCGGATGTGCAGTGGGAATCGCAAAAATCATACAATGTGGGTCTCGATCTGGCGATGTTTCAAAACCGTGTAGAATTTATTACCGATGCATACCTGAAAAAGACCGATAACCTTTTATTGGTTTTACCAATGCCTCTTTATACGGCAACGGACCTTGACTGGTCTGTGGCATATATTGAACCCCCTGCTGTAAATGTTGGCAGCTTGGAAAATAAGGGCATTGAATTCACATTGAATACAATAAACATGGCAGGTGAATTTTTCTGGAAATCAGGGATTACCATTTCCGTGAACAGGAATAAAATCACAAAACTGGTTACAAGCGGGAGCTATATTGACCAGTCAATTGATGTCCAAACCATAACAAGAACTGCCGTTGGTCAGCCGGTGGGACAATTTTACGGATACATTACAGACGGGCTATACGCGAATGCTGATGAACTGTATAGCGGTACACATACTGCCGGAGCAGAAGTAGGCACTGAAGCAGGGGTTTCGGTTTGGGTAGGGGATATCCGGTATCTGAACCTGGATGGAAATGACAGCATTGATGCAGGCGACCGCACCTATATGGGAAATCCGAATCCAAAATTCAGCTTTGGATTTAATAATACATTTGAGTATAAAAATTTTGATCTGACAATATACATTAATGGTACTTATGGCAATAAGATCTTCAATGAATTGAAAAGAACCAATGAAGATCCCATGTCGCGCAGCGGAATGTTATCCTCGGTAAAGGATTATGCCAGGATAGGCCTTATTGATCCGGATGGTGATCCGGATGATATATATAACCAGTATGTAACAAATCCGGGAACAACTGTTCCGCGGATTGTAACCTCCGATCCCAACGTAAATAACCGTATTTCGGACAGATATGTTGAGGATGGATCATACATACGAATAAAATCATTTGTCCTGGGTTATACATTCCCCAGGAAATGGACAAATGCAGTAAAAATAGAAAGGGTAAGGATCTATGTTAACATTCAGAATCTTTATACGTTCACAAAGTATACAGGGTATGATCCGGAAATTGGTGCACAACGCCAGAATGTTCTGAAATCAGGAGTTGATCAGGGACGCTATCCCTCTCCGAGAGTCTATCAATTTGGTGTAAACCTGAATTTTTAATTGTTAATTCGTAAAATGATGAAATTACATACGATAAAAAACAAAACAATCTTTGCTTTTATTATCCTAACTATATTTTCGTGCAGCAAAGATTTTCTTGACAGGGAACCCATAGATGCCCTGACAATTGATACCTATTACAACAACTATGACGAATTAAGAGCAGCCGTTGCTCCCATGTACAGTACCGTATGGTTTGAATACAACGACAAGGGATCATTCAGTTTTGGCGATTGCCTGGGAGGAAACATGATCAATCCCTGGTCTTATGAAGAATTTGTGTATTTCACTTACACCAGTCTGAACAATACCATTGCCACCGGCTGGGCTTCATTGTACCGGGTTGTTGGTCATGCAAACATACACATTGTGAATATTATGGAAAAGTCTTCACCATCTATTCCTGAGGAACAGAAATTACAGGTGATTTCAGAAGCT
>CAYORG010000059.1:0-16717 GCA_964406315.1 uncultured Bacteroidales bacterium | reverse complement strand
GTGGAACCTTAAAAAGACCGGATTTTATCTTTATACGGGCGCTAAGGTCATTATGATCTTCATTCCTATGATCCTTATAGGTGTTAACTTTATGAGCTGCATGATGGCAATAGGGATTTTCTTCGGTGCAGCCATTTTCATTACCTTGTATGCATTGAATCTGAAAGCGATGAAATCGTGAGAAAAAGGAGTTGTACTAAATAAATTTTACTAATTTAAAATCAAATATCATTAGTTTAAAAAAGATATCCATAACCTGTTTTTTTAGTATTAATTTAATTTTAAAACTATGGAAAATATTATTTATGCATTAATTGCCATTCTGCTGATCATTTCTTTCTGGAAGATATTTACAAAGGCAGGAAAGCCCGGATGGGCATCAATAATCCCTATTTACAATGTGATAGTATTTTTGGAAATAATTGGTAAACCATGGTGGTGGTTATTGCTTTATTTAATACCTGTTGTAAATATTATTTTCGGAATCTGGGCATTAAATTTGCTTTCAAAAAGCTTTGGAAAAGAAGTTGGATTTACCATCGGACTTATATTTCTGAGTATTATATTTATACCGATACTTGGATTAGGTAGTGCTGCTTACAAGGGCCCGGCCGGTAAAAAGTCATAACTATACTTAATTATTTTCATGAAGCTGCCCGATAAATCGTTGTGCAGCTTCTTTTCTTTAATAATAGGATAACCATGGAAGTAGTAAATCCTTCGCAAACAAAAAAGACAGTATTGCCTAACGCAAGTTCGACCCTGGTGCTGGGAATTCTTTCACTGGTTCTCGGATGCGGATTTGGTCTGATCCTGGGAATTATTGGCCTGATTATTTCCAAAGATGGGAAACAACTTTATGAAGAAAATCCGGATGCCTATAGCGGATTTGCGAATTTAAATGCCGGCCGGATCTTATGCATTATCGGCATTGTTTTAAATGGCGTCGCATTTATGGTATTTCTTTTCTGGATACTTGGCATAGCTGCAATCGTTGGCACCGTTGCAGGACTTGAAGTCTTATAGAGCATACAAAGATGATTGAATGGTTAGAAAACCATCCGATTCCTTGCATGTATAAATTTTTCTTTGGCATTGAATGTCCTACATGCGGCTTTCAGCGGGCACTCATTTTCCTGCTGCAGGGACATCTGCTAAAAAGCATTATCACATATCCTCCGCTGATACCAACTCTTGCATTATCATTTCTGGTATTTCTTCAATTGACTATTAAAAAGCCGGGGTGGCTGTTTATCAAACGTTTTGCACTTATCGATTTGCTTATTATCTTCAGCAACTACATTTTTAAGTTGATCGTATTGTATACCTGAATTTATTCCGATGATATATCAAGCAACCACTTTCTGTAAACCGAAAAAAGTTTGGATTTCGACAGGAAACCTACATATTCTCCGTTATTAATAACAGGAAGATTCCATGAACCTGTATCTTCAAATTTCTTCATTACCGATTCCATAGATTCATCGGGAGACACATGAGTTGGTGGCAAAATCATTAAGTCACGTACATAAGTCGTAGTGTATAACTCAGTGTTAAAAATAATATGTCTTATATCGTCAAGCAATACAATGCCAACAAGCATTTTATTACTTATTACGGGGAAAATATTTCTCCCTGATCTTGAAATGGCATGAGCCAATTTGCTTAAATTATCCTCCGGTTTCAGAGAAATGAAATCAGTTTCAATGACCTTCCCCATATCGATAAGTGTTAATACCGCCTGGTCTTTATGATGCGTCAGAAGTTCCCCTCTTTGTGCAAGCCTTATGGTATAAATGGAGTGAGGTTCGAAATACATAATGGTAATAAATGCAATAGTGGAAGTCAGGATCAAAGGCAGAAGAAGTCCGTAGCCACCTGTTATTTCGGCAATAAGAAATATGGCAGTCAACGGGGCATGCATAACCCCTGCCATCATCCCTGCCATACCAACCAATGCAAAATTTCGTTCAGAGACGTTTCCTGTGCCAAATAAATTGATAATCCTGGCACTAAAATAACCTGCAATTCCTCCCATAAATAAAGTAGGGGCAAAAATTCCTCCTACCCCTCCAGCTCCATTGGTAATTGAGGTTGCTGCAACTTTAAAAATAAGGATAAGCAAAAGAAAAAGTCCGAACATCCAGAAGTTATCCTGGAGACCGTAAAACAGACTTCCATTTGTTATTTCACCGGCATTCCCTTTGAGCAACGCATCCAATGTATTATATCCTTCACCGTATAATGGAGGCAGAAATAAAATAATAAGCCCAAGCATTGATCCTCCTATAAGAGGTTTCAAATAAGGACTTTTAATCTTACCCAGGGTGGCTTCTATTGATAGGGTTACTCTGGTAAAGTAGAAAGAAACCAATCCGCAGAACACTCCAAGAAGTATATAATAAGGAATTCGTCCAAGGGCAAACTGCTCGCTTAATTCAAAGGAAAAAATTTCTGCTTTGCCAAGAAAAAAAATTGATACGGTTAGTGCAGTTACGGCACTTATAAGAAGAGGGATTATTGACCACAATGTAAGATCAAGCATCAACACCTCCAAGGCAAATATAACTGCTGCAATAGGGGCTTTAAATATTCCTGCTATAGCTCCTGCTGCTCCGCATCCGATCAGAATGGTTGTTGTTTTATAGTTCATTCGAAATATTCTTCCCAGAGTAGACCCCATGGATGATCCGGTTAATACAATCGGAGCTTCAAGACCTACAGATCCTCCGAATCCGACAGTTAGTATCCCTGCAATAAAGGATGAGTAATTGTTGTGAGGACGGAGTTTCCCATTCTGCTTTGATATGGCAAATAAAATTCTGCTTATTCCATGACCGATTTTATCCTTAACAACAAAACGAACAAATAAAACAGTTAATACGATCCCTATCAAAGGAAAGAACAGAAAGAGAAAATTCATTTTATCATCAGGAAGACTATGTAAAAGCAGTTGATGGATGTAGTGAACTGAATTTTTTAACAGAACCGCCGCAAGACCGCTAATAATACCGATAACAAAACTTAAAATATACACAAATTGCCGATGTCCGAGATGATCATCTCTCCATATTAAAAATCTTCCAAGAAGTTTTGTTGCAACCATTCTTAATAATTTTAATGATTGTCCGCATTTTTACCTATGGTAGTATTTTGTTCGGTGGAACGACACACCCCTAAATCCCCTCTTGAGAGGGGATTTAGGGGTGTGTGATCTTGGCCAATTGGCAGTATTACGGATAATCATATAGTCTTTATTCTTCAGAAAAATCCTTTAGCAGGCTCCTATAGCTTGAAAACAATTTCGCTCTTGAAATAAATCCCAGGTACGTCCCGTGTTCAAGAACCACTATATTGTATCTTCCGCTTTTTTGAAATTTCATTGCAACCTCCTCAACAGTATCGGTTGATAAAATGATATATTCAGGCATAAACATTAAATCCCTGACATAAATTCTATCATACAATTCATTATCAAAAATGATATGTCTTATATCATCCAGCTTAATAATTCCCCTAAAAGTTCCATCTTCTTCAACCACAGGGAAAATATTCCGGTGCGCAAATTTAATGGTTTCTATCAACTGCCCCATAGTTGCGGAAGGTCTTAAAACATTAAAATCTTTTTCAATCAACTCATTAATCCGCAACATCATCAGCAGAGCTTTGTCTTTATGATGGGTAATGAGTTCACCCCGTTTTGCCAGTTGCATGGTGTAGACAGAGTTTGACACGAATATTTTTGTAGTTGCATAAGACAAGGTTGCAACAATCATCAGTGGCATAAACAGTTGATGACCTCCGGTAATTTCCGCAATAAGAAATATAGCTGTAAGAGGCGCATGGATCACAGAAGCAATCATACCTGCCATACCAACCAAAGCAAAATTTGCCGGATTCACATCAACCCCGGCAATTCCTAATAGTTGTGAATAAAAAAGTCCGGCAATTCCCCCTGTAAATAAGGTAGGCGCAAAAATTCCCCCTACACCTCCACTACCAAATGTTAACGAGGTTGCCACCACCTTGGATAACAATACAATCAGAAATACAAAAAATGTATAAAACACGCTTCCTTTCAATGAAAAATAGAGTGTATTTTCATACAATAATCCATATTGTCCTTTTAAACTTGCATTGATGACCTCATACCCTTCACCATAAAGTGAAGGAAGAAAAAAGATCACAATGCCCAAAATCATACCCCCAATAAGCAACCTGTAAAACACATTGGATATTTTCTCAAATAGTTCAGTGATGAAGTTGTAAACCTTACTGAAGTATACTGCAACCATTCCTATGAACAGTGCAAATAAAAGATACCAGACTAGTTGGTTTAACTGAAACTTCTCGGTAACAGAAAATGAATATAGTACAGCTTGTCCTAAAAAATAATAAGAGGTTAAAGTTGCAGTGGCTGAAGCTATAAGCAAAGGAACTATGGCCGACATTGTTAAATCAAGCATAATAACTTCCAGTGAGAATACAACTGCCGCAATAGGGGCTTTGAATATGGCAGCCATTGCACCTGCACTTGCACAACCCAGCAATAACACAATTTGTTTGTAACTTAAATTCAGCATTCTGCCAATATTTGATCCAATAGCTGCTCCGGTAGCAACAGTAGGTCCCTCTAATCCTACTGAACCTCCAAAACCGACTGTTAAAGCACTTGTCAGTATCGAAGAATACAAATTATGGGTATTCATCTTGCCATGATTTTTGGATATTGAAAACAGTACTCCGGGTATTCCATGGCGAACCGGCCTGCGATTAATATACTTGATAAAAAGTACAGTTAAAGACAATCCCACAATTGGGAAAAGGATGTATAACAATCCACTTTTATAGCTTGCAAGATTGTTAAGGTATGTTTCTATGATGCGTACAAGGTTCTTAATAATAACGGCTGCAAAACCAACCAAAATACCGATAATAACACTTAATGCCAGTATTAGCTGTCTGTCAGTTACATGTTTGCTACGCCAAATTGTAAACCTTGTCAATAATTCTTTCATCAATCCTGAATTGTTTATGCATTTTGATTCAGATTGAGATTTCTGCAATAAAAGTATGCTTTTACGATCATCCCCTTCCCCACTTAATAAAGTCAAAACAAAACACAAATATAACGTTTCATAATATCTGACTTATAAAAAGACATCACTTTTCGAAGCTAACTTCTTCTCTCCAAAAATTTATGATGATCCTACATATCTTATTCACAAGATTTAAATGAATAACTAACCGTTTATGCAATGAATTTTTTAATATATATTTTTTTAAGGTATTTATTTTCATAAGATTTATTACGGTAAATGAGCAGCTAAAATGAATTCTGCAATGTAAGTACTAACCTGTCTGCTGGACAGGAACATGCCTAATACAACCAATGTTTATGTACTTAAATACTATGAGTATTATTGAATATTGAATTTTCCATGTATAAATCATAAGTTACAATCGCACAACAGGTTAATAAATACATTACTCGCTCTTGTGCAAATCGAGGATGATACTTAAGTTTGTACAAGTATCTTAAGATGATTATTTGAATTTTCATCTTACATAGAATTGCTGAAATAAATATTTGTTAAGATCGTTTTGTTATCATAGAATTCTGATACCTGATGTTTCGTTTTTTTGTCTATACATTCTTTTTTTTAACTTGCTTCCAATTGGTCGCAGGTCAATATGTTGTTGAACCTCCGGAAATAACAAGAGTTACTGTCGATACTGAAACACAGGAAATTCATATCTACTGGAATCCTTCCCCGACACCGGGTATCGATTATTATGAAGTTTGTGAATGGCGCATAACAGGAGCCGGCGGCTCACAATCAGCAGATCCCATTGCCCAGACAGATGAACTGGAATTCAGTTATTATAATCCCGATATAAATAATAAATCTCTGGGATATTGCATAAAAGCCTATACTTTAACAGATGACAGTCCTTTGTCAGAAATCGATAGTACAATCTATTTAAGCGCTGATTATGATTCCTGTTCAGCTACTGCAACCTTAAAATGGAATGATTACAACAGATGGCGTGGCGAAATTGCCAGCTACAGTGTATGCAATTATACCGAAGCAGGCACAATTGAAATACTTGAAACTCTTCCTGAAGGAGTAAATGAAACTACCCTTTCACATCTTGAGTTTGAAAGAAACTATAGTTTCTTTATTGTTGCTGAACGTAACAATGCAGAACGACATACTTCCTATTCTAACCGTATGGATAAAAATACTTTTCATTCAGTATATCCGGAATATATTCATGCTGATTTTGGAACGGTAAATGCCAACAATAATCCAGACATTCAATTTTCCATTGACCCGCAGTCAGAACTTCAGAACTATACTCTTTTCAGGTCTTCCCCTTTGCCGGAAGGACCCTATGATTCTGTTCACACGTTTGTTACTACCATGAATTCAATTGAATATACTGATGAGGTGGATGCTTCCTTATATCCATACTATTATAAACTTCAGGCCATCAATTATTGTGATCAGATTGTTGACGTATCAGGGAATACGGCCGGCACCATTTTATTAAACGCAGAATTGAACGGAACAACAGTTGACTTAAGCTGGTCTGAGTATTATGAATGGCTGGGCAATGTAGAATCCTATTCAGTTGAAAGAAGATATTCAAATGAAAATGACTTTCAGGTTATTGGCGAAGCTGAGAATCAATTTTCTGAATCTTATGATAACAGGATGAATCAAAACATAGGTACAGAAGTATGTTACCGGATAACAGCGATGGAGGGTCCGGGAAATCCAATCTCTCCGGAGCCGGCCATTAGCAGATCAAACATCGAATGTGTCCGGTTGGCAATACATATTGAATTTGCCTATCAAGCATTTATCCCCGGAGCATCTGATAACAATATTTTCGGACCTTCCAGAATGGATTTTATACCTGAGTATTTTGATTTCAAGATTTTCAATCGCTGGGGAAATCTTGTATTTCATTCAACGGATCCTTACAATCATGGATGGGACGGGTCATATAATGGAGGAGAGTTTGTACCGCAAGGAGTATACAGGTATCAACTGGAATATAAAAATGAAAATGGGGAGTTAATTGTACTACATGGCAGTGTAACAGTTGCCAGACAATAATCATCACGTTCAAATACTATCTTTTTTAGCTCAAATTCGTTAACTTTGTTCCAGGAAGTTTTAATCGTATTCTAATATTAATACAATGAGTGTTGCCCTTACAGCAGAAGAGATTGAAGTAAAAAGAGAATTCAATCAATTGCTTGCAGATTGTATTCGTTGTGACAAAAAGGGTGATAAAGTTCTGATCAGAAAAGCCTTTAAAGTTGCGTTCGATGCACATAAAGGCATGCGCCGTAAATCCGGCGAATTTTATATTTTACATCCCATCGCAGTTGCACGGATAGTAAACCAGGAAATTGGATTGGGTACGAAATCCATGATTTGTGCTTTGCTTCATGATGTTGTTGAAGATACTGATTATACACTTGAGGAGATTGAAAGTATTTTCGGGCCTAAGATCGCCTCCATAATTGACGGTTTAACAAAGATTTCAGGAGTATTTGATACAAATACCACACAACAGGCAGAAAATTTCAGACGAATACTTCTTACACTGGCTGAAGATGTAAGAGTTATCCTGATAAAAATTGCTGACAGACTGCATAATATGCGTACTTTGGATAGTCTCCCGGTTCATAAACAAATGAAAATAGCCAGTGAAACAATTTATCTCTTTGCCCCCCTTGCTCATCGATTAGGACTCTATGCTATTAAAACAGAACTTGAAGATCTCAGTCTGAAATACAGTTATCCAAAAGTATATCTTGAGCTTGAAGAGAAACGCATAAAAAATGAACCCTTTTTACAAAAATTTCTTAATGAATTCAGAACTCCCATAGAAAAAAAGTTAAAAGACTATGAACTGAAATTTGAAATTACAGCACGCCAAAAAAGTATTTATTCCATTTGGCAAAAAATGCAAAAGAAAAATATTCCGTTCGAAGAAATCTATGATCTGATGGCTATTCGGGTAATTTTTCATCCAAAACCCAAAGTAGCCGAAAAAACTCAATGCTGGAATATTTATTCTCTGATTACAGACATATATATGCCTAAGCCTGAGCGAATAAGAGACTGGGTCAGTACGCCAAAAGCAAATGGTTATGAAGCGCTGCATGCAACGGTAATGGGTCCGAAGGGTCATTGGGTAGAAGTGCAGATCAGATCCACTCGCATGGATGAAATTGCTGAAAAAGGGTTTGCCGCTCACTGGAAATATAAAGAAGGAATTTCTTCCTATGAAACTGAGCTTGATAAATGGATAAAAAGATTGACAGATTTACTGGAAGATCCAAATTCTGATGCACTTGAATTCCTGGATGACATTAAATTGAACTTGTTTACTTCTGAAATATTTATTTTTACCCCTAAAGGAGATATCAAAACACTGCCTACCAATGCAATTGCTATGGATTTTGCATATGAAGTGCACTCTCAAATTGGTCATTGTGCTATAGGAGCAAAAGTCAACCATAAATTGGTTCCTCTCAATCATGTTCTTAAAAGCGGCGACCAGGTTGAAATCATTACTTCTGATAAACCTCAGCCGAGAATCGAATGGCTGCAAAAAATTGTTACTGCAAAAGCAAAATCTGCTATTAAAGCATACCTTAAATCTGAAACAAAAAACCGCATCGAAAAAGGAAAGAGTATTCTGGAACAGAAACTCTCGGAACTTAAACTAAAACCAAGCAATCGTATTTTCAGAAAACTGATACCAAATTATCAGGTCACTTCAAAAGACGAGTTATACAGCAAAATAGGCATAGGAATCATAAATCTGGACGACTTAAAACAGCTCCTGAAAAAGAATACAAAAAATAAATGGATCAGGTATTGGAGCCTGCAGTTTTCCTCGATGGGAAGACGAAGTGAAAAAAATATAAACGGAAGTCTACAAGACCTGAAACAAGTTTTTCTCCGGGAAAATGTTCATGACATTGAGCCTGAATACATCATCGCACGATGCTGTAATCCCATTCCAGGCGATCAGGTAATCGGCATTAAAGATGAGCTGCAACAAATTGTTGTTCACAAACTCAATTGTCCGGAAGCAATAAAACTTTCATCCACACACGGACATATGCTGGAAAATGTTCAATGGACAACTCATAAGTATTATTCATTTCTTGCCAAAATAGCAATCTCCGGAACAGACAAATTTGGAATTTACAACGACATTACCACATCCATCACCAAACAATTGAATGTAAATATCAGGAATATCAATCTTGAAAGTCATGATGGCATTTGGGACGGAACAATAGAACTTTATGTTCATAATGCCAAAGACTTAAACCTACTGATTATGAATATTGGCAAGATAAAAGGAGTTGAGTCAGTGAAAAGAGTGGAACATCTTCCTGCAAGCTTTTAACCCAAATTACGCACTTGCCTGCCGCCTGCCTGCCGAATGGCAGGGCAGGCAGGTTAGAAAATGCATAATCGATTAAGTAAATGTAATTCAGAATTTTATAAAATCCTTCAAACATTTACTAAATCGGGATTACCCTCATGGAATCAATAGTACGTTCATTCTGAACTCCTATTGATTAATTCGGGTTTAATTTTATCTTAAACCAAAGAAGCGAAATGAAAAATGTAGTATATTAGCCCTTATTTATAATTAGACTAATTATGGTTTCGCCGGAAACAAAAGAGACTGTAAAAAAAATTTTCACAGATTATCTCGAGAAAAAGGGACACAGAAAAACTCCTGAACGTTATGCCATCCTGGATGAGATCTATTCAAGAGACGGACATTTTGATATTGAAACCCTTTACATTTTTATGAAAAATAAAAATTACAGGGTGAGCCGGGCTACTCTCTATAATACCATCGAGTTATTGCTCAATTGCAACCTTGTCATTAAACATCAGTTTGGAAAAAATATTGCACAATTTGAAAAAGCCTATCAGTGCATACAACATGATCATATCATTGACATTGATTCCGGCCAGGTAATTGAATTCTGTGATCCGAGATTGCAAGACATCATTCAAACTGCATGTGAATTAAACGGATTTAAACCATCACATCACTCTCTGTATATTTACGGAAAACGTAAAGAAAATTCAGCAAAATAATTGAAAAGAATCAAAGCAATTATTGACTCATTTTTGTTGAAATTATTTGTACCTTCGCGCGTTGTGAATTAAAGGTTAATTGATAAAAGTAATTATGAAAGTAGATGTACTTTTAGGCCTTCAATGGGGTGATGAAGGCAAAGGTAAGGTGGTTGATGTTCTGACTCCAAAATATGATATTATCGCACGTTTTCAGGGAGGTCCTAATGCCGGTCACACATTGGAATTCAACGAAATTAAACATGTCTTGCACAACATTCCTTCCGGTATTTTCAGAGAAGATCAGATCAATGTTATTGGAAATGGTGTAGTCATTGATCCGATTATTTTCAGAAAGGAAATTGAAGCGATTAGTAAGCTAAATGTGGATATCAGCAAAAGACTTTTTATCTCTAAAAAAGCTCATCTTATATTACCTTCGCACAGAATTCTGGATGCTGCATCAGAAGCTTCTAAAGGGAAAACCAAAATAGGTTCTACTTTAAAAGGCATTGGTCCGACATATATGGATAAGACCGGCAGGAACGGATTAAGAGTGGGCGATATACTCTCTGAGGACTTTAAAAAAATGTATGATTCACTTACCGGGAAACATATGCAATTGTTAGGTATGTATAACTTCGAATATAAGTTAAAAGACTTTGAGGAAGGTTGGTTTGAAGGAATCGATACCATTAAGAAATTTTCCATTATTGATAGTGAACACTTCATCAATCAGGAAATAAATAAAGGGAAATCAGTACTTGCAGAAGGTGCACAAGGCACTCTTCTGGATATAGACTTTGGTTCATATCCCTTTGTAACATCTTCCAATACTATTTGTGCCGGAGCTTGTACCGGGCTTGGAGTAGCTCCTAACAGAATTGGAAAAGTATTTGGTATTTTTAAGGCATATTGCACAAGAGTGGGAAGTGGCCCGTTTCCTACGGAACTTATTAATGAAACAGGCGAAAAATTAAGACAGAAAGGAAATGAATTTGGCGCTACCACTGGTCGTCCCAGACGTTGCGGATGGCTTGATCTGCCGGCTTTAAAATATTCTATTATGCTAAATGGAGTGACCAATCTGATTATGACCAAAGCCGATGTCTTGTCCACATTTGATTCCATTAAAGTATGTACAGCATATGAAACCACAGAAGGAATAATCGATTATTTTCCCTACAATATCAATAAAGTAACTAAGGCAGTTTATACTGATATTCCTTCCTGGATGGAGGATCTTACGAATGTGGAAAAAGGCAGCGATCTGCCGCCGGAACTTATTGATTATATTCATTTTATTGAAAAAGAAGTGGGTGTTCCTGTCACAATAGTATCTGTCGGACCAAAAAGAAGACAAATCATTGAACTTTAAAACCTGGCCGTTAAAAATCACTCTCTGCAAATGAAATTGCCAAAAAGATTTCCTTATTTATGATGAATAAACCAAATTTTATTTTTAAAAATATATTGCCATCTTTGCGCGCTAATTAGAGAACTAAAGTAGGATTTTTATAATCAGTAGATGAATCATGAAAAAAGATGCAATTGCAATATTATGTGCCGGAGGACCTTCTCCCGGAATTAATACAGTTATCGGCTCAGTGACCAAAGTGTTTTTAAATGCCGGATATCGTGTATTGGGAATAAATGAAGGATATAAAAACTTATTTACAGATAAAACAAAATACGATGAACTCGATTTCGAATTTGCTGACACTGTATTTAGTCGCGGAGGGTCAGCTCTGCAAATGAGCAGACACAAACCAAAAGACTCAGAATTTTCCACTACATTCTTTACAAAAGAAAATATCAAATTGCTGGTAACCATTGGAGGAGATGATACTGCATCAACTGCTAACCGTCTGACTAAATTTCTTGCTGAAAATAACCTGAAAGTTACAAATATACATGTTCCAAAAACCATTGATAACGATCTGCCTTTGCCTGAAGGAAGTCCTACTTTTGGTTATCAGTCTGCAAAAGAAGAGGGTGTTAGTCTTGCAACAACAATTTATGAAGATGCACGAGCAAGCGGAAATTGGTTTATTTTATCGGCGATGGGCAGAGAAGCAGGACATCTTGCGGTTGGTATCGGCACAGCTTGTCATATGCCTATGATCATCATACCGGAAATGTTCAACAAAACAAAAATAACCTTCGATAAAATCACCAGAATGATCATTTCATCTATGGTAAAAAGAAAAATACTCGGAATACAATATGGTCTGGCAATTGTGAGTGAAGGTGTGTTTCATTTTATGAATGACGAAGAAATAGAAGGAACAGGAATAAACTTTACTTATGATGATCACGGGCATCCGGAATTAGGCAATGTAAGCAAATCGCATATTTTTAACATGCTCGTTCAGAGAAAATTGAAAAAACTTGATCTGACAATTAAAAGTCGTCCGAATGAGATCGGTTACGAACTCAGATGTTGTCGTCCTATAGCATTTGATTTGTCTTATGCTACTCTTCTTGGCAATGGTGTCATGAAATTATTCCAGGATGGTGTTACAGGTTGCATGGTAACAGCTGATCCGGCAGGCAATATATCTCCTTTATTCCTTAAGGATGTGGAAGATGAAAATGGGAAGGTGAAACCTCGTTTGGTGAATATTAATTCAGAAAGAACTCAATTGATATTTCATAATAACCTGCATTTTATTAAAAAAGAAGATTATCAGGCTGCAAAAAAATATTTGCTTAATCCTGAAGAATATGATTTCTACAAAATACTGAATTGGTAAGAGACTGTCAAAAGTCGGTAAACCGCAAAACTGTCTGCGGTAAAAATAAAGGAAACCTGACAGCCTCTTTTTTAACCTTAAATCCAAAATATCGATTTATTGTCTACAAAATTTTATGTATATTTATAAACAAAGACCTAATCCTAAATTACGACTACTATGGCTCAGGTAAAAAAGAAAAAAGGCACTATTGCCATATTGACCGGCGGAGGTGATGTCCCGGGTCTTAATCCTGCGATCAGAGCAATTACCATACGTGCACTTCGCGAGGGCTATCAGGTGTTGGGGCTTCGAAGAGGATGGGGTGGTATTCTTGATATTGTAAGAGATAAAAAAGCTGACAACAGCGACAAGTATTTGGTCCTTACAGAAGAAATCGTAAATAAGGCTGGTCGTACCGGCGGCACATTTTTACATACTTCCAGGACAAGGCCAAGTCATGTTCCTAAAATTAATGTTCCCAAACATTATCAGGACAAGTACAAAAGTGAAATGAATGATCTCACACCCGAGATTATTAAAAACCTTGAATACCTGGGAATTGATTTTTTGATTCCCATTGGTGGAGATGATACATTAAGCTACGCAGTCAGGCTATATTCCGAAGGTGTGAAAGTTGTTGCCATACCAAAAACTATGGACAACGATGTTCCGGGAACTGATTATTGTATCGGATTCAGTACTTGTGTTACACGTACAATCCAGATGTGCAATACCCTTCGAACAACTGCCGGTTCACATGAACGAGTATTGGTCCTTGAAGTGTTCGGCAGATATGCAGGTTTTACTGCAATGTTGCCTACCATGGCCGGTGCTGCCAACAGATGTGTTATTCCTGAATATAAATTTGATATTGAAAAACTGACTTCCCTTCTCATCAAAGACAGGAATTCAAATCCGAGCCTTTACTCAGTGGTATTAGCTTCCGAAGGAGCAATGTTTGCCGGAGGTAGTGAAATGATTTATCGCTCTGTTGAAAAAGATGCTTATGGACATGCAAAGCTTGGAGGTATTGGAGATGTAATTTCTGCAAAAATCAAGGAACTGTCACCAAAATTTAATCATGGGAAAAGGGTTAATGTTATTAATCAACAGTTGGGATATCTGGTACGCGGAGGTGATCCGGATGCTATTGACTCTATTGTACCTATGGCATATGGTAATCTTGCCCTTGACCTTATATTAAAGGGCATTCACGGGCGATTGGTAGTACTTCGAAACGGAAGATATGATAATGCCCCAATCGATGTGGTTACAAGCACAAATAAAAAAGTTGATGTCAAAAGACATTACAATACAGACCGTCTTCGTCCATACTACAAGAGCTTTGAATTTCAGCCTTTATTCATAATGGCGGGGAATCAATAAAGTATTTTTATCAGGCTTAAAAAAAAGGCATTCTTTAAAATTAAGAATGCCTCTTCTTCTTTTTATCAATATCATTTATCGAACATGAAGCCATGCACCTGCTGTAACAGATGCCCTGAATTCATCAATCTCACTAACACCCTGTTGAAAGTTATTGTATGATTTTGCCGATACTCTGTAGAAACCATTTGAAGCCTCGATAATTTGAGATTGGTATCCCATCTCCTGAATTTTTTCAGCATACGATTCTGCAAAATTTTGATTCTGAAAACTGCCTACTATCATAAAATACCTGCCATCGCCATATCCTGTCTGTGGTTCTTGTACGACTGGTTCTTCAACCAGTACAGATTCTTCCGGTAAGATTGCATTTGTATCAATGATCCCCGGCTCAGGTTCAATAACAGGCATATTCAACAAGGAGTCAGGTCCTTTATTAAAAAGAGGATGTTCTTCAAAAAAATTGCAGCTATTCAGTAAGACTAAGCCCGAAAGTGCTGTCAGAAATAATATGAGTTTCATCACTATATAATTTATTATTATTAGTCTGATACCTGCCTGCCGGTTTACCCGCCTATGGTGGGCAGACAGGAAACTTCCACGTTTTCGTGATTTTATTTATTCTTGCTTGTGAGTTTTACAAAAACATGGAGATTTCACGATCATCTTAATTTACATATTCAAATTACAACCTAAATAATCTAAAACCAAATGATTAATTAACAATACTTCTATAAAAGCTTATTGTAAGCTCATCAAAGATACTGATAAAAAACCAGTTAAAGATAAGTTCATACTGCTTTAACGATAGACAATTGAAAATTGTTACTTTCTACGGAAGATAATTTTAATAAAAATTATGCGCCCAAATCCTTATAAAATCACAAAAACAGGCACTAATTTTTTACCTTAGTCTTAAAAAAAAGAAATGATAGATCTATCTGCTCATTACGGAAGTCTAAAGATTAATACTCCTGTTGTTGCAGGAAGCTCAGGATTAACAGACAATATCGACACCTTAACTGAGCTGGAAAAGAATGGAGCAGGGGCAGTTGTTCTTAAATCCTTGTTTGAAGAGGAAATAATAAAAGAGATGCAGTCCGGGCTTAATGCAATGAGTTCACCATCATTTATTTATCCTGAAACTCTTGAGTTTTATGATTACTTTGACGGAACCAAAGAGTCAACTTCAGAATATCTTGATCTGATCAAAGAAGCCAAATCAAGATTAAAAATTCCTGTTATTGCAAGCATCAATTGTATTGATGCAGAACACTGGACTTATTTTCCTAAGCAAATTGAAAAATCAGGCGCTGATGCACTGGAGTTAAATATATTCATACTTCCTGCTGATCTGAACAAAACAATAGATTATTATGAAAATATTTATTTCCGGATCATAGAAGCCGTAAAAAAACAGGTTGACATGCCTTTGTTTATTAAACTTAGTCCTTATGCCACTCATCTGGCTAATTTTCTTCAAAAAATATCTGAGACTAAAATTGACGGATTGGTGCTATTCAATAGATTTTACAATCCAGATATCGATATTGATAAAATGGAGATGAGCAGTGGTTCTGTATTGAGCTCATATACCGATATCCATCAGTCACTTCGCTGGATAGGCATTTTGTCTGAGCAAATTCACTGTTCGTTGATCGCATCCACCGGAATTCATGATTATGTGGGAGTAATAAAACAAATTCTTGCAGGAGCGAGTGCTGTGCAGGTAACATCCACCCTTTATAAAAATGGGATTCCCTATCTGCGTAAAATCATTAACGATTTAAAAAACTGGATGCAAAAGAAAAACTTCACTTCCATAAATGATTTTAAAGGAAAACTTAGCCAGGTTAAATCCCAAAATCCAGCTGCATATTCCCGTGTACAATTCATGAAGTATTTTCGGGGATTCTCGAACGGATAAAAATAGTGATCTGCTATGTCAGAATCTTTATAAGATATCAGTACAATTATACCAGATCAACTGCTTCCTCAGGCATCCAGTGAGCATCCCTCCCGTCCCATTTCACATTGCATCCTATAGGATTGGTTTTGATTATGCTAATGTTTCGACCTTCAGTCAATTCAGCCAGTGTACGATCCAGATCATTTACAGTTATACGGGAAGGATCTCTTGGATTATCAACACCTCTTCCGGTGTAAACAAGTCTTCTGTCTCTATTGAAGACATAAAAATGGGGAGTTCGCAAAGCTCCATACTTCAAAGCGATCTCCTGTGTTTCATCGTATAAATAAACCCAGGGGAACGAATACTGTTCCATCCTTTTTACCATATGACCAAAATCGTCTTCCGGGTAGGTATTAGGACTGTTTGAATTAATCGCAACAAATCTGACACCTTTATCTTTGTATTTCAATGCGGTCTGCTTTGTGATTTCATCTGAACCCAATACATAAGGACAATGATTGCAGGTGAAAAAAATCACCAAA
>CAYORG010000058.1:0-17473 GCA_964406315.1 uncultured Bacteroidales bacterium | reverse complement strand
GAGATCTTTACCATTACAGTGAATGATCTGAATGAGGCGCCGGAATTCACAAGTATTCCCATCACCTCGGCAATAGAAAATATGATGTATTCATATTCCATCAGTACTTCTGATCCCGATGTAGGAGATGTACTAGTGATCACTTCTCCTGTTTTACCATCCTGGTTGAATCTGACAGACAATGGTGATGGTACCGCCATCTTAAGTGGCACACCTTCAAGTTTGGAAACCGGTAACCATGATGTGGTCCTGAATGTATCCGATGGATCAGACAACGCACAACAACCTTTTACAATCACTGTTACTGTAAACTATGTTTCTCCTGTCGCATTTGATGACATGGTTCAATTGGATGAAGATGAACAAATCGTGATAAATGTATTAGATAATGATCAAAATCCTGATAACGAGATCCTTGTTGCAAATATTATCGGGCAACCGGCATACAATGGAAATGCACTCCTTACCAGCTCAGGAGAATTCACATATACTCCCGATCCTGATTATTACGGATACGATTCATTATACTATTCTGTCTGTATAGAAGGAACTACTGGTTACTGTGATACGGCCCTTGTACTAATCGCCATTAATCCTGTAAACGATAAACCGGTTGCAGAAAACATTACAATTGAAGTATTAGAAACAGGTCTTACAGATGTATGCATACCAGTAACAGATATTGATTCTGATGAATGCATTTTGCTCGAAATCATTGGGAGTAATAATCCTGTTCCCTACAACACATGGAACAACGATCTTCTGTGTTTTGAGTACGAGATTCCATCAGATTTTCCTGCAGAAGAAGAACTTGAGTGTATAATATGTGACAATGGAGATCCGATGTTATGCGATACTGCAATTGTAATACTGATAAACCAGATAGAAGAACTATTTGAGATTACCGAAGGAATATCGCCAAATGGAGACGGAATGAATGATACCTGGATAATACATGGTATTGAAAATTACCCGGAGAACAATGTAAAAATATTTAACAGATGGGGAAATTTAATATACGAAGTCACGAATTATGATAACAATGAACATTTCTGGGATGGAACTTTGAATCGTGGTTTAAATCTGGGCAAAAAGGCAGCCTCCGGTACATACTTCTTTATTCTTGAACTGAAGAGTATAAACCAGGTGAAAACAGGATATATCGTGGTCAATTAAATCTTTGAAACAAACTGTAATGATAAATCAAAAGAATAAACAAAAAAATACAGGACAGCGCGGTTTTATCATTAACCAGAACCTGCTTTACTGGTTTATTGTATTCATCATACTCATTATAGGGTCAGTCCTGCCTTCAAAAGGCCAGGAATTCAAGTACTATACTCAATATATGTTTAATGGTCTGGCAATAAACCCGGCATATGCAGGGGTGCATGATTTTATTACACTTACAGGTGATATAAGAGAGCAATGGGTAGGCATAAAAGGTGCTCCTTCCACACAATCATTATCAGTGCATTCACCAATTATGAACAATCAATTCGGACTTGGATTGCTTGTAATTAATGACAAAGTGGGAATAACATCGCAGCAGGAGATAAGTATTAATTACGCCTATAAACTCATATTCCCAAACCACAGTTTGTCATTGGGTTTAAAACTTGGGTTCAACACCGTAAAAAACAAATATTCCGAATTGTTACTCGATAATGAAAACGATGCTAATTTTCAGAATAATACTTCGGCATTCCTCCCTGTCTTTGGATTAGGTGCCTACCTGAAAAGCCACGAATACTATGTGGGATTATCAATACCATATTTATATAAGTTTGTACATAAAAAATACAAAGACTTTAATATTGATCAGCACAGGCTTATCTTCCTCACGGGAGGGTATATTTTCAGAATCAATGATGATTTCAAAGTCCGCCCAAGTGTCTTAACGAAAACCTATTTCGGATCAGTGTTTGAAATCGATTTAAACACGAACGTATATTATAAAGATGATTACTGTATCGGGCTCTCCTATAAATCACTCAATTCCGTAGCCATAATCATAGAGGCAGGAATAAATAAAACATATTACATTGGCTATTCATATGATCTCGCCACAACAAAGATGATTGATCATCAGGCCGGAACTCACGAAATATCCATCAATGTGTATCTGAATAAAAAAGAAAAAACCAAAATTGTCAATCCGAGATATTTCTGATCATAAAATGAGTTGATTTATCCTGATCACCATTCCTGTTAGCAGCAATTAAACAAATATACTACTACCAGTCAACAAAGCTTTTTCGGCCTGATATAAATCATAGCTATTCCATGCTGTTTATTCTAATATTTGTATTTTTAATCTTCATCCTAACCGACATACTATGAAAAACAGAACATCATTTCCACGCGTATTCTGGGTTGCAAACAGCATAGAAATTCTTGAAAGGTTTGCGTATTATGGAATTTTTATGACTTTTTATGCTTATATGGAAGATCTAGGTTTTAGCCGAGATGATCTTGGTCTTGTTCAAAGTATTTTCCTCTTTATTTCCTATTTTATCCCAGTTTTTTCCGGGACATTTGCTGATCGTTTTGGTTTCAAACGTGTATTAGTTATATCCTATCTTGCTTATATTCCATCAATCCTACTATTGTTGGTAACAAAATCATTATCTGGTATAGCGCTTACCATGTTAAGCATAGGTTTTGCTGCAGGTATATTTAAGCCACTCATATCAGGTACAGTTCGACTAACAACTGATTCGTCCAATAAAACCCTGGGCTTTGGTATATTCTATATGATGGTAAATGTTGGTGCTTCAGCAGGCCCTATAGTTGCTGCAAAATTAAGGGCAATTTCATGGAGTCATGCTTTCATAATGGCTGCTGCTGCTATTACTGTTATGTTCATTATTACCCTGATACTGTATAAGGAACCTCAGCGCAATATTTCTGAAGTTAGCATTAAGAAGAAATTAATTGAGATATTCAGCACACTTGGCGACATTAAATTTGCTATTTTCTTGCTTATATTGGGACTTTTCTTTTGGCTACCTTTCTGGGCTTTTTTTAATATTTGCCCTGCCTATGTAAGTAATCATATTGACACTGCACAGCTATTTCTTGGAATTAAAAGTATTTTTGGCAGTTGGTTTGCTCAACTGCTGTCCAAACAAGTCGATGGAGTTTGGTTTGTCAATGGTGAAGCCATTGCTCACACGGGTTATATCATTTTAATCTTTCAGGTTTTTATCTCACGTACTTTTGAAAAGCGGGCTGCCATACCATCTTTTATGTTCGGCTTATTTATTGCTGCAGCTGGTTTTGCCTTAATAGGAGCTTCAATATTTCTGACTCCTGGCATGGTAATATTAGGAATATTCCTCTTTGCTGTTGGCGAGATGATTACCTCTCCAAGAATACAGGAATATATAACATGGATAGCTCCAAAAGAAAAAGCCGGATTGTATATGGGATCAAACTTTTTAGCAACTTGTATTGGTGCTTTAATGAGCGGCCTTTATACAAGCCTTTTTGGAAAATTTGAAGCTGCTAATAATCCTGAATACATATGGTATGTCCTGGGAGGTCATACTTTATTATCTATAATAGCTATATTTCTTTTTGTGAGAATCGCGGGTGAATTTAAAGAAATGGAAAGTTAGATCTTCTGATATTGTACAAACAAGCTGATCATTGAATAATACATTGCAGACAATAAAAAAACCAGTTGTAAACCTCTAATTTAATGGAGATTAAACAAGAAATATAAATTCTAAATTTAGCCGGTGCAACTATTTTGACTATTCCTTAGTCTTAGTATCGGACAGCTTAAACACGGTTTTTTTCTAATCATTAGGAATTATTCCGAAACCCCGGTTAACCCCGGGGTTTTTTATTTCCATTTTGCCTGTAATGGATTTTTTTAATATTTTTTGGTTTATATTATAAACTTGTTTATATTTACAAATAATTTATAAATTCATAATATGAAAACAAATACAAACCTGACTCCTGAAAACAGTTTCAAGATCATTAATGAAATGATAGAAACAACCAAAGGGAATTTTCAAAAAAATGCAAATTATTATTTAATCTGGGGCTATGTTGTATTACTGGCATGTATGTTGCATTTTGTACTTCTGAAGTATACCGAATTTGAAAAGCCTTACCTTGCATGGTTGGCTGTGTTAATTGGTATTATTCCTTCAACAATATACTCAATAAAACAAATTCGGTCCGACAAAGTTTTCACACACATCGACAGAATGAATGTATTTCTATGGCTTACTTTTGGTGTGAGTTATTTTATTTTCATAGTCTATATGTCGAAATTTAATTACCAGGTATTCCCTTTTGTTTTCTTACTTGTTGGCAATTGTGTCTTTTTATCTGGTATTAATATGAAATTCAAACCTCTGATAGTTGGTGGTATTTTGTATTGGATAGGTACCATAATATCCTTTTATTTGGCTCTGGAAAACTTGTTGCTATTGACCTTTATACTGATTATTGTGGCCTATTTAATTCCGGGTTATATGCTGAAACACAAAAAAACATCAGATGTATAACAGGCTTGATCCTCTGTTGCATTCAGAATTAAGACTTGCAGTTATGTCTTTACTGATTCAACTTGGTAAAGCAGAATTTGTATATATCAGGAAAAAAACCAGTGCTACTGCAGGAAATTTAAGTGTACAGATCGACAAACTTTCTCATGCAGGATATATAACTGTCCACAAGTCCTTTAGAGGAAAAAAACCACTGACAGTTTGTAAGATTACGACAAAAGGAATTGAAGCCTTTGAAAAATATGTCAATGATCTGAAAGGGTATATTGATTTGAATTAACGATTATTATAATATTGCATTGCCTTTGGGATGATCTCATTCAAACGCTTTATCCTGTTTCCTGGATCGGGATGAGTCGATAAAAATTCAGGCGTAGAACCAATATTTAATTTTTGCATACGTTCCCAGAACATAGGAGCCGTTTTTGGATTATATCCTGCCATTGCCATAAAATACAAACCCAGTTCATCAGCTTCACTTTCATGTTTCCGGCTATATGGCAATAAAATACCGACTTGTGAACCCAATCCAAAAGCAGCCAAAGCCAAATCCTGTGTGGTTTCAGGTTGCTCTGCCAAAAAAACGTATCCACTTGTATATTCTTTTTTGAAAATAAAATCACAGCTGACAGTTTTGCTTAAATTAAAATACTTATTAATTCCAATGTTTTATGTATATTGTGATCTTTATAAATACATCAAACAACGCAATGAATCCAGTATAGGATCGATCTATTCTTTAAACATTTACTTAATTATTACCTTTTAAAATGAAAGTTATTGAAATAAAGAAGACCGAGAAGATTCCTGAAATTACTCTCGACGACAAAAATAAGACATTTGAAATTAGAGGAAAGTGTCTCCCGGAGAACATCCGAAATCTCGATAAGCTTGTTACCAAAAAGCTTGAGAAGTATTTGGATGATTGTATGGAAGCAAAAAAATCTTCTTCTCGGAAAACACTTAAAGCTAACTTTAAACTTGCTTATTTTAATTCAGCCGCAGCCAAATTCATTGCAGACATTATGATGTTAATGAATCGCTATATAAAAAAAGGATATAATATTAAACTGTACTGGTATTTTCATGAAGAAGATGATGATATGCTTGAAGCCGGTGAAGATTTTGCTGAAATGCTTGAGGTTCCAATACAATACATAATGATTCCCAAATAATCCCGGATCACTGTTACTTCAATTGATTGAATATGAGAAATAACGACTCTGTGGATATTTTACTGTTTATTCAATCGGAAGAAATAAATTCTAACATTAATAAATCTGAGTTTGAAATATAACTTGCAACAGATCAATTATTTAAGCTGATACTTATTTCGAACACACGTCAATTATAAGCAAGTGTATCAATGGATAATCCTCGTGTTCCTCTAAACCTTTCTCTGAAACTTTCACGCTCCGTTAATGGAATAAACTCATCAACATACAGATGATGGTATTCAATTTCCGGATCGATCATCACGGATTCCATCGCCCTAATTGTGTCAAAAACAATTGGTATTAAATCGATCTCAGAACTAACAATCTTTTCAGTAAAACCTTTAAGCATTTTGGTCTGAAAAGGATCAGATGCCAGAGCCACACTTTCAAATCCTAATTTTTTCGCTTTCTTAAATGAATAATATATGTTTTCCGTACTGTGTTCAGCCTTATTTTCTATATATATATTCTCCTGAGGTATTCCCAAAGCGTTGGCATACAAAGCCATTATCTCTGCTTCGCTGTAAGGAGAATAAACCGCTGAACCGGAATACATTATATTCCGGGCAATTCCTTTATCATAAAGGTATTTTGACCAATAGATCCTTGCCTTCATTATTCTGCTCCATTGTCCATTCTCAAAAGGCACTCCGGGAACAACTACGATATCATATTCCTTATCTTTTGACTTCTCATAGTAGTTTTTGCTTGTTTTGGATGAAAACGAGCAAGATGTAAGAAGTATTCCAAGAAACACTGTAACACCTATAGCATATATTTTTCTGTTTTCAAATGACATATTGAATACAATTGAATTGGTTAGCAATATTATTATTGATTCTTTTATATTGCTAATAACAAGTGATCAATTTTTTTGTTTAATTATATATTAATTTGTTCAAACAAAAATTGATTATAAAAACCCCTCAGAATGATGTATTATAATACCCCGGAAATTGAATCTCCTCGCCGCAAACGGCGAGGAACTATTCTCACGAGCATAGCGAGTAATCTTCGATCCTTTTTTTGTTTATTATTTTTGTGCTCGCTAACCCCGCAGCAAGCTACGGGGAATGCGCTCGCAGGATTCAATTTGATGTTGGCAAATAAAGCGGATCTTGCCGGGAAGAGAATAAACTGTCTATTTTTTTTTCAGTTTCGCCAGTTCTTCTTTAAGATTACTGATTTCTTTTTTATATTCTTTTTCTTTAGTATTTAATTCTTCCGATAATTTACCGAATTCAAATTTTTGTCTTTCCATTTCTTCCTTTGTAGCGGACATCTCTTCTAAATTTTGTCTTAATTCCTCTTCTTGTGCAGTCATCTCTTCTGTTTTTTGCTTCACATCCTCATACATTTTCTGTGTCTTCTCATTTGCTCTCGTTGTAAGCAAGGTGGCAGCAACAAGCTCTCCAAGTTTTTCGATAAAATCAATTTTATACTCTTCAAGTTTATCGAGTGATAAAATCTCAAAAACCCCCAGAATGGATTCATCCATTCTGATAGGTATAAGAGCCATGTACTTTAAACTGGTTTCTCCTAATCCGGAAGTAAGTTTTGCATAGCCATCGGGTAGATTGTCGATAATACGAATTTTGTTTTCCTGAAAACAGGTTCCTACATAGCCCTCTCCCAACAAGATATTCTCTTCTTTGATTTTATTTTCATCAGGTGCATGGTATCCAACCATTTCAAGGTACTTTTTTTCACTTGTTTCATCATCAGAAATTATATACATTCCGCCAATATTCCCAGAAAGGTATTCAACCAATTCTGAAATTAAAACGCGGGCCATAGTCTTCAGTTCCTCTTTGTTTTTGCTTATAAGATTACTAAATTTTGCCAGTCCGGCATTGTACCATTTTTGCACTTCCTCTGCTTTTTCTTTCTCTTGAAGTGCGATTGACTGTTGTTCTATTTCCTTTTTCTTGTTCTCCAATTCTTCTTTGCCTTCTCTGAGATTTTTTTCAAGAATGACTTTATCTCTTTTCAGGACTTTCTCTCTTTGTTTAATAAAATAATATACTGCATAAATTAATAGTATTGTCAGTATTGTATAAAACCACCAGGTTCTCCAGATTGGCGGTACAATAGTGATTTTGATACTGGCTCCTTCCTCATTCCAAACACCGTCATTATTTGAGGCTTTGACTCTGAAAATATATTCTCCGGGATCCAGATTTGTGAATGATACTTTTCTTTCATTTTTAGCATTGATCCATTCATCATTGAATCCTTCCATCATATATTTATACTGATTCTTTTCAGCTTGTCTGTAATTTAAAGCCGTAAATTCAAAAGAAAAAATATTTTGATTATACTTCAACTTTATTTCATCTGTAACCAAAATGCTTTTCTTTAAAATAGACTCATCCCCTATTTCAACGTCTTCATTGAAAAGCTTAAATCCCGTAATAAAAACCGGTGGTTTATACGAATTGTCAACCACATCATCTGCCCGAAACAAATTGAATCCTTGGACTCCTCCAAACAATAGCTCACCTGTTGAAAGTTTTCTGAATGCCCAGCGACCAAATTGATTACTTTGAAGTCCGTCGCTGGCATTGTAATTTTTAAATGTTACACTGTCGGGATTAAACTTACACAATCCTTCATTGGTACTCAGCCATAAATTGCCATATTCGTCCTCAAGAATTCCAAAAATAACATCATTAGGCAAACCGTCTGACATTCTGTAAGTTGTAAAAGTATTGAAAGTTCTATCCAGTAAATTCAATCCACCGCCATTGGTTCCCACCCACAATCTCATTTTCGAATCCTCATACAAAGAATAAATTGATCCGTTCGATAGCTGACCTTTTTCATTTCCTTCCTGATATAGAACAAAATTCCCAGTATTCCTGTCGTATTTGTTTAATCCTGCTCCTTCCGTCGCAATCCAGTAATATCCCTGATGATCCTGAATCATTAATACGCAACCGGAATTGTAGATAGAAGCTACATCATCAGCAACCAGTTTTGTAAAATCATTTGTTTCTCTGTTGTATCTGCACACACCATTCCCCCACGTACAAATCCATATATCTCCCTGCTTATCTTTATAAATATCAAATATATTGTTACCGCATAGGCTTTTTTCATCCTCAGGATCATTTAGAAAGTAATCAAATTCTCGGGTAGCCGGATCATAAATATTAATTCCACCTCCCCACATTCCAATCCAGAGAAGACCATAGCTGTCAAAACACAAAGACAGAATTTTGTTATTTGTCAATCCGCCAGGTTTATTCGGATCAAAATAAATATGTGAAAATGTGTTGGTGGACCTGTCAAAATAATTCAGTCCTCCGCCATCAGCGCCAATCCAGATATTCCCATAATCATCTTCGGCAAAAGATGTCACATTTTCTCCCCGCAAACTGTTTTCATCTGATTTTTTAGGTTTGTAAAGCATAAATTTGCTTTTCCCTTCATCGCATATATTTATACCACCGAATCTTGCACTAATCCACATCCGGTTATTTAAGTCAAAGTAGATATTTGTAATATCATTACTGCTTATGCTGTTTTCATCTTCTTCGTCACGTTCAATGATGGTAAAATCGCCGGAGAATTCATTATAAAAACACAATCCGCCTGAAGTACCTATCCATATTTTACCATCTCCCCCTTCAGCAATAACATTAACCAGACTATTAGGAATACTATTGATATTGGTCGGATCGTACAAGAATCTGATAAAAGTACCTGATTTTCTATCCATTAGATTCAGACCATTATCAAATGTTCCAATCCAAAATCTTTCTTTTGAATCCTTGAATAAATACTGAATCTTATTGCTGCTCAGACTCTGGAAATCGGAAGGATCATGAACAAAGGTTTTGAATGAATGCTCCTTTTCATTGAACAATACCAATCCGCTATAGGTGGCAATCCAATATGTATCATCCTTCTCTTCCAAAACAAATCTGGTCAGGTTGCTTGCCAATGAATTATTGTTTGACGGGTCATGTACCAGAAGCTTCATCGTATTATTCTTCATATCAAAAATATTGATCCCCTCTTCGGTCAATATCCAAAGCCTCCCTTTTGAATCAAAATACAACTTTTGAATGCCATCATTTACAATGCTGTTCGTATCATTAGGATCAAAATACATATGAGAAAAATTATCCTTATCCCAATTGTATTTATTAATTCCACGCTGTGTCCCTATCCAGATATTTCCATCTGTATCTTCCAAAATAGTCCTGACATAGTTGTTGGTTAAACTAGCCGGATTATTTGGATCATTACGATAAATTTTACAGTCGTACCCATCATAAAAATTCAGACCGTCTTCGGTTCCTATCCAGATAAATCCCTTACTATCCTGAAATACTATCAGTGCATTATTTTGTGATAATCCGTTTTCAACCGATAAGTGATCAAAAGAAATCGCATTTGAGATTCCTGTTAAGTGAATTATAACAGACATCAGAAATACCAAAATAACTCCTTTACAAATCCGTTTCTTTTCAGTCATCAGACAGCCTTTTATTGGATTCTCTGAAATTTAAAGATAATAATTTAACTGCACTTATAAATTTCCTGAAAGTTCATAATTAATTCAATAGAAACAACACCTGCAACAAGTTCTTTGCAAATTCAAACAGAATAAAAAGATTTACGAGTGTATTTATCTGGTGGTTATAAGAGAAGAATTCCTGCTGGTTTTATCTTTATACAAAAAAAGGCAATATACAAATCGTATATGCCTTATCATTCAAATATGAGTAACTAATCTCACTTTGCTAAACCAATACATACAAATCATTTTTACACTTCAGACTCTTCATGAGTTAGTGCTAAAATAATTCCTTCAGACGATTCAACCTGATGATGATACAGAATATGATTTAATTATACAGCTTTTACATCAAATGCAATCAACCCTTTATCACCTTCCCGGACTTCAAATTCAACTTCCTGTCCTTCATTAAGTGTATATGCCGGTTTCATAATACCGGTGCGATGAACAAAAATATCTTCGTTGTCTTCTGATTCTATAAATCCAAATCCCTTAGCATCATTATACCATTTCACTTTGCCTTTTGCCATAATTACAGGTCTTTATTTATTATCGGGAAAAATTTTCGCGTCTTGGTCTTGCTTCGTTCACTACAATTTCCCTGCTGTCTATTTCAGTACCATTTAATTCACCGATTGCATTCTTGGCTTCTTCATCATTGTCCATAACAACAAATCCAAATCCTTTGCTTCTGCCACTGTACTTATCAGTAATAATCTTTACAGAAGATACTTCTCCGTATTTTTCAAATAGTTTTGATAATTCTGATTCTTCAATCTTAAAACTCAGATTGCCTACATAAATGTTCATAATAAAAAAATATGTTAGTTAATAATACTTTTCGGATAGTTAGTTCTATCAATTCTATGTAAACTTAATTTAAAATCACAATTTTTATATTCCAAAAATATCATAATATTCGGAGTAAAGGTAATATTAATAATTTAAGAAATTCCATTAATCCATATAAATTCAATTATTTAGAGAGCGGAGTAACTAAGAATACAAACACTCCTGCATAAAAAATTTAATTCAATTTATACAATTATTATGGTTTTAAAAACTACTTTTCCTACCAACAATCATTCGTAATAATCATTAATCCTTAATAAATTGTTTAAAATAAAACGATGATATTCCTTACCTTCACTTATGAAATGTGTTGATTTTTACGCATTTAATGTTATCATGCTCTTATTAACAATAGGACATGCAACTTTTTTTTTGAATAATTAGTAATTAGTTTGAGACAGATGTTCAATCTTGAGCAAGTCATTGAAGGTTGTATTAAAAATAAAAGAAAAGCACAAATTGAGTTATATACTCATTATGCCCCAATGCTAATGGCTGTTTGCTTGAGATATGTAGCTGACAAAAGTGAAGCTGAGGATATTTTGCAGGATAGCTTCTTTAAGATTCTGAAAAATATAAAGGAATATAAAGGCAAGGGGCATTTTGAAAACTGGATGAAAAAAATTGTGGTAAACACAGCAATAACTCATTTTCACAGAGAAAAAAAGCATTATTACCACGATGAAATAGAAACAGTCAAGGATGTTGACCTGCAAATTAAAATTACTCCTCATCATGAACTTGAGGTAAAAGAATTGTATGAATTGTTAAAAACAATGCCGGAAGGATACAGGATAATTTTTAATTTGTATGCAATTGAAGGTTTTAAACATAAGGAAATTGCAGAAAAACTAAATATTGATGAAAGTACTTCTAAAACACAATATTTAAGAGCAAAAAACTGGATAGTTAAAAGAATGAAAAAATTGAACTGGATATAAATGGGACAAAAATCTAATACTCTGGAAACCATATTTGAAACTACCTTTGAAAAGCATTCTGAAATGCCATCTCCAAGGGTTCTGCGTCAGTTAAAATACCGTCTTTGGGTATCTGATTTTTTTAGTTTCAACCTGAAAAAACCAAATGTAATTTATACTGCAGTTCTTGCTGGTATAATTGCTACAGGTCTTCTGATATTTACAAACAACTTTTCTTCTAAAACGATAGTTAACAAGCTCCAAACTTCATCTGATAATACCAGTACTTCTGTTTCAAGCCCAGCTAACAAAACTGCCGAATCTGACCATACCGGAAACGTTAGTAACAAAAAAATGTTAAGTGCCTTTTTTGACGTTCCATATTCAGAAGGCTGTGCTCCTCTGGAAATAAAATTCAACAGCCATACAAATCGGGCATCAGAATATAGTTGGGATTTTGGCAATGGCGACAGTTCAAACGAACAAAATCCTTCGTATACCTATTCTCAACCAGGAGTGTATCTGGTCAAACTTACTGTCTCTGACGAATCAGGTTATAGTGAGAACCATACAAAAGAAATTCGGGTCCTCAATCAACCCGATGCAAACGTTGCAATTGATATTGATAAATCTGATATTGCCGACCGGAAAGTGCAGTTTATCAACAAATCGAAAGGAAGTAGTAAATATGTGTGGTGCTTTGGAGATAATGAAACATCAACTGCAATGAATCCTTCACATAGTTATAAGAATTATGGTGTTTATACTGTAAAACTAATAGCTTCATCAGAAAATGGTTGTTACGATACAATTGAACTTGAAAATAAATTTTTGAAGAACAATTATCAATTGAATTTTCCCTATACTTTTAAACCCAATACAACAGATAATGGGAATAATGGTTTCTATGAGAGCAATGGAGCCCAAAGTGCTGTTTTTTACCCCAAAAATTATGGAGCTAAAGAATATCATTTGAGTATAAAAGCCCCTAATGGAATTGAGGTATTTTCTACCGATAACATCAAACAAGGCTGGAATGGATATATCAGAGGAAGACTGGCTCCCGGTGGGGTATATTCCTACATGGCCAAAGGTGTTTATCCAAATGGGAAACCATTCTCTATTAATGGCAAAGTAAAAGTAATCATCGAAGATTATTTTCAGGATTAGTCGATGCATTGAGCATGCAACTATTTTTTGGATTTCTTAGTCTTAAGAATAGGAATTTATCAAAGGAATTTATCAGAAATGCAACCCTGTTTACCTAAACAGGGTTTTTTAATTTAACATGAGTTCGACATAAGAAATGGGAATCTTCCATGAATATGCAATGTCTTTGTGGCGCATACAGACTAAATTCTTCGAAATAACAAACAGAATGCGACAAAACCACAAGTACATTTTTAATAAATAGATAATACAAGTTAAATTATCTGACAATCGCTATTTCAAGTAGTTATAACTTATGTCGAACTCACGTTAATTTATTTACTTCATGTTGTGGATAATTTGTTTATTGCTTGATTTTTTGGTAAGCAAATTTATTATACAAGTCTTTCAATCACAGAATAAAAATGCGTTATTTCGAAAGGTTTCTGAATGTATGCAGCAATATTCAGATCTTTAATCTTATCCTCAACGCGATCCTTTTTTACTCCGCTCAACACAATTACCGGCGTATATAAGTATCTTGTCATATCCCTGATTTTCGCTATAAGTTGCGCTCCGTTCATATCAGGCATGTCAAAATCCGTAATAAGCAGATCAATCTGTGTCCCGTTAAAAAATTCCAGAGCTTCTTTTCCGCTGGAAGCCTCCAATACATGATATCCCTTCTTTATCAGTGTTTCTCTGACAATACTTCGAATACCGGTAAAATCATCAACAATTACTATTTTCCTTTGATTAGTCATTGATTATAATTCCATGATCTAAAAATCAATACATGAATTCTTATTTAAAAGATAGTAAATAATACTGAAGATAGAAAGACAATATCTATCTTATTATAACAATGAGTTTTTCGATCTGCAATATGAAATTTCGTTTGGAATTATAACTTCCCTACTAAGACTTTTAAATATAATATTCATCAAATTTGTTACAGAATAAATAACCTGTGACATAGGGTTGTCACATAGCTTATATAATATTGTGTTACAAACATCCAATTATTCATATTAAAACATTTTATCATGAAAACCAAATCTTCAAAAAGGATCGGATTGATCAGTTTATTTGCATGTATTCTCTTATTGACTGCTTTTTATGTAAATCCGACGCAAAAAAACGAAAATTCAGCACCAAAAATTGAAATTCAACAGGTAGATGCACAAAAGGCTATTGTAATAAAAGCCGATATCCCGATAAGTGAGATCAGTACAAAAATGGGGGAAATCTACCAGCAGCTTTTCACTTATCTGGATAAAAAAAGTATTGCTCCTGCCGGACCATCATTTGCTGTTTATTATTCCTATGAACCGGAAGGTAACGTAGTCTTTGAAGGTGGTATACCTGTACAGGAGAAGGTAGATAATGACGGGGATATTACTTACATGGAATATCCGGAAATGAAAGTAGTATCAACATTGTATGTAGGAGCATATGAACAAATGGAGGCAATTTATATGGAATTGGATCAGTACCTTAAGGACAATAAGCTCGAATCAACAGGTACAACCTGGGAAGTATATTTAACAGATCCGAATGAAGTTGCATCGCCGGAGGAAAATCAAACTTTAATTTATTTTCCTATAAAATAATCCTTTGAAATAAAAAACCTGCTCTGTACAAATGAAAGAGCAGGTTTTTTTTTCAATACAATTTACATTGTTTAACAAAATAATACTCTGCTGATCCCACATTTCAATCAGCTAGTTTGGACATAGTCTTTGTTAATATATCTGTTCCTGTTTGCAGTTGATAATAATACAATCCGTCCGGGAGCTCTCTGGCATCAAATCTTATTTCAAAATTTCCTTTCTGCAGCTCCTGATCTAAAAGCACCTTAATTTGTTTTCCGACAGTGTTGTATACAATCAGCCTGGTATTTCCACCTTTCAATATCCTAAAAGGAATAATGGTTGAACTCACAAAAGGATTGGGAACATTCTGAGCAAGGTATATTTCTCCCTGATGTATCGGGTTGTTATTAGCTGAGGGACCAGAAATCGTAAAAACGTATCTTTTCGTTAATTGAGTTTCAAGAACAGATCTGTGAGATTGAAATTTAATGTCCACTGTATATTTTTTGGATTCCATTTCTGATACATCAATATGAACGGATACAAGCTGAGAATCATTTGCCGGAAGTATAAAATTAATTGGTTCGATGGAAACTTTATTATTCGTACAACTCACTGCTACAGAATCTGCTCCTTCCCCGTCATTATAAATATAAACCTCCTGGTTTATCGGCTCATCACCTGATAATTCTCCGAGGTCAACAATGGATTTATCCTTTAAATAGGTATAAGCAGCTTTATTAGTTAATAGTTTTTCATAATTAACAGCGTATATGTATTCGTCAGCACAACCAAAATACACTATACTGTCTTTCACCACAGGGGATGAATGTACCTGTCCTTCTGTAGCAAATCTGGCCAACAAATGATGAGATTCTTTATCCATTATCAGTAATGAACCAAAATTATCCGACCATTCCATGCCGGTGCCAATAAAAATGTAATTGCTTCCGACAAATGGATTACCATATACGCGATAATCAACATCGGTAACCCAGATTCGTACGCCTGTTCTTCTATCAATTCCCTGAATTATTCTCTGATTGGAACTGCCAACATATACTACAGTGTCTTCTATCACAGGTCCACCCAACAGCCACATATTGGACGGATCGTGATACTTCCAGTTTCTACCGCCGGTCTGTGTATTCAGGCAATATAAATTACAGCTTCTTCCGGCAAAGAATACCGAATCATGAACAATTACAGGATGGGTCTGAATTGCATTTACCCATGCATAAGTTTGATCGGCCTTGGTATCATATGTCCATATCTCCTGTTCCGTATCAATATCAACACAATGAAAAACACCGTCCCAATCGCCAAAATATATTTTGCCGTTATCAATAGCAGGAGTTGTCTCAATAGTATATTGTCCCTGTGTCTGGTATGAAAATACCTGGGTACCGTTTTTCACATTGATCCCGTGGACCAATCCCTGTTCAGTGCCAACATATGCGATGGAATCAACCAGTTTTGGAGACGAGTTGAAATCATCGTATGCATCATGAGAATTCACTACCTCTCCGTTATACATTTTAAAGCTCCACAGGGAGTCTCCTTTCCTGTTAAGTCCCATAAGTTTATTCCCTCCTGCAAAACAGACAATGGAATCATAAATTGCAGCAGTAGTCCGAATTTCTTCCCCAACGTTGTAGTTCCATATTTCGGAACCGTCCCGGGCATCAATGGCGTAGAAATACCCATCAAGGCTGCCAATATACAAAACTGTGTCTTCCAGAAGCGGAGTACTATATATCCTCCCATTAGTTTTATATTTCCAGCTAATTGCCTGTTCATTCGCCAGTGAAATTTTATTGGCAATTATCAACAATCCAAATAGCAATAATAACCTGTTCGTCTTCATGGTTGTAATTTTTAGAATTAATACAATACAAAGTAAGACGACCAAATCATAAAAATCGGCCGGATAAATGCGCTGCGCATTTAGGAAAACGCTTTTTTTATTACTACGTATGGATTTTGCCTGGTGTATTCCAGTTCATATTGCGCCTTATTATACGTTGTTGTTTGCCTTACTGTAATGAACAAGATAGATTCCAAGAATAACAATGAGACCTCCGATAATATGCCACAAGGTAAGTTTTTCATTCAGAAGGACTATCGCAAACAATGCCGTTAATACCGGTTGACCTAATAAAGTTGCCGAAACAATGGAAGCGGGAAGATAGCCCTGCGAATAATTCACCATCATCCATCCAAAAACCTGAACCCCAATGCCAATACTTAAAAATAATAACCAGGTACTCCTGTCATACCCTGTTAAATTATAATGGAAAAGCATAGCAAAGAAGAAAAGTATCAATGCCGATCCCAATGTGCTGATAAATAGATAGCTCAGTGTATCTAAAATTTTTCTCCCTTGTTGTGAAAGAATATAAAAGCCTCCATAGAAAAAACCAGCAAGAATTCCTAAAAGTGATCCATACAACTGAGATCCGGAAGCATAAATATCTTTATTCAATACAACAATCACTCCTGCAATAGCTATTAAAAGTCCTATCCAGAATATTCGTTTATGATTTTCTTTTAATAGAATCATGGAGCCAAAGCCAACCCAAACAGGAGCCAGATTGGCCATAAGAGTTGGGATTGTTGCATTGCTCATAACAACTCCGGTTGACCATGAAGACAGATCCAGTCCAAAACATATCCCTGC
>CAYORG010000057.1:0-18036 GCA_964406315.1 uncultured Bacteroidales bacterium | reverse complement strand
GAAATTTTCATGGCAGAACAATAACAATTATCTCTATGTCAACAGATCCTGATTCATATAAGGGATACGGGCCATATACTCCCGGCTTTGTCATTGTTCCCTACAACGATATTGATGCTTTAAAGAAAGAACTGGAAGATCCGAATGTAGCCGGATTCCTTGTAGAGCCTATCCAGGGTGAAGCAGGTGTATATGTACCTGATGACGGATTTTTAAGTAATGCTTATCAATTGTGTAAAGAAAAAAATGTATTGTTTATTGCTGATGAAGTGCAAACAGGTCTCGCACGTACAGGCAAAACGCTGGCTTGTGATCATGAGAATGTCAGACCTGATATTTTAATTTTGGGAAAAGCATTGTCGGGCGGCATGTATCCCGTTTCAGCCGTACTGGCAGATGATGATATCATGCTTTGTATCAAACCGGGCGAACATGGCTCAACATATGGTGGAAATCCGATAGCTGCTAAAGTAGGAATTGCTGCGCTCGAAGTGCTGAAAGAAGAGAAACTGGCTGAAAACTCAGAAAAACTCGGGAAGATTTTCAGAGTGGAAATGCAAAAGCTCGTGGACCAATACGAAATGATTGAACTTGTAAGAGGAAAAGGGTTGCTAAATGCCATAGTGATCCATCCGAAAGACGGAAAAACTGCCTGGGATGTATGTGTAGCAATGAAAGAAAACGGATTGATTGCCAAACCAACACACGAACATATCATTCGCTTTGCACCTCCTCTGGTCATTCAAGAGGCTGAATTATTTGAAGCCATTGAAATTATTAAGGTTACAATGAAACAATTTGTATAGAAATACAGTAAAATTTAAGGAAAAGGATTGCCCGTTTTCAGCAATCCTTTTTTTGTAAATGTGGATAATAATATTCCATCAGATAGTAATTTTTATTATTTTTAATAAGTATCTAATGAGTAGCTATGAGCTATAAAGTCCTTGTGGTTGATGATAACCTGAATAACAGCAGGTTGATAGAGGGAATACTGCGATCGGAGAAAAACAAATACGATGTTTTCTTTGCAGAAGATGGTGTTCAGGGTTTTGAAAAAGCCCGAAAACTTCAACCTGATCTGATATTAATGGATATTAGAATGCCTCAATTATCAGGTTTGGATGCTTTAAAATTGCTTCAGGAAAACAAAGAACTGAAAGAAATTCCCGTAATATTTATTACAGCCTATAAAACGGATGAAAATTTCGCAGAAGCCTTTAAATTCGGCGCTTTTGATTTTATTACAAAGCCTATTGATATTAACGAGCTGAAATCAAGAATAAACAAGGCTTTGAGTATCGGACAAACTCTTCAGAGAATCAGGGCAAAAATCAGTCGGTATGAAGAAGAAAGAAGACTGCTTGAAGAAAGAGCCACAATCACAGAAAATGCGCCCAACTCTTTTATAATTATTGATGCCAAAGGAAATTTTGAATGGGCAAATGACGGTTTTGAACGACTTCATGAGATCTCTTTTGAAGAATTCAAGAAGCAGTTTGGGAAAAACATATATGAAATAAAGACTTTTAAGGATTTTACGCGTGAAGCAAGAAGGTGTTTCCAGACAAAAACGGCATCAAGTGTTGAGACGAGACAGAATCTGCCTAACGGCAAAAAATGGTTCCAGACTTTTTTCACACCTCAAATGGATGCAAATGGTGAAATCTTTAAATTGATCGCCGTTGAATCGGACATCACACCAATTATGGTTAAGGAGGAAGAGCTTTTTAAGCAAAATCGCCGCATGTTAGCGATTACTGAAAGACTTGAACAAGCAAATGCTTTATTGGAAAATCAAAAAGAAGAAATTGAGGAACAAAAACGTCTGATTGAAGATGAACAGGAAAAATCAGAGCGATTGTTATTGAATATTTTACCATTTGAAGTAGCACGCCAGCTAAAAGTGAAAGGAAAGGCAGGAACGCGCTACTACCGGCATGTTACCGTGGTATTTACTGATTTCAAAGATTTTTCAAAAAACACCAAAGAACTGGAGCCAAAAGATCTTGTTGCAATTCTTGATGAATACTTTGCAAAGTTTGATGAGATTACGGGAAAGCACTATCTGGAAAAAATCAAAACCATTGGTGATGCATATATGTGTGCCGGAGGATTGCCATTAAGAAACAAATCGAATCCTGTTGATGCTGTTCTTGCAGGTCTTGAAATCATGGATTATATGGGAAGGCTTAAAAATAGCGGTAAGAATGGCATTCCTTGCTGGGATTTGAGAATAGGTATTCACACCGGTCCGGTTGTAGCAGGTGTGGTCGGGAGAAAAAAGTTTGCGTATGATATCTGGAGTGAGACGGTAAATGCTGCAGCCCGTATTGAAGGTTTGGGAGAAATTAACAGAGTAAATATTTCCGAAACCACTTATGAATATGTGCAGGACTATTTTGATTGTACTCACAGAGGTAAAATAGAAGCCAAAAATGTTGGTGAGATAAACATGTATTATGTTGACAGGATTAAACGTGAATATTCTGCAGACGAGAAAGGAATTCTCCCCAACGAAGAATTTATCCGGTTAGTGAACAAACTCTGATGAATTATTTGTGTCGTTCTTCAAGAACATCAATTACATTCTCAATTCTTAATCCTTTGGCAGCAAGCAAAACAAGATAATGATACAATAAATCTGCCGCTTCATTCAAAAACAGCTCATTGTTAGTATGTATTGACTCAATAATTAACTCAACAGCTTCTTCTCCCACCTTCTGGGCAATTTTATTTATTCCTTTCTGAAAAAGCAAAGCAGTGTATGAATCTTGTGGCATAGTAAGTCTTCTTTCGTCAATTAAATCCTGAAGATGAAGTAAAAAATCTATTTTGTTTGAACTCATTATATTTTAATTTAAGATTATGATTTCTATTTGGTCACCAATCACTTAATTTGTTTAATTGTTTAACTGGTGAATTGATTAACTGATTAAATGAAGTTATATAACAAGCATCATGTCAGTTGAATAACTTCATTTTATCCAGCCTTTGCTTTCCAAGGTTCACCATAGCTGACAAAGCTATTCACCAATTGCAACTCACTAATCATGACTTATAATTTAACGATTAACCAGCTAAACAGTAACTGGCACCAATCTACCTCCTCAACTAATCACCTTCTCATCTTCTCTTTCTCTCATCTTCTCTTTCTCTCATCTCCCACCTTTCTGCTTTCATCATAATCTGACCGGGATTCCTCTTTTCTTTAAATATTCCTTCAACTCCGGAACTGTAATTTCCTTGAAATGGAAAATACTTGCTGCCAGACCGGCATCTGCCTTACCCCTGGTAAACACTTCGGCATAATGTTCCATGTTCCCTGCCCCGCCCGAGGCAATGATAGGAATAGAAAGCATCTCTGACATTTTCGCCAGTGCATCGCAGGCAAATCCGTTTTTTGTGCCGTCATGATTCATTGATGTAAAAAGAATCTCACCGGCACCACGATGTTCACATTCTTTGGCCCACGAAAACAACTCCTTATCTGTCGGTATTCGTCCACCATTTATATAAGCAGTCCATTTTCGATCCGTTTCTTTGGCATCAATTGCCACAACCACAAACTGGCTCCCAAAATTTTTTGCCATCTGATCAATCAGTTCCGGATTGCGAATGGCCGCAGAATTGATAGAGACTTTATCAGCACCTGCACTAAGAAGAGCATCAATATCTTTCAGTTCATTAATACCACCACCAACAGTAAAGGGTATATTCAATTTGTGTGCGATTTTTTTCACCAGTTCAACAAAGGTTTTTCTTTCTTCGTGGGAAGCAGTAATATCGAGAAAAACCAGTTCATCAGCTCCCTGTTTTGCATACTCAGCACCCAGCTCAACCGCATCGCCAACTTCACGGATGTTAACAAAATTCACTCCTTTGACGGTCTGGCCATCTCTCACATCCAGGCACGGTATAATTCGTTTTGCAAGCATCGCTGATATTCATTAATCATGTATGTGCAAATATATACTCCCTGATTCATTTAACCAGCAAAAAAATTGATTCTCTGAATAGTTGACTTTTCCTATACTGATTCATACATTTGATTAGTTTACCAAATACATTACCATGAAAAAATATGTCGCTATACAATTTGCCTTACTTCTTCTTATAGATTTTTGTCATGCCGACGATCCCATTTGGGGTCACCTGGCAAATCCGGGATTCGAGAATCAGCCCATTAAAAGCGTCTACTTCTTTTCCGGAAACTGGCGTAATGGAGTGCAGTTTTACGATTACAATCCATCTAACAATACGGGTTTATACACCTTACATCCCTCTGACGCCCGTCACCTGGGCTGGTCGGAAAGTGCTGCAAACCGTGAATTTGCTCTCCAAACCATGATCGATGCAGGAGCAAATCTTATCAATATGTCTTACTGGGGATTACCGGGCACAGATAACTGGGCATATTGGGCGCCCATGCAAACTTCTACCGATTCGCATGATGAATTGTTCGATGCCGCACTCGGCAAGAATATCCTGATCGCACCCTATATCGAATCTTTTGCGGCAACAGATGATTACGAAGGATTTACATTTGCCGATGATTTCCCGGGAACTGCTGATGATCCGTCTCCTGTCCTTATTTCATTTATTGAAGACCTGGTCGATCGTTACATAGTAAATCCTGCAAATTCCCAATGGCCATCGAAGTGGGCTCGGGTTTATGATAAGAATGATCAGGAACGATATCTTATCTCCATTATTCATGTTGCATCGAACCAGAAATCTGTAACAGATCAAAGCTTTGCTGAAGGATTTGATCATGTTGCAGATGCAATTTATACAAGTACAGGGATACGAATCGGCTTTGCTTTGGATATTTTGCCTCCTGCAAGTTATGCTCCTGGCACATTTAAGGCTACAGCCACAGGCACGGCAGCTTACCTTACAGAGCAATCATCAATTATTGCCATACAATGCTTTATCCCGGAGATCTGGACAGGAATGGATGATGAAAACGATTTAATAAACTGGAAGAATATCTACCATGCCGGGTGGATGAGTACCGGAATCCCTTTTATCCATGATATTTCGCCAGGTTACGACGCTCATATTGTATTTCCCTCATCACCGGAATATGGCAACAATGAGCTATGGCGAAATTTGCAAACCCAATCAATTAACGAATTCAATAACCTGGCAATTACATTCAATACCTGGAACGGATTTACGGAAGGTTTTGCTGCAATGCCGACGGTCCAGTACGGAGATGATACCTATTTGTGGCTTTGCAGTTTGTTTGGAGGTACTTGCGGGAACAGCACCGGTATAAATAATCCATATATTCATGAAGATATGCCGGTGATTCTCCCGAATCCTGCTGCTCATCATGCAACAATTCGCATGAAGGATCCAAATGAAAAAATCATTTCGATAATAGTCTTCAACAGCAATGGAACATGGGTAAGAGAACACAATTTTCGCGGGGATGATATCTATTCATCGACAGTACAGCTCAATGTCGAAAAATTAACAAACGGAGTATATTGTATTTTCATTTTTACGAACAAACACATCCATAGCAATAGATTCGTTGTAATGAAATAATACTGGGACAATCAACTTCAATCAATTAAAACTGATACGCTCATAATTCCTCATCATTTCTGTCATCATTTCGTATGCATCGGAAATTGCTTTTGATCGCCAGACAAGTGATGATGGATAATACATTTCATTGAACAGGTCTTTCGTTTTTGTTTCATTCTTCTCGTTTTTATAACCATAATGCACTCCCTGGTTTTCAGTGATCATTACCTGAATGGATTTCAGTGAACCAAAAGTCTCCTGGCTATCCATGGTCCCAAATTCAAACAACATAGGTAAACAAAGCACATCAGGTACCAGACTGTTAGCCCAACCGATATATTCCCCGTTAATGGTATAAAAATCATCGCTGCTGCCCCAATCAATTTGAACTCCCTTAAAAACCTTTTCAATTCCCTTTAAAACATTTGCATCATCAGGTTTATCGAGAAACAAGTGCATCTTTCCTCTCTCGCCATATGCGGTATGCAGATCCACATTGAGCAAGGTCCTGTAATCACTGATCCTGTCAATAAGAAATGGTTTTATTGTATCAATCTGTGGTTCATAAGCCTGTCCGCCATAATAGATGCCTTTATTATAATCGTATTGCCCCTGCAAGGCTGCCTGCCTCAAAACAGGCATCGATTCCCGTATAATCTTATAAATAGCTACCAGGTAAAAAAACTGATTCCGAAGATTATACAAATTCACCTTTTTGGCGGGCATCAACAATCCCGTAAGTTTGCCATAACCCTCATTTTTTATATCAAACATTGCATCACCCGTAACACAATTCCGGTTTAAATCCACATTGTTCTCAGTAACTTTTCTATAGTATTTAAATCCGTAGGGATTCAGACCATGCAGCAAAAGCACTCCCATATTATCAGGTAATCCGGGCACAAGTATTTTTTCAATGAACATCAATTGTATAGCACTTCCTGTATAGCCTTCGATTCCGTGCAATCCCGATGTCAGGATCAGAAGTTTATCTTTTTGCTCCTGCGCCGGAATATAACACCAGTCGATGGTCAAATCATTATCTGTCTCACTGGGTACATAAAATTTTCCGGTCTGAACACTGTCAAAGTCCTCAGCCAATTGTCGGGCACTTTCTACAAAAGCGTTTCTGCAATCTTCGTAGCTTTCATGATAATAATCCAAATAGGTTGAATCCACTTCTGCTTCCGGGTCTTTTGCCCAATAGTTACTATAGCTGATATAAGAAATCACGGTTCCCAGCAGAATAATGCCAAGCAAAATATAGAGAAATAGTTTAAGTGCTTTTTTCATTGTTAGAAGATATGGATTGAACAAAGTATTTATCGATTACCGATCAGCAGGCTGACCAGATTTCTAAATTACATTATGATTTGTAGATTGACATGAAAATAACAAGTTATTTTCGGGTTGTAAACTCCTGTAAGTCTTTCAGTGTGATCTTCCCCTCATAAATAGCTTTCCCGATAATTGCTCCTGACACATTCATCTTATCAAGTATATGCAACTCATTTATACTAGCAATACCTCCGCTCGCTATTAATCCTATATCAGGGAATTTCTGCAACAGTTCTTCATACAATTCCATGGAAGTTCCCTCAAGCATTCCGTCCTTGCTAATGTCAGTGCACAGCACATGCTTTACTCCTCTTGACAGGTACTCTTCAAGAAACTCAAACAGTTCCATATCCGTTGTTTCCAGCCAACCGGCGACAGCTATTTTCTTTTCATTCACATCTGCTCCAAGAATGATCCTATCAGGACCGTATTTTTCAAACCAGGAATAAAACAAGGTCTTATCTTTCACTGCAATACTTCCAATGGTGGCCATATTTGCACCACTGTTAAATACCACCTCAATATCTTCATCTGTTTTAATACCCCCTCCAAAATCAATTATCAGATCAGTTTTTGAAGCTATCTTATCCAACATTCTCCAGTTTACGACATGTTTTTCTTTTGCTCCATCGAGATCAACAAGGTGCAATCGTTGAAGTCCATGATCCTGAAAAGCCTTTGCCACTTCAAGAGGATCTTCATTATAAACGGTCTTCTGATCATAATCTCCTTTCGATAAGCGAACACATTTGCCGTCAATCAGATCAATAGCAGGTATAATAGTTAACATTTCTCAACAAAATTTTGAAGAATACGTGCTCCAACAGGGCCGCTTTTCTCCGGGTGAAACTGTGTTGCATAAAAATTATTCTTATGCATAGCTGCACTGAAAGACAGAATATAATTGCATGTAGCTATGGTATCCGGGCCGAGTGTAGCATAATAACTATGTACAAAATACACGTACTGTCCCTCTATGCTTTTGTCAAACAAAGGAGATTTTACACTTGTAACATTATTCCATCCCATATGCGGCACCTTGGTGATATTTTCCTGCCCGGCAACGGGTTGAAACAATACCACATCTTCATCAAATATCCCAATGCAATCCACATCACCTTCAGTACTGTACCTGCACATAAGCTGCATGCCCAGGCAAATTCCCAAAACAGGTTGTTTTAATGATCTGATCAATATATCCAAACCATATTTCCTGAGGTATGCCATGGTTGTGCTCGCCTCACCCACACCGGGAAAAATCACCTTATCAGCTGCAAGTATTTTCTTTTTATCATTGGTAACTTCTGCTTTAATACCCAGTCGCTGCAAAGCATACTCAACCGACATGATATTCCCTGCATTGTATTTTATTATTGCAATTTTCATTTGCTATAATTATAAAGTCTCAAGTTTTTGGTTTCAAGTTTCACTTAAAAACTAAACCACTAATCTTCTGAATTGTCCCATCTTCTCAACTCCTCCACACAAGCCATATTTTGGTTCCGTTCCCCAACGGAACGATTTTTTTATGTCCTCATGCCGGACGGGCACTTCCTTTTCTCCTTTAATGAGAAAAGGAAGCAAAAGAATCAAGGCCCGGGCTTCTCAGCGATCCACTATCGGTTCGCTGACTCAATGAAAATAACTCGTAACGCAATAGCGTTACTCAAACATATTTTCATTAACCCTTCGGGTCGTCAGCTTCACCGAGTGGGTCCTCGCTTCCGAAGCCAATGGCCGGTTTGTTGCGTTACGAAGCCGCATTTTTTCAAGACGTGAGAGTGGTTTTCTAACAAAGTTACCCGCCATTGTTAAAACTTCGGCGGGCGAAACCAGTAATCCTAACCTTCTAAATTCCTCAACATCTAAACAATTACACGATTACACGATTCAACAGTTCAACAACTCTCATCTTCCCACCCTCTCATCCTCTCACATTCTCACATTCTCACTTTCTCATCTTCTCAGCTTCTCACCTTCCCATTTTCCCACCCTCTCATCTTCTGTCTTCCGACTTTAAACTCTGAACTCTAAACTCAACTTCTCAACTCCTCAACTCATCAACTTCTTTCTTCCGACTTCGGTCTTCCGACTTTAAACTCTGAACTCCTCAACTCATCATTATTAATTCTTAATTATTCATTATTCATTCTCTATAGCATTCCTTTCGTTGAAGGCAAATCGTATTTGAACACATCTCTTTTTATCGCCATTTTAATTGCACGGGCAAGAGCTTTAAAGATCGCCTCAATTTTGTGGTGTTCATTCATTCCCTCTGCTTTAATATTTAAATTGCATCTTGCAGCATCACTGAAGGATTTAAAAAAGTGGAAAAACAATTCAGTAGGCATATCTCCTATCATTTCGCGCTTGAATTCTGCATCCCAAACAAGCCATGGCCGACCTCCGAAATCAATTACAACCTGTGCCATAGAATCATCCATAGGAAGAGCGTATCCATATCTTTCAATGCCTCTCTTGCTACCCAGGGCTTCAAAAAATGCTTCTCCAAGCGCTAAAGCAGTATCCTCAATTGTGTGGTGTTCATCAACCTGCAAATCTCCATTCACTTCAATGTGCAATCCAACTGATGCATGTTTTGCGATCTGATCAAGCATATGATCAAAAAAACCAAGACCTGTTGAAACAGAACTTCCGGCATTACTATCAAGATTCAACTCAACTTTTATTTGAGTCTCTTTTGTATTGCGCTCCACAGTGGATATCCTGCCACCTGCCATCAGGTATTCATAAACTTTCATCCAGTTTCCTGAGCGAAGAACACAATATTCTGCCAATCCTGAATCCTCCAATTCGCCATCGGTGATTTTATCAGACAGCAGAATACCCTTTGTCCCAAGATTTTTAGCAAGTTCAATATCGGCCAAACGATCACCAATTACATAAGAATTATCCAGGTCATAATCGCCTTCTATAAATTCTTTAAGCATTCCTGTTCCCGGTTTTCTTGTATCTGCATTGTCAACCGGAAATGTCCTGTCAATGAAGACATCAGTAAACACAATGCCTTCATTCCTGAACGCTTTCATCATATTGTTATGCGCCGGCCAAAATGTATCTTCCGGAAAGGATTCGGTACCGAGTCCATCCTGATTGGTGACGATGACCAACTCATAATCAAGATTTTGAACAATATGCGCTAAAGCCTGAAATACCCTGGGAATAAATTCAAGTTTCTCAAGTGAATCCACCTGTTCATCTTCTATTGGTTCTTTTATAAGAGTACCATCACGATCAATGAACAATACTTTCTTCATAGTTCAAAATCTTTATTACGATTCATATTTCTGCAAAGCTTTCAACAATGTTTTGTTTTCCGTCTCAGTACCAACAGTAACTCTCAGACATCCCTCACAAAGTTCAATTTTCGAACGGTCGCGCAGAATAATTTTCCGTTCAATCAGGTAATTGTACACATCTCGTGCATTGACAAACCGCACCATCAGGAAATTTGCATCACTTGGTAATATTTCTTTAACGAGCTTAAGTTTCATCAATTCAAGGTTGAGAACGTTCCTTTGTTCAAGGATCAATTTCACCCATTTGTCTTTTTCTTCCGGTTCATCCAATTTCTGAAGTGCAAAATTTATAGTCAGTTTATTGATATTGTAGGGATATTTTATTTTGTGGAGAATAGCAATGATCTCTCTTGAAGCAAAAGCCATACCCAACCTGATTCCTGCCATACCCCATGCTTTACTGAATGTTTTCAGAATGACCAGGTTTGGATAATTATCCAGAGAATCCATAAATGATCGTTCCGACGAAAAATCGATATATGCCTCATCCAATACAACAATGCCTTCAAAATTCTCCAGAATATATACAATATCTTCATGGAAAAAACTATTGGAAGTAGGATTATTAGGCGAGCTTAAAAATAACAAGGTGCTATTCAGGTCAGCCAGTTTCAATAATGCCTCTTTATCTATCTGGTAATCTTCCTTAAGAAGTATATCCCGATATTCAACATTATTGATGTTGGCGAGCACTTTATACATACCATATGTTGGTCGCACTGAAACAATATTGTCAATTCCAGGTTCACAGAAAGCCCTTATTAACAGATCAATAGCTTCATCGCTGCCATTTCCCAGGAAGACCCTTTCATAACTAATGTTATTCAATTGAGATATCTTCACCTTCAGTTTTGCCTGATTTGGATCAGGATATCGGTTGACTCCCGTGAAAAATGGATTTTCATTGGCATCAAGAAAAATAGCATCATTGCCTGAATACTCATCACGTGCCGAAGAATAGGGCACAAGATCCCGGATATTGTTTCTGATTATTTTATCGACTATTGACATATTCTTTACAAATTGAATTATTGTTTTTCATCTAATCGTAAAGCTACTGATTTCTGATGAGCCGTAAGGTCTTCTGTTAGCGCCATCTTTTCAATAGCCGGTCCGATTTTTGCCAATCCCTCCCTGGTAATACTCTGAAATGTGATTTTCTTATAATATGTATCCAGATTCACTCCGCTATAGGCAACAGCATACCCGTTTGTTGGTAAAGTATGATTTGTTCCTGAAGCATAATCTCCTGCACTTTCGGGAGTGAATTCACCAACAAAAACAGAACCTGCATTAACAACTTTTTCAGCCAGAGCATCCGCATTAGAAGTTGAAATGATAAGGTGTTCAGGAGCATATGCATTGACTAGTTCCATCATCTCATTGTAATCTTTGACAAGAAACAGTTTGCTGTGCTCAAGTGATTTCTCAGCCAGATTCCTGCGAGGCAGTTTATTCAACTGCATTTTTATTTCCGATATGGTCTTGTCAATGATTTGCTCCGAATTGGCAATCAACACCGCCTGACTATCTGTTCCATGCTCTGCCTGGGCCAGAAGATCAGAGGCAATGAATACAGGATTTGACGTATCATCTGCCAGAACAGCTACTTCCGACGGGCCCGCAGGCATATCGATTGCAACACCCTCCCTGGCAACCATCTGTTTTGCAGCCGTTACGTATTGATTCCCCGGTCCGATAATTTTATATACTTTGAGTACGGTTTCGGTTCCATATGCCATGGCACCGATAGCCTGTATCCCTCCTATTTTAAAGATCTTATCCACACCGGCAAGATGAGCTGCATACAGTATTGCAGGATTTAAAAACCCGTCTCTGTCCGGTGGAGAGCAAAGGACAAGTTCTTCACACCCGGCAATTTTTGCAGGTATTGCCAGCATAAGAACAGTGCTGAATAAAGGGGCGGTTCCACCCGGAACATACATACCAATTTTTTCAACAGGTACAGCTTTCTGCCAGCATCTTACACCCGGAACAGTTTCGATGGATACCACAGGTTGTTTTTGAGCTTCATGGAATTTTGCAATATTTTCCGATGCAAGCTTCATTGCACTTTTCAACTCCGCATCGACCATTTTAAGAGCTGAAACTCTCTCTTCTTTTGAGACAATATTGCTATCGAGTTTTACATGATCGAATTTTTCGGTATACCTGAGAACTGCTTCATCGCCATCTTTCTTAATGTTATCAAGCACTTTTCTCACTGTATTATCCAGGTATGCAATGTCAATAGCAGGTCTGGACAATAAATTCTTCCATTCTTTCCTGTCGGGATTTTTTATGATTCTCATTGTAATGTTCATTCTTCGGTCAATTTACAAATATTACTTTTTATTTAAAAAATCATTTTTTCAATAGGTATTACAAGAATACCCTCGGCGCCTACTTTCTTTAATTTATCTACTACATCCCAGAAGTCTTTTTCATTCACAACAGAATGCAGCGAACTCCAGCCTTTCTTATACAAAGGCATAACAGTAGGACTTTTCATGCCTGGTAAAACCTGTGTGATCTCCCTGATTTTATCGTTTGGTGCATTCAACAATATGTATTTGTTTCCTTTTGATCGTAAAACTGTATCGATCCGGAACAAAAGACTGGTTAATATCTTTTCTTTTTCTTCAGAAAGCAATTGTGAAGCAATAATCACAGCTTCCGATTTACACACAATCTCAACTTCCTTCAGTCTGTTGCTGACAAGAGTACTGCCACTGCTGACAATATCAAAGATTGAATCTGCCAGTCCAACACCCGGAGCAATTTCTACAGACCCACTGATTTCCTCTATCCGGGCATCGATTCCCGCCTTCTTCAAATAGTCCTTTAATATATTTGGATAAGAAGTTGCTATTCGTTTGCCTTTAAACCATTGCAAACCATTATAAGATTCATCCTGCGGGATAGCAAGAGACATTCTGCACCTGGCAAAACCCAATCTCCTCACTATGTTAACCTCCTTAGCCTTTTCCATCACTTCGTTTTCCCCCACAATTCCTATATCAGCTACACGATCAGCAACATACTGAGGAATGTCATCATCACGCAAATACAGAATTTGCAACGGAAAATCGGTTGATGCTGAAATAAGTCTTCGTTTTCCCTGTATCAGGTTAATATCACATTCACGGATTAACTCCAGCGATTTTTCACTGAGTCGTCCTGATTCTTGAATAGCAATTTTTAACGTCTTCATCATTTTAAACAAAAAAAAGGTTTGCAGCTATTGCAAACCTTTGAATTAATAGTTTTGGTTTAACACATACCGCACCTGTTATCGCCGGGCGATTTGATGACGATGCAAATATGTGTTATACAATTTCATTCTGTAAGTTCAATTGATGGGGCAAAAATAGAAAATATTTTCATTATGCCAATTCTTTTGCCATAAAACATACTCTGAAAGGCAACTGGTCGAAGTCTCTCAGCCCAGTTACTTTATACCCCAGTTTCGTATACCACCTTTTAAGTTGTAAATTGTTATCAATCAATGCTACTGAAATTTTTTTCCCTCCTCTGTTGTGTATTTGTTGAGCAGCAAAATCCATAAGCTTTTTTCCAAATCCCTTATGTCTGAAATCGGGTAAAATGGAAACTTTTTCAATGTAATATGTTGTTTTTTCTTCTTTTGATTGTTCAATAGCAACAAAACCCACAAGGTCTTTTTCAAAAATCAGTTTGTAAAAATATACCCTTTCATTTTGTAATCTGACCAGTCTTTCCAGGTTGATAAATGCAGGGTTTGTCGGGTTATTATCTTCTGTTAATCCGAATTCATCTGCTACAGTCTGAAATGAATTTCTGATAATATTTACAAATGGCTTAAGGTCTTCCCCAAGTTTTATTTCAGCAATTGTTATCACCTGACAAGCATCAAAACAAATTCAAAGTTTCAACCCAACTCATAAATGAGTTTGTTATTTTTTGAAGTTTTAATTTCTTCCATAAAACCATCGATAATCTTTTTCATTCTCTCCAATTCCTTTGAATCTTCGATATGAAGATCGTCATTCCCTCTTTTGTCCAATACTTCTATCACATAGCCAATGGTCAAATTGTCAATATCCTGTGCAGGTTGATAAGCTCCCTCCTTAACGCTCTTGGTAACTGTCTCAGAAATAATGCCGGTTTCCTGCAGTTCATAAAGAATCTCACGAATAAGTCGTATGGGAAAGTCTATTTTTTTTGCCAATTGCTCAGCAGTTAAAGGAAGTTCTCCGTTTTTAAAATTCATAATGATCTCTTTCAACAACAACATTGTAACCGTACGTTTGAAATGGTTGCTGATATTGAAGGATTCCGATTCAGCTTCATAATGTTCGACATTCTGATTTGCAAAAGCAACTTCAGCTCCAAAAAGAACGATCAGCCAGCTGAACTGCATCCAGATAAGAAAGAGAGGAAGAGCGGCAAAACTCCCGTAAACAGCTCCATAGCTTGTAATCGAACTCTGAAAATAGATATATCCCCATTGAAGCAATTGAAACATAGTACCTGCAATTACTCCTCCAATAAAAGCCGATTTAAAATTCACTTTTGTATTCGGCATAATGATATACAACAGAGTGAATACCAGCCAAATAAGAACATAAGGAATAAGACTAACCAAAAAACTGAGGATAGGCCCAATATAACTAAGCAGCGGAAACATTTCCGCACTGCTTTTTATCTGATTTGAGAGAAACAGGGTTACACTGCTTGAAACAAATAATAAAACCGGTGTAATAACTACGAGAGAGATATAATCGCTCACCTTTCTGGACATAACCCGTGATTTTTTTATTTGCCAGATGTCGTTAAATGAACTTTCGATATTCCCAAGCAGTTTCATAACCGTCCACAACAAAACAACAATACCAATCCCGGCAATTAATCCTCCCCTGATTCTGGAAAGATATTTGTCTACAAAAGTCAATATCCATTCCATGACTTTTTCCTGACCTGTAAAACGTTCCATGATCTGTTCTTCAAGGAAGGTCCCGAAACCAAAGCCATTTGCGATTCCAAACGCCAATGCAATAATGGGTACAATGGATAGTATAGTATAATAGGTCAGCGCCGATGCTCTTAGTTGCACTCTGTCTTCAGTAAACCCTTTAAAAGCAAGAGTGAAGATCCTGATTTGCCTTACCAAAAACATCATTCGCGGAGAAAATGATTTCAGCGGAGCATGAAGGAGATCCTTCGGAATTAGTTTCCTGATGATTGAGCTCATAGTATTTCTTGTTAGAATTGTTTATAAATATATTATTTTACGTTCAATACTTGTATGTGTTTCTCCTACTTTTGTTTTAAGCATAGTTAAAAATTCATTTTCTTAGAATGGCTGGTTTTGTTGATTTGAATAACAAAAAGATACTTGTTGTTGAAGATGATGATATAAATTATATTTATCTGGCACAGATTTTTAAGCTGACAAAAGGTGATTTTTTCAGAGCAAGAACAGGCAGAGAGGCATTGGAAATGGCCAAAACACAAAGCTACGATATAATCTTAATGGACATTCAATTGCCTGATATCAGTGGGAAAGAAGTCACAAAACAAATCAGGGAGTATGATACTGAAACACCTATTATTGCCCAAACAGCTTCGCGTACACCGGATGAAACCGATGAAGCATTGGATGCAGGATGCAGCGAAATACTTGTGAAACCGTTTACAATAGAAGATTTTTCCAAAGTAATACAAAAATACATCCAGTAATATATCCATTCATTTCTACAGGGCAACCGTTTCCCGGATATCTTTTTTCTATCGGAACGAAAATATTCTTATTTTCATTTGTATAAATATACTTTATATCAGGGCCGGACTTTTCATTTTGGTTTTTTTCTATAAATAATTAATTTTTAAAAACATTTAGCTGCTTTCAAAAGGTACAAATAAATACTGAAGCAATTATCTTTGACATCAATACACAAAAACAAAAAAAAAGTAAGATCATGCAAAAATCTTATGCTCCTGCAAATGACCGGTATAACACCATGCTTTACAGGCGCTGTGGGAAAAGCGGATTACAATTGCCGGCCGTTTCACTTGGATTGTGGCATAATTTTGGCTTTGTGGATGATTTTGAGAACGCCAGATCCACAATTCAAAAAGCTTTTGACTTGGGAATAACCCATTTCGATCTGGCAAATAACTATGGCCCTCCCGCGGGTTCCGCAGAAGAAAATTTCGGAAGAATTCTCAAAATGGATCTTAAATCTCATCGTGATGAAATAATTGTTTCCACGAAAGCAGGATATTATATGTGGGAAGGCCCATACGGAGAATGGGGCTCAAGGAAATATTTGATCTCAAGTTGCGATCAGAGCCTGAAACGGATGGGACTGGAATATGTTGATATTTTCTATTCCCATCGTCCCGATCCGGATACTCCTTTTGAGGAAACGATGGGAGCGCTTGACCAGATTGTAAGACAGGGAAAAGCGTTGTATGCCGGAATTTCAAATTATAACCCGGAACAAACAAAAAAGGCTGTAAAAATACTCAATGACCTGGGAACGCCGTGCCTTATTCATCAGCCAAAATATTCCATGTTTGAACGCACTCCCGAAAAAGGTCTTCTGCACGTTCTTAAAACCGAAGGCATAGGATGCATTGTGTTTTCTCCTCTCGCACAGGGACTGCTGACAAATCGATATTTAAAGGGCATACCAAAAGATTCCCGTGCAGCAAAACCCTCGGCTCTTTTCTTAAACAAAGAAGATATTACGCCCGAAGTGTTAAACAAAGTTACCAAGCTGAATGAACTTGCCGGAACAAGAAAACAAAGTCTTGCGCAGATGGCAATAGCATGGCTTTTAAAAGATGATGCAATAACATCCGTTCTTATAGGAGCCAGCAGTCCGATACAATTGGCTGATAATGTTGGCGCAATTCAAAACATCAGGTTCAGTAAGAGTGAATTGCAAGAGATTGAAAATATTCTAAACCAGGAAACTTAATGGAAAAGATCTATAACTGGGCTATTATGGGTGCCGGAAGCATTGCACAAAAATTTGCAAGTGATCTGAAGCTTCTTCAAAATGCAAACCTGTATGCTGTTGGCTCACGAAGTGCAAAACGCGCAAAGGAATTCGCTTCCCGGTTCGGAATTGAAAAAGCATATGGAAGCTATGAAGAACTGGTTCGGGATAAAAATATTGATATTGTATATATCGCTACCTATCATGTGTATCATTATCCCAATACAATCTTATGCTTAAACAACGGGAAAGCAGTTCTATGTGAAAAACCTGTGGCAATGAACAAAGATCAATGCTCTGTCATGCTGGAAACCGCCAGGGAAAAGAAGCTTTTTTTCATGGAAGCTCTCTGGACAAATTTCATTCCTTCTTTTCGAAAATGCAAAGAACTGGTTGACTCGGGAGCTATTGGAAAGATCCTCTTAATAGAATCGGATTTTTGTATCAAAGCCTATTATGATAAAGAAGGCCGTCTCTTCAATCCGAAGCTGGGAGGAGGATCTCTCCTCGATATTGGAATCTACCCGGTTTTTTTTGCACTGGAGTTTGCCGGAGTACCCTTAGCGATAGAGGCATTTGCTGCTCACGGAGAAACAAAAGTTGATGAGAGCTGCTCTATATTGTTAAAACATCCCAATGACATTCTATCCGTTCTTTTTTGTTCTATAGTCACATCTGGTCGCACTGAAGCAATTCTTCATGGTACCAGGGGCAGGATCAGAATTAACAGAGAGTGGCACGTACCTTCATCTGTCGATTTACTCCCTGAAGGTGAAAAACCTGTACACTTCGATTTCGATGAGCCGGGATTCGGCTACCAGTACGAAGCTGAAGAAGTAATGAATTGT
>CAYORG010000056.1:0-18193 GCA_964406315.1 uncultured Bacteroidales bacterium | reverse complement strand
GACTTTTTCAACAGTAGACATGCGGATTTTAGGTGCAATCGTGCGGTAGCGGGGCAATCGTTATTCTTTTTTCATTTTTTTATTATTTTATAAGTCATTTTCATATAACCGCAATCTATTTTTAACGGAAATTAATTCATTTTGTAAGTCATCTATTTTTTGTAACAAATTAAATACAATATCAATTCCCTCTATATTAACGTCCAATTCGTAATACATTCTTATCATTTTTTCAATATCATTTATTTTATCATGATGAATATATTGAGATTGTTCAATGGTTTTAATTTCAATCAACCCAATTTCACTTAAATTACTAAAGAATGACATTTCAACTTTATAATGCGTACATAATTGATTTAAAGGGATGAGGTTTTCTGTGTTCATGACGTCCTTAAATTAGTGAGTTCTGTATATAATTCTTTTTCTTTTTTGGTAAGGTTTGTGGGTATTATTATCTGATAGGTAATGTATAAATCTCCAAATTCTCCTTCTTTTTTATAAATAGGAAAGCCTTTCCCTTTTAGTTTTACTTTTGTGCCGTTTTGAGTTTCTGGTTTTACTTTTAATTTTACTTTCCCATCAAAAGTATCTAGAGTAATATCTCCACCTAATATTGCGTTGTACAAGTCTAAATTAACAGTTGTATATAGATTATTATTATCCAGCTTAAACTTGGTATGTTTTTCAATTAAGAATCTGATATGCAAATCACCTTTTGGGCCACCATTTAATCCTTCGCCACCATGCCCTTTAATTTTTATTACCTGGCCATTTTTAACTCCCGCAGGTATGGTAAGTCGAATGTTTTGGCCGTTAACCGTTAATGTACGTTTGTGGGTTACGTAAACATCTTTTAAGTCAAGGTGTAGTTCAGCATTATAGTCTTGTCCTCTAAATTTTACATGACCGCCTCTTACTCTTGATGAACCTCCTCCAAACATGGATTCAAAAAAGTCAGAGTAATCACCTTCAGAGAAACCACCTGATGCTTCTTGTTGTATGTTTCTATGTTGTTGCTGTTGTCGTTTTGCTTTTTCAATCTCATCAGCATGTTTCCAATCTTTTCCATATTTATCGTACTTTTTGCGATTTTCAGAACTACTCAATACCTCATTGGCTTCATTAATCTCTTTGAATTTTTTTTCTGCTTCTTTATCATTAGGATTTAAGTCCGGGTGATATTTTCTAGCTAATTTTCGGTAAGCATTTTTTATTTCGTTATCCGTTGCCCTATTATCAACGCCCAATATATTATAATAATCTATAAATGCCATTTGTATAGTTTATCTAAGTTCTGTTAGCTTTTTTAATGTTGCCCAACTCTTAAATATATGAATACTATTTTCGCATAATATGCTTGTGTCAGTATGTTAAGCGATAGTTTATTTCTTATTACGCATGATCTTCCATATTGCTTTAAACACCAAATAAAGGTAAATAAATATTATTGATTAGCCTCTTAATTATCAATACTTTACTTATTCCTTACTCTTCACTTCTTACCTGCAAACGGATTATTCTTCGCAGTCTGATTTTTTGAGTGCTTCTATCTGGAAATCCGAGTATTGATCTTAAAGGCTCGCGCGGCTCTGCAACCGACCAGAGGGAGCTCAGCGAAGCTAATCCGGGCGTATTCATTGCTCCTACAATTGCAACAGACAAGCTTTTGTGCGGATTTAGTATCCGGGTGATCGATTGCAATTTGTACATTTAAACAGTATACCGGCCGTACAATAGTTTTAAAGCAAAGGCCCGGAATACAGAGGCTGTGTAAAAACAAAAGTTAATTGTCTAAGATTTCAATATTTGACTTTTACCTCGTATACCTGACCGAATATTTTTCTAGTTTACAATCATTTTTACACAGCCTCACAATTCCGCGCCAGCAGTGGAAGAGTATCATTCTCTCCCTGATTTAACCATACAAACAGATTACTCTTCGCTATTCATACTAGGGTAAGCTCTGCTTTACCTCTTCAACAATATGCTCCTTCATACCCGGGGTCGCGAATACTTTGAAATTTCCTTCTTTATCGCTGTAAATAAGATACGCTTCCAGCTCATTATGAGCTTCAAGAAATTCTATACTTTTCTCCAGTCCCATTACCATAAAAGCCGTAGCATAGGCATCAGCCGTAATGCATTCATCGGCAAGAACAGTGGCGCTTAATAACCGGCTTAAGACAGGATAACCTGTTTTGGGATTTATACTATGAGCATATTTTACCCCGTCCTTTTCATAAAACTTGCGGTAGTTTCCCGAGGTAGCAAGCGATTTTGTTTTAACAGCAACAATGGCCTGCAATTTTGCCCCGGGAGTTATATTCCCCTCTTCAGGCCTGTCAATCCCTATTTTCCAATCCTCACCTTTGGGATTCAGCCCTTTGCATTTCAACTCACCACCAATTTCCACCAGGTAGTTCTTTATTTTTTTGCTGTCCATGAATTCTGCAACAACATCCACCGAATAGCCCTGTGCTATGGCATTTACATCCAGCATTACATGCGGGTCATCCTTTACAACTCGCTGATCAACAAGTTTTACCTTTTCCATTCCTACATACTGCAGAAGACTGTCAATTGTGTTACTGTCAACATCCCCTCCGGGGGTAAAACCAAATCCCCAGGCATTCACAATGGGAGCTACCGTAATATCAAATACCCCGCCTGTTTTTTTATTTACTTCTTCCGCTTCGCGAAAGACCTTTATGAATTTATCATCCGCTTTCACTTCCGGATCATTCTTATTTATCCTGGAAATAATTGACGTCGGCTCATAGGTTGAAAGCGACAGATCAAACTCATGAAGCACTGTTTTAATTTCCTTTTGTAAATCTTTGTTTTTCCTGTATTCGTAAGTAATGTGGTAAGTAGTACCCTGAATTTCGCCCCCTGTTTTTTTGTATTCCAGATCGGGAGTATCATACATCCATACAGCAATGACTACTGCAATGATCACGATAGTTGGTGTAATCAGTTTTTTGCCCATAATGAATCCAATTAAAAAGGCTGTCTCATGCGAAACAGCCTGTGCAAGTTATAAAGTTTTTGTTATCCTCCAAAATCATCAAAGTCTATCATCTCCCCGGGAACACCCAAATCATAAAGGGTCTTCTGCACGGCATCGTTCATCATTGGCGGCCCACACATGTAATATTCAATTTCTTCGGGTTCTTCATGATCTTTCAGGTAATTGTCGTACAAAACCTGGTGAATAAATCCTACATAGCCTTTCCATTTGTCTTCCGGCAATGGCTCGGAAAGTGCAATATTGAAAGTAAAGTTCGGGTATTCTTTCTCGATCTTCCTGAATTCAGCTTCATAGAATATTTCCCGTTTTGAACGTGCCCCATACCAGTAAGAAACTTTCCTGTTCGTTTTCAGCGTATGAAAAAGATGAAACAGGTGTGAACGCAAGGGAGCCATGCCGGCTCCGCCCCCCACATAGATCATTTCCCGGTTGGTGTCTTTGATGAAGAACTCACCGTAAGGTCCTGAAATGCTTACTTTGTCTCCCGGCTTACACGAAAAAATGTACGAAGAACATATTCCCGGAGGAACATTTTCAAATGCACCTTTTGCCCTGTCCCAGGGTGGCGTGGCTATACGGATGTTCAGCATGATAATATTTCCTTCGGCAGGGTGGTTGGCCATGGAATATGCCCTGAATGTTTCTTCCGTGTTTTTTATTTTCAGATCCCACATCCTGAACTTATCCCATTCATCACGAAATTTTTTTTCCACATCAATATCCCGAAAGTTCATTTCATATTTTGGCACATCGATCTGTATGTACCCTCCCGATTTAAAATCAAGATGTTCTCCTTCGGGCAATTTCACAACAAACTCTTTAATAAATGTTGCAACATTATGGTTAGATACCACCTCGCATTCCCACTTCCTGATGCCCATTACTTCGACAGGGACTTCAATTTTCATATCCTGACGGACTTTTACCTGGCAACCAAGACGCCAGTCTGCAGCTTGCTCTTTTCGTGTAAAAAACCCTGTTTCCGTAGGCAAAATTGAACCTCCGCCTTCATGGATCTGGCATCTGCACAAACCACAGGTACCACCTCCGCCACAGGCGGAAGGAAGAAATATTCCCGAATTGGATAAGGAAGTGAGAAGCGTGCTACCCGGATCAACTACCAGTACTTTTTCTCCATCATTAATAGTAAGAGTTACCTCTCCCTGTGGTATCAATTTTTTCCTCGCGTACAATAAAATTGTTACCAGTAACAGAATAACAAAGAGGAATACTCCGACGCTGATTAAAATTATTCCGAATTGACTTGTCAGTAAAATCATCTCTCAACCAAAATTATCTCTATAGTTTAATCCCCATAAAACTCATAAAAGCAATTCCCATAAGACCTGTAATAATAAACGTTATTCCAAGTCCTTTTAATGGTGCCGGTATGTTTGAATATCTTATTTTTTCACGAATTGCAGCTATCCCGACAATGGCAAGAAACCAGCCCACTCCCGATCCCAGTCCGAAAGAAGTAGCTTCCAGTATGGAATTGTACTGGCGTTCCTGCATAAATAACGAACCTCCCAAAATGGCGCAGTTCACAGCTATAAGAGGCAGAAAAATTCCCAGGGATGAATACAGCGCAGGAGAAAATTTTTCGATTATCATTTCTACCAGTTGAACCATGGAGGCAATCACTGCAATGAACATAATAAAGGTGAGAAAACTCAGATCCACATCGGCAAGCCGGGGACTCAACCAAAGCATTGCTCCTTCTTTTAATAAATAGTTTTCCAAAAGGTAATTTACAGGAACCGTGATGCCCAGAACAAAAATTACAGCTATTCCCAGTCCTACGGATGTTTTTACTGTTTTTGATACTGCCAGGTATGAACACATACCCAGGAAGTATGCAAATATCATGTTGTCAATAAAAACAGACTTAACGAATATGTTGATTAAGTGTTCCATAATCATTAATGTGTTTCGATCAATTCACGGTTCTTACTACGCTGGATCCATATAATAATGCCGACAACAATAAGTGCCATAGGAGGCAAGATCATCAAACCATTGTTAACATAGCCTGTAGAGTATAATCCTGTTTTTTCCAAAACCGGATACCCGTATATTGTTCCTGATCCCAACAATTCGCGGAAAAATGCAACGATGATCAGGATCATGCCATAGCCGGCACCGTTTCCCACTCCGTCAAGAAAAGACGGCCAGGGTTTGTTGCCCAGTGCGAACGCTTCGAGGCGCCCCATGATAATACAATTGGTTATAATGAGACCGACAAAAACCGATAATTGTTTGCTTACATCATAGGCAAATGCTTTAAGGATCTGGTCCACAAGGATAACCATGGTTGCAATTACTGTCAATTGTACAATGATCCGTATGCGTGGCGGTATATAATGTCTGAGCAACGATATGATCACATTCGACAATGCAGTAACTGCAATTACTGAGATCGCCATCACAATAGAAGGTTTAAGTTTTACTGTGATAGCAAGAGCAGAACAAATTCCCAGCACCTGAACAGTGATCGGGTTATTTGTCCCCAATGGCTCCCTTAGCAGTTTTAAATTTTTCGAAGAAAACAATGGTTCCCGGTCGTTCATATCATCAGTTTCTTAGTGTTTCAAAATATGTATCGTAGCTCTCGAGGCAATCATAGATCATGCTCTCAAGACCTTTGCTTGTGATCGTCCCTCCTGAAATAGCATCAACAGCATACTGATCGCCATCATCTGCCCCACCTTTTGCTACTTCAATAGATTCAAATTTCCCGTCTTTGAAAATTTTCTTTCCCCTGAAATTTTCCTGGAACCAGGATTCTTTGATCTCTGCTCCCAGCCCGGGAGTTTCTGATTTGTGGTCGAATACGGCTCCATAAACAGTGTTCAGATCACTTTCAAAAGACATGTATCCCCAGATCGGCCCCCACAACCCTTTCCCCCTCAGAGGAATGATACAATAGGTATTGCCTTCCTTCTCGCAAACAAAAACCGGGAGTTGTCTGTCAGAATTTACCTTTCCCACCTGGCTTTTAACCGATTGCTTATCTGCAGTTTTAAAATGGATAAATCCTGAAATGTAATTTTTAAAAGGGCTTACTCTTCTTTCCTGGATCAGGCTCTCATATTTTTTGATCTCATTTATTTTAGCTACTTCTTTTTTCATGTCCACATTAAAAGCCGTAACTCCCTCTAGCTTCTTACCTTCCGTATTAATAACATAGCTGTCGGTGATGTATTTGCTGAACAAGCTTTCTGCATTTTTTTTAGTGTTCTCAACCTGCACCGACGTAAGAATATTTTGCATGGCTTCCAGCTTAATATTCTTTTCCTGGAAAGGTTTCAGCTTCATTGCAACAACAGAGAGCAAAGCAGCAACAACCATTACCATTACGGCCGAGAAAATGAATATATAGAGGTTACTGAATTTTTTCATAAAAATTTATGATTTTGAAGTCTCCAGCCTTTTCATCCTTCTTTTTATATTGGCTTCGATGACATAGTGATCAATGAGGGGAGCAAATACATTCATAAGTAATATTGCCAGCATAACTCCTTCGGGATATGCAGGATTGAGCACCCGTATCAATATAGCAAGTATTCCTATCAAAAAACCATAGATGTATTTTCCTTTTTCTGTCTGAGCAGCCGATACGGGATCTGTTGCCATAAATACTGCTCCAAAGGCAAAGCCTCCAATGATCAGATGCTGCCATGCAGGTATCGACATGTAATCATTTACAGCAAACAGATTTAGTATCAATCCCATAAGAAACCCTCCGGTAAAAACCGACAGGATAATTTTAGCACTTCCAATGCCTGTGTAAATGAGAATAAATGCACCAATCAATATGGCCAGAGTTGATGTTTCACCTATTGATCCGGGAATGGTACCAAGAAACATTTCCATAGGACTGTAAGCCATAGCTTCCAGTTTGCCGGAAGCAGCATATCCCATCACTGTTTCACCCGAGAATCCGTCTACCAGTCCGGCACCATTCTTAAGCCCTGCTATCCAGACTTCTGCTCCGGACATTTCAGAAGGGTATGCAAAAAACAGGAAAGCTCTTGCTGTAAGAGCCGGATTCAGAATATTCATTCCTGCACCGCCAAATACTTCAACTCCAATGATCACTGCAAATGCAGTAGCCACGGCAACCATCCACAAAGGAATGTCAACCGGCATAATCAGGGGGATAAGCATTCCGGTGACAAAGAAACCTTCAGGCACATCATGCTTACGAATCTGAGCGAAGATGATCTCTATGGTCAATCCGGTTGCATAAGAAACAACTATGATGGGAAGTACTTTGAAAAATCCGAAGCCAAAAAGTTGCCAGAATGTTTTTGAGGCTACCTCACCTATGGATGAAAAATGAAAGTAGCCAACGTTCCACATACCAAACAACAGTGCAGGCATCATGGCCAAAACCACAATGATCATGGTTCGTTTCATATCAATGGCATCCCTGATATGAGAACCGGATCTGGTGACCCTGTCAGGAACAAAAAGAAGCGTTTCGAAAGCATCAAAAAGAGAACGGAATTTTTCCAATTTTCCTCCCTGTTCAAAGTTTGGTTTTACATTATCCAGTATTTTTCTGAGTCCTTTCATTACTCTTTATCCGTTATTTGATTCGGTGAATTAACCCATCTCCCTGATCATCAGATCAAGACCTTTTCTTACAATTTCCTGAATATCTGTCTTGGAAGTATCAACAAATTCACACAATGCAAAATCTTCTTCAATTACTTCATAAATGCCCAGCTTTTCCATCAGATCAATATCCTCCACAACAATTGCCTTGAGAAGTTGCATGGGATAAATATCCATAGGAAATACTTTCTCAAAGTTGCCGGTGATCATCAGAGCACGCTTTCCTCCCTTCAGATTTGTATCCATCCTGTATTCCTTCCTGGGAAACATCCATGAACAGAAAGAACGGGAAAAACTATATTTATTAAATCCCGGAGACAGCCACCCCATAAACTCAAAATGGTTTCCTTCGGGGATGACAGTAATCAGTGAATCGTAATATCCTAAAAATCCATTTTTTGTTACCCTGGTGCCGGTCAAAATATTTCCGCTGATATATCGCACATTGCTTTCGTTCACATTTCCGTCGGTAATGGATCGAATGCATGAACCCGCAATGGTCTTGTAATATTTTGGTTTCATAACTTCCGATCCGGCCAGAGCAACAATGCGTGAGGCATCGTAACGACCTGTTATAAATAAACGACCTATCGTGATAACAATCTGCGGAGCAACCGTCCACACAATATCCCCTTTGTTTATCGGATCAATAAAATGAATTTGAGTTCCAACATTCCCAACCGGATGAGGACCTTTGAACTTGTTTATCTGAATGCCCTGCGCCTTAGTGAATACTGAAGACGGCGGATAAACGCTATCCACATTTACGTGAATTTTGCCTTCTGTTAACTTAGACAAAGCATCTATTCCTGCCTGAAATTCTTTCTCCATTCCTCTGACCATAAAATCGTAATCAGGTGCCAGCGGAGCAGTATCGAAAGCTGAAATAACTATGAATTTCGGATGATCTTCAGGATTTGCGACAACATTATAGGGCCTCTGGATTATGGAAGGCCATAGTCCGCTTTCGAGCAATTTTTTCGTTACTTTTTCGCGTGATAAGTCAGCCGGCTGATCTGTTTTAAAGTCAATATATTCAATGGCATCATCAGATTTAATGATAACTTCCAGTATTCTTCTGCGTTCACCCCGATTAATAGTTTGTACAATACCGCTGACAGGGGAAGTGAATTTTATTTCCGGTCGATTTTTATCATAGAATAAAGCTGATCCTGCCTTCACTGTATCGCCAGGTTTTACTGTCAGTTTTGGAATTAATCCATGAAAATCTGTTGGTTTAATACCGAAAAGTTCAGCTTTCTCAGCTTTTACAAAGATTTTTTCTGCTTTGCCTTTCAAATTGATGTCCAGACCCTTTCTAATTGTAATCTTATCAGGCATTTAGATAAAGAACATTTTAAATGTGGCACAAAAATAGCTATTTTTAAAACTTATGCAACGAAACAAGATCAATTTCAATTGTTAATTTACTAACTGATAATGAAGGAATTTGTTTGTTCATTTTCCACAAAAAATAACTTTTAATAAAATTCCAATTCTATGCGAAAAAAATGTCATGATTATCAAAAAATCACCGGTTTGAAATTTGCTTTATTCCTTGAAGTATTTTTTTTGCTTCTGTCGGATAGTCTTTTATCTCAGGAAACAAATATCGTTGAAGAGTTTTGTCTGGACCCAAACATTCATACTATACTATTTTACCGCTCAGAAAAGGACTTAAGTATGCCGGTTATTTTCTTCGGTGATGATGAAAAGCTGTGTTTGCGTTTTGATTATATCGGGGAACCTGAAGAAGATTATTATTATTCTGTTGCGGCATGTTCTTATGACTGGCAGTTGAATGAGAATCCTGAACACCTTTACCTGGACGGATTCAATAACAACCTGGTAGAAAACAAATACTCATCATTCAATACCACGAAATATTATGCTCATTTCATGACCAGGATACCCTCCGAAGATTTTAATTTCCTGACCAGCGGCAATTACATTGCAAAAGTGTACAAAGGTTCTGAACCGGAGAATACAGTATTTACCAGGAAATTCTGTATTGCTGAGGCCAGGGTCAATATTAAAGGCAGGGTGAAAAAACCCGACCAACAGAATCAGGAATTGCAAATTGAGATTGATTTGTCTGATCTTGATCTTATGAATCCTCTGGGGAAAATAAAAATAGTGGTAATTCAGAACAATGACTGGAACAATAAGCTGAACATGGCGTATAAACCTGTTTTGCGGGATGATAAATTGTATCTTGACCTGCCTTATCAGCTGATGACCGGAGGAGGTAATGAATTTCGTTATTTCGATATAAAAAGTATCAAGTACATTTCTGACCGACTGGATAGTATCAAATACATAAGTCCTGAAACACATTTCTACTTGAAACGTGATAAGTTGAAGCAATTTGTACCTTACTTTTCTTCCACAGACCTTAACGGCAGATTTTATATTGACATGCCGGATGCATATGACAGGCATATCGAATCAGATTATGTATATGTTCATTTCACTCTTGAATCACCGTATGAACTGATATCGAAGGTTTATATTTATGGTGCTTTAACAAATTGGAAAACAGATACTGACAATTCCATGTTCTATAACCCGGAAAAAGGAACATATGAAAAAACTCTGTTCCTGAAACAAGGCTATTATAATTATGCCTATGCAACAATTGACAAAACTGGCCGAAAAATTTCCTTTGATGTTACGGAAGGGAATCATTCTGAAACTGAAAATGATTATGCCATCTTCGTTTATCTGAGAGAACCCATGAGTGATTTTGATCGTCTTGTTGGTTTCCGTATCATGAACAGTACGGATGAAAATAAGTAATCCCGGATACTATTCCGGAGCAAGAAAAGGATATGTGTAATCAACTGAAGGATTGAAATTTTCCTTTATTGACCTTGGTGATAGCCATCGCAACAAATTGACCATAGATCCAGCCTTGTCATTGGTGCCGGATCCTCTTGAACCGCCAAAAGGCTGTTGTCCCACGACCGCTCCTGTAGGTTTATCATTTATATAAAAATTGCCTGCCGCATAACGCAGCTTATCCATAGCCCGAACAATACTATTTCGATCTTTTGCAAAAACAGCTCCTGTCAAGGCATATTTTGACGTGCTGTCCACAAGAGTCATGGTTTCATCAAACTTGTCAGAAGGATAAATGTATAGGGTTAAAATTGGCCCGAACAATTCTTCTTCCATGGTATAATAATGAGGATCGGTGGTTAAGATAACCGTGGGTTCAATAAAATAACCATTTGTTTTATTATAGTTCCCTCCAAAAAGAATTTCAGCCTTTTTGTCTTTTCTGACCTTCTCAATGACTCCCGAAAGCTTATCAAAAGAAGCTTCATCTATTACTGCATTGATAAAATTACTGAAATCTTCAGGTGGCCCCATTTTCATACTATCCAGGTTGTTTTTCAGATCTTCCCTGATTTTTTCCCACAATGAATCGGGTATATATGCCCGGGAAGCAGCCGAACATTTTTGACCCTGATACTCAAATGCACCTCTTGTCAGTTCAGTACTTACCTGTTTAACATCGGCCGAGTGATGTACCAAAACAAAATCTTTGCCTCCCGTTTCACCAACAATTCTGGGATATGATTTGTATGTACCGATTTTTTGACCGATTGTTTTCCAAATGCTCTGAAAAACACCCGTAGATCCTGTAAAATGGATACCGGCAAAATCCGGATCACTAAGTATCACATCTGCAGCATCAGGTCCGGAAACAAAGATCATATTGATTACTCCGTCAGGCAGACCCGCTTCAATTAGCAGCTCCATAATGACGCTTGCTGAATAGATCTGGGACTTTGAAGGTTTCCATACCACGGTATTTCCAAGCATTGCCGGCGAGGTTGGGAGGTTCCCTGCAATGGAAGTAAAGTTAAAAGGCGTTAAGGCAAAAACAAATCCTTCGAGAGGACGCCAGTCGGTCCGGTTCCGGATACCCTTTACCGAATTGGGCTGTATGGCATAGATCTTCTCCATAAATTTTGCATTGAACCTGAAAAAATCAATCAACTCGCATACCGAGTCAATTTCTGCCTGAAAAGCATTTTTTGACTGGCCAAGCATAGTTGCCACATTCATTTTTGCCCTGTACGGTCCCGCTAAAAAATCGGCTGCTTTAAGGAATATTGATGCTCGTTCTTCCCAGGGTGTATTCATCCAGTTTTCCTTAGCTTGTTGGGCAGCATGAATAGCCATTTGCACTTCTTTTTTGCCTCCCTGATAATAATATCCAAGCGTATGTTTAATTTCATGCGGAGGATGTATCTCGATTTTCTTGTCGGTTTTCACTTCCCTGCCACCGATAATCATGGGTATTTCTTTTTCAACCAATCGAGCTTTCTCCAGGGCATCTTTCAACGCAATTCTTTCCTGAGAACCTGGTGAATAGGTCCGCTGGAATTCGTTAACCGGCTCAGGTATTCTATATATTGCTCCCTTCATAATCAGTTTTTTTTAAAATTATTCGATTTTCCTATTGAAAAAAATGATATTTATTATTTGATTATGAAATAGTTATATGATTTTTCTCATGTTTTTTACTATGAAATTGAAATTGTAAATAACTCCTGCTCATTTGACTTTGCAGAATTACTATTCGTTGCTAATTTTAGTTTTCACAAATTCACTTCTTTAAGAATACTATGATTCGTCTTTCGGATAAAAAGCAAATCGCCAAATGGCTCAGAAATAAGTTTGTTATTGCAGGTGCAGTACTTGCAATATGGATATGTTTTCTCGATGAGAATAACCTCCTGGAACGTTTTCAGCATCTGAGGGAATTAAAACAACTGAAAACTGATAAAGCATATTATCAGAAAAAAATTGAAGAAGATAAAAAGCGTCTGAATGAATTGAAAACGGATGATGAAAACCTGGAAAAATTTGCCAGAGAACAATACCTGATGAAAAAAGACAACGAAGATGTTTTTGTTATTGTCGAAGAATGAGATCAAAAGCTTAATGGCACATATCTTTTGATATCATTATTTCATTACAAAAAATCCCCTGCCTTTCCTGTCCGATTCCCTGAACCTGTATAGTAAGGAAATAATTTCTGTGCCTTTAACGGAAACACCTGTCATTTCCAGAAATTTCACTACAGCTTCAGTTACGGGGATTTTTTTGTACTGTTTGAGATGAACAAAATTCAGGTATTTCACGACCTTAAATCCATCAAACCATAAAAAAAACCTTTTCCTGAAAGATGGCAGTGAAGAGGTATTTCTCCTTATTTCATCAAGTTTATCGGGAAAATTTTGATCCGTCAGAAATGCTCTGATACCTGGCGATAAGGATCCTGTTATGTTCTCTGCCGAAGTAATTGTGTTTTGATAAAGTTTGTTTACGGAATCGAACACCTGTTTCAGTTCAAAAAATGCCTGTGGGTTGTAAGTGGTGTACTCTTCATCAGGTTGTTGAGATAATTTTGTAACAACGGGACCTGTACCAAACGGAACTCTTGCAGACGGTCGGGGAGAAAGGGTGATACAGCTGTTATTTATTTCAATAAACTCAGCATTCGGAAAAACTTTATTTAGAAAATAAAAATCTTCCCCTCCCTGTCTGCGGTTCATGCCTCCATGACTTGCATATAACCCGGCTTTTATGCCGAAACATGAACCAATGGTATAATGGGAATAAGGAAAACCGGTAAAATCCAGAATATGCTTGTAATAACGCAAATGAAGCTCGTACTGGGCTATTGCACTATAAATCTCATGGGTATACTTTTCTCCTTCCAGATCGTGAGCAAATTGATAGATGCAACCACCAAAAGTATTCTTATTATGCATCTTTTCCTCATACGCCGTGAAGTAGTTATGATCAATCCTGGCATCGGCATCAAGAGAAAGAATTAACCCATTTTCATTATTGATCTGTCCGAACCTCTCAACAGCCAGATCCATACCGATCTTTCTTGCCAAACCCACTCCTGCATGTTTTGCCGGGAGATTATCGGCTAAAACAGTGAAAAACTTCAATTTGTCATTGCTGTTATTGAAACCCCATTGGTGCAACAATTCATGTATTTTAATATTACGTTCTTTGTTAACCAATGAATCATTCCCGGAAAAATTTACAACAACAATAACTTCAGTATTTCCTTCAGGCCTATGAGCATTTCTTATAGATGTTAAGGTGTTTAATATTTCATCTTCAAGGTATGCGGGAATCACCACTATAAAACGCAAGAGCCCCGATGGGGGCTCCTGGATTTTGTATTTGCCTTGGTATTTGTATTTCCGGAAATACTTATCAGCAAAGGTCATATAGATTGAATATTAATCATCATCCTTTTCTTTGTTATACTTCTCATTGATACCCTTAACAACTGATTTTGTTATATCCAAACCCTCATTGGCATACAAAATATTCCCTCCGAATGTTGTTCCCAGAATAAACTGGTATTTATCAGCTTCTTCAAGATCCGCCAGGTATTCCATGATTGAATTCAGTACTTTTCTTTGAGCTACCTGTTCCATCTCAGCCAATTCAACCTGAAGATTATTCTGAAGCTGATACAATGCCTGTTCTTTCTGCATGAGTTCCTGCTGGAGTTTTTCCGCTTCTGCACGAGTAACCAGTTGACGATCAATTTTATATTGAAAATCCTGCATATCGCTACGCAGAGTTTTCTCCTTTGCTGCCAATTGTGCTTCAGAGGTTTTAAGCTTTTCCTGTAAATCAGCCTCAATATCGGAATACATGTCATACTTATTCAATACACTGTCTATATTCAAATAAACAATACCTCCTGAAGGTGTTGGTAATGCTATCGATTCTTCATCCGATTCCTTTGAAGAGGTGCCTTTTTTGCCGGTATAAAACAAAACAAAAAGTGCAATTGCAGCAGCTAATGAGATTGAGCTTAAAATAGTAGGTAAATTTTTCATTACAAATTGTCTAAATGATTATCGAATTAATGCGTTACAAAAATAAGATTTTAGCCTTAATAATTCATGAAAATGAAATGTTTCACTGATCAGGATAATCAAATCGGGCCAATTCCGACAATTTGCCGGGACAGACTTTGCATTAATACGGAATATTCCTGGAATTTAGAAAAGGGGCGGAGTAAAGAAAAAATACTCTGTTAGTGGAAATGATTAAAACACAGGCATGATCTTATACTAAAATTCAGGACATGGAACGGAACCTTTCTTGGATCGTTTTGGAAGAAGGAATTTGTAAGTAAGTGTGATCTCGTGAGAACCACGAACATCCGAAAGAAGATTTGAAATTGTAAAATCATAGCTGTATCCGACATTTAACTGCCTTGTTTTAATACCCACCAGGAACACCAGGGCATCACCCCTGTGTGAATTAATAAAAGGTATACCTCTGTACCAAAGACCCAATACCAGTGGATAATTATGCCAGTAAACGCCCAGATCAAATTGCCTGATGCTTGCCTGTTGTTTGTACATAAATGCAAATGTCATGGTTTCATCGCTCGGCTTTAACAGTTTGCCTTTTCTGCGAAATTCATATCCTCCGTAACAACTGTATTTAATGTCAATTTTAGCTTCCGAAGCATACAAAGAGATGTTGGGTGTTAACAAATGATCGGCAGATCCTCCTATCCAGAATTTTTTGGTATAGATCAGGACAGACGTTCCTATATCAATGTCCCGTGATCTTTCTCTTGACGGATCGGGAACTGAAGTTGAAGAACCAATGATTTCATCAATGAAGGTAAGATCACCGAAAAAGCCATGTTCAACATAAGCAAAAGATAAGCCCGGCCTTACATGCCAGGTATGAAAAATCTGGAAATTGTACGAATAATGAAGTCCGATATTCAGAGAACCCATTTTGCCGGTACCGGAAACATCATGATAAGCAAGAACACCTATTCCGCTATTAAAGGTTGAAAAATAATGATCATAAGATATACTGTATGCTCTGAATGGTGATGAGGCTTCCCACCACTGATCCCTGTATGCGAGACAAATACGACTTCCATCTACTGCTCCGGCAAATGAAGGACCCAGATACAGCGGATTTGAATAAAACTGTGAGAATTGTGGGTCCTGACAGTACACATCTCTAAATAAGAGGAAAAATAATATAATAATGAAAAATTTGCGCACTGTTTTTTAACATTTACCCTATGTTACGGATATAACACGTAGTTGGTTTATAAAACGAAAATAATTCTTTTAGCAACTGAAATAATTTTGACAAAGAACAAGTTATAAACAGTAAAAGCCTTGATATTCTATTTAATTAATACTGTATTTGAGGCACAATTAATAATGTTACGTCACCACTTACTTCAAAAGGTTGCCCGTTAGTGAACCTGCCTTTTGCCCTCCACATGTATACATCCTGTTTTGCAGGTTGCCCCTGTAAATAACCATTCCATCCATGATTTACATCATTGGATTCAAAAATCAAAACTCCCCAGCGATTGTATATTTCAAGCTTGTATTCTTCTACACCCTGAGCATACGGTCTGAATATCCTGGTGTCCATATCTGCGGGATCTGATACCCATTCATCCCGCGCTCCTGCAGGATCAACCGTAAATGCTGTCGGGAACTGAATATTTCCTTCCCCATGTACATAAATAGGAATAGGATGAACAACCGTATCATAACACCCCAGATCAGATTGTGCAATTAGCGCTACATAATATACTCCTTCTTCTTCATAATACCATGTCGGATTTTTCTCCGTAGATTGAGAATTTTCAATGCTAAATGAAGGATCTGATGCACCCGGATCCTGATTTGTAAAGAACCACCAATAGTAATCTCCGCCACTTGTTTGATTATAAAAACTAATGATATCAGGTGGTTGATTCTGGCTGGCCATGAATACGGATGAATCATTGAAAGTAAAGTATGCAGTTGGCCTCGGGTAAACAAATACGATCCTGTCATCATAGTTTGGTCCTCCGTCGCCCCATACTTGCAGCCTGACAGTGTATACTCCAGGTTCAGTGAATGTATGGACAGGCATTGTATCGGTAGAATATCCTCCGTCGTCAAAATCCCATTCGTACTGGTCGGGATATACATATTTTGTGGTTGCAACAAAATCAAGCGTGAACGGTACGCAGGCAGAAATATCCTCTTCAAGCATAACCTGCGGCAAAGGAGGTCTGATCTGTATCTCCCTGACAATGGTATCGCGGCATTCCGGGTTATCCGTATTCCAGGCTACCATCTGAACCGGGAAATAATAATTGTTTTCAGGATCGCCCCAGTACATGTAACCATATATATGATCAAAGGATTCAGCATACTGGTTGTCTGTTACACCGTCTCCGTAATCCCATTCATAACTCCAGCTGCTTTGATAAAATGTCTCATTATTAAAGGCTACAGTTGTCTGATCCTCATCTGAATTATACGACTGGATCATGGGACTCGGAATAAACTCTGCTGTTGGATTGGGAAACACGGTGATTGTTCCCGTTGTATCATCATAACAATTGAATTGTGAGATTGCACTGAATTTTATTTCGTACACTTCATCACCCGGTGTGTCATTTACAAACCTGTGTGAAGGGTCTTTAAGGGGACTGAACGTCTGACCATTGATGTACCACAACATACTGCTTACATTTATCGTATCTCCTGTGAACTGCACATCAAGAGGGCTGCACCCTTCCGTTACATCACATGTGAATGCTACCCGGACATTCGGATAGATATTGATCAGTTTCATGATGGAATCAACACATCCTCTGTCAGATGTAACAGTAAGAGTGATCGGTTTGGAAACAACAACTGTCGAATCGTTTCCAAATATATTGCTCGGATTTTCCTGTGTACTTGTGCTTTCACCTGCAAAATTCCAGAAGTAACTTAAATTTGATCCGACCGATATATTTGTCATTTGCAATTCAAACGGGGGACAATCCGAGGCAGTGGGAAAATAGAAATCTGCATCCGGTTTGGCATAAACAGTAATAATAACTGATGTGTCATCCGTACAATTGTACATAGAACGTGCAAGCAAATCAATCGTATAATTGACATCGGTTACGTTATTGAAGTTTTCGAACACATGACTTGGATTCACAGCCGAAGAACCTGATCCGTCACTAAAAGTCCATACATAGTTATCCGCATTCACGGAATTATTGGTTAAAAAGGTTGTATCCGGTGAACAGAATGCTGTTTGATCAGGTGAAAAATCAGCAATAACCAGAGGATATACAACGATTTCCACCGAATGAGTATCAGCACAGGCAAGATGCTGGGGATCGGCAGCGCCATAAGCTACCAGCCTGGCAATAATAGTATCAGCATCGGATGTTAAGTTGGTAAAAGCAGGTACATTCGGTTCGTAGTCGTTAAATGTTCCCAGTCCGCTCCCGATAAAATCCCATTCAAAAATATTGGCTCCCGCCGATGAAAGATTCTCAGGCTTGATTGTAAAGGGTGAACAGCTATCGGTTATCGGTAAATTAAAATTAGCATCGATAGAAGCAAATACATTCACCGAATCATACATCACACTGTCACATCCATAGGGATTGGACGCCGTAAGTGAAATGTAATATGTTGTGTCATAATGAGA
>CAYORG010000055.1:0-18230 GCA_964406315.1 uncultured Bacteroidales bacterium | reverse complement strand
TTCGGATTGCAGATTTCGGATTGCGGATTGTGGATTTTTCAGTCACAAGTTTCAAGTCTCAAATCGCAAGTCTTTAGTTGCTGATCTCAAAACGGTCTCAAGTACCAAGTCACAGGTTTCTAGTCTTACATCTCGAAATCTCAAATCCCTGTGGTTTGGTTTTCATGGATTGTATAATCCCTGAATTAAGCAGGCAAATGAAATGATTCTGAATTTTATATCCCCTCGAGATGTCTTAACAGGCATAGATTTTAATCCGGCCACGAAGTCCCAAAGGCTCAAAGAAATCACAAAATTCTGTTTTTAGTCCCATATTACTTTGTGAGTGCTTTGTGATTTAGTGTCTTTGTGGCGAATTTTCCAAACATCTCACCTTCCCAACTCATTATTTTAACGATTACACGATTCAACAGTTAAACAAGTAAACAACAACCAGTAACACGTAACTAGTAAACTAAAATAGTCCCAAGTCACTGGTTTCAAGTTACAAGTAACAATACTTTAAACTTTTCAGCTCCTAAATCACTACATAATTGTCTTTGGGTTTTCCTCTTATTTAACCAGCAACCAACAACTCATCTTCCCACTTTCTCACTTTCTCTCTGTCTCATCTTCCGACTTCGGTCTTCGGTCTTCCGACTCTAAACATCTCACCTTCTCACTCTCTCATTTTCCTAACTCACCATTTACTATTCACAAATCACGATTTACCATTTAAACAATTACACAGTTACACGATTCCACAGTTAAACAACCCAACAACCTTATAACCTAAAAACCATCTCAACTTCCTCCTCAACAACCCCTCCAAACTGATCACAGTTCACAGTTCACAGATCACGAATCACCGATCACCGTTCACAGAATCACTTTCCTAAAACACTCCATGGAACAATGGATCCATATTGAAATATTTTAATTTCCGCCTCAAGAATGGTATTGCTGCTATAAAATACTTTTACTGAAGCCATGTCAGGTATCCTGTAAAATAAGACATTTTCATACGTTGGTCCGCTTAGCGGGAAGTGCATATTATGTAAAACTTCAGTAAAATGCATGTTTCTTAATTCCAAAACCAAAGGTTTCCCGATTGTCTCCAAAGCATCATGAAAGCCCGTCTCATCTGAAAACCGGAAGAAAACATATCGTTCCAGTTCCTGATTGACCTGAGGTACATAGTAAAAAGATCTTGTGATTGTATCGGAATAAGTTTTGCCTGCAAATAAGGAGATGTATTCTTCCTCAAGTTGATTCAACTCCTGAACACTTATTTCCAAGGCTTTCCCTTCAGGAAAAACTTCATACTGACCTGCCAGCAATTTAAACCTTCTTTTACGAATTTTTATAATAAAATTGGCTGCTTCTTCTGCCTTTTGCTCAATCGATTTGGCCCCCATGTTTTGTCCGGTAACCGGAAGATCGATAGTTGTTTTCTTCTCAGCAGATTTTGCACTGCTTCCCGGTTCGATCAGGTTTCTCTTAACGGACAGATCTTTAAAATGGATCGGTTCCGGCCCTTCATCAAAAATTCCCTCAAACTGCACAAACAGATTGTTTTCATCGGGTTTCAGAATCATTCCTTTGCCGGTAAGCATCATAAACTTTTGTAATACCAGTTCAGGATCATTCGTTTGAACAGAAAAATAATAATCCGGATCCGGTTCCTGATAGGAAGTCAGTGCAATAGAATTCAGTTCCCATTCTGTTTCGGAAATAGACGGTGCATCTTTCATTCCAAGAAATTTTTCCGCATATCTGTTATAGGGACCCGGTACCGTATAATGTCTTATGGCTGTGGCAGTCAGGACCAGACGAGTACGTGGGATAGTATAAATAATGCTATTTTCCTCGTATGATGCTAAGTCCTGTATGTTCGTAACACTGATCTTGCTTGCAGGAGAACAAGCAATTAATAATAATAAAATAAGTACACCTGTATTATTTTTCATTTCCTGTTTTTTTCTAATACGCAAAAAGCATATCCGATATTGTCAATAATATCAGAAGCAATTAAACTATATTGTCCGCAACATTCAGCAGACATATCACCGGCCATCCCATGAATATAGACACCAAATCTGGCCGCATTGCTGATTGAATAACCTTGTGCCAGCAATCCAAGAATAATACCTGTCAGCACATCTCCACTCCCTCCGGAAGCCATTCCGGGATTGCCGGTAGTATTAAACCATATTTCACCGGATGGTACTGTAATACATGTATTGGCACCCTTTAACACAATTACACATTTATGGTCCGTTGAGAATGTACGTTGAAACTGCATTCTGGAAAAGCTATCTTTAAATTTCCCGAACAGTCGCTCAAATTCTTTTGGGTGAGGAGTAAGAATTGTGTTTTCGGGCAACAATTCCTGCCAGTTTTCCAAAGAAGCAAGAATATTCAAACCATCAGCATCTATAACAAGGGGCACTTGTATGTCCTTTAATAAACCAGGCAAGGCTTTCCTTGTATTTGTTTTCTGATTTATGCCGGGACCTATGGCTACGGATGAATATTTTTCCAGAAGAGTATTTCCTGTAAACAGGATATCCGATTCATCAATACTTAAGAGAGCTTCAGGTACGGTAGTTTGTAGTATCTCAACTCCTCTTCTTGGAGTATGTACCGTAAGAAGGCCAGGTCCTGATCTAAGGGCTGCACGCGCAGACAGAACAGCAGCTCCCATCATCCCGTAGCTGCCTGCAATAAGCAAAGCATGACCATACGTGCCTTTATGAGAGAACTTTTTCCGGGGTTGCAACAAACCGGTTGCATCACTTTCAACCATATAATGGTAGATGGTATTCTCTTTTGCAATAAAGTCCGGATGCAGCCCGATGGGCAAAACAACCCATTCTCCAACATAGTTTGAATTTTCAGCAAAAAAGAAAGACAATTTGGGAAATTGAAATGTAAGGGTATATGTAGCCTGAATTATGATTTCTTTTTTGTTCCCGGAATTGTCTTCACAAAACAAGCCGCTGGGAACATCAATTGCTATCAGGGATAGTTTTTGTTTGCCATTAATATACCGTATCAATTCGGAAGCGAGATCGTCAGGTGATCTGGACAAACCTGAACCAAACAGGCCATCTATTATTATATCACTGGCTTCTATTTCAGGAAAATCCTTTGTATTGCAAATTGCATGAACAGGGATATCCGTTTCCTTTTCTAGTCTGGTCCTGTTTATTTCTGAGTTAGAAGATAATGATCTGCCGGTATCCAGTAAAAAGAAAGAAATATGTTTATATCCTTTATGCCAAAGCAATCTTGCCAGCGCCCATGCATCGCCTCCATTGTTTCCCGGACCTGCAAAAAAAAGAAATCGATGCTTGCCGGTATATTTTGATACAATCCATTCTGCCAGTTGACCTGCGGCTCTTTCCATGAGATCTATGGATGCAATGGGTTCGTTTGCAATAGTATATGCATCTGCTTCACGTATTTTATCTACAGGAAAGAATTTCATATGCTATATGCATTGATTCAGCGAATTTACACTTAATATAATCCAGTTACACAAATTTAGCCGGTCATTTGAATTTTTCAGGACAGGAATTTAAAAATTCGTCTATATTTGTTTTGTTCTAAATAAATAAAACATTGCTAGTCTAAGACTGAATATCATTTAAAAAATACACATATGGTTTTATTTCCGAAACACCCAAAAGGTTTAGCGGTACTTTTCTTTTCAGAAATGTGGGAACGATTTTGCTATTATGGAATGCGCGGGCTCCTGGTTTTGTACCTGATTCATATTATTGCAAAAGCGGAAGAAGAATCCTATTTTATTTATGGTGCTTATACTGCCCTTATATATGCCGCACCTGTAATAGGAGGCCGAATTGCAGATAAAATACTGGGTTATAAATATGCTGTAATTTTTGGAAGTGTCCTGATGTCGATTGGCGAATTTTTAATCGTTGGTGGCGGAGAACACTTGCTATACCTTGGCATGGGATGTTTAATCGTTGGAAACGGATTATTTAAGGCCAATGTTTCTACGATTGTCGGAAAATTATATAAGGAAAATGATAATCGCCGTGACTCCGGCTTTACCATTTTCTATATTGGAATAAATATTGGTGCTCTGCTTGCCACAACGGTTGTTGCCGAAGTAGGGGTGAAACTGGGCTACCACTATGGTTTTGCTCTCGCCGGTTTGGGAATGTTAGCGGGTTCATTGATCTTTGGGTTTGGAAACAGACCATTTGCCGATAAGATCACTCCGCCAAATCCCGAAAAATTGCATCGCAAAATGTTAGGCCCCCTTACACAGTTTCACCTGGTAATTATTGGTTTGGTTGCTGCTGTTCCTGCTGTTTATCTATTAGTACGTTTCAATGATATTGTCATGTATTTATTGATTGCTACAGCCGTTTTTGTTGTTTATACTTTAATGTCAGCCGGAATAAAAGGCGGTAAAATTCTATTGCACAGGATGATTGGTTTCGTTATCCTGCTATTGTTTAATGTGGTCTTCTGGAGCTGTTTTGAACAGGCCGGGACATCACTTACTATATTTGCCTCCAGAAATGTTGACCGGATGATAGGAGGCTGGGAAATGGGTGCTCCCACTACCCAATTTTTTAATCCCTTCTATATTCTTGTTTTTGGTTCCATCTTCTCGGTCATGTGGATCTGGCTTGATAAGATAAAACGGAATCCGAGTATTCCTATGAAGTTTGGATTTGCCATTATCCAACTGGGATTGGGCTTTCTTATGGTTCGGGTTGGTGCCCTGTTTGCAAAGGATTTCATGATGCCGCTTATAACACTTGTACTTTTGTATCTGCTGCATACAACCGGTGAATTATTCATTTCTCCTATTGGCTTATCAATGGTAACCAAGCTGGCTCCAAAGAATATGGCCGGAACCCTTATGGGGGCCTGGTTTTTATCGTGGGCTGCTGCAAATTATCTCGCAGCTATCCTGGCTAAGTTTACCGGCGCGGGTCAAGTGGGAGATATAATCCCTCCGGCATCTGAGACCTATGCGATCTATCTTGATGTATTTACGAAAACCGGGCTGGTCACTGTGAGTATCGGAGTGCTATTGCTTATCCTGTCAAAACAAATCAATAAATTACTGCATGGAGTGAAGTAACTTTGAGATCTTGTTCTGATTGTTGTAATCATTGCGAATTTTTCAGTCACAAATTTCAATTCGCAAATCTCAAGTCTTTTTCAATTTCTATATTCAAACCCGCAAGCCATGTTTTCGAACCGTTCCCAATGCGGTTCGACATTCTTTTTTATCTTCCACACTTGCCTTTGTTTCGTTCCGTTCCCAAACGGAACGACTTTCTTTTTTGCTGATCAAAAAAGAAAGCAAAAAAATCATGGCTGATAAAAAATCCGGATAAATCATATTGCTCGGCTCTTCGTGTCGTTCCGCTGACGTTTCACTTCCGCGGAACTTGTAAATCCTTCGCAACGAGCCTGCGCAATGATTTATTTGCCGGATTTATTATAGGCCAGTCCTTATTTTTATACAGTTGGTGATCAGCTATACGCAATTAGCACCCGAACTCCAAACTGATCACAATTCACAGATCACCAATCACGAATCACGATTACACAACCGAGCTTGCGAGCTCGACGTATTCAACCGATCCCGATAAAAATCGGGAGAGCTCGACGAAGTCAATTCACCGATTCTCCAATTCATCATTTTCTAATAACCCAACCATCAAACACCCAATGTCCCTGCCTGCGGCAGGCAGACAATTTCCAATAACTTATAACTTGTACTTCAACATTGGATATTTGATATTGGACATTCGACATTGAATAAATACTGATTATTATAAATCTAAATCCTAAACATCTTAACTACTCAATTCATCTCCTCAACATCTAAACAAATAAACAGTTCCACGATTCAACAGTTAAACAAGTAACCAGCTCCATGTACCCAGCAACCATTACCCAACTCTAAACTCTAAACTTCTCAACTCATAAACAACAAAAGATTAACTGGGGAACTGATGAATTGATTAACTGATGTTATATAAAAAACATTCTGTTGGTTGATTAACTTCATTTCATCGATTGCCCGATTCATCGATTAATCATTTTTAACGATTACACGATTAAACAGTTACACGATTACACAATTTCACGATTCAACAACAAAAACACTCCTTAACGATTTGAGCGGAACAATTCATCCAATGAAATAAGACATTTATAAAAATTAAGTTTTTAAATTTAAATAATGAATGACATTTGCGTAGTTTTGATGCGCGAACTTTCTATCATTTCATGAAACACTATATACATTTATAAATATGAAGGTTGTTATTTTAGCCGGTGGTTACGGCACAAGAATAAGCGAAGAAAGTGGTGTTCGACCAAAACCTATGGTTGAAGTAGGTGACAGACCGATCTTATGGCATATCATGAAGATGTACTCTCATTACAACATCAATGAATTCATTATTTGTCTTGGCTATAAAGGGTATATTATCAAAGAATATTTTGCCAATTATTTCCTTCATCAGTCTGATGTCACTTTCGACCTCAAATACAATACCATGTCAATTTTAAATAATGAGTCGGAAAACTGGAAGGTTACCCTGGTTGATACAGGAACAAATGCCATGACAGGTGGAAGGTTGAAAAGAGTTAAGGAATACCTGGGCAACGAAACATTTTGCATGACCTATGGTGATGGAGTAAGTGATGTAAATATCAGTGAATTAATAAATTTCCATAAAAACCAGAATGTCGTAGCCACACTTATGGCTGTTCAGGAGCCGGGAAGATTTGGCACCTTCTCTCTGAAAGGCGATGATAGCTTAATTTCAAATTTTCGTGAGAAACCAAAAGATGAAAACTCAGCCTGGATCAATGGAGGTTTTTTTATTTTGGAACCCGCTATTTTTAACTATTTGGAAAATGACTCTACAGTATTCGAAAAAACACCTCTTGAAAAACTTTCAAAAGAAAAAAAATTAGCTGCATTTAAACATGATGGATTCTGGATGCCTATGGATACACTTCGTGATAAAAATGTTCTCGAAGACATGTGGCAGAAAGATTCCCCGCCATGGAAGACCTGGACAGATAATCAGACAATTGTATAACAAAATATTCTCATATGAAAATTCTAATAACTGGTAACTTAGGTTATGTTGGTTCTGAGCTTGTAAAGCTTTTGCGAAAATCATATCCCGATGCAACTATTGTTGGCTATGACATTGGTTATTTTTCAAGTCAGTTGACAAACAAGTTTGTTTCACCTGAAATTTTTATCGATCAGCAAATTTTTGGGGATGTAAGAAATTTCCCCGAAGAAATCCTTAAAGATGTTGATACGATTATTCAACTGGCTGCTCTTTCAAATGATCCGATTGGAAATAAATTTGAATCTGCCACCTATGATGTGAATTACAAGGCTGTAATTGATATAGCTAAAAAAGCCAAAAAACATGGCGTTAAGAACATTATTTTCGCTTCAAGCTGCAGTGTATATGGTTTTTCTGAGAACACTTCACGAACAGAAACCTCCGAACTAAATCCTTTAACTGCTTATGCAAAATCAAAGGTTAAATCTGAAAAGGATCTTGAATCCCTGGCTGATGAGAATTTCAAAATTACTTGTCTGCGATTTGCAACAGCATGTGGAATGAGTGACAGACTTAGACTCGATCTGGTCTTAAATGATTTTGTCGCCGGTGCTTTATCTTCAGGTGAAATTCTTATTTTAAGCGACGGAACTCCCTGGCGCCCCCTGATCAATGTGAGGGATATGGGAAGAGCAATTATCTGGGCAAATGAGAGAAACCCTAAAGAAGGAGGGAATTTTCTAATAGTAAACACGGGTAGCAATGAATGGAATTACCAGGTAAAGGAACTCGCTTATTCGATCCAGAATATTCTGCCTGAAGTAAAGGTATCTGTAAATAAAGACGCACAGCCTGACAAACGATCATACAAGGTAAGCTTTGATCTGTTTAAACGCCTTGCTCCCGATAATCAGCCTCAATATAATCTGAAGGATACAATCAATGATCTGGTTAAAGGATTGAAAAAAATTGAATTCAACGATAAAAACTTCAGACAATCAAGGCTGATCAGGTTATTTGTTATTAATGAGCTATCTCAGATGGGGATCGTTGACGACTCATTAAGATTGCTTTAGTAAGATTCATGGTAACTTGATATTGATCTGAACATGAATTTTGACCCGGTATGTTAATTTGAAACTGAATAAAATTCACACCTTATAACTTCCGTAATGAAAGTATCGATGTTTGTTTTAATAGGAATTAGCGTTTGTAGGGAATTTATATGAAGTTTATAGAAACCTCCTTATCAGGAGCATATATTATCGAATTGGAACCTTTTGCTGATGGAAGGGGATTCTTTGCAAGAACATTTTGCAAACACGAATTCAGCCGGATTCATCATACAAAAGAATTTGTTCAATTCAATCATTCCATGACATCTGTCAAAGGTACTTTACGAGGGATGCATTACCAGGTGCCTCCAACTGCTGAAATCAAGCTTATACGTTGTATCAGGGGAAAGGTATTCGATGTTATTATTGATATCAGAAAAAATTCACCGACATTCCTAAACCATATCAGTGTTATTCTTTCTGAAGACAATATGAAAATGATCTATGTTCCGGAAGGATTTGCACATGGATTTCAGACCCTTGAAAACAATTCCCAGATGATATATCATCATTCCGAATACTATACTCCTGAAAACGAAAGGGGTCTATACTATAATGATCCATGTCTTAAAATTGATTGGCCTTTAACTCCAATTAATATGACAACTAAAGATCAGAATTATCCACCTATTGATAACAACTTTAAAGGAATAGAATTATGAAATGCAGACATTGCAACACAGAACTTAAACATGTATTTGTTGATTTGATCAATTGCCCACCTTCAAATGCTATGTTAAAGCCTTCTCAGCTTAATGAACCGGAAGTCTATTTTCCGTTAAAAATATTTGTTTGTCACAATTGTTACCTCGTGCAGGTTGACGAAATGGAAAAAGCAGAAGCTATATTCGATAGTGAATATACATATTTCTCATCCTATTCAACCAGTTGGCTTGCCCACTCAAAGAAATATGCAGGGATGATGATTGACAGGTTTCACTATAATGAAAAGTCTCTTGTTCTTGAAATTGCCAGCAATGACGGGTACCTTCTTCAGTATTTCAAGGAACGTAACATTCCTGTTTTGGGGGTGGATCCCACTGCCAATACCGCTAACGTTGCAATCGAAAAAGGGATTGAAACGATCATCGATTTCTTTGGTGCCGAATTTGCCCGGGACAAACTGGTAAAAAAAGGAATTCAAGCTGATCTGATACTGGGAAACAACGTGCTGGCTCACGTACCTGATATTAACAACTTTGTAAAAGGAGTGAAAATTGCCCTGAAGGATACAGGTGTGGTAACCTTCGAATTTCCTCACCTGATGCGACTGGTAGAGGAACATCAGTTTGATACCATTTATCACGAACATTTCTCGTATTATTCATTTTTTGCCGTAAAACAGATCTTCGAACACCAGGGTTTGGAAATGTTTGACGTTGAAGAACTTTCCACCCACGGAGGTTCATTGCGCATTTTCGCAAAACACAAAGAAGATAAAACAAAAGAAATATCTCCTAATGTTACAGATCTATTACGACGGGAAGAAGAATTGGGTATGAATACTCTTGACTATTACAGCAATTTCCAGGATAAAGTTGACAATATTAAATATACAGTCTGGGATTTTCTTATCAAGGCAAATAAAGAAGGAAAAAAAGTAATAGGATATGGAGCTGCAGCCAAAGGAAATACGCTGTTAAATTACTGTGGCGTAAAAGGAAATGATTTGGTGCAATTTGTTGTGGATCTGTCTCCTCATAAGCAGAACAAATATTTGCCTGCCAGTCATATCCTGGTCCGTGACCTGGACAGCATTAAAGAATATAAACCCGATTATGTGATCATTTTACCCTGGAACCTGAAAAAAGAAATTGGAGAACAGCTCAATTATATAAAGGAATGGGGAGGCCAATTTGTAACCTTTATTCCTGAATTAAGTATTTTCTAAAAGAGATTTATATATGATCGATTTTATCAAGGAATTGTATCCCATTTGCCGGAGTATTACCGGCAACGGAGTCAGGGAAACCCTGAACCTTATAAACCGTCATATACCTTTAAAAATCCATGAAGTACCAACCGGTACAAAGGTCCTCGATTGGGAGATCCCAAAGGAATGGAATATACGGGATGCTTATGTCAAAGATTCCTCAGGCAAAAAAATAATTGATTTCAAACAGTTAAATCTTCATGTACTGAATTACAGTACACCCATTCGTGCAAAAATGAGTCTTGCCGAGTTAAAACCTCATCTCTTCAGTATTCCGGACAAACCAACTTTGGTTCCTTACCGTACATCCTATTATGCTGAAAACTGGGGTTTTTGTATCAGCCACGATCAACTCACTTCCCTCAGCAACGATCTGTATGAAGTGGTTATCGATGCAGATCTTTCACCAGGAAATCTGACTTATGCTGAGTATTATCTGAAAGGTGAAACCACAGAAGAAGTTTTGATCTCTACCCACATTTGTCATCCATCACTTTGCAATGACAATCTTTCGGGGATTGCCGTATGTACTTATCTTGCCCGATCTTTATCACAAACCAGGCTTCACTATTCTTACAGATTTCTTTTCATTCCCGGCACCATTGGCGCTATTGCATGGCTGGCCCGGAATGAGGATCGTCTTAGCCATATTAAATACGGTCTTGTAACCTCTCTGCTCGGAATCGACAGTATGTTTACCTACAAACGCTCAAGAATCGGAAATGCCGGAATCGACCGAATTGTAGAACACGTATTATCATTGCAGGATATTCAATACAACATCATTGACTTTATTCCCTATGGATATGATGAACGGCAGTTTTGTTCTCCCGGATATAATTTACCAGTTGGCAACCTTACACGTGTTCCTTTTGGGGAATATCCGGAATACCATACTTCTGCAGACAATTTTGATCTTATCTCCGATAAAGCACTCCATGATTCCCTGGAAGTATTTCACGAAGTGATCAGGTATATTGAAGCCGACAGGAAATTGATAAACCAATATCCGAAGGGAGAACCTCAGTTGGGTAAGCGCGGGTTATATGATAACATAGGGGGAAGAAATGACAGTAAAACTCTTCAACTGGCGTTTCTATGGGTGCTGAATTATTCTGATGGTGAACATAGTCTGACGGATATTGCAATGTTATCCGGACTGGATCTCAGGATTATTCTTGAGGCAGCCGATATGCTGAAAGAAAAGCAATTAATAAAATAATTACAGAAATATTTACATTATAAAAACATATTACAATGGCTACCAAATTACAAAGACCTGATTACGCCTATATGGGAGGTAAAATAATTCCCTGGGATAAAGCTGTTCTGCACATAGGATGCGAAGCTATCACGAGGGGTTTGAATGTATTTGAAGGAATTAAAGGCTACTGGGATATTCATGGCAATTTCGGAATTGTTTTTTTGCAAAAGCATTACAACAGGCTGCTGCGATCGGCCAGGCTTTTACACATTCCGTGTCCATGGACCTATGACGAATATAAAGATGCTATTCTTCAATTGATGGGAAGGATGTTATCAAAAGAAAGGGATATGTGGGCAAGAATTTCATTATATGTTGTTGAAGGTCATTGGGGAGAAGGAACAAAGGCTGATCTGATCATCACAGCTTATCATCAGGACAAAGTAATGCCAGAGCCTATCGATATCGGGATCAGTACCTGGCAACGTGCAACCGATTCCGCATTGCCTGCACGCATAAAAACTTCAACCAACTATCAGGTAGGTAGACTGGCGCGCATGGAAGGTAAACCAAGAAATTGCTCCGATATGATATTGCTGAATAACCAGGGTCGCGTGGCTGAAGCAACAGGTTCCTGTGTGCTGATGGTCAGAGACGGTGTTGTCTATACACCGCCTGCATCCGAAGGTGCTCTTGAAAGCATTACACTGGCTTTTATTGAAAATCTGGCAAAATCACTTGGAATACCTTTTGTCCGCAGACCCATTGACCGCACGGAAGTGCTTATAGCTGACGAATTGGCTATTTGCGGAACACTGGCCGAACTGGTACCGATTGCTTCTATTGATGGTCTTCCGATGAATCCCAATGGCCCGCTGCTCACTTCCATTAGAGACAGATTTTTTAAAGTGGCCCGCGGCCAGGAAAGTGATCCGTCTTTTGAAGCCACTGTTGTACCTAAAGAATACATTAAAAATGCCTGATCCAATGAGGTATGACATAATCATCATTGGCGGAGGCATTGTGGGTTTATCCACTGCTATCCGAATTAAAGAAATATCGCCTGGTTTGAAAGTGGCAATTCTTGAAAAAGAAAATACGGTTGCCAAACACCAGACAGGCAATAATAGCGGTGTGATACATGCCGGCGTGTATTATAAACCCGGTAGTCTGAAAGCTACAAATTGCCGTAGTGGCTATAATCAATTATTGAATTTCTGTAATAAGGAAGGTATTCGTTACGACTTATGCGGCAAGCTTATCGTTGCCACACTCAGAGAAGAACTTCCCCGACTCGATAACTTGTATGAACGGTCGTTACAGAACGGTCTTGATAAGGTTAAAAAGTTGCCGGGTGAGGCCATTAAAGAGTATGAACCTTATGCAACAGGGTTGGCTGCCCTTTGGGTACCCTATACGGGAATTGTTGATTATACGGAAGTATCCCTGAAATATGCTGAAGTCTTTTCCGAACGGCTTGGTGGTGAAATCTTTCTAAATAGGCATGTTACTAACATTATCAGTAATACAAATCATTCTGAAATTATTACCCGGGACGGAAACTATCAGGCTAATCTGATCATAAACACTGCGGGATTGTTTTCCGATGAAATCGCTAAACTGAATCATCCCCAATTGAATGTAAGGATCATTCCGTTCAGGGGAGAATACGTGATGTTGAAGAAAGCAAAATCTTACCTGGTAAAAAACCTGATCTATCCTGTTCCTGATCCGAATTTCCCTTTCCTGGGCGTTCATTTTACACGCAGGATACAAGGCGGAACAGAAGCCGGTCCGAATGCAGTATGGGCATTCAAAAGAGAAGGCTATAAAAAAACAGACTTCGAGCTGACTGAATTTTTTGGGGCTCTGGGTTGGAAAGGTTTCAGAAAAGTCATGATGCAATACTGGAAAATGGGCCTGGGTGAATACTACCGCTCTTATAACAAGTTTGCGCTTACCAGGGCTTTGCAAAGGCTCGTTCCGGAAGTCAGATCAGAGGATCTGGATTCCGGTGGTGCCGGTGTCAGAGCCCAGGCCTGTGATAAAAATGGCGGATTGGTGGATGATTTCCTTTTTGTTGAGAATAAATTTATTATCAATGTACTTAACACACCGTCTCCGGCTGCCACAGCCTCATTGGCTATCGGGCAATCCATCGCAGAAAAAGCTATAGCAAGATGTAAAAACCAACAATCGAAATTGCCCGTTTTTCATTGATCAGTTCTCATTTGAAAAATGAGCCTGTCATAAAATATTATTTGTTCAATTATCATACTTAGCATCCTATTTATAGAGAAAGAGTTAGTGATTAAGAGTATTCACAAAAACCGGGATCAGCAGCCAGGTTTTTCCTCCTGATTTTGTTAGTTGTTAAATTGAGTGCATTGTATTCAAACATGCTGAAATTCTTATGTATTTGCCAAAAAAATAATAAATGATATAGTTGATCATGTATTTTTCCTTGTTTATCAAAATGAAGTCAACTGCACCTTTAAAATAAACTACATTTGTTCTGTAATTTGATCAATCTTTTAATGAAAGTAACATTACACACTGTTTAACATAAATCAAAATGAAATTAAATAATCTTATTATGAAAATAGCAAAACACAACCTAGTTACATTGTTGCTGATCTCATTCTCAACAATTTTCTTCAGTAATGCCTGGGCACAATGTCCAAGCAACATGATCTCTTATTGGAAATTACAGGAATCAAGCGGGCCTGATTATGTTGATTTTTATGGCAGTCATGATGCCTCAGGAGAAATTTCTGCACCCGTTCAAACTTCAGGAATTAGTGGAAAAGCACAATTGTTTTCCAAGAGTTCCGGTAATTATTTAACGATTGCAGATCATACACATTTTGACTGGGCAGGAACAGCCAGCTTTACCATTGAACTATGGGCCAAATTCACAGGAACAGGCACTGTTGATGTATTCATTGGAAGACAACCCGTATCCAATGTTTATTGGTGGATCGGAAGATTATCAAATGGCAGAATCTCATTTGAGTTGGGAGATAACAACGGTGTAAATGCCTCAACTACAACAACCAGTTTATACAACAACGGAGAGTGGCACCATGTTGTAGCTGTACACAACGGATCCGCAAACCAAAACCTTCTGTATATCGACGCAGCAGCACCTGTTACAACCGATATTACCTATACCGGCAACTTCAGTTCTTCTGCGGATATCAGAATAGGTGATTTTAACTATACTGCAACAAATTATCATTTTAACGGATCATTGGACGAAGTTGCCATTTATAGCCGGGCTTTAAGTGCCGGTGAAATTACAACTCATTATAACAATGCAAGACTTTACCAGATAGGTTATTGTGACGGAAATGCACCTGTATTTCTTTCAGAGCCTGAAATATATGCAACTGTAGGTCAGGAATATACATACGATGCAGATGCCTCGGGCAATCCCCTTCCGGTATACTCCCTGGTGGAATACCCTTCAGGTATGACTATCGGTGGAGTTACAGGGGAAATTTCATGGACCCCGGCTTCCCCATCTGCCAATGGTCATGTAGTGCTTCGTGCAACCAATGGTGCCGGTTATGCCGAACAGGAATTCAATGTATACATTGCAGAAGAACCTGATTGCAGGGACAATCTGATTGCATACTGGGATTTTGATGATGCCGGAACTCCTTATATTGACAATATTGCAGGATATGAATTGAATGGTTTAAATCCGGCATTTGCAGCGGGAAAAGTAAACGGAGCGCTGTCATTCGATGGTGTGAATGACAGCCTGAATATGGAAGATCCTTATGAATGGCCTGAATTGATCTTTTTTGATTTTGATGATGTACCCGATTTCTCATTTGAGGTATGGATGAAATCGGGAGCCTCACCAAGTACTGTTATGGTCATGATCGGACGGGAATCAACGGAAAATAACACACAATACTGGCTTGGTGTAAATACAGACGGATCTGTCGGATTTTACCTAAGTGATTATGGTGGAACAAACAATTATGTCGAAGGCGGATCGGTATTGGATAATGCATGGCATCATATTGTTGCCACTTACAATGGCACTTCAAACGCAATGAAATTATATGTAGATAAGGTTTTGGTGGATGAAATAACGCAAAATTTTTCAAATTTCGGTTGTAATATGGATTTAAATATTGGCTATTTGAACACTTCCACTGATAAATTCTGGTATGAAGGATTGCTTGATGAAGTAGCTTTTTATGACACAGATTTAAGTTCAACAGTTATTACTGAAAATTACAATGCAGGAAATGCCGGTGATGGTGCCTGTGTATACAATTATGCTCCTATTATTCTGACTTCTCCGGATACCGAGGTAGACGAAGATTCTCCGTATTATTATCAAATTTCTGCAACTGATATTGATCCGGGTGATGTACTGTCAATTTCCGCACCAACAAAACCTGCCTGGCTGAATTTCTCTTACACTCCCGGCGAAACAACGGCTGTGCTCAGCGCAACGCCTACAAACGACAATGTTGGTTTACACGATGTTAGCTTAAGGGTATCTGATGGCAGTATCAATGTTGACCAGCCCTTTACCATTGAAGTGATCAATGTGAACGACGCTCCTTACTTTACATCAACACCTGTAACAGATGCAACCGAAGACCAGGAATACGTCTATAAGGCAACAGCAGATGATGATGATGTTGGTGACAACATTGAAATTACCGCTGTTACTCTTCCTTCATGGCTGGAGTTCAGGAATGATTCACTGATCGGTACACCCGAAGACGATGATGTTGGAACACATCCTGTTTCATTGCGGGTAAGCGATGGTACTGCCACTGCTGACCAGAACTTCACCATTGAAGTGGAAAATACGAATGATGCCCCTGTTATTACCTCTGTTCCATCGGAAACGGCAGCAGTCGGAGTAGAATATATATACCATATGACAGCTACCGATGTGGATGAGGATGATGTTTTGACATTCTCTGAAGTCTATACACCGGACTGGCTAAACTTTAATGCGGGTGATGCCATACTTTCCGGTACACCAACAGAAGATGATCTGGGAGAAAATGTGGTGATCCTGAAAGTAAATGACGGTACTATTGATGTAATGCAGAATTATGAAATAATAGTCAGCATTACTGCTCTTAACGACCATCAATCGGATATGGAATTGCTGGTATTCCCGAATCCGGCCGACGATGTGATCCATTTTGAATTTTACAACAACGGATCGAAGAGAATTGTCATCTATGACATGACCGGGAATGTTCTAAGGGATATTCTTTCGGACCAGGTGAAAAAAGTGGATGTTAATATTTCTGAATTACGCCAGGGCATTTATATCTATAAAGTATTCTATAACGATCAGATCATAACCGGAAAATTCACCAAAAAACAATGATCTCGTTGGAATACAAATGATGGATTAAAAATTTAAAGATAACCCGGCATTCTATAGTCATAGAGTGTTGGGTTTTTAAAAGACTTTTTAAAAATTCGCATTGGTAACAGTACTGTTGTCGGGCTTAATGAAAATAGTGTTTCATGAAAAAAATAAAATGCCATATACTGCTGATTTTTGTGTTGCTTTTCGGACTCTCTTTTCTCTGTATGGCTCAGACAGTAAAAGTAATGCCAATGGGGAATTCAATCACTTACGATTCGCATTCGGGTGATTCAAGACCAATAGGAGATAGGATATCATATCGGTTTAAGTTATACCAATTGCTCACGGCAACAGGATATGATTTTGATTTTGTGGGAAGTGAAGATGCCGGCAGCAATTACCTGGGTGATGAAATGGATGACAATGCCGGGTTTCCGGGGATCACGGATGATCAGTTGGCCAATCTGATCAATACGGGTTATAATGCATACTACAACCCCCCCACGCCAGTAACTCCGGGTCCTTACTTAAACTATTATCCGGCCGATATTATTCTGCTTCATATTGGGACCAATGACCTTACTGTCAGTCCGGACGATGTGAAAGATATCCTGGACAATATCCGGTCATTTGATTCGGATGTTTATATCATCGTTGCGCGCATTATCAACAGAAGAACCTATCATGCCGAAACAACCCAGTTCAATGACAATGTTGAAGCCATGGTTGCGGCACGGGGTGATAACAGGATCATTATGGTGGATATGGAAGACGGTGCCGGTATTGACTATTCAACAGAGATGGTGGATAACCTGCATCCCAAGCAGACCGGTTATGATAAGATGGCCTATGTCTGGTTTGATGCATTGGATAACCTGAACCAGAATCCTGTAATATCTTCATTTCCTGATCAATACACCGGCATGGGCAAATCATTCGATGCGATTAACCTGGATACGGTAGTAACAGATATTGAAGACCCTGACTATTTAATGCAATGGACATACCGGCAGCAAGCCGGCTCCAACCTGAATGTATCCATCGATGTTAACCGGATATTACAGGTCAGTCCGAAAGACGACGAGTGGCTGGGAAGTGAAACTATCTGGTTAAAAGTTGAAGATTCCGGAAACGGAGCTTTCAGAAAAGCCGATTCCATTGAAGTTACATTTACTGTTGAGATCAATAACAATCCACCCATTATCCTGTCTGAAGCCATTCTTACTGCAGACGACTACGAAGAATATACCTATACCATAGAAGCCATTGATACAAACCTGGGCGATGTGGTTACTTATTTTATCAATGAAGAACCTGAGTGGCTCAGTTTCAATGCAGTTACGCATACCATATCGGGAACACCGCTATGGAATCATGCGAATAATTTTTTTGATGTTTCGATTGGCGTTACCGATGGAATCGATACGGTATACCAGGATTATACCATTTTTGTATCCGATACGGATGATCCTCCTGAATTCGTTTCCGTACCTGACACTGTTGCATATCCCGATTCAGTATACATGTATGAACTTAT
>CAYORG010000054.1:0-18916 GCA_964406315.1 uncultured Bacteroidales bacterium | reverse complement strand
GTTGGAACTATTAATTTACTAATTACCTGAGACCTGTGCTTTTACATATATGCTATAATACAGTGAACGGATAGTGGTATATTTAAACTATAAAATAATTAATCAATTGTTTAGCGGGCTGAAAGCGAAGTACTCCGAACTGCACAACGATTTCATACTATGGGACCGTCAGACTGTCTGAAAACCCCTTATTATTGTTAACAATCTTTACAAAGGTTTTTTGTTATGGCATATTAACTCCGCCCTTTTTGTCACGGTAAAATTAATGTGGAACAGCAATTCTATATTTCCCTGTAGATCTGTCAATTCTTAACTTATTATTCATAACTTGCTCATAACCATTCTCATTGCTATGTTAAATCAAATCCTATCCATTATGAAAATCAAAGTATGTATGCTCATCGCTTCTTTTATAGGAGGTGCTTTCTTTTCACTCTATGCTACTGACTCATACCACCAATTATCAGGTTCCGGTTTACAAACTGAAAATATGAAAACTGAGGCTTATATACTAAAACATTTTGATGTTAAAGTAGGATTTATGGCTTATTCCACCAGCGATCATGACTTTTACGGGCACATCGAGGAAGTACATCTTCCAGGTGGAAATAAGACAACGTGTTTTGCGGGTTTTGGCACTTTAACCGGTCCGACAATAGGTTTTACGTATTTTTTCAATAATAACTTTGGTTTATCTGCTGAAATAAATCCGGTTTCAAACAAAAGAGAAGATGATTCCAGGTATTCATCTTTTGATACATTAAAAGCAGTTTTATATTTTAGTGAGAGCCATTTTACTTTTTATAAGCTGGGTGTAACCGGCCGAATATCGGGTGATAAATATCCAGTTAAAATTAAAATAACTGCTGGTATAGGGTGGGCCACTGTTGATGCGAAATTTAGAAAGGAAGAATACAATGATGATCAATTGTATCATACATTAAATCTTGAATGCAGGTACGGTAATCCCATGTTTTTTATTCAAAATGAGATCGCATATCCCGTCTATAAATCTTTTTACATTTTCGGGCAATTTGAATACGTATATTTTCCTTTTAAAGAAATAAAATTAGCAGACAGAGATGCATACATCGTTATCTATAAAAATGTAAATCTGGGAGGTTCTGCTTTTAAGATCGGACTGGGTTTTGAGTTTTAATCTCTTCAACGTACTAAGGATTGTGTATATTTATTCTTGTGATAATATCAATGGAATTGGAAGAAAGCCGTGCTTAATCCGGTTGTCTGCATAAGGATCTTTATTTGTAGAAAAAACAAAGCATTACGTTGGGTGACATCGTGTACAAGCAATAGCGGAGTTTTTGATAGTTTTGAGTTTTCTGATCCACACCAAAGTAATTTTAATGCATGCCGTGGAAGACTCATTTATTAATCCGTTGATCATTGACGGCTATATCAGGATAACAGGTAATAAAGAGATATTTATCTCTCCGATTTGTGGAGTAATTACAGCTTTACTTTATCTTACCATCGGATTATGGTTAAGGAAAAGAAGAAAGTCAGTATTCATTCATAGGTAGCCAGAAAATTCCAGCCCTTCATATTGTGGAACCATAGCCAATTTTATTAGCACGCAACCAATCGCGATTTTTAACTATCTATATTAATAATTAGAATATGTTTAAGTTATGAGCCGTAAAAACAAATCCCACTCAACGGATCATTAATTTGATTATTTTGACATTGCTTATTATAAGTTGTGAGAAATTTGAGAATTTAACAGAAAAAGTTGAATTCTATGAACCGGGTTTTTTTGGAACATGTTTTTCTGGAGTTTATGACAGAGGATATAATGAAGTTATAATTGCCGATAATGAATCGTATCAAAAATTTGGAAATTCAATTAGGACAATTCCATACAATTTAAATTGTGATGCGGTTGCATTACCATACATTGATTTTGATAAACATATATTGATATGCAAATTCACAGGTGCCGGAGGATGTGATGCAAATTACGATAGACAAATTGTTAATGATAAAAAAAAACAAGATTATTTATGCTATAACTGTAGAATATCCTGGCACCTGTAAAATGTATATTGTTAATATGAATTGGGCATTGGTTCCCAAAATTGACAACAATTTAACTGTCGAATTTAAAGTAACATATATATAATAATAAAACTGGCTTTAACAAGGTATAATCGCTAATTGCCTTGCCGACACACCCGGCATTCTGAGAAAAAAACAAATTAAAATCATTCAACCATAGACGCAACTTTACAGCCGGTAATTGCATCTTAATCATGTGTTTAGTAAGTAACAAATAAAGGCCGGGTATTTTAAGTTATACGAAAAACTGCTAATATGAAAAAAACAATTGCCCTCCTCAGTCTGATCATGATGCTTCTTCCTGCCTGTGAGGAAGAGACGAAAGAAGATTACCGTGATAAGTATATCGGAAATTACACTTTTTCGATTCATAAACATTATACGAAAGTTGAAAATGGTAATCAATATATCAGGACATATGATACCACCTATTCCTATTCCGGTGATGTTAAAAAATCGTACTCCCAGCCGAATGAAATTATCGTCGATTGGGGAACCGACATCATCAGGGTGATGAATCATGACGTGCTTATGAAAGAAACCTTACTCACAATCGATACAGCAGGTCTCTTAGATTCTCCCCAATTGGAAGATGAAGGAATTTATCAACCGGCTTATATCCATGAAGACACAATTCGTTTTACTTTTTATGCCAGTTATGGAATGGCGCATATGCTTTACTCCACCTGGTACGTAAATGGCATGAAAGAGTAATCTTATACTACATGCCGTTTCGGAAGAAATGATGAAATGTTGAAATGTGAACTGTAATGTGTAATTGAGGAGTTGAGAAGTTTAGTGTTTTGAGTTCTGAGTCGGGTTGTTGGATTTTTAGGTTATTAGATTGTTGCTGATCACACTTTACAGGTCACAGTGAACGGAGTCGAACTGTGATTAATCGGGGAGTTGACTTCCCTGCCAGTCGGCAGGCAGGCAACCAGCAACCCAATTTATTTCTTTCTTTCATTTCCAATTCTCACCACTAGGCTGTATCTTCGCAACTTATTATTTACCTGTTTAAGGAAATACATTATGTACAGAACTCATACTTGCGGTGAATTAACCGGTAAATCGGTTGGTGAGAAAGTTATCTTAAGCGGATGGGTGCAACGTTCGAGGGACCTTGGCGGTATGACCTTTATCGATTTGCGCGACCGCTATGGAATAACGCAACTGGTATTCAATATGGAAACCAATGCAGCCCTTTGTAAGCAGGCAAGAAAGCTGGGTCGTGAGTTTGTAATACAGGCAGAGGGTACCGTTGCTGAGCGAAGCAATAAAAACCTGAAAATTCGTACCGGTGAGATAGAAATTATTATTGATAAAATAGAAATTCTGAATGCTGCAGAAGTGCCTCCCTTTACCATTGAAAATAATACCGATGGCGGTGAAGAATTGCGGATGAAGTACCGGTACCTCGATCTCAGACGAAACATCGTTAAGGAAGCTTTGGAACTCAGGCACAGAATGGCACAGGAAGTAAGAAACTACCTGAGCAGCAAAAAATTCCTTGAAGTGGAAACGCCCATGCTCATCAAATCCACTCCCGAGGGAGCACGCGATTTTCTTGTGCCTTCTCGTTTAAATGCCGGTCAGTTCTATGCATTGCCACAGTCGCCCCAAACATTCAAACAATTGCTGATGATTGCCGGCTATGACCGCTATTTCCAGATTGTAAAATGCTTCCGCGATGAAGATTTTCGTGCCGATCGTCAGCCGGAATTTACACAAATAGACTGTGAGATGGCTTTTGTGGAACAGGAAGACGTTCTGAATGCATTTGAAGGGCTGGTGAAAGATCTGCTGTTAAAAATCAAAAGCGTTGAATTTGATGGCCCCTTCCCGAGGCTTTCTTACAACGAAGCAGTGGAAAAATACGGCAATGACAAACCCGATATCCGCTTTGGCATGGTCATCCGCGAATTGTCTGACCTTGTGAAAGGCAAAGGATTCAATGTGTTTGATTCAGTGGAATACATTGGAGGAATATGCGCCGAGGGGTGTGCTGAATATAGCCGGAAACAGCTCGATGCTCTCACTGATTTTGTAAAAAAACCACAGATCGGGGCCAAAGGGCTCATCTATGTGAAATACAATGCCGACGGAACATTTAAGTCGTCTGTTGATAAATTCTATAATGAAGCTGAGCTGAAAAAATGGGCTGCCCTCATGGAAGCCAAACCCGGCGATTTATTATTAGTGCTTGCAGGTGATAAAAATGAGACATTAAATGCACTTGGCGAGTTACGCCTTGAAATGCGTGACATACTGAACCTGATCAACAAGGAAAAATATGCCCCGCTCTGGATCCTTGATTTTCCTTTGCTGGAATGGGATGAAGAAACTAAACGCTATTATGCGAAACATCATCCCTTCACTTCCCCGAAATCAGAGGATATTGACCTTCTGGATGAAGATCCTGTTGCAGTTCGCGCCAATGCTTATGATATGGTAATAAACGGTATTGAGGTTGGTGGCGGTTCCATAAGGATACACAACCGCCAGTTGCAGCAAAAAATGTTTAAGATCCTTGGATTCACAAAAGAAGAGGCGGAAAAACAATTTGGCTTTCTGATGAATGCATTCCAATACGGAGCACCTCCGCACGGTGGCATAGCATTCGGATTCGACAGACTGGTTGCGTTGTTTGCCGGACAAAATTCGATACGGGATGTTATTGCTTTCCCAAAAAACAATTCCGGCAGGGATATTATGATCGACACACCCGCAACAATTCCGGAAGGGTATTTAAAAGAATTATCATTACAAATAGTTCATCAGAAAAAATAGAGTACCTTACATTAAGGTCTTAAGGCAGAATATTTGATCAATCAATGAAAAAAATTAAGCTTGGAGCACATCCGTATATCTATCCGATGCCCACAGTAATTGTAGGAACACAGGTTAATAGCAAACCAAATTTCATAACCATCTCATACATAGGTATTGTACAACATAAACCACCCATGCTATCCGTCACGCTTGTGAAAAGTCATTATTCCAATATTGGAATTAAAGAAAGCAAAACCTTCAGCATCAACATACCAAACACAAAATTACTGAAAGAAACAGATTTCACAGGAATGCATTCCGGGGACAAAATTGACAAAGCATCTTTATTCACGGTGTTTTACGGAAATCTCAAAACAGCTCCAATGATCGCTGAAACTCCTCTTAACCTCGAATGCAAACTGGTGGAAGTGATTAACCTGAAAAATGACAGTGAGATATTTATCGGTGAAATTGTTGAAACATACTCCTCGCAAAAATATATAAGGAAAGGATATCCCTATATGAAAAAACTTGACCCTATTCTGTTTTCAATAAATTCCAATAGCTACTATAATATAGGCCGTAGAATAGGTTGGGCATGGAAAACCGGACTAAAAATCAATCCAGCAAAATACAAAAAAGAGGATGATTAACATCAATCCTCGTCAAACACTGCTTCAAGTTCATTCACAAAAGGTGTCACAACGGCCACATTTCTCGGATCGGCCATATCTTTACTCATAGTACTCATAGTTTGAGAACTCTGTTTCAGCATAGCTGTCATTTGTTCCTTTTGCTCGGCGGTATAGTTAGGATTATTTTCGATCTCCTTAATAGCTTCCGCAAACTCCGGCTGTGCATTCGCACTTTCCCGGTTAATTCTTATCGAGCTGTAGGTAATTGCTATGGCTGCTGTTTTCACGAGAAAATCGGCATAATTCGTATAACCGTGTTTTGTAACAATGTCATTTACTTTGTTCAGAATTTCAGTAGCCTCAGGAATTGTAAAATCGTAATTGTTATTATCGTATTTTATCTCCAGTCTTTCCAGATCTGTTTTAATCTGCGGAAATGCATGAATGAATGTTTTTACATCACTTGATTTAAGTACTATCTGTTCACCTTCTTCCTGTGAAAAAGTATATCCGAATGCAAAGAAAAGGGTAAGAAAACAGGAAATGATTATGCGTTTCATAATGTCAGGTATTTAATGGATGAATAATTTCAAAATTAAATGAATAAAGCGATCTATTCAAGCAGAAATGAGAATCCAATACGGAAAAAATAGAATTTATCCCCTTCCTGTTATTATTTGTCTATGGATACAATGGAAGAGTGTCCGCAAGCAGGTTTTTGTTTAACCTGTAAAAATAATTCTGCAGGTAGGCTTTTGTAAGAATTTCAAGATTTTCATACGATTCTTCAGAGTGTTGTATAAGATTGTTATCAATAAGAGAATCCATGAAATGCGACTGAACCTGTATCGCTTTTTTACCATCAAAATTCATTATGAAAGCAGAATCTATTACCTGGTAATTCACTCCTGATTTACTCACGGTGAATTTGTACTCATCCCTGAAAATGCTTTCCCCAAAGGATACAAATGATTTTGGATAGCCCAGGTAGTCCAAAATGGAAGGAACAATATCCAGTTGTTGCGTGATGTTATTGTATATCCCTGTGAGAGAGGTGTCAGCACTGCAATAATACACAATGGGTATGCGGTTCTGAATAAACTGAGATTCATCTTTGAGATGACTTGAGACATGATCCGGACAAATTACAAACAATGTATTCTCATACCATTCCATTTTTTTTACAGTTTCAAAAAACTTACATAAGGAATAATCAGTATAAGAAATGCTCCTGAGTATTTTATTTTCTTTTGGAAAAAATTCATTTCTGTATCGTTTTGGAATAGGGTATGGCTCATGAGAAGACAGGGAAAAAAGTACACTGAAAAATGGTTGTTCCAAAGAATTTACCTTTTCTGCGGTAAACTGAAAAAACTCTTCATCGTAAATTCCCCAGGCACCATCAAAATACTCTTCATTATTGAATTCACTTCGCCCGTAATACATGTCTATGCCTGCCATCTGACAGAATTTGTCAAAGCCCATGGTCCCATTCATTCCTCCGTGAAAAAATGCTGTTATGTAGCCTTCATCTTTTAAAATGGACCCAATTCCTCGAATGGTATTCACCGAATATGCCGAACTTACAAAAGCAGTTTTTAAATACGAAGGGAATCCTCCGATAATTGTAGGCAAAGCATTAATTGAATTGCCTACATTTGCATAGGCATTACTGCAGAACAAACCTTCTTCAGACAAAGTATTGAAAAATGGAGTAAAACTTCTTCCATCCCAGCTCTTAGCCTGCGTAAAATTTTTTCCAAAACTTTCAAGAATGATGATAAACACATTTTTTGGTTTCATGCTCCCCGATTGATGAAAGTCCTTCACCGGACTGTAGATATTTGTCAACTCTTCCAGTGGAAAAAAATCGTCAACAGCCTCAGCATGCTGGTTAATCGTGTTCAGAATCACAAAAGGAGTATTGAACAACAAAGGAATGTATTTCGGTTTTACATAGTTGTTCGCTGAAATGATCCTGACAGGCTTTGCTTCCAAACCCCTGACGTAAGCAAAACCAGCTCCCAGCAAGACAACTGCCGCCAGAGGAATACTAATTTTGTTAATCAACGGTTTTGGAAAACCCCTGTAATTCTTAATGATCAGTTTTGGGTAAAAGCGTATCAAAAGATATATTGAAGCTGCCCACATAAGGAAAAGATGCCAGTAGTTGATGATGTAATGAGGAATAAGGCTCATTGTATCCTTGCTGCTTATAAGCACATCTATTAAATCCCAACCGCTGCGTTTTTTACTGAATTCAAAATACTCGATGTCAATAAAATTCGCCATCAGTAAAACTGAATTCACCACTACGAACAACCATTTTAAAAAATTCTGAAACCCGGGAGTGCCGGTTATCTTAAACGGGAACAAGTGGAACAATATATAGAGTATATTCAAATAGTATACGACAATAAAATCGAACCTGAATCCGAAAAAGAAGGCTTTATAGAACTGGTTCCAATCGATCGGGACAAAATACGTCAGGGAAAACAAAAGGAATAATATTCTTGTTACTGAAAACAAGATAAGTATCAAAACAAGACGTTTGAGCAATGCAATAAGATGTGAAATAAAAACGGAGATATTCATTCTTGAATTCTTTCAGAACAAAAAAAGCAATTTCTAGTCAAGTTTCAAAACAGCAAGAAATGCTGATTGTGGAACTTCCACATTCCCAACCAGTCTCATGCGTTTTTTCCCTTTCTTTTGTTTTTCCAGCAATTTACGTTTTCTGGTTATATCGCCACCATAACATTTTGCAGTAACATCTTTCCTCACAGCCTTAACTGTTTCACGCGCAATTATTTTTGACCCAATAGCTGCCTGGATGGCAATATCAAATTGTTGACGAGGAATCAGTTCTTTCAGCTTTTCACAAATCCTGCGTCCAAACGAATAAGCATGGTCCCTGTGTATCAGGGCCGAAAGAGCATCTACCATCTCACCGTTCAGCAGAATATCAAGACGTACAAGATGCGCTGGCCGATAGTCTGTTTGGTGGTAATCGAAAGAAGCGTAACCTTTTGAAATACTCTTCAGTTTGTCATAAAAATCAAAGACGATTTCAGATAACGGCATGTCAAAAGTTACCTCTACTCTATTGCTTGTCAGGTAGACCTGATTTTTAAGAGTCCCTCTTTTGTCGATGCACAATTTCATTATGGAGCCAACGTATTCCGATTTGGAAATGATCTGTGCATCAATATAAGGTTCTTCCACGTGATCCAGTATATTCGGACCGGGCATACCTGAAGGATTGTGAACATCTATTACCTCTCCTTTCGTTGTGAAAGCTTTGAACGATACATTGGGAACCGTTGTGATCACATCCATATCAAATTCACGGTCGAGTCGTTCCTGAACAATTTCCATATGAAGCAGGCCGAGAAATCCACAACGAAAACCAAAGCCAAGAGCTGCTGAAGATTCAGGTTCAAAGACCAGGGATGCATCATTTAACTGTAGCTTTTCCATGGAGGCACGCAATTCTTCATAGTCATCGGCATCAACAGGGTAAACACCTGCAAACACCATGGGTTTCACATCTTCAAAACCTTCAATTTCCTTATTGCATGGTCGCTCAACATGTGTAATAGTGTCTCCCACTCTTACTTCGCGTGAGCTTTTTATCCCTGAAATAATATATCCAACATCACCGGCACTCAGTTCCTTTCTCGGTTCGGGCTTTATCTTCAATATTCCTATTTCATCCGCATCATACTCTTTGTCGGTGGCCACAAATTTCACATTGTCTCCGGTTCTTATGGTTCCGTTTATTATTTTAAAATACGCAAATATTCCCCTGTATGAATTAAAGACAGAATCGAAGATCAGGGCCTGAAGAGGTGCATCGGGGTCCCCAACCGGAGGAGGTATTTTTCTCACAATTTCAGCAAGTATGCGGTCAACACCCTGGCCAGTCTTTCCACTGGATTCAATAATATCCTCTGCTTCACAGCCAATCAGATCAACAATCTGATCCCTCACCTCATCGGGCATTGCGCTGGCCATATCCATTTTGTTCATTACAGGTATAATTTCCAGGTCGTGCTCAATGGCAAGGTATAGATTGGAGATCGTCTGTGCCTGAATTCCCTGGGTTGCATCAACAATTAGCAAAGCACCCTCGCATGCGGCAATGGAACGGGAAACTTCATAGGAAAAATCGACATGACCAGGTGTATCTATAAGGTTCAAAATATAATTTTTACCCTCTAACTCATATTTCATCTGTATTGCATGACTTTTAATTGTAATCCCTCTTTCACGTTCCAGATCCATGTTGTCCAGTACCTGATCCTGAAAATCCCTTTCCTCCAAAGTGTTTGTAGCAAGAAGAAGCCTGTCGGCCAGGGTGCTCTTCCCATGGTCGATATGCGCAATTATGCAAAAGTTGCGAATGTGATTCATGCAATAGGATGTTTTTTTCAGCGCACAAAGATATTTATTTCATATAATATCTGATTAGGAACAGATTCTGAATTTAAATTATTGCTGCTGTAACGTTAACAAAATTTCGTTCAGGTAATTCACTGCAACAACACTATCGCTCTCCTTCCTGACATTCAGTTTATTTTTCCTGATAAACTTCCTAAGCTGAACTTTATACTCCGGAAAATTACGGTATAAAAAGCTTCTGCCTAATCTGATATGTATATATTCATCATTTATCAGGGCATAGTAGCTGAATTCATCAATAAACTCCTCGATGTATTTACTATTCGCATCATGAATAGGTAAAATTTCTTTGTAATACAATTTGTAAAGAGAAACTTTCCCTTCAGTCAATACTTCAAAATAACAACCATCGTAAACCTTTGTTTTTGAATTTACGCCAAGGATCTTTTTGAATGTTTTTTGAGTATTGTTCATTTCTACAACGAAACCGGTTATATGTTCTTTTTCGGCAATTACCAATCGTTTCAAATTTTCCTGGTAGATTATAATCCTGTGAGAAAAAGCATCCAGCTTAAACTTCACATTGTCCATCCTTTGCCCGTCGTCCAGATGAATGTTGCCAAGCATCCAGTCATCAACCAGATAGGCTGAACCCTTAACCTGTTTATAATCCGAGAAAAACACTTCCCCTCTCAAAGCGTTGTATTTCAATTCAGGGTATACCTCAGATGCAAGAACCACCTGCTGAGATTTTAAATTTACAGTCAGCAACAAGAAAAAAAGAAACAGTGACAATTGAAAGCTCTTCATCTGGTTTTATATATTTTATTGCACAACAGAAATCGTTTCTTTTAGAAATACCGGATAGCCGTTTTCCGAGAATCCACGAATTTCAACGATGTATTCTCCCAACTCATCCGTAGTAAAAAATACGATTTCTGATTTATCATTGTTTTTTAAAGTAAGTCCGGGATCCCAGTAAAGTTGATTCTTAAAATCAGGATGCCTTTCCCCTTTATCTGCTTTTTCATCTATAAGATCTGAAAAATCAGGAGCATAGGTATATCCGGGTATGGTATAAGAAGTTCTTTCATCCGGCTGAAAGTTATTCATTCTGTAATCAAGGCTTGTATATATAGCCACCAGACCATTATACAAATAATTGCCGGTTATTCTATAACCCGATTGCACTTCAATTCTCTGAATATAATCTGAATTCAGCATGTGCAGATCGCACAAATTGGATACCGGCAATCCGTCAAGAATAACAAGAGGCGTGTTTGATCTGATGCCATTGTCAACATGGCTTACAATCATTTCACAATATGAATTACCACTCTTATACCTCACTCTTGGAACAATTTCACGAATGATTTCACTAAAATTCGGGAGGAAAAAAAACTGATCGGGGATAACAACAAGTGCAGGTTTTCCATAAAATGGTACCTGCGAATATGACATATTGATAAGACTGTCAAATTTATCAGTATTTACATTCCCAAATGCACGCTGTATTAACATTCGCTGGGTTTCATCCTCGAGTTCATGAAAAAATTTTGAATCAGTATAATTCGCAACACTTGCTTTGCCAACGTTATGAGAACAATAATAGAATTTTTCATCCGGTAAAATGTTAAGTTTCCCCGTCGTGCGGTCACTTATATTATATAAGTCAATAATCCCTGCTTTATTTTGATATTTATCTATAAGAAAAGCAAATCTGCCTTCCGAATCGGTAATGCTCGACTGCATATCAGGCAAAGTATCCATAACAGAAAGAATCACTTCAATACCTGAAATAGCAAATTCTTCGTTTTTGTTGTCCAATTGTCCTGTGTAAAGAATACCAATATCTTCCACCGGGTAACTTATATTATCTTCTGAAAGATTCCTGCCAATTCTGTCATTCTGATCGGATCCTGAGATAACAGGATAAAGCATATACATTTCACCAACAGGATCCATAAAATACTTTGTATTAAAATCAAGATAGATGAGGTCATTTACGCCTGCATTTACAGAAGGCTCTTTCTTATATATTCCAACAGAAACATGTAATAAATTTTCACTATCCGTATTGTTATTGTATATTTTAAATTCATTTTTTGAATTGCTTTTCACCTCCCTATTCAATGAAGCAATACTTATATTCTTGTTTTCAGACAGAATGAAAGATTGCCTGGCAAGAATTTTGTCTTTTCTGTCTTTCAGATACAGATCTGTTTTCTCATGATGATCTCCCTTCACAGGTATTTTCAGATCTTTTTGAAACTGATCCTTCTGTATCTCCAGAATATCAATTGTCTTATCTCCCGTTGTAATTTCCAGTTGTGCCTGTTTGATGGAAGTACCACTTTCATTCACCTGCACAGTGATTGATTGATTGTCTATTTCAATAATATCAATTGAATATCCCGAATACTCAACTTCCGGTAAATCGATTCGAAATATTTTCCCCCGGGAATCCTCAAAACTAAAACTGTACCTTGAAGACCACTGGGGTGTTATTGAAAAACGTACCAATCCTGCACGGTCAATGGGTACTTGTCTGTAAGTGGTGCTATCATTCTGAATTTCAATCAGCTCTCCTGGAATAACCCGCCCAAATAAACCGGGAAAATGAATCGTTATTTGTGTTTGTAAATTATGAATCAGAGCCCCCCCTTTTATATAAATATCGGGTTCAGGTTGAAAATAATACATCAGGTTTTCGGCTGAATTGCTTTCATCATAATTGTTATATATATATACAGGAACTGAAAAATAGCGGTTTTCATCGAAGTTTTTCATCCAGTTTGTGTACCCCTTTAAAAAATACAAGCCTGATGAAAGAGTGTCAGGTATTTCTAAACATGAAGCAGATCTGCCATCATCCAGTTTTAAAATTTGACCAAGAACATGTTGCTTTTTGTAATTCACCAGTTCAACATAAAGTACCCGGCTATATACCTGAAACGGATCTTCCAGATTGGAGAAACAATATGCACTATACCAGATCCTTTCACCTGAAATATAGCAATCTTGTCCCATTTCCAGATATACTTTTTCTTTGTATATTTCAGAACTTTCCTTGCCAAATACAAAAGTTGACAGCAATATTAATTTGCATGATAAAAAACTTATAATCAGTAATTTCTTCATATTCAGGTTCATCTCTTTTCTCTCTTTCAACTAAAAAGGCACTCTGACCCAATCATCGGGCATTCCCCAATGGCAGGTATCCAGATACAGTTGCGGAAAGCTGTCAATATCAATAGAAGTTGCCAGATTTTTGTAATCAATATAGAAATATGCATATTTTAAAGACGCCTGTGATGCATTAAAAACACCTATTACATTTTTGGTTGAATCACTTATGCATTTCATATTTCCTTTTAATTGTGAGGCTACAGGATCGAATAACCGTCCTTCTGCTTCCAGCTGCAATTCCGCTTTTCTCCAAAATGAATACGCATCATCAGATATAGACAATTGCTCCAGTTTGAACAATAATCCTTCGAATCTGGCATCCAACAATACATACATCATATCCGGGAAAGGTTGAATATAATTTGACATGTCTTCCTTTGTAATAAAGACCAGTTCGTGATTCTTGATGTTAAAATCAGCATAATCATCAGCATTTCCTGTTCTTATAACATCACGATATTTGCCACTTATTCTTTTGTGACGATATAAATAATAATAAAGATTGCCTTCTTTATTTGTAAGAATAGTTACATTTTGAATGTAAGCATCCCAGCGATAGAAATAATAATTATGAAAAGGCAATATTCCGGATGTTTCACCAAATATATCAATGCCATCCATCTTTATTTCATAAACATCACCATTGCAATTTTCTGTAAGTACAACACCCTGATCATACCGGCACACCAACTTTGATATTTCAGGACTTTCAGTTACAGTCTGCGGTGAAGATTCAAAAACATCTCCTTCAGGAGTAATAATTCTTAGCACATAGGTTCTGCCAATTTCAGCTTTATACACATGATTGGTATCCGACTTATAAATACCATTCCAGTAATAATCAAAAGGAATGATATTTCCCAGGTCATCCTCGATCTCAACATGCGCATTATCAACATAATCATAATACGGACGTTCGTTAAAAGATTTCGTATAGGTTATTTTTACCTGGTGATCTTCAGATAAAGAAGTAAACATCCCTTCAATCATAATAACCGGTTCAGGATCTTCAACTTCCGGCACAAATACTTCCTGGCATCCGGCCAGTACAATTGCCAATAATATAACGATTATAAAATGCCTCATCTGTTTCTTTAAAATCTGATATTATAGGTTATTGACGGAATGGGTACCCCAATAATTGACAATTCATACAAAGCGTATATTTTATAATTGTTCAAAGCCGTTGGTAAATCTTTTTTATAGTATGTTGAATATACATTCTTTCTGCCATACACGTTATAAACAGAAAAAATCCAACTGCTGTAAAATTTCTTTTTCTTCCTCAGACTGGTATCCCAGATGATGGAAAGATCAAGTCTGTGATAGTCTCTTAATCTATATTTGTTTCGATCAGAATAATAAACAAGATTATTATTGTAAACTGAAACATAAGCTTCCGGATAATATGTTGGTCTGCCGGTACTATAAGTAAATAATGCTCCAAAGGTAAAACGTCGACTTATCTTATAACTTGTAACAGCCGAAATATCATGAGGTTTATCAAAAGAGGAAGGATACTTTTCTCCCCTGTTTATCAGTTCATCCTTTTCTGCACCATAGGTTTTAAGAAAAGACTTTGATAAAGTATAACTTACCCAACCTGTTAATCTGCCTGTGTTTTTTCTCACCAAAAACTCAATTCCATAGGCTTGCAGATCTGCAGATAAGAGATGCTGTTCAATTTGCGGGTTCATAACCAGCACTGCCCCGTCTTTAAATTCCATAATATTGGCCACTTCCTTATAATACAATTCAACTGAGGTTTCCAGTACTCCTTTTTTGAAATTTTTAAAATATCCGAACATCACCTGATCACCGATTGCTGGTTCAATATATGAATTGCAGGCTGTCCAGGTATCTGTGGGCATAACAACCGTACTGTTCGATAAAATATGGAAATATTGATAATTCCTGTTATAGCCTAATTTTAAAGAGCTTGACGTTGTGAGGTTATACCGTACTGAAAGTCTTGGTTCAAAACCCGAATAGCTTTGAATAAGTTTCCCTCTATCGTAATACTCCGTTCCGGTAAAGGAGGAATTATTAATGTATTCTCCCTCATTGTATTGGTTAACAGTTAAAGGCCCAAACAGCATAAAACAGGAATACCTGATACCTGCAGAAACTGAAAGCCTGTCTGTCATATTATAAACATCCTGAACATATCCTGCCAGTTCCAATGCATGTTGGCTCTCCAGTTCCTCAAATTTTTTAATGGATTCTTCATCATATGTTTCTCTTTCCCCTGGTTTGAGTATATAATTATTCCCTTCTATTCCAACTTCGAAAGAATGTTTTGTGCCCAGTGATGATAAAATCCTGAATTTTGATCCCATTTGCTGCACTCCGCTTGCTATCTTAAAGGCATTGGCCGGATTGCTTTGCTCTGTTGTTACTGTCGAGTAATCAGAAATAAATAAATTCAGTGAGAAGGTCAGTTTATCATGAACTATATGGCTCCATTTCAATGATCCCAGTTTATTTGAATACTCATAAATGTCCCTGTTCGCCAGATTAAATCTGTCAAAGCTGTAATAGCCGAACAAACTCACCCTGTTCTTATGATTCAGGGTATAGTTCAGTTTCATGTTCAGATCGTAAAAATTGGCCTTGCTGTTCCTGATATCCAGATCCGGAACTTTTTTCAGGATCCAGTCTGAATATGTTACCCTGCCCCCTATAATAAAAGATGCCTTTTCTTTAACGATTGGGCCCTGCAGAGAGAGTTTGCTGCTAAACAATCCGATACCACCGTTACCTTCCAGTTCTTTTAAATTTCCTTCTTTCAGATTGATATCCATAACAGAGGATATTCTTCCTCCATAACGTGCAGGAGCACCTCCTTTATACAATTCAAGATTTTGTAATATTCTGGTGTCCATTGCAGAAAATAGTCCGAACAAATGGTTGGTATTATAGATTGGTACCTCATCGATCAGGATCAGGTTTTGATCCGAGCTGCCTCCCCTGACATTGAATCCCGAAGCCAGGTCCCCGGAAGACTGTATCCCCGGAAGTAACGTCATAGACTTCATTAAGTCCGGCTCACCCATAAGCACGGGAATATTATCAAGAGTTTTTGCATCTAACCTGATGATGCTCATTTCCGTACCCGAAACATTCGCATCGCTGTTGCTTGTAATTACAACCTGATCGATGGCAACTGTACTTTCAAAAAGCTCAATATCCAGCTCACCGGGTGATATCATATTGACCTGGATATTCCTTTCTTCAAAACCAACATACGAGAAATGCAATGCCTGCTTCCCAACCGGCATATCGATAGAGTAATATCCGGTAAAATTCGTAACTACACCCACATCCTGATTGCGATCATAAATAACCGCTCCGGGAAGCGGTTCCCCGGTTTTCCCGTTACGCACATATCCGCTTAACCTTGCTACCTTATATTTTCCTGCAAGAACAGGATCCCCAATCTCGATCAAGGTATAATAATCCCCTGTCCCGCCGGCATCAGCACCTGCTATCTGATCGCGCAATTGAAGTTGTTTCCTGTCAACAATTACCAGATTTGTGCCCTTATATACAATGTATGTTAATCCTTTTTGTGTTAAAGATCTGTCAAGAAAATCCAATAAAGATCTACCATTATCCTCCTCATAGAGGAATATCTCGTCCAGGATATGATCAGAGAAGTAAATGTTAAAAACATCCCTTTCAACATGCTGAATAAGGTATTCCTCCAGTAGAATACGATCCGATATTCCACCAATAACTATAGTTTCAAGCTCCTGAGCATGTAAACTAACCTGAAGAAGTACGTGAATTACAAGCGCTATAATCAGAAATCTGGTCTCTCTCAACCACACCATCATCGAAATATTTGGGACGCAATATACAAAATATACTTACAAAGTAAACTTTAATCATTGTAAAATCCATCAAAATTCAAAATGAACTATTTTTATAGGATCAAATTGATTAGCATTCAAATTATGATAGAAATTATTGAGTGTGATTTTGATAATTCTGAACAATCCAAAGCAGTTATTGATCTCATGAACCATTATATGACCGGTACAATGGGAGGAAATTTAAATCCCTATGAACCTGATAAAGCCAGACAAATGATCGAAGGACTGAAAAGGCATCCTTCCAAACTTGTATTGCTGGCAATATTTAAAGGAGAATTTGTTGGTTTAAGTACCAGCTTCATTAATTATGGTACTTTTGCAGCAAAGCCTTTTTTAAATATTCATGATATCGTGGTTCTTGATAAATATCGTGGTATTGGTATTGGCAGAAAATTAATGGTAGCAAATATCAAAAAAGCAGAGGAATTGGATTGTAGTAAAATTACCCTCGAAGTACGCGAGGACAACAGGAAAGCACAAACTTTATACAAAAGTCTTGGATTTGCAGACAATGTACCAATCATGCATTTCTGGACAAAACATTTTAAAAACAACTTATAATGAATAAATCTGTAACTGAATTTACTTCAATCAGCAATGAACTAATCGCTCTGATCAATGAATGGGAAAAAATATTGTCTTCCCTATCTGATGAAATAATTGCCCGAAGACGAAATAGTCAAAACAGAACCATTAAACAGATCGTCGGACACATGATCGATTCGGCGACAAATAATACTCATCGAACTGTTCATTTGCAATACCAGGAAAGTCCCTTTCATTTCCCGAATTATGCTACATTCGGCAATAATGACAGATGGATATCCATCCAGAATTACCAGGAAGAAAACTGGAATGACCTCATTCAGCTATGGAAATATTCCAATTTGCATTTTGCATATATTATTCAAAATATTGATGCTGAGAAACTACATAATGAATGGGTAGCTTCTGCAGAGAAAAATATCTCACTGAAAAATATGGTGTCTGATTTTCCCAGGCATTTCAAATTGCATCTTGACGAGATAAATGAACTAATAAACAGATAGTTTGCCGGCATACTTAATGAACGTGATCAACATAAGGAATGGGAAACTTCTATGAATATGCTATGTCTTTGTGGCGCATACAGACTGAATTCTTCGAAATAACGAACAGAATGCGCCAGATTCTTCTTTTCATATAACCCGGGGCGATGCCCTGGGCTAAATTATTTTTGCCTTACAGGCAAATTGATCATAAGTTAAGGCTGAAAGCCTTTAATCATTCAGCCTGGTGCAACGCACCAGGTTGTAATGCATGTTCTTATTAATTGTCGCATCTGCCATGTCATTCAGTTGATTTAACATTGTATGCGACAAAACCACAAGTACATTTTTAATAAATAGATAATACAAATTAAATTACTTGATAATCAATATCTCAAATAGTTATAACTTATATCGAACTCACGTCAATTAGTCTTGTATGTAATTCAAACAGTACAAAGAATATCTTAAATCGGAACGAATATACCATCAATACCTGCAAAAACTGCCGGGTAGTATTTACCTTTCCTTTTCCACAAGACAGTATCCTTGAAAAATACGATCAGTCCCAATCCCTTTGACAAGCTGAAAGAAAGAACAATTTACAGTAAAATTCGTATAGAGTAATACCACAAAAATCAAATTACTAACTAAATTCAATTCTTACAATCATGAAAAAATTCCGTTTCTCTCAATTGCTTTTGTTTTTTACAATATCTGTTTTGTACGGACAACAAGCAATAATTATGGATCACAATTGTATTGATCTTTCACAACTTCCGGATAACTGGATTGACAGTGCAAAAGCCAAATTATTTATCGGGTATGGTCATACATCTCACGGCAACCAAATTACAGCAGGAATGAATGCTCTTGAATCCTATTTTTCAAATGGAATATTTGACTGGAGTCATGAAGGAGGAGAAGGAGAACT
>CAYORG010000053.1:16832-19320 GCA_964406315.1 uncultured Bacteroidales bacterium | reverse complement strand
CACTTTCCCATCTTCTCACTTTCCCATCTTCTTTCTTCCGTCTTTCTTTAATACAGTTTCTTGGCTTTCTTCTTCTTGTGCTTCTTCGGTTTATAGGTCTTTCTCTTTTTCGGAGGTCTGTATTTTGAATTCCTCGGGAGGTCCGATTTTTCCGGCATCATCAGATTCTGTCTTTGTGTAGCCGACTTTTCAGCAGTGCTGCAGCCGGTTAGTCCTGAAAAAACAATCAAAAATGCCAATAGAAATAATATCCTTACATTCTTCATAACGCTTTAGTTGTTTAGTAGTATCAAAAAAGTATACGGAAAAACTGCAAGAGGGTTTTATTCACGATAAAAATTATAAACTAACTGACTATCAAATAGAAAATAATCCGTATTTATTTAAAATAAGGTGAATTCCAATATGAGTTATAACTACTTGAAAAATAATTGTCAAATAATTTAGCTTGTATTAATTATTTATTCCTGGAAATTTTCCTTTTCGTATGTCTTAACACTCACATCAAAGAATAAAATCATACGCCTCTCATATACCTGTTCTTGTTGTTTATATATGGCTTGAATAACTGATTTGCCTGATAAAAACATTTGATTACCTTTAGTCATTCTCAATCTCAAAAACTGACAAATGAAAATTTCTTTTCTTGGTGCTGCAAGGGAGGTGACAGGAAGCAAGCACCTGATTACAACAAGCTACGGTAAAAAAATATTACTTGACTGCGGGATGTATCAGGGCAAAGGTTTAAAAACCGATGCACTGAACCGTGAACTGGGTTTCGATCCTTCGAAGATTGATCATATAATCCTGACTCATGCGCATATTGATCATTCGGGTCTTATACCCTATGTTTACCGGCTTGGATTCAGAGGGTCGGTAATATGTACGAATGCTACACGCGATTTGTGTGCATATATGCTGGCAGATGCCGGTTATATACAGGAACATGATACCCGCACGTTTAATAAAAAACGTGCACGAAAGGGAGAACCGACGGTCGACCCGCTTTTTACAAAGCAGGATGCAACGGAATGCATGGAACTTTTCATTGGTATTGCATACAACCGTAAACTTACTATTGACGGAAACACAAAAGTGAAGTTTACAAATACCGGACATATGCTGGGAAGTGCCGTTGCCAATGTAGAAATTCAGGAGAATGGACAGGTGAAGAAGATTGCCTATACAGGTGATATTGGCAGACCATCAAACAGAATTCTAAGATCTCCTGACCCTTTTCCCCAGGCAGATATACTGATCACGGAATCGACTTACGGAGATCGTTTGCATGTAGGCAGGCCCCAGGCTGAAGAAGAATTGCTGGAAATTGTGAAAGAAACCTGTGTAAATAAAAAGGGAAAACTTATTATTCCTTCTTTCAGTGTAGGTCGCACACAGGAAATAGTATACTCTCTCAATAATTTGTTCAATGAAGGACGTCTGCCAAGAGTGGATATTTATGTCGACAGTCCGTTGGCTATCAATGCGACCGAGGTATTCAGGATGCATCCCGAATGTTTTAACGGAAGTATACTTGATGTGATGGATAATGATCCTGACCCTTTTGGATTTAACAGGCTTTTTTACATTCGCAGACATGAAGACTCAAAAAAACTGAACTATCTGAAAAAGCCCTGTGTGATCATTTCTGCATCGGGAATGATGGAAGCAGGTCGTGTAAAACACCACCTGGCGAATAACATTTCCAATCCGTCTACAACAATTCTGGGTGTAGGTTATTGTTCTCCTCCAACCCTTGGAGCAAGAATACTCAGAGGCGATAAACAGGTTTCCATTCATGGCACTGTTTACCCTGTAAATGCAGAGATAAGACGTATTGATTCGTTTAGCGGGCACGGTGATTATGAGGAAATGATAGGCTTCTTAAATTACCAGGACAAGGAGAAATTACAGCAGACCATACTTGTTCACGGTGAATATGATTGTCAGCAGAGGTACAAAACCACCCTTGAAGAACATGGATTTAAAAACATCATAATTCCTGATGTGGGAGATGAAATAGAAATCTGATGGTAAGAAATTCACACATCGGATTTATAAATTGTTTGGTCAATATGTTCCAAAACGCAGAAAATTGAGTATTAACAGCGATTAGTTTCAATTTTAGCAAGCATCTTAAATAATATTTATTATCTTGCCATTAAGTTAAACTTAAATTTACCAGTCATATGAATAAAGGAGAATTGATTTCAGCAATTGCTGCTTCAGCCGGCCTTACAAAAGCCGATAGCGAAAAAGCCTTAAACGCAATTACCGCTTCAATCAGCAAAAGCCTAAAAAAAGGTGAAAGAGTAGGACTTGTTGGATTTGGCTCATTCAGCGTTAACCAGAGAGCAAAACGTATTGGTCGTAATCCACAGACAGGGAAAGAAATTACAATACCTGCAAAAAAGGTAGTGAAATTTAAACCGGGTGCTGATTTGTCACTTTAACTTATTAAAAGCTGTCTGACGGGCAGCTTTTTTTT
>CAYORG010000053.1:0-16732 GCA_964406315.1 uncultured Bacteroidales bacterium | reverse complement strand
GTGCTGATTTGTCACTTTAACTTATTAAAAGCTGTCTGACGGGCAGCTTTTTTTTTTGAAGGGCTGTCTTAAAAGTTGAAAATTTGCCATCAAAACATTAAATCACATAGTTCTCACAAAGTTATATACAATTGAAAAACAGGATTTTGTGAGTTTCTTGAGCCTTTGAGAGACTTCACGGCTGTCTTGAAATTCTTTTCTTTTGCGACAGCCTTTTATTATTTTCCATTTCTTATTGAAATATGACTTATACGAATAAATATCATAAAATATTTACTTCTAAAAGCTGATATTTGGGTTCCAGTTTATTGCATTAAAATAATAATTATGGGAAAAAAGCGATCGTGGGCAGAACCTTATAAAATAAAGATGGTCGAACCTGTTTTTATGACCACCGAAAAACACAGAATAAAAACACTTGAAGAGGCCGGATACAATACGTTTCTTCTGAAATCAGAAGATGTTTATATTGATTTGCTTACCGATAGCGGTACTTCAGCTATGAGCGACCGTCAATGGGCAGGACTTATGATGGGAGATGAAGCTTATGCAGGCAGCAGGAACTTTTATCATCTGGAAGAAACAATCCGGAAATATTATAGCTATAAGCATGTTGTTCCTACTCATCAGGGAAGAGGTGCGGAGCATATTGTATCCAAAATATTAATTAAGGAGGGAGATTATATACCCGGGAACATGTACTTCACCACAACAAAACTTCACCAGGAACTTGCAGGTGGCAAATTTGTAGATATCGTTATTGATGAAGCCCACGATCCTGAATGTTTGCATAAATTTAAAGGCGATACGGATCTTAAAAAACTTGAAGCACTTATTGATGAGGTGGGTGCAGATAAAATCCCATATGTGTCCATTGCTACTACAGTGAATATGGCCGGAGGTCAGCCGATTTCTCTTGGAAATCTCAAAGCACTGCGTAAACTTACCAACAAACACGGAATTAAAATTATTCATGATATGACCCGTGTGGCAGAAAATGCATTTATGATTCAGCAAAATGAGGAAGGGTATCACGATAAATCAGTAGCAGAAATAGTATATGAAATATGCTCGCTGACCGATGGAGCCACCATGAGTTCTAAAAAGGATGCCATGGTAAATATCGGGGGATTTCTTGCGGTGAATGATCCGGAAGTATTTGATAAGGCCCGCAATATGGTTGTCATTTATGAAGGGTTGCATACATATGGTGGTATGGCCGGAAGGGATATGGAAGCTCTTGCCATTGGCATTAAAGAATCTGTGCAGGATGACCATATCAGGGCAAGAGTTGGTCAGGTATTCTATCTTGGAGAAAAACTGCTTGCCATGGGAATCCCAATTGTAAAACCGATAGGAACTCACGGCATTTTTCTTAATGCGAAAAAATTTTTACCTCATATCCCCCAGGATGAGTTTCCGGCACAAACACTTGCTGCTGAAATATATATTGATTCCGGCGTAAGGTCCATGGAAAGGGGTATAGTCTCCGCAGGCAGAAACAAAGAAACAGGAGAACACAATTATCCGAGCCTGGAGCTTGTCAGGCTGACCATTCCCAGAAGGGTTTACACACAGGCACACATGGATGTTATTGCAGAATCTGTGCAAAGAGTATATGAAAGAAGGGATTCTATCAAAGGCTTGAAAATGGTGTATGAACCTGAATATCTGAGATTTTTCCAGGCCAGGTTCGAGAAGTTGTGATAAGGATATTGTCTGTGCCGGGATTATTTTTCCTGACCTAAATATGTTCCTGGTTGAGTTTAGATGCAAAAACTTCAAACAGGGATAAAATTAAGATATCAAACAGCTTCAATAGTTGACGGAGGTTTGGTGGCTATATTATAAGTAACACTCACTATTCCGGGTACTTCGTGAATAATTTCCTGTGAAAGTTGTTCCAATATTTCAAAAGACAGTCTTGCAGGCGTGGCTTTTCGTGCATCAACACTCTCCCAGCAGCGTATTTCAATCTGCTGACCAAAATCACGTTTGCCATCCCGTATTCCCGTAACACGGTCTTCATGCAGTATGGCCATATACTGGAAAGCTTTGGTGTTTTTAAGGGTGCGTTCAACAACAAGGGTAGCTTTGCGAACGGTCTCGATCCGCTCAGCGGTTACTTCGCCTATGACGCGTGCTGCAAGTGCCGGACCGGGGAAAGGAATACGATCGAATAATTCTTTTGGAAGGCCGAGAGCTTTACCAACCTTTCTAACGCCATCTTTCCGCAACTGGATCAGAGGTTCGAGTATCCTGTAACCAAAAGCTTCCTGGGGATCAATTCCCAGTTGTTCGAAAACATTGTGCTGCCGTTTTATTCCTGCTACTGTTTCATCCACATCGGTGAGGATGGTTCCCTGGAGCAGGAATTTTGCACCGCTCTCCCTGACGATGCGGCCAAAAACATTTTTGTAGAATGTCTGGGTAATTGCTTCACGTTTTTCCTCCGGATCAGAAATCCCTTTCAGTGCTGCAAAAAACTCCTGTCGTGCATCAACTACATCGACAACAACGCCAAGCTCCTCAAAAAGGCCTGCAACCTGGACCGATTCTCCGGCACGCATCAACCCGTTTTCTATAAATACCGTCTTGAGTCGATGTCCCAGGGCTTTATGCCCAAGCATGGTGACAACTGATGAATCGACACCGCCCGAAAGGGCGTTGATGGCATTTCCATCACCAACTGTTCTTCTGATTTCTTCAACCTTTGTGTTAATAAATTCCGGAGTATTCAGTTCCTGCAAAGTGATTTCTTTAATCATGGTATATTCTCTTGTAAATAAGTACTTTCTCAAAAATTTATTTTGCATGTTAAGCGGGGCCTAATATAGGAAATTCAGTATCATTTTTAAAAAGAAGTTGATAAATAGTCAGATGTGTGTAAAACTTATGCATTTTCACTAACCAGCAGAATAACTATTTGTCCTACCTATTTCACCAGTATTTACACTCTGTTTCGTATAATCTATGCTAATTTCATTTTCAGTATTTAAGAAACTTTTCCAAATGAAAACCAAACTTTATTCAATTGTTTTAATTGTTATTGTTACTGTAAATGCATTTGGCCAGGATGGTCTGATCATTCAGGAAGATTCCCTGGGTGTTTGCACCATGGATGGAATTGTTGAGAGCAATGCAGCAGGATACACTGGTGGCGGATATGCCAATATAGACAATGGTGTGGGCATTGGTATGAGTTGGAGTTTTATCATTGGTACTGCAGGCGAATACAAGATGTATTGGCGCTATGCTTTGGGTGGCTCAGATATTACCAGTCGTGATGCAAAACTTCTGCTAAACAATGTACCCGGCACTGACACGGTCTTGTTCCCACATTCCGGATCGTCTTCATGGGAAGTATGGCTTACCACCGACACCCTAAATATCTACATGCAAGAGGGATATAATAAAATCAACCTGGTATCGGTCACGGAGAAAGGCCTCTCCAACATCGACTATTTTCATATCCTGGATTCAAGTCTGCAGGCCACCGAATGCATACCCTCCTATACCTTTACCATAAGCAGTAGCGATACGGCAGCAGGATCGGTGGATTACAGTCCGAAGCAGGAACTCTACGATATCGGTTCTGTGATTGATGTTTCGGCCCAGGAGAAACCCGGCTACTTTTTTCATAGCTGGTCGGGGGAAGCTGCTTCGACCAGCGCGGAACATAGCTTCTCCATTCAGAGGAATACGCATATGACCGCCCTTTTTTATCCCGAAGGAACGGAAGCTGATGCAGAAGCCATCGGTTATGCTACCATTCAGCATGATAATGGCACACCCTACCTTCTCAATGGGGGCATAGCGGGAGAAACCGTTCAGGCCACTTCTTTATCAGAACTGCAAACATACCTTGAAGCTGATGATCCCTATGTGGTGGAACTTGGAACACTTATCCAGGGAGAGAATTCGGAGGAAATCCGTATCGTCTCGAACAAAACCCTTATCGGCACTGACACTGCAGCGCATATTAAAGGAATACCGGTGAAGATTGACGGCGCACGCAATGTCATCATTAAGAATATTACTTTTTCGGAGGTCATCCGGTATGATGAGCTGGAAATTAACGGTGGCGCCATGAATATCTGGGTAGACCATTGCGACTTTTACACCGACCGTGAACATGAAGTAGACTATTATGACGGATTGATGGATATAAAAAATCAATCGCGATTTATCACTGTTTCATGGTCAAAATTTCACGATCACCAGAAAAGCATATTAATCAGCTCGGGCGATCAGGAAATTGCTGATTCGGTAATACGGATAACTTTTCATCACAATTACTTTTTTGATTGCGATTCCCGCCTTCCCAGCATACGGTTTGGAAAGGCTCATATTTTTAATAATTATTACCGGGATATTGGCACCGGAGTGAATACCCGCATGGGAGCCTGTGTAAGGGTCGAAAACAATTATTTTAAGAATGCGGGAACAGCAGTTGGAATGCTGTATAGTCCCGAACCCGGCAGCGTGGAACTGATCGGCAATATTTTTGATAACTGCGTTTACAGCACGGAGCCGACATGTGAGTTAGCGGTACCTTACGATTACCTGGCTTCCATGCATCCGGCAACACAGGTGCCCGACACCGTAACCATTGGCACCGGAGAGCCTGTTATCAGTAACTTACCAAATGTATCCCTTGATGCGGAAGCATTGACGGTTTATCCCAATCCTTCCGAAGGAAAGATCATCCTTCATCTTCCTGAGGGTGCAGGCGAAATCAGGGAAATAGTTATTACAAATCTGCAGGGCAGCATGCTGGTCCTTCATCATCCGGATGCGGATGCAGCATCTTCGGGAAAGATCACTTTAGACCTTAGCGATCTTGAACCGGGTATGTATTTTATACAGGTAAGATCGACAACAGGCAGAATGGAGAGAAAAATAATAATTTACTAAGTCATAAGATAAAAGCTTTTACCATCATCTGATGAATACAAGCCGGCTAAATATTATGTTGTTATTTGCCCTGTTCATACATTTTATCTCTCCCGCTTTTGGTCAGAGCCTGATGATCAATGAATTTGTTGCATCGAACAACAGTGGGTTACAGGATGAAGATGGCGATTTTTCGGATTGGATTGAAATTTACAATTCGGGCGATGCAGAAGATACACTTAGCGGATGGTATTTAACTGACAATGAAGAATTACTCACCAAGTGGGCTTTCCCTGAAGTGATCATCGAAGCCCATGGCTACCTTGTTGTTTTTGCTTCGGGGAAAGATCGAAAAGAAAACACGGATAGCTTACATACGAATTTTAAGCTAAGTGCCTCCGGGGAATTTCTTGCCCTGGTGAAGCCGGGAGGAATTGAGCCGGCCACTGCTTTTCAACCGGAATTTCCACCTCAGTACGAAGATGTTTCTTATGGTCTGCTTTCAGGCGAGTATGTTTTTCTCAGTGAGCCATCTCCCGGAGCAGAAAATAACGGCATACCTTATTTAACACCCCCGGTATTTAGCATAGCCCATGGTCATTTTTACAGTCCTGTTACTCTCGAGCTTTCGAGCGATATCGAGGGTACCGATATTTATTATACCCGGGATGCAAGCACTCCTTCGGTTGCAAACGGAACAAAGTATACCATGCCGATCAACATTTCGGAAACCACGATCCTTCGCGCTGTAAATATAAACGGAGGTGTCAGCAGCCAATCGGTCACGCAGTCGTACCTGTTTCCTGAAGACATTATCAGGCAACCTGAATACCCCGAGGGGTATCCTGAAGAATGGTTGCAGCCTGTTGACGGAACCGATGAACACATTCCCATTGCATCCGATTATGGGATGCATCAGAGTGTTGTAGATCATCCTGAGGCAAGTCCGGTGATCCTTGAATCGCTTCTTGATCTGCCCGTAGTGTCCCTGGTAAGTGACATTGACAATTTTTTTTCCAAAAGCACACACCCCGACACAGGGGGAATTTACATGTATACCGGTGCCCCTGACGGACCCACACGCTATTTGCGTTACCACCTGGGTCACGATTGGATCCGCCCGGCTTCCGTTGAGTACTTTAATTCGAAGGATGTGAATACTGATTTTCAGGTCAATTGCGGGATTAAAATTCATGGAGGGGCTACTCGTACACCCTGGAAGACAGCCAAGCATTCCTTCAAACTGGGATTTAAGTCGGAATACGGCCCGGGTCAGCTCCGGCAAAATATTTTTGGCGCCGGCACACCCGGTCAATTTGACTGGCTGGTATTAAGAGGCGGTTTTGCGCTGCGGTACGGACAACAGATCTATGATCCCTGGATGAAGTCAACATTTCGGGACATGGATCAGTATGCTGCATACAGCCAGTTTGTGCATGTATACCTGAACGGAATGTACTGGGGCATATACAACCTCTGCGAACGTATGGATGATAACTGCATGGCCGATCATTTTGGAGGTGAGCCTGAAGAATATGATATTGTGAAAGACTATTACGAAGTAGGGTCGGGAGACACGATTGCCTGGGCGGAACTCGTAAACAGGGTGCAGGATAGTATTGCCGATCCGGCGAAATACCAGAGTCTGCTGGGAAATAATCCGGATGGTACACCCAACCCGGAGCTGGAGAAAATGGTGGATGTGCGGAACCTGGCAGATTATATGCTCATGAACTTTTATGCCGGGAATACAGACTGGGACCATCATAACTGGGTGGCGGCACGAAGAAAGGTCAACTCAGAGGGTTTCCGGTTTATTCCATGGGATGGCGAATACATTCTGCAGAGTGCATACGACAATGTGGTACAGGTAAATAATGAAAATCGTCCGACAGGAATTTTTCATGATCTGATGGAAAATGAGGAGTTCCGGAACTTGTTTTATTCCCGTGTAAGTGAACATTTTTTTGAGGATGGAGCTTTGACTCCCCAGCCCGGGTACAAAAGGTATGTAAACTGGAGAGCCATTATCGATACCGCCATCCTCTGTGAATCTGCACGCTGGAATTCTGAGGAGCAGCCAAAGAGTGATATCTGGGAGAACAGCTACCACAACTTTATTAATTCTTATTTTCCGGTGAGGACCGAAATCGTATTGAATCAACTCATCCAGAAAAATATGTATCCCCTGATTGCTCCCCCTGAGTTCAATACTGAAAACAAGTATATTCCGGAAGATTTTCAACTTTTCATGAGTTCCCCTTCCGGCGGGGATATCCGTTATACTTTCAATGGCACAGATCCGGGGTTTTATACTCCTGGTACTATCGAGGGTCTGTTCATTTATGATGGCAGTCCCCTCCCGTTTGTAAGCGATACGATTACCATCCGGGCCCGGGTCATCAACGAAAATATGTGGTCAAAACTGGTCACCCGACAATTTATTATCGGTGAAGATCCTTCTATAACCATTCCTTCTATGACGGCAAGCAGGACCACAACTTTTCAGGTCTTTCCAAATCCTGCCCGGGAAGGCATAAACATAAAGTATACTCTCAGCCAAAACTCAACCATCAGATTATGCTTATATACACTAACGGGTGAGCAGATTGCCAGCTTGAACGAAGGATTGAAACAGGCAGGCGAACATCATGTATACTGGCCGGCAGGTGATCTTCCTCCAGGTGTATACCTGTGTGTGCTGGAGAACCTGAGTGAGGGACGGCACTACCTGTTACGTGTAATTATTGAGTAATTCAATTCCGGCAAAATGGAAACCGAAAACCGGTCAAGCCGGATTTTTCTTTATTTTTTCCAGGAGGCAATTGAATCCTGCGAGCGCATTGGCTTCCCTGCCAACCGGTTTACCTGCCGCAGGTATGGCAGGCTTTGCCGAACTCGTAAACTCGGTTCCCCGTAGATCGCTGCGGGGTTAGCGAGCGCAAAAATAATAAACAAAAAAAGGATCAAAGATTACTCGCTGCTTGCAGCGAGGAGCTTCAATGAGTTTTTGATTTCCTGTATAATTTTATTATCCGGATTGCCTGATAACCTATAAAATTTGCTGCAATTGTTAATTTATATCATGTTTTGATTACTTGATAGTGCTTATTTTTGATAAAACAGTAAAAATAAAAAAGAATGATAATCGGTATTCCAAAAGAAATAATGCATGGAGAAAGGCGTGTATCAGCAATTCCCGAAACAGTAAAAAACATGGTCGATAGCGGAGCAAAAGTTCTGTTCCAGAAAGGAGCCGGTGTGGGTTCGCATCATAACGATGAGGAATATAAAGAAGCCGGTGCTATGATCGTTCCGGATGTGGAAGAGATTTTTACACAGGCTGAAGTAATCTTAAAAGTGAAAGAACCCCAGTTTAATAAAGAAAAAAACAAACATGAGCTGGACATGATGCATGAAGGACAATATCTGATATCTTTTCTTCATCCGGCATCTCCTGCAAATCACCAGGTGGTGAAGAATATGGCAGCGAAACGGATCATTGGCCTGACACTGGATGGCATTCCGCGCATCAGCCGGGCTCAGTCTATGGATGCTTTGTCGTCGATGAGCACCTGTGCAGGATATAAGGGTATGATCATGGGAATTAACGACATCAGTAAATTTATGCCTTTTGTTACAAGTGCAGTGGGGAGGTTACAACCTGCAACAGTTTTTGTGATCGGAACAGGTGTGGCAGGACTTCGTGCCCTGGCAACGGCCAAAGGATTGGGAGCAACAGTATATTCGGCGGATATCCGGCCGGAAGCGAATAACAATGCCAGATCACTGGGTGCTATAGTTATTGAAACCGGCGTTCCTCATGAGATAGCAGTAAGTTCTGATGGAAAACATGCCAATCAGTTGCCTGAAAAATGGTTGGCTGTGGAACACGAAAACTTCAAAGACATCATTTCAAAGGCGGACATCGTATTTTGTTCTGCATTGATCCACGGGAAAGTAGCACCTGTTTTAATTACGGAAGAGATGGTAAAGATGATGCAACCGGGGAGTTGCGTTGTCGATATTTCCATAGACCAGGGGGGAAATTGTGCAATTACAACCATGGGAGCCATTGATGTGAAACACGGTGTAATTATTCAGGGGATCAATAATATTCCGGGGATGTTGGCAACAAGTTCAACGATCATGTTTTCAAAAAACATTTACAATCTTTTAACCTATTTGACAAAAGATGGAAAAATAAACCTGGATTTGTCGGATGAAATTATATCTTCGATACTGGTCACAAAAGATGGTGAGATACTTCACGAGGGTACGCTGGAAGCTATGGGACTGAAATAAAGGGGTGCAACTTCTCTGCCCGTCTCAAGAATACAAACAGGTATGGCTTTACTACAATATATTTTAATAGGGGTCTTTGTAGTTTCGACTGTTATTGGCTATTTGCTGATAAACAATGTTCCCAGTCGTTTGCATACACCACTGATGTCAGGGATGAACGCATTGTCCGGTGTCACCATCCTGGGGGCATTGCTTGCCACTGCAACTGCGCTCAGCAGCAACAATCCGGTTGTCGGATATGTTTTTGGCAGTCTGGCCATTGTATTGGCAATGATCAATGTGGCAGGCGGTTTTTCCGTAACCAACCGCATGCTGAAAATGTTCGGACGAAAGAAAGAAAACGATGAATAGCAGTATAATATTAAGCTTCTCAACGGCACACGTATTATCAGATGCATTGTATTATATAGTATGCGGGATACTGACAATAGGAGTTTTACTTGGCATTCATCTGATGAGCAGAGTTGAAAAAGCCCATCTTGGAAATAAGATCAGCGCACTGGCCATTGCTTTAAGCATTGTCATCACCCTTATTAAAAAGGACATTTTACCCGTCTGGCTTATTTATCCGGCTATGGCTGTGGGATTGATCATTGGATTACTACTGGCCAAAAGAGTTCGCATGATCGAAATGCCGCAGTTGGTGGCCCTGCTTAACGGGATCGGAGGTGCCGCATCGGCAATTGTAGCCTCGTTTGCTTTTCTTTCTTTGTACCGGGGTGATGAGCTGTTTGGAAGAACTACCGCATCGCTTGCCATTGTAATAGGGACGATTACCTTATTTGGCAGCCTGGTGGCAGCGGGGAAACTACACAAAGTTTTTACGCAAAAACCTGTACTCCTCCCGTTGCATCAGCCAATGGCCGTTAGCCTGGTATTCCTATTACTGGTGCTGGTTGTTTTGGGTGGTTTTTTCAGCCTTATGCCCTCATCTGTACTGCTAACAGCTATGATCGTTCTGGCGGCTGCGTTCGGATTAATTTTTTCTGTTCGCGTAGGTGGGGCCGACATGCCCATTACCATTTCATTACTGAACAGCCTTAGCGGTATTGCTGCTGCTATAGCGGGTTTTGCGGTGACCGACATACTGCTTGTTTCGGTAGGAGGGATTGTCGGTGCATCAGGATTGTTCCTGACCCAGATTATGTGCAGGGCGATGAACAGGAAACTGGCCGACATATTGCTTGGCAAGACAGCTTTGCAGGAAAACAAAACAGAAAAAGAAGAAGTTGAAGAGGAGCAGACAGCGAAAGAAACCAAACCTGTTGATCCGGTAGCGGTTATAAAAAATGCTAAAAAGATCATCATTGTTCCCGGGTATGGGATGGCCGTTGCACAGGCGCAGCACCTGGTGAAAAAACTGGCTGCAAAGTTGACTGAAAATGGTGCCGGTGTTAAATATGCCATTCACCCGGTAGCAGGTCGCATGCCGGGTCACATGGATGTGTTGCTGATAGAGGCAGGAATACCTTTTGATGTTGTATATGAAATGGATGCCATAAACGATGAATTCAAAGAAGCCGACCTTACCCTTGTTGTCGGGGCAAATGATGTATTGAACCCGGCGGCACGCAATGCCGAGGGAACACCGATTTACGGTATGCCTATTCTTAATGTAGACCAGTGCAGGAATATAGTGATCTTTAACTACGACCTGCAGCCCGGGTATTCGGGCGTTGAAAACCCTATCTATGACAGGAAAGAGGGGCTCTGGGTCATTCAGGGAAATGCATCCGATACCTTGGCGGAAGTGCTGGATAAGTTATAGGTAAAGGTTAGCCCGATACGCATACGTTTTCAATAATGCGCACGTATTCTGGAAAACTTTTACCCTTTATACTACCAACACGGATTGTTGGCTGATGCTGCCCACCGGGGAACCTGTTCGTTGTAGATCTTCCGTTTGCTGAACAACCATTTGCCGTCCACTTTCACAATCACATCTTCATAATGACCATATGAATTGAGTTTTGCACTGCGCTGCGGGTTGTCGTTCGACATGTGGAACCAGTAGGCTCTTCCATAGACCGTATCGCCCTCTATTTTCAGGACAATGTTCGTGATGGAGTGTCTTCCGGTAGAAGGATGCAGTTCCGGAGTTCCCGGTTCTGACGGCGGATCCTCCCGTTCGGGCATCGAAGCCAGGATATGCTTTATGGAATCCCGGCCGCGCCATTCCCCTTCGCCGATATCGAGAATGCCATCTTCCGTAAATGTAGCTACATACCTGTCGAGATCTCCAAAGTCCAGGGCAAACATATAGCGGGCCTGAAGATCCTCGATCAAAGCCCGGTCTTCGGCATAGCTGCTGCCATTGGTGTTTTGTGCTTTCGACACATTTCCCGCCTGTCGGCAAGCCGTTATGGCAATCCCGGCAAGGATAGCCGTAGTTATGGCAATTGCTACCCAAACGTTTCGCAAAACTTCTTTTGCAGGTATTCTTTGTGTATTCATAATGGTGTCGTTTTAATCAATGTATACTATTCAAAGATACGAATTTCAAGATTCGGGAAGGAATTGTGGAAATGTGCGTTGGGGGTTAGAAATCCATAAAACAAATTGTTGTTATAAATAAGTCAGCAAGCGCAACCAAACAACTGGAAAATGCGTCTATAGAGATGTATAAAACCCAAATTGTATCAACTATGAACAAGAAATTCAACCTGATTCCTGCATTGATCATCATTTCAATGCTGTTTCTAACGTATTCCTGTGAGAAGGAAGAAGACATTCAAGAAAAACTGGATTTGCTTGAGGGCAAAGGGTATTACCCGTTGCAAATTGGCAATTACTGGAAATTTGCCGGATCACCTGAAAAACGAATCGATTCTATTAGAATAATTAATGAGAAAGAATATTACCGATTCATATGGGAGACGGACAATTATTATCGAAGATTATCTGAAGGTAAAGTATATTTCCTGCACTATGACGGCATAACTGAAGAGGTACTTTATGATTTGAATGCCGAAGTTGGTGAATCGTGGTACCATTCGATGGATGAAGTTACAGGATATGCCGAACGTGTTACATTATCCTCAAAAACTGATACTGTTACACTAAATAATTATACATTTTATAACTGTTACCGGTTCAATTTTGAGTATACCGATCCGCTTATGGTTGATGACGAGTATTCCATATGGCTGGCACCCAATATTGGTAATGTTCAATCTGTTGGAGACTTCGGGAGAAGTATACTTGATGAAGTTCAAATAGATGGTGTAAAAATTAAGTTTTGAGAGTACTATAACGCCAGCAACCAACACGCTGTAAAACCCGGCTCGCGCACGTTTTCCATAATGCGTGCGTATTCTATGCCACATCATTAGCGACCTGCAGGTAAGAAACGGATTCCGTGCCTGCCATAATCTGTTTTATTAATTCTATAAACAAATAGAAACCGGAATTACATATTCCTTCTTCATACCTTTCGATAATAAATACGTCACACATTGTGAAAATGCGCGCCGGGAATACGATTGGAATGCAGAAGTGGAAGAAAAAAATAGTACCTTGGTTTTTCATCGTTAACCGAAATTCTTATGAAAGAAAAATACCAAAACAAATACCGTATTTCATCAACACGATTGAAAAAATGGGATTACGGATGGAACGCTGCCTATTTTGTTACCATTTGTACACACAACAGGGAACATTATTTTGGGGATATTAAGAATAGAAAAATGCAATTATCGGAAATTGGGGAAATAGCCGGAAGATTTTGGCAGGAAATTCCAACACAATTCAACTATGCAAATTTAGATGCATTTGTGATCATGCCCGATCATATACATGGGATTATTATGATCGATAAGGATACAGGCGCGATTAATCGCGCCTCGACGAAGGAAACAGAAAACAATATTACCGGAGGAATTACGGGCAATAAAAATCCCATGCTGCATGATAATTTATCACGAATTATCCGCTGGTATAAAGGACGTGTAACAATTGAAGCACGTAAAATCCAAACCAATTTCACCTGGCAGCCCAGATTTTATGATCATATCATGAAGGATGGCAAATCATTCCAAAATATTGCAGAATATATTTTGAATAATCCATTGAATTGGAGAAACGATCAATCATATCATTCATAATATCTAAGAAAACACAGACATCTATTATGAGGCTCCAGACAATATTGTAAAACAATAGTTTGAATACAATTAAAATTGAGTGGAAAAGGCTGTTGCATAGCCAGACAATAGGATTGGAAGAACGTATGGTTACATCTGATAGAAACTTACGGTTCTTTGGAAAATCATCCATTAGAGAACTTATCGGTTGGTTTTATCCCGAAGAATATCCAATTGTAAATACAAATTCAAATAGTGGTATGAAATTCTTTGGATACAATCTTAAACCATATTAGGAGAAGAGAAATACTATTGAAGTCTAAGGATTCCTAATCGAGCATCTAACAAATCATGATATTTTGTTTTCATTTCGGTAGACAAAAAACTTTTATCAATCAATTGTTTCCATTTAGAAATTGAAGAAGATATTGATTCTAATACTTTATCAATGCTTTTAACGGTTAACTCACATCTCTCTTTTCCAAAGTAGTTAATTAACATGTTACGAGTTAAACGCTTTTTTTTACTTTTCAATGGTAAAGCAATCTCTTCATCTTGTTTTTTATATTCGATTGTTGAATTAACTAAGTCATAACATGGAGTTAATGTTATTTTCTCATCTATATTTATTATGGAAAAGTTTTTCAGATGCATATCTTCATTACCAATCAGAAAGTTAAATATTGTGAGTTTAAACAATTTAATATTCTCAATTGCCGGGAATGTGCAATACTTATTTATTAGCTTAACAACCTTTTCCATACTATAATCATATTTTGTATCTCGACTTAATCCTGCAAGTTGAGCAAAATCTTCAACAGGGATCTTATCATGCTGCCCCTTCCTATCGAATCGTTTTATAAAATATGTAAGTGAGTTGTCTTTTGACCAAACTAAGCCATGTGTTGGAACTTCCAAATCAATTATTTCAGCTAAACGCATAGTCAAATCCTCATTTTCAGGTAACTGTAAAAAGAGGTGATGCTGTGGTTTAAGAATATACCTGCCGCCTTTGTCAACTAAGTCAAACTTCTCATTTTTTATATTTAAAACTACACTTAATTTTGGTTGTACTCCCTGAATTGACATCTTAGCAGCCCGGTTATATGCCTCCTTACGTTGTTCTTCTGCGGAATACTCCAATTCTTTTAGTGTTGACAATCCAGATGCTAATAGTTTTAAACCACTATCACTATAGCGTTTATCTCCACATGGTGTATATGTAATTGGGCATATATTCATTCCACAATTTCTTGTACTGTAACCACTCCAACCAAATCTTCTCCAACTGCTATTAGTTGTGAAAAGAAATCGTTTTTATCAATTTTTTTAATCTTCAATAATCCTTCTAACTGAAACCCTTCTGGTAATAGTCCATCAAAAAAAGGTGGAAATTTATTAAACTTATAAACTTTAACATTCTTGGGCATTGTTCTTGAAATCTCAAGTCCATTATACCCATCAAGGTATTCAAATATATACTCAGTGCCTTGTTTCAATTCACTTAATATTCCTGCTTCAATACCTTGAACAAATATTTTAGCTTTTCTCATCACTAATGATTTGTTGGTTATTCATTAATGGACTTGTTAATTCAATTTTTATATTTAATACTTTCAGAATCTTGCCTAAAGTATTAAGTTGAATGGTTTCTTTGCCTTTTTCAATATCATAAATAACAGTTTTACCCACTCCAGCCATCTCAGCTAATTTTATCCGACTTAATTTAGCTGCTTTACGATGCATTTTTATAATATTTGCTAATTCTTGAGCTTGCATCATTTTTACCTTTATAGCGGTAAATATAGAAGAAATTAAGATAAAAACAAAGCATTTTGCGCTTTTTTACTGTTAAAGCGGTATAAATATATCAAAAGCTATAGAGAAATAGATTAAAACCTTATATTTTACTGCTATAACGGTAAAAGTAATTAAAAGTAACCCAGAAATAAAAAGTTTACAGACTTAATAATATAAAGCTCCAACCCAAAATAGACGTTTCGGAAAATAATTAATGTTATAATATTGGTAAACAGACCCACGGTTTTTCCGTATTCATCCTCCCCTGTAAAAATGTTGGTATATAGGATCAAAAAAGAGATTCGGTTATTTTGCTAAAATTGTTACATTTTCTTTATTAAAATTATTACGTTTTCATAGTATTACTCTATACCTATAACCAGTAATCACCATAGCATTGATCATGATCGGATACTTGATCATTGCATTAAGGTATATATAACAACTATTGATGATAGCTGTGAGAGAATCACGTATCGATTGATTATATTTATTACATGGATTTAATTGTTGTATGTTTAATTATAAGAAAATCCAAGACGAGGTTTTTGAAGTTGTCTGAATTAGTGTTTAATTCGAGTATCTAAAAACAGAAAAACCCTTGAAAATCAAGAGGTTTTGTTTTTTAAGAGCGGTCCAGACGGGATTGCTCATTCTGTTTCACAGAATTCGCGGATTTACCAGCCGTAGCTCAAGCATTGAGCGAAGGCTGGCCCTTCCCCTGCCGGGCAGAGGTATCGCAGAATGATTTCGAGAGGGAACGGATTCGGGTATTGCTGAAACAGGACTAATTCAGCCCAAAAATTATGTCCAGTACGAGAGGAATTCCGAAGGGTAAATTTCTTGAAGTGTATTCTTCGATTATGGTAGCAAGCTCATCCATACACCTGCTCAGCTGATCTTTATCATTTGCATTACACATTATAGAGGACTCTTTTAGCTTACATTTTGCTGAATACTTTTTTCTTTCATCATGCCCTTTAATGGTATGTATAGATGCCACATAGATACGATGCCAGTCCTTATTTACAATTACCAGCATTTTATCTCTGAATTTGAAATTCGGATTTTTGTTTTCCCTATTTTCACCCATAGTAGTTGTATTTTGTTTCCATTGATCTTACGCATCAGATAGAATATGTGTTGTCATTCTTTTATTAACGCTATGTTCACTTTGATTAAATGCATAATTCTAGGGTGTGTTTTCATGAAGATTCAATTTGACCTTCCGGAACCGTAACCATTTATGCACAAGAAAGTGTAGCGACATGCCTTGCTTGACAAGGCATCCAGGAAAAGACTGAGTAAACCATATAGAATACTGGATCCCTGCCTGCGAAGGGATGTCGATCTGGGTATGAGAATCTGCAAAACTTCAAAATCCAAAACTGCTGCGCAGTTGTGAATATTTTTCAAACAAAAAAAAGGGATTGCTGTTTAATTAAGCGGTCTAAAAAAAGACTGCTATTATTTGACTTGTATATATCTATGATTTTTTTGTGATGATACTTATTTATCCGGATGACTATATTTGATGTTATTTTGAAGTAAGCATTAATTCATCGCTAGCATTTATCCAATCATTCGGATTTGTCATCCAGCTCTCAATGGCTAGTTCTGATTCCTCTGCATCATTAAGGTCCAACCAG
>CAYORG010000052.1:0-19659 GCA_964406315.1 uncultured Bacteroidales bacterium | reverse complement strand
TATAGGAATCAGTTCAATTATAGTACAACCGCTCAAACAAGGTTTCGCCAATAGCATTCACACACGAAAACCCCGCTTGAATTTCTACGTGATCTTTTTTAGACGGCAAATCAAACCATCTCCCGAATAAGTCAGGAATTTCATATTGAAAGAATAAGCCTGATAAATCCTCTATAGCCAGCAAAAGGTTTTTCTTATTCATGTCGAACCCCGGGTCCGTGAGCCCCGATATACAATCGGGGCGAACAACCCCATCTTTTCCTGTTTCAAAAGAATTATTTCCGGAACGTTGAAAGTTTACTTTCATTTCTCTCTCCACCACACATTCCTCTTTTTCGTTCCGTTCCCTTGACGGAACGAGTTCCTTTCTTCCTTGATGAAGAAAGGAACCAAAGAAATCATCCGCTGGTGAAAAAATTGCTAAAAATCAATTCATTCCACTAAAAGAAAAAAACTCATAACGCTCAAGCGTTATTCAAACAGGTTTTCTTTTTTAACGCTTCATTCCTTGATTTTCTTAACACATTTTTTGAAGGCGGGATTTATGATTTCTGCGAAATCATTTTTAGCATTGCGCACCATACAATGCAGTGCCACAGAATAATCCTGGCAGATGGTGCGCATTCAAGAGCGATGTTCCATACCATGGGCGATACCCATGGCTATTATTATTTAAGTCCTTCGGACTTTTGCCCTTCCACCATTTCCCCTTAGGAAATCAGGGGTATGTGTAAGGTAAAATCCTATAGCTGTTTGTATTCTTAACTCCGAAGGAGTGAAATATCAATAGCCCTGGGTGTAAACCCAGGGTTTGGAATATGCAATTGGAAAGCGTTTCGTCTGCCAACAGGATTCATGACGTTTACAATCCACGAAATGCAACCTGGTATCAATCGATAATGAACTCCTCAAAAAGAATTACACTTTTCATTTTGATTTTCATATATATATATATATATATTAGCTTCTTGCAGGCCTAAGAAAGGAAGTTATGTGCCAGGTAAATAAAATTTAATTCCATATTACACAGACTGTGTTAAGCAGAAATAGTTGTGTTTGTTACAGATCATTTAAATGCATAATGCATATTAAATGATATATTTTTTCTATTCACCTAAAACTCGTTAAAATGAAAAAGAAAGTTTTTTTGTTATCTACAGCAATTTTTATTGTATCGATTGCCTTCTCCCAACTTAAAATTGGCCAGACAGGCAATGTAAGTATTGGTTCCTGTGAACCAACAAGCTATCCTTTAAAAATTAAATCAAGCTCTGGTTATGTCGAAATAGGAGCAACTACTACTAGCACTTGTGATTTTAAAACTGATCGATCGTATTTTTATTTCAATAAGGGTTTTAATATGGGAAGTGCCTATTTTAATTTAACCGGCTCTACAAATTTTACTATTAAAAGTCTAACTCAATCTTTTCCATCTTTCGTTTTATTAAACAGCAGCGGTTTTGTAGCTCTTAATCGCGGGCCAAACTCTCCTCAATACAGTCTGGATGTGGGTGGTGATATAAACGCTACAGGAGTAGTGACATGGTCTGATGAAAGACATAAAGACGACATCAAGGAGACAAAACAAGATGAAATAAACCAGTTGTATGAATTGAAAGCTAAAAAATACAAACTTAAAAAGCCGGAGTATTTGAATGATAATTGGGATGTTGATAAACAGCATTATGGCTTTATTGCACAAGAATTTAAGGACTTTTATCCAGATTTAGTTTATGAAGACAGCAGTGGGTATCTTAGTATTAATTATATTGAAATGATCCCATTATTGGTAGAAGCATTGAAAGAACAAAATAAAAGAATTGAGTACCTTGAAACCAAAGTGAAAGATGTTAAAATGAAGAATTCCGGCAGTATTGATATCTCTGAGGTTACTGAAAATGTTGCACAGCTTATGCAAAACAAGCCCAACCCGTTTTCTGAAAATACGGAAATTGAATTTTATTTACCGGAAACCGTTGAAAAGGCTACATTAACCATATACGATTTGCAGGGCAAACAGGTAAAAAGCATGACTGTTGTTGAAAGGGAATATGGAAGTGCAGTGATTTATGGCTCTGAACTTCAACCCGGTATATATCATTATTCATTAATTGCAGATGGAGAAGTTATTGGAATTGAGAAGATGATTCTAACTGATTAATTATTTAACATAATAACTAATTAATAATGAAATTAATCAGTAATCTAATTGCAGAAAATTATAAGGTTTTCAATAAGGAAATCCTTATAAAAAGAGCTCTAAGCTTAATGCTGCTTATTGCTTTTGGAATGGCATTGAAAGGCCAGAGTGATCCAAACAACCTGGAAAAATATTGGTTTTACAGGGAAAGATTAAAGCAATTTGTAGTAACAGATAATTATGCATACCCCGGCACTAATATACCAGCACATAGAATAGAAGTTGATGCTATTGGCTGGGATGACGGAAATGGTGCTTTAAACCAATATATTTCTATGTTGGCAACTGAATATAGGTTATTAAAAGACTATGGACAAGATGTTTCTCAAACTGTAAGGGATCTTTGCTACGCCATAAACTCATTTGAGCGTTTAGATAGAACTGCTGAATCATATTATGGAGGACCTTCGAGTCTTATTAATGGTTTTTTTATTCGAGATGATATAAAAGAAGAGTTTTGGAACAGGTATAAACCAAATGGGACAGATCCATATTTTGAACAGACTAACCTAGCCTTTGAAGATTTTAACGCCCTTGCTAATCCACCTAGTGAGTCAAGCATAGATAATTGCTTGCATTACCTTGAGTCGTTTACACTCGTTGAAGCTTTAGTAGATAATGAAACTGTTGATGGATTTGAAGTAGATTTTAAAGAAATGGCCAAAAGAAATGTAAGAAGGATATTTCAGAATATGACTTTTCATGAACCATATATCTGGAGCATATGTGGATTTTCGGCTTGTTACGGAATTAGCTCTAATTGGTATCTGGCAAACCCTGTAACCGGGAATCTGGTTTATGAAGGTGATGGTTTGTTCAATAGAGATGGGGATTTCGATGGCACTTTGTTTTATGCTTCCTATGGTTTTTCTGAAGCAGCAAATAGAATTTTAAATAACGTAGAATTTTCGCCAACTACTCATAGTGGGACCATATTTAGAAAAGGATTAACATTACACGCTGAACCAACTGAAATATATCTGTTTTTTGATAATAGGTTTAATTGGCTTGGCGGTCATGGTTATGTTGATATTGAGATTTGGGCAAAAGGAGATGGATGGGATCAGAAATTTATTGATATTGGTCCAAATTGTCCTACGTCCTTTAGTATTGATACAAAAAAACACACCTTAACTGATGAATTAATTGATGATTATAAATTAAGAAGTTTATGTGCAACTGGTAATATTTCTGATGCCAATGGAGTAAGCCCTTATGATGTATTGATAAGAAAGCAAAATGATAGTCAGATATTTAAGTATGAACATTTACCTCTTATCTGGTCGGTAATAAATAATGACTATAGCAAAATTAGCAGTGTTGATAGAAATTCTATTCTTGCTCTGCTCAATTGCGCTCCAAGTTGTGGCCCAAATAAGATTAAACTTGATAATGGTGATATAATTTCAAGAAATCCTAACTGGTCTTCAACATCCAGGTTAATATGGCCTGAAAATAATAATAGCCCTGATGATGATTTTACAGGTGAATACAATGGATTGGATTACATGCTGCTTCACAATTTGTTTTGGTTAGCAAATCTTCCAATTGTCGAAAATATTTCTGATTACCGACTCGGCATTCCATGGGGCCCGGAACCTCGGGCTAAATACAATATTACTTGTTCCAGATCATTAATTTTAGATGGGAAAAACATCATTCTCTCAGCAGGCGAAAGTATTATTCTTAATCCTGGTTTTGAAGCAATAGGTAATGGTACTTTTGAGGCAAATACTTCAGGAATTACACATGATGGGTTGCCTGTTTATTACAGGAAATTGCCAATTGATGATTATCCGGCATGCCCTTAAATGGCTTGGTTTTTGTGCTATGTTAGTATTAAATTATTAAAAATGAAATTAATGTAACTTAATCGAGTAACATGAAAAATAATATTTATGCAATTGGTGCTATAATGTTTTTACTGGTTTCCTGCACAAAGGATTCTGAAATTAACTATCTTGACCATTCAAAGTGGTTTATCTTTGAAGAAAACGACACCCTTATTTTTAAAAGCGGTTCACTGACAGATACTTATAGAATAAGTAACATTGTTAATGCTCATGAAATCATTGACAAGAAGGAAGGTGATGAAATTTTAGCAGTTTATTATGAAGGGATTACAGGTTGTGAGAATTGTCCAATTCAGGGTTTTTCTCGAAATTATCAACACGTTACATTTACAGGTGCAATGCGAGTAGGGAGTTTTTATTATGATACTACCCCTTCTGTGAATTACCAACTGGGAGATACTTTACTGGAAGAAATTTATGTTGTTGTTGATATTCCTGTTGATGATCCGGAATATTATAAAGTAAAAGTAATATACTATTCAGACATCTACGGTATAATCCGCTACGATATGTATGATGACAGGGTGTATGAGTTGCAGCTGGAGTAAAACTTTAAAGATTTACCCTGACAGGGTTGCGTTATCATTATCAAGGCCAACCTTGGCAGGGTTTTTGGCACCCTGTCAGGGTAGTGGATTGGAGCTTGAATAGCAGAAATATTCATTTAAAAGGTCAACACTTGTTACATTCACAAGTAAATTAGAAATAGGAATTAGATTACTGGAAAATATTTATATTGTTGATGATATACCTGTTGATGACATTAATTATTATAAAGCAAAAACCAATTTTTCCAAATTATAAGAATTACGAATATGAAAAAGATCATTCTGTTTGTCTCATGCATAATGTTATACACATCTATATTTTCGCAGGTTTCTATAGGACTTACTGTAGGGAGTAATTTATTCAAGACAAAAAAGGAGGTTGACTTTGCAAGTAATCCGTCTCTTATGGTCCCTGATAAAGAGGAGCAAAAAGTTGGCTATGGTCTTATTATCGGCATTCCTTTAGAAATCTCATTGTCTAACAGGTTTGCAATATTTACTGCACTGACATACCATCAAAAAGGAAACAAGATTAAAACAGCCTACTCCTACTATACTGCTTATTTTGAAGCGGAAGGATTAAACAGATACAATTACCTGGAATTGCCTGTGCAGGGAAAATTTTATTTTACAAAAAAGACACTTAGTACCTATGTTTTATTAGGCCCAAGTGTTGGATATATTCTTAATGGCAGGGTAAAAATGGATGGGTATTCAGATAGCGAAGCAGAGGGTATTAGTTATTTTAATGTTGATGAAAAAATGAAGTCGGAAGATTTCAAAGATTCAGGCATTAATCGTTTGGATTTAAGCCTGGTAATCGGTGCCGGTGTGAGCTATAAAGTGTGGATAGGAGATATATTTTTAAACATAAACTACAATCATGGATTCCTAAATATGGCCAATGGGGATGAACAAGAAATATACAAGGGTGTTACAATAAAAAACAGGGGTGTAAATATTACCTGTGGGTATATGGTTCCTTTATCTAAACAGTAAATCAACTTACTTAATTAGTAAGTCTGAGACTTATAAATTAATCCTATCATCGCAGAAGGTTATTGGTATTTAGAAAAAGAAAAGAGGAAACGATCGTTCCCTCTTGGAACACGGTTTCAATTGCCTTTCTTTTCTTACCTTTTTTATTGCGCTATGATTAGTTGTAATTCATTTTTTTAATGATCATCCCGGCTTCATCATACTCGATCCACTGACCAGAGCGTGTATTTTCAGCGTATACACCTTTCTGTTTCAATACACCGGTGGAATACCATACCATGAAATCTCCGCTCAAAGTATCATTTTTGTAATGAACTTCATACAACTTTTTCCCATTTTCAGCCCATTGCTCCCATTTTCCGTTGTACTTACCATTAATAAATTCACCCTTCCTTTTTATGCTGCCGTCTTTGTAATAAGCAATGAATTCACCGTTCAGCTTTCCGTTTCTGAAGACCATTTCCTGTTTTATGATCTCCGTATTGTTATAATGCATAATACAGCGGCCGGTATAGGGTTTTATCTGGTCGGGAAGATAAAATATTTCCTCTGGTAATTCATTCTCTGTTATCACAATACGCGAATGAGAACACGATGCGAAAAAGAATAAAATTATCAGATAATATACTAACTTATTCATATTCGTAAATTCAGCCTTATGCAGGTTGTTTCGGTAAACTTTACGCTAAATCGAATGAGCAGTTGAATTAAATTGATTAATGACCAGAATTTTTGCGTGAGAATACCAATAATTAGGGTAAATACTTACTCCTCTATTACCAGTTTCCACGTGGTTTGACGGCCTATAAACTTCATTCCCAGCATATATCTTATAATTTTAATACTATTAGTAATCCGGATTTAAGTCTATAAAAATCTTTACTTCCTTCTCTTTAAAGTAACAAATGAGTAATCAACACCGGACTGCTCATCACCAACGATATCTTTTCTTTCAATAACGTGCCAGTCCGACTCATCATATACGGGGAAAAATGCATCTGCATCATATTCTCTATGTACCTTTGTCAGATACATTTTGTGTGTAAAAGGCAAAAACTGCTCATAAACCGCCGCTCCTCCCAGAATAAATACCTCACTTTCCAATTTTACCAATTCCAATGCCTCATCCACAGAGTGCACCATCTCAATATTCGGAAAATACAAGCTTGTATCTTTGGTAAGCACTATATTGCGCCTATTTAGCAAAGGCTTATTGTTGATGGAATGAAAGGTTATCCTGCCCATAATGACCGCATGCCCGGAAGTGATTCTTTTGAATCTCTTCATATCCTCAGGAATGTGCCATAACAATTCATTATTTCTCCCTAGTTCGTTATTCTTTCCTATGGCTGCTATGATGGAAATGTTTTTCATAGATCAGACAGATATTATACCCTTTAAGTGCGGATGGGGGTCGTAATTTTCAAGTGTAAAATCTTCGTATTTGAAATCGGTAATGTTTTTAATTTCCTTATTCAATGTCATATCCGGGAGTTTTCTTGGCTCCCTTGAGATCTGGATCTTCACTTGTTCAAGATGATTCTGATAAATATGGGCATCTCCGAGTGTATGAATAAATTCATAGGGTTTTAATCCTGTTACCTGGGCAATCATCATTAAAAGCAAGGAATAGGATGCAATATTAAATGGCACTCCAAGAAAAATATCCGCACTGCGCTGATACAGCTGACAGGATAACCGATTACCGGAAACATAGAACTGAAACATAATATGACAGGGAGGTAAAGCCATTTTTTCAAGGTCTCCGACATTCCAGGCACTAACGATATGCCTGCGGGAAGTCGGATCACTCTTAATGGCTTCAATAACACTGGCGATCTGATCAACAGTATCTCCTTCATTAGCTGTCCAGGAACGCCATTGATGGCCATAAACAGGGCCAAGTTCACCCTTTTCATCAGCCCATTCATTCCAGATTCTCACCCCTTTTTCCTGGAGATAATGAACGTTGGTATCTCCACTTAGAAACCAAAGCAACTCATGAATAATAGATCTCAAATGCAATTTTTTGGTCGTAAGAAGCGGAAATCCCTCCTGAAGATTAAATCTCATCTGGTATCCAAAGACTCCGATTGTCCCTGTCCCTGTTCTGTCATGTCTTTTTTCACCCTCAGCGAGTACATGCTGCAAAAGATTCAGATATTGCTTCATAGAATTGTTCTTCCTTCAATGCAAAAATAGAATTCTGAAATTTTGTATCTATATATTTTAACAAAGATTTAATTAAAATGATTTGAACAATTTTTTATTTGTTATGAGTTTTGATTTTCCATGCCCGGATATTGTAATATTATGCCAATATTTTTAAGAACCCTCAGAAAGATTTATTTTTACAAAAATTAAATCCCTCGATGAACTCAACATTTCGCTATATCCTGATCGGATTGGGCATTCTACTTGCCATCCTAACAATTTGGTATTTTATTCATATTGTAGCTTATATACTCATATCAGCAGTTATTGCATTAATTGGAAGACCTGTTGTTGAGGCACTTGGTAAAATAAGAATCCGCAAATTCCGATTGCCTAAATGGCTAAGGGCACTTATTACATTGCTGTTAATCTGGATAGTCTTCTTTGCTTTTTTCAGGATTGTAATACCTCTGGTAATTTATGAAGTAAATGATTTATCCACCATCGACACACAAAAAGTACTGATATCACTGCAGGAACCTATCGCCAAAATTGAAAGCATAATCGAGAAATACCAGGTGGATGGGCAGGAAAAATTTACTGTTCATGAATTCCTCTCACAGAAAGCTCTTGCAATTTTTAATGTTTCATTTATATCCGGGGTTTTCAGTTCTTTTGCCGGCATACTGGGGAATATTTTCATTGCAGTTTTTGCTATCTCTTTTATTTCATTTTTTTTCCTGAAAGATGAACGCCTGTTTGCCGAAGCTTTACTTTCTATGGTTCCCGATAAACATGTTGAAGCATTTAAACATGCCATGAACTCAACCCGCAAATTGTTGATGCGATATTTTATCGGAATTTTAGGCCAGATAATCGGAATTTTTACTCTTGTTACAACCGGCCTTACTATAGTAGGTCTTGATTTTGGCCTGAGTTTGCTGATTGGTCTCATCGCTGCTGTGCTGAATGTTATCCCCTATATCGGACCCATAATCGGCAGTTCAATTGGTGTATTGATTGGTATTGCCACTCATCTGGAATTGAATTTCTATTCAGAATTATTGCCTCTTATCGGACTTATGGTATTGGTATTTGTTATTGTTCAATTGATTGATAATCTTGTTTTTCAGCCACTTATATTTTCAAACAGTGTGAATGCACATCCGCTGGAAATTTTTCTTGTAATTTTGATTGCCGGATCGCTTGCAGGAATTGCAGGAATGATATTGGCAATTCCTACATATACTGTTATCCGTGTGTTTGCGAAAGAATTCTTCAATAATTTCAAAGTTGTTAAAAAATTGACAAAAAATATTCGTTAGTAAGTGAGCAAGAATCATAATTTTACATGAATGATGGCTCCTATGAGACGATGGTGGATAGGATATATCTTATTTATCCAACTATTTTTGCTGGAATCAGTTCAGGCTCAGACTGATTTTACAGCCAGTGAAACAATGGGATGTACTCCCTTTGCTGTAAGATTTATTCTTGATCCTTCTACGGTAGACACGGATACAATAACAAATGTAGAATGGTATTTTGGTATTGGTAATGTGGCTGATACAGTTGCCAATGCCACAGATACTGTAGAATTTGAATACAATGAGGAAGGAAATTATACAGTTACAATGGTGATAAATGGTTATAGTTCAGATGCTATCATAAAAACAGACTATATTACTGTACACCGAACGGTGAATGCCACTTTCCGGGTTGAAGAATATGCCCCCAACCATAATTTCAGGTTTATTCCTCTGGATCCGATAACAGATACATTTGCTACATACTTTTACAATTGGAGATACAACGAATTGACCGGTACGGATATCAGAATCAATGATTATGTTGTAACTATTGATAATCAGCATATTGCAATAGACAGTGTTACGCTTGATACGGGAATTTATGAAGTAACGCTATGGATCGATGACGTATATGGCTGCTTTTCAAGATCCGCTCAAATTATCGAGGTATATGATGATGTGGTACTTCCGAATGTATTTGTTGCCGGTCTTGGAGGGTATTATACCATCGATCCGCAAAATCTTAACATTGTTTTGCGCTTCCAGGTATTTAACAGGTACGGACTACTTGTATACGAACAGGAAGCCCCAGTAATACATTGGGACGGGAACACAAATTCAGGCAAGGAATTAATTATCGGTGTGTATTATTTTGTGTTGGAAGCAATTGAAGGTGACTCAACAGATCGTTACAACCAAAATGGGTTTATCCATCTCTACCGGGCTGACTAAATCATTTCCAAATTATTCTGAATTTCTGATCACGTATTTGTACTGCTTAGATTTAACTCTGCAGGCCAATTACAGAATATAAATTGATTGATCCTCATTTGCGTTGTCATATTGCTTTTTCAATGAACTACCTCGCAGCAAGATATCGAGGTATCAAAATAGAAATTTCTTTTTTTTCGATGCAAGCATCGGAGTACAAGCCTGCCAGTCTAGCAGGTTAAATTCATTTATCCCGATACGCTATGCTATCGGGATTAATTCGACTTACAAATTTCAATGCGCTGTGCTTTTGAAATTTGAGTCTCATGAATAAAGAGGTAAAAATCACAACCTTAATTCCGGCTAAACAAAAAATTATTATACTTTTGCATCCTGCCGCTAATATCCTCTTATAAAAAGGCACTAAAAAATAATACTAATAACTCTAAAATAAAGATGAAAGCATACACGACCGAACAGATTAAAAACATTGTACTTGTTGGTAATTCAGGATCCGGAAAAACAACACTTGCCGAGGCCATGCTTTTTGAAGGTAAAGTAATTGATCGCCGGGGAGAGATTGATCATAAAAACACAGCTTCTGATTACAGGGAAATTGAGCACGAAAACGAAAACTCAGTTTTTTCTTCTCTCCTGTATACTGAATACAATAATTCAAAAATAAATATCCTCGATGTTCCTGGTTTGGACGATTTTATTGGCGGCTTATCAACATCAATTGTAGCTGCTGACACAGCTGTGATGGTGCTTAATGGACAGAATGGTGTTGAGGTTGGAGCAGAAATCCATAACAGATACCTGGCAAAAGTCGGTAAACCTATGTTAATAGCAGTAAATCAGCTGGATCATGAAAAAGTGAATTTTGAAAAAACAGTTGAATTGGCAAAAGAACGTTTTGGAAATGCTGTTACAATTGTTCAATATCCTGTAAATGCAGGTGTCGGTTTTAATTCGGTCATTGATGTTCTTACCATGAAAATGTACAAATTTGGTGAAGACGGGAAAATGGAAACTTTGGATATTCCTGAGAGTGAAGCCGATCGTGCAGCAGAATATCAGAACGAACTCGTTGAAAAAGCTGCTGAGAACGATGAAAAATTGATGGAACTTTTCTTTGAACATGACGGATTAACTGAGGAAGAGATGAGATCAGGCATAACTGTTGGACTCTTAAGTCGGGGGATGTTTCCGGTATTTTGTATGTCAGCTAAAAAAGACATGGGAGTTGGTCGTTTGCTGCAATTTATTAGCAATACAGCTCCCAGCCCCAATCAATTGCCTTCCCTTAAAGATAAAAAAGGGAACGAGGTAAAATGTGATTCCTCAGGTCCTGCTGCATTGTTTGTTTTCAAGACAAGTATAGAACAACACATCGGCGAAGTAATCTTCTTCAAAGTAATGTCCGGTACAATAAAAGAAGGTATGGACCTTACCAATACAACCACGCAAAACAAGGAAAGATTATCACAGATTTTTGCGAGCGCGGGGAAAAACAGAACTAAAGCAACTGCACTCAACGCCGGAGATCTTGGTGTAACAGTTAAATTAAAAGGAACAAAATTCAATCATACTTTAAGTGATAAAGGAATTGCTTTTGAAAAAGTATCATTGCCCGAACCAAAATTTCGTACGGCAATCAAACCGGTTAGTGAAGGAGACGAAGAAAAGTTAGGCGAAGCATTAAGCCGCATGCACCAGGAGGATCCGACTATTGTTATTGAGTATTCGAAAGAATTAAAACAGATCATAATTCATGGTCAGGGTGAGTATCACCTGAACATCCTGAAATGGCATCTTGACAATCAGTTTAAGATCGAAACGGAATACATAGCACCTAAAATTCCTTACCGCGAAACGATAACAAAAGCTGCACAAGCCGATTACCGTCATAAGAAACAATCCGGTGGGGCCGGTCAGTTTGGGGAAGTTCACATGATCATCGAACCGTATATAGAAGGAGCCAAACCAAAGAATAATTTCAAAATTGATGGTAAAGAAATCAAAGTTTCTGTGCGTGGAGAAGATGAACATAAACTTTCGTGGGGTGGTAAATTGATGTATTACAATTGCATCGTCGGTGGATCAATTGATGCAAGATTTATGCCCGCTATACTGAAAGGACTTATGGAAAAAATGGAAGAAGGTCCTCTCACCGGTTCATACGCCCGTGATATCTGCGTGTATGTTTATGACGGGAAAATGCATCCTGTTGATTCAAATGAAATCTCATTTAAACTTGCAGGAAGAAATGCTTTCAGTCTTGCCTTTAAAAAAGCTGCACCAAAAATTCTTGAACCCATCTTCGATGTTGAAGTCCTTGTCCCATCTGACCGTATGGGTGATGTGATGAGTGATTTACAGGGGAGAAGAGCAATTGTTCAGGGAATGTCAAGCGAAGGAGGCTTTGAAAGGATTTCTGCTAAAGTTCCTCTTGCGGAAATGAACAAATATTCAACTTCTCTTAGCTCTCTCACCGGTGGAAGGGCAATGTATTCAATGAAATTCAGCGAATATTCTGCCGTGCCGGGAGATATTCAGGAAAACCTTTTAAAAGCTTACGAAGCAGAACAAAAAGAAGAATAATCCATTGTATTCATAATGAAAAGAGGCTGTCTAAAAAGTCTTAGTGCGGCTTTGTGTATTCTTTGCGCACCTTTCCGCGAGCGCTGACAGCCGTCGGACGAAGCCTATGGCGTCGGACGAAGCTACTCTGCGGAGGCGCTGTGGTATAACTTAAATTGCTGTAACACAGAGATTCACAGAGAAGACACGAAGTTACACAAAGTAAAAAACCTATTCTTTATATAGTTGTATTTACTTTTTAGAAAGCCTCTTTTCTATTTTTTCCCGATCTACTCGGTATTATAAACATGGAGGAATCCTCTTTTATATTCGGGCAAGACTCCTTCGTGCGGATCATTGGGATCCGGCTCATAATCAGGCAATTCATACATTTCCTTAATAACATAATAATATACCCCGGTAGACACATATTTGCCGGTACCTTTGTATTTTCCGTTCCATCCTTCCCAGTCTCTGACATTTCCCTGGTACTGATACACTCTTTTGCCATAACGATTGTAAATTGAAATATCAAAATTGGTGATGGATATATCGCCAATAAACCTGAAGTATTCGATATCCCCATTCGGCGGGGAAAATACATTGGGCCATTCATCTGTATTGACTGCCGGTTTTTCTACAGCGACTTCAACAGATTGAAAAAGCTCATCGTATCCGGGAAATGTGTCTATACATACATCTATATTAAGCGGCAATTGTTTATAGATCACAATTTTGGGAGAATAGGTCCCCGGCAACAGATAGGTATGAGTTATCGTATCCTGGTCTGTCTTTTCACTTGTTTCATCTCCAAAAAGCCATACTACCTCATCGGCATTGTCCGATTCATCTTCAAATAAAAATAGTGCCGGAGCGGATACATTGTCATAGTCATAGATCTCATAGTATCTTGGATCCCTGTCAGGGTAATAATTTTCATTATCCAACCGGATATGAGTCGGATCTGAAAAGAATGCATGTGGTTGCTCAGATTCATGCAAGGCAGAATCCTTTCGTGTCAATTTGGAATTATCTTCAACTTCTATAACATACCATGTATCTTCCCAATAGGGCTTTTCAACCGCTACACAAAGATTTGAATTGTCCAGTTTCCTGAAAATATTACTCGCCGGATCAGAATCAGGATTAGGATACCAGTCATTGATGCTCACCAGATATTCCGAATTATACCTTATCTGATTATGATCCTCAGGATGATAATAATACATCTCTGAACTGTCAATCTCAGCATTAATTTGCGAAATAAAACCACAACGGATATCACCATCCTGGATTTTTTTCTCCTCATCAGTGTTGGTAATCCGGACATTGAAATCATTCACCAGCGCCCAGAATCTGCTCGTATCAGTACCGTCAATTGTAAGCCTGAAACCCATTGATCCGGTAATATTTACCCGTGAGATCGTATCTCTTTCCGATTTTAAAAATTCATAAGTATTTGTTGCCGTTTCATAGTATTCCCAATCGAAATCCACACTGTCTCCACTGGGAGAAACAGCTTCAACATAAGGATCCGGATTAACGCTATTGAAAATAAATATAGAATCAGCACTACCGTCAATAATGTACTCAGTTGTATCAGCAGAATTTGCCGAGCCCCGATTTATCTGTGCATTTACCAGTGAAAAGGCGGATGAAATTACTGCAATGCTAACAAAATGATACAAAATTCGCATGTGTGCCTTTTTATTTTGAAATAACTAAAAAAATGACTGTTTAGTATTTTCAAGAATGCAATGATATAAAATTAACTGAAGCTATCAAAGCCTGATTTATTAGCAAAGACAATTATTTCAGTGTGACAGCTCTTTTTGCTTTAACAAAGTGATTATTTATTCCTGAAGAATGGTCGAACGAACAGTAAGATGTTCAATTCAATTTAAAAAAAAATCTTTATTGATCTTTACGCCTTCATCACAAATCCTAACTTTAAGGCTTCAAAATTTTTGAGATTTGAGTAAAATTTTTAACGAGCTAAATGATGCGCAGGCCGAAGCTGTAAAAAGCTTTTCGGGGCCTTCACTGGTAATTGCAGGAGCAGGTGCTGGAAAAACACGTGTTCTGACTTACCGTATTGCTTACCTATTGGAAAAGGGAGTGGATCCCTCATCAATACTGGCATTAACATTCACCAATAAAGCTGCCAGGGAGATGAAGGAAAGAATTAATCATTTGCTTGGTGAAGATATAACCAGGTACCTTTGGATGGGAACTTTTCATTCTATGTTTGCACGTATTCTCAGAAAAGAAGCTGAAAAACTCGGATACCCCTCTTCCTTTACCATTTACGATACTGATGATTCCAAAAGCCTTATAAGATCAATTATCAGGGAACTTCAGCTTGATGATAAAATTTACAAACCCGGTGAAGTATTGGGCAGAATTTCTTCTGCAAAAAACAATCTTATTACACATCAGATATATTACAATACCCCAAAATACAGGGAACGGGATAAAATTACACGTCGACCGATGATAGCCGATATCTTTAAACTATATGCTTCCAGATGTAAAAAATCCGGGGCTATGGATTTTGATGACCTGCTTTTATACACAAACATCCTGTTCAGAGATTTTTCAGACATACTGCGCAAATACCAGGAAAAATTTCACTTTATACTTGTTGATGAATACCAGGACACCAACTATTCTCAATACTTAATTGTGAACCGGCTTGGAGAATTGCACAAGAATGTATGTGTAGTTGGCGATGATGCACAAAGTATCTATTCTTTCCGTGGTGCAAAAATTGAGAATATCCTGAATTTTAAAAATGATTATCCGGATTACAAACTTTTTAAGCTGGAACAAAACTACAGATCAACTCAAAACATTGTCAATGCTGCCAATAGTATTATCCATAAAAACCAGGGGCAGATTCACAAAACAGTTTATTCGAAAAAGGAAGAGGGTGAAAAAATAAAAGTCATCAAAGCGCTTACTGATATTGAAGAAGGGTTCATAGTGTCAAATTCCATTTTCGACACGGTTTTAACCGACAGGGTCAGCTATAATGACTTTGCGATTCTGTACCGTACCAATGCACAATCCAGAATATTCGAGGAAGCAATGAGAAAAAGAAACATTCCATACAAAGTATATGGAAGTATTTCATTTTATCAGCGTAAGGAAATTAAAGATATGATCGCCTATTTGCGAATTCTTGTTAATCCAAATGATGACGAAGCTGTAAAGCGAATTATTAACTATCCTGCCCGCGGTATTGGAAAAACAACTGTTGGCAAACTGGAAGAATTTGCCAATCAAGAGGGAATCAGCATTTTTCAGGTCCTGGAGAATGCTGAGAATCTGGCTTCGCTCTTTCATCGGGGCACTCTTGGCAAGTTAAGATCATTTGCCGATTTCATAAAAGCAAATCAGCAAAAAGCACGAACTAACGATGCTTATGAAGTAGCACTTCATATAGCAACATCAACTGGAATTCTTAAGGAGCTTTATAATGGGAATACTCCTGAAGAAAGAAGCAAATTTGAAAACCTTGAAGAATTGTTAAACGGTATCCGCGATTTTGTTGATGGTTCAAAAGAGGAAGGGCTTTCTGCAAATCTTGATCGCTACCTGGAAGACATAGCTTTACTGACCGACTTCGATAATGAGAAAAATGAAGATAAAAACAGGGTTAGTATAATGACCATGCACTCTGCGAAAGGACTGGAATTTAACTATGTGTATGTTGCAGGTGTCGAAGAAAAACTTTTCCCCTCACCTATGTCATTGGATACCTTACGAAATCTGGAAGAAGAAAGACGACTGTTTTATGTAGCTGTAACACGAGCCAAAAAAAGAGTAATCATCAGTTATGCCCAGTCAAGGTATAAATGGGGCGTACCGAATGATTGTCAACCCAGCAGGTTCTTAAAGGATATAGATGAAAACTATGTTGAGTGGCCGGAAAAAGAAAAGAAAATATCTGATTTTGCTGAGGAGTATCCCTGGACAAGAAAGACCAGGTCTTCTCAGGTTTATAATACTTTTAGTACTTCAGGAAAAAAGCTAACCCGGATAGATCAGAATATTTTAACAAAAAATTCCGGGCACCTAAAAACCGATGCTGGCTTTGAGCCATCTGACCCTCTGAAAATCCAATCAGGGATGCTTGTTGAGCATCAACGATTCGGCAGAGGAAAAGTAGTGCATATCGAAGGCGAGATGCCAAATAAAAAAGCAACCGTTTTTTTTCAGCAAATGAAGCAGGAAAAGCAACTTCTTCTTAAATTTGCAAAACTCCGGATCGTTGAATAATATCTGATATCATTTTCAGGGTATTGTATGAGGCTTTTTTTTGTAAGAATTCTTCAGTTTTTGATTGCTAAAATATTTCTCTTAGTTTTGTAATGAATTCTCTTTACACTATTTATAACCTCTTCACTAAACCAAACTGTCAAACCTTGAAAAGCAAACCGTGTATTTATATTGTAATTTCGGATGAAAATATATACTTATGAGTTTTGATTATAATGCAAGCAGGAAACAACTTGTTCTGCCTGAATATGGCAGGAACATTCAAAAAATGGTAGATTATATTAAAACGGTGGAAGACCGCACAGAAAGAAACCGTTTGGCTGGTGCCATTATTTCCATTATGGGAAATCTGAATCCTCACCTGAGGGATATTAACGACTTCAAACACAAACTTTGGGATCACCTCGCTATTATTGCTGATTTTGAATTGGATATTGATTATCCATATGAAATTCCAAAAGCCGAAATGTTCCAAATACCTCCCCGCCCTGTTGAATATGGGACGCATGACATCAAATACCGTCATTATGGAAAATCCCTTGAACTTATGATTGATGCAGTTTGTGATATGCAGGATGAAACTGAAAAAGAAAGATTGGTAAATGTTGTTGCCAATCACATGAAAAAATCGTATCTCACCTGGAATCGCGATACAGTCAATGATGAAGTCATACTAAACGATTTAAAAAAGTTATCCAAAGGCCGTATCAATACAGAAAATATCAAACTGAATGAAACCCGTGAGATCATTGGAAAGAAAAGGAGCAAACGAAATATCAGGAAAAAATAATTCTTGTCATCCATGAGTTCGTTTCAAATTGATGGAGGTCACAAATTAAAAGGGACCCTGATCCCACAGGGGGCAAAAAATGAAGCGCTTCAGGTTATTTGCGCAACCCTGCTTACAAATGAAGAAATCATAATTGACAATATACCGGATATTCTCGATATTAAAAATCTGATCCTTCTCCTGTCAAATCTTGGTGTTCAGATCAATCAGCTTTCTTCTGCGAAATATAGCTTCAAAACGGAAGACGTTGATCTTGAATATTTGCTTACTGATGATTTTTCTAAAAAAAGTGCAACTCTCCGAGGTTCTGTAATGATAATAGGCCCTTTGCTGGCTCGTTTTGGCAAGGGATATATTCCAAAACCAGGTGGAGATAAAATAGGACGACGACGACTTGACACTCATTTTAATGGCTTTATTGATCTTGGAGCTGAATTTATTTACAATCAGAAAAAAGACTATTATACTGTTAAAGCCAAAGAATTAAAAGGAGCATATATGCTATTGGAGGAGGCTTCTGTTACCGGTACTGCTAACCTGGTGATGACAGCTGTTCTGGCCAAGGGCAAAACAACAATATACCATGCAGCCTGTGAACCATACATCCAGCAACTTTGCAAAATGCTTAACAAAATGGGTGCTGACATCTCAGGAATTGGTTCTAACCTGCTTTCCATTGAAGGTGTGGAAACACTCCATGGATGTCATCATACCCTGTTGCCGGATATGATTGAAATTGGCAGTTTCATAGGGTTGGCTGCTCTCACCGGTTCAGAAATTACCATTAAGGATGTTCAGTTTGAGACTCTTGGTATCATACCCAGATCGTTTCAGAGACTGGGTATAGATTTTAAGCTGCAGGGTGATGACATTTTCATTCCATCGCAGAACCATTACGAAATTGAAACCTTTATTGACGGCTCAATCATGACCATCGACGATGCTCCCTGGCCGGGACTCACTCCTGATTTGCTTAGTGTTATCCTTGTTGTTGCAACACAGGCAAAAGGAAGCATTTTAATCCATCAGAAAATGTTTGAAAGTCGTCTGTTTTTTGTTGACAAACTGATTGATATGGGTGCTCAAATCATACTCTGCGATCCTCATAGAGCTACGGTCATAGGTCTTGATCATCGTGTGAGATTGCGAGCAACTTCAATGACTTCTCCCGATATCCGGGCCGGAGTTGCTCTTTTATTGGCTGCGCTTTCTGCTGAAGGGACAAGCCTGGTACAAAATATAGAACAGATCGACAGGGGATATCAGAATATTGATGGAAGATTAAATGCAATAGGTGCAAAAATAACGCGAATTGATAATTGAATCTTTATTTGACAATTGTATGTACAGATCTCTTTTCATACTTCTAAGCATTATTTTACTCATATCCTGCTCAAACCCAAACAAAAAAGCAAAAAAGGCCGAATTGACGGTTGTTGAGGGACTCAGAATCGGAAATCGTGCCCCTGAATTGATCTATCAGAACCCGGATGGTGAATTGATCGCTTTGTCATCTCTTCGCGGGAAAATAGTACTCATTGATTTTTGGGCATCGTGGTGTGCGCCATGTCGAATCGAAAATCCAAATCTTGTAGCGATCTATAAGAAATATTGCGACAAAAAATTTAAGACAGGTAAAGGATTTACAATCTATAGTGTTTCATGTGACAGAGAAAAACAGGCATGGACAAATGCAATTGAGAAGGATAAACTTAGCTGGGAACATCATGTAAGCGATTTAAAGGAATGGAATGCAGAAGCAACATTAATATATAATATAAATTCAATACCTTCCAATATTTTAATCGATGGAAACGGAATTATTCTGGCATGGAACCTGCGGGGTGAGCAATTAGCACAAAAGTTGGATATGCTTCTTGAATAATGTGAGTTCGATATAAATTATAACTATTTAAAATATCGATTGTCAGGTAATTTAACTTGTATTATCTATTTATTTAATCCCATTAATTTATAAATTTCATCTATCAAACTGTTTACGATTAAG
>CAYORG010000051.1:0-19747 GCA_964406315.1 uncultured Bacteroidales bacterium | reverse complement strand
ACAGTTCAAGAATATTTTATGAGAATAAAGGACATAATACCAGAAGCCAGGCAGTTAACATCAGGAAAATGTTCCATACAAAAAATAATGATAGTGTTGTTATTCGAATTGTAACATCGCCCGACCATATGTTTCGTTCTGTTGCTTCGTTCCATAAAGTAGGCTTTCAACACGTCGGAGGAAGACCATCATTTGAGGAAGCTATTGATGAGGAAATACTGATCAGAAAGGACATAACAAGAAAAGAATTGCAAACAGAAACCCGTAAGCTGAATTTGCGGTACAACATGTGGAATTATATGAAATACGAAATAACAGTTTTGCGGGAATGGTTCGCCATTGCCTATTATAAGCTAAAAGGCTGGATATAAATTCAACTATTCATATTCAACAAATCTGATTCTTCCAGCTCAAAAATATCTTCTACTTTGCATCCGAAATAATATGCCATCTTTAATGCCAGGAAAGTTGAAGGAACAAATTTACCCGTTTCTATGGCATGAATTGACTGCCTTGATACATGTATAATGTCTGCCAGATCAGCCTGTGTAATATTCTTCCGGGCACGTTCGACTTTAATCAAATTTTTCATGGATTAGTTATTTACGATTTTAAATCAGTCAAAATTCCCAGAAATATTAAAACCAACACCATCACAAAAAAGACAATCATAAAGCCAATTATTAAAAGATTGATCTCTTTGGGAGCTGTCTCCTCACTTAAAAGCCATTTGGGACTGTATCGGATCCCGAAATAATAAAGCACCAGATGAATTACCAGTATACATTCCAGGCAATACATAATGGTCAATGTTGTAAGTGAATTTATTGAATTGTGGGATAAAAATATTGCCAGAGCTCCAAATACCAATACCACCAGACCATACGTATTTTTTAATATCCTATATCTGACCCTCATGGAAAGTTCGTCATCCACTTTGTCTTTGCTGCTTACTGCTGTCCACAACGAAATCAGCACCAAATACTGAAATAACACATGGTGTTCATAAGAATTAACATGTATATCACCGGTCTGACGAATGATTATATCAGTTATAAATACCAGGACTGCTAAAATCAGTGAAACTCTTTTTACCCTGTAATCAAAAAGTGCCGTAAATAGATTTTTCATGATATAATTTTTATTAAAGTTTACTATTTGTAAATTTTTATTGTGTAAATGTAATATATAATTTACATTTTGACAAGTATATAATATATTTTTTTTACTATAATTAACTTTTGCTATAATCAAAATATTGATTTTCAGATTCTTATTAACAGTATATTTCTCTTTAACATTCTATTCAAAGAATATTAATTTTGAACTCTGATACTATATATTATGATTTTTCCGGATTCTTTTGAGAACAAAACAGGATTTGATCGTATCCGACAGATGGTTTCTGAAGATTGTCTTTGTCAACTTGGAAGGAATCTCGTTGATTCCATGGCTTTTGAAGTTCATGTTGAGAACATCATACATGAACTTGATCTGACTGAAGATGTAAGAAATATACTTCTTTTCGAGCAAAACTTTCCACAGGAGAATTATATCGACAGCACGCGATGCCTTGAAAAGATGAAAATTGAAGGCAGCTATGCTGAAACGGATGAGCTGAATAATCTTAAGAAATCAATTTCTACAATAAAGAATCTCGAACACTTCTTCAGCAAAACAGAAAACAAAGAAAAATACAAGTTTATTTGTTCAGAATTTTCAGATCTTAAGTTTTTTCCATTCATTGAAAAACACCTTGATATTATTCTTGATAAGCAAGGTTACATGAGAGATAGTGCATCACCGGATCTAAAACAAATCCGGCAGGAAATCAAGCAAAAACAATCTTCTGTTTCCAAACGCATTCAAAGTATTCTGAAAACAGCTCAAAAGGAAGGTGTAGCAGATCATGATGCGGAAATTACACTCCGTGAAGGCAGACCGGTTATACCTGTTCATACAAGTAATAAAAGAGCCCTGGGGGGTATTGTGCATGATGAATCCGCTTCAGGGAAAACAGTATTTGTTGAACCGGGAGCAATTGTTGAAATGAACAATGAGATTCGTGAGTTACTATATGCCGAAAGAAGAGAGATCATTAAAATACTAATACACTTTGCTGATTTTATAAGACCTCACATTGATGAATTACTTGAAGCATATGAAGCGTTAGGAAGAATCGATTTCTTAAGAGCAAAGGCAAAGTTCGCTTTGAAGATAAACGGAAAACATCCAATTGTTAATAATACCCCTGGCTTTTACTGGAAAAATGCTGTTCATCCTTTATTGTATCTTTCTCATTCATCTGAAGGAAAAGAAGTTGTACCGTTAGATATTCATCTTAATACGCAAAATCGCATACTCCTCATTTCCGGACCAAATGCAGGAGGAAAATCGGTATGTCTGAAAACTGTTGGATTGCTTCAATATATGGTGCAATGTGGCATGTTGGTTCCAATGTCAGAAAATTCAGAGGCAGGCATCTATCAAAATATTTATATTGATATCGGAGATGAACAATCGCTTGATAATGATCTGAGTACTTATAGCAGTCATTTATTAAGCATGAAGTTTTTCGTAAAAATGACTGATCATGAAACCCTTATTTTGATAGACGAATTTGGCACAGGAACAGAACCATCCCTCGGAGGGGCTATTGCTGAAGCAATTCTGGAAGATATAAACAAAAAAGAAGCTTTTGGTGTATTAACTACACATTATGCAAATCTGAAATATTTTGCTTCTGAAACCCCGGGGATACTGAATGGAGCCATGCTTTTTGATACACAGAATATGAAAGCTCTTTTTAAGCTGTCTATCGGCAAACCCGGTAGTTCATTTGCCATTGATATAGCGCGAAATATTGGTCTTCCGGAAAAGATTCTTCAAAGTGCCTCTGAAAAAATTGGTGAAGACCATGTGAACTTTGAAAAACACCTTAGGGAAATTATTCGGGATAAAAAATACTGGGAAGAGAAAAGACATCGCATCCGTAATGTTGAAAAAACACTTGATAATTTATATAATAAGTACACTTCCGAGCTTGAGGAGATACAAAAAGAAAGAAAAAACATTCTGAAAAAGGCGCAAAACGAAGCAAATGAAATTTTAAAAAATGCAAATAAGCAAATTGAACGAACGATACGGGAAATTAAAGAAAGCAATGCCCATAAAGAAAGAACGCATAAAGCCCGCGAAGAACTGGAAAAATATAAAAACAAATTTACAAATCAAGATACTTCGGATCAGATTGATAAAAAAATCCGGGAAATACAACATGCCGGTGAACGTCTGGTAAAACACAGTACTGATTTGGAACAAACTGCAAAAAATACGAACAAAGGAAAAAAGGTATCTGCTGAATCTTCAATTCAAAAGGGAGATGCCGTGCGATTGAAAAATACGGATAGCATCGGAGAAGTACTTGAAGTCAATGATAAATCGGTGCTAGTAGCATTTGGGAATATGATTACAACAGTCGAACGTTCCAAAGTAGTAATTGAAGAAAAATACAATCTGACCAAAACCGGAAATACAAGTAAAACTGACAACTTTGAAGAACGACGACTTAATTTCAGTTCCCGGATTGATGTTCGCGGATTACGAGGAGAAGAAGCTATTGCCAAAGTTCAGGATTTTATTGACGATGCCCTTGTTGTTGCTGTAAAGACAGTAAGAATATTACATGGTAAAGGGAATGGTATACTCCGCCAGCTTATAAGGGAGTACCTGAACTCCAATCAACTTGTCAGATCTGTGAAAGATGAACATCCGGATCAGGGAGGTGCAGGAATTACAATTGTCGAGCTGGATATTTAATACATGATCTTTTAATACAATAAGGTACAATTTCAATAGTTTATAAGAAACCTTATATGAATTTATCATAAATTCTTAATTCATCTATTTTTACTTTACCTGAGAAAGTGAAAACATGATATTCATTTATTGCGAAAAAATAACACCCAGGATTCATTATACCATAGATCTTATCTTCAACGAGGTATTAGGAATTGCCTGTGAAATTATTAACAACAGGGAAACCTTTAATCAATCAAAAAGAAAAAAAATCAATTACTCAAAAGCAAAATTTGCAAATTGTTTTACAATTGATCCTGCGGGATTATTAGAGCAGACTGGTTTGACTGAAAACAAAATTGAATTTGGCAGTTGGAAGAATTTGCCTGTATTTTTCAATAGATCAACAGGAGATATGCCTTTTGACTTGTTCTCTGCTGTTTTTTACCTTGTCTCGCGCTATGAAGAATACCTGCCTTTTCAGGAAGATGCATTCGGTAGATTTGAAGCAGGAAAGAGTATAGCTTCAAAAGGCGATTTTCTTCATTTGCCTGTTATCGATCTTTGGTGTATTGAACTGGCTAAAGTTTTAGACATTCACAAATTTTGCAAAAATATCAGGAAAGATAACTATAAATTCCAATTGACCATTGATGTAGACCACGCATGGGTTTTTAAAAATAAAGGCATAGTATATTTTACAGGCGGCTTAATAAAAGATCTTGTTTTATTGAATTTTAAGAAGTTCAATTACCGTATTCAGGTGAATTTAAATCATTTAGCTGATCCCGGATTTACTTATAATTATCTGAAAGAGATCCAAAATAAATTAAGCCAACAGATCAGGTTTTTTATTCTCTGCAGCAGAAAAGGGAAGTATGACAGAAACATTTCTACCAGGAATAAAAGATTCCAAAAACTTCTGAAAACTCTGGACAAAAATGGCACCATTGGAATCCATCCCTCCTATGCTTCCAACAAGTCCTTCAATATTCTTGAAAAAGAACTTAAGTGTCTATCCAAAATAATAGAACGCAATATAGAAATCAGCAGGCAACATTATTTGAAACTGAAACTTCCGGATACCTATCGCAATTTGATCAGACTTGGAATTCATGAAGATTACAGCATGGGATTTGGAAGTCGAACAGGTTTCAGAGCAGGTATTGCCCGTCCTTTTTACTTTTATGATTTGTACGAAGAAAAACAGACATTGTTAAAAGTAATACCCTTTCAAATTATGGACAGAACGTTGTTGTCCTATCTGAAATATTCTCCGCAACAAGCTGAAAAAGAAATGGAGTATTATACAACAACGATCAAAAATGTTGGTGGAAATTTTGTTAGCTTGTGGCACAATGACAGCCTTGGTGATTTTGGAGAATGGCAGGGATGGAGGAGTGTTTTCGAAAAAATGATTGAACTAAATCAAAATTCATGATCAAATATCTTAAGCATAATGAAATCGATAAAGAAAAGTGGGATAATTGTATATCCGCTGCTCCCAATGGTTTTATATACGCTCTTTCCTGGTATCTTGATGTTGTAAGTCCGAATTGGGATGCACTTGTATACAATGACTACGAGAAAATAATGCCATTACCAAATCGTTCAAAATTTGGTATTCACTATTTATTCACTCCATCATATGTTCAGCAGTTGGGTATTATAGGAGAAAATAAAAATCCTGAACAGACCGATAGTTTTATTGAAAGAATTCCTTCAATATATAAGCTGATCGAATTGAGTATGAATGAGCAAAATAAAATTCTGAATTCTAACCAAGTAATGATTAATAAGGTAAATTATATTTTAAACCTCGAAAAAACGTATTCCGAGATTCAAAAAGGGTATACCAGAAATTGCAACCGAAATATTGCAAAAGCAATTCACGCAGGCTATCAAATTGTAGCTCATTTGAATAGTGAGAAATTTTCAAAATTTATACAGGAACATCTTCAAAAACAGATCCATAAGACTACTTCATCTGATTTTCAACTACTAAAACAAGTTACTGAAGAATGTATTAAAAGAAACCGGGCAGAAATAATTTGTGTACAAAACAAATCAGGGAAAATAGTTGCTGCGGGTTCATTCCTCCTATCCGGTGACAGAGTGATATTTTCAGTTTGTGCGTCATCTCCCGAAGGAAAAGCAAACCAGGCCATGCATTATTTGGTAAACAGTCAGATTGAAAAATATTCCGATAAATACAAATTGTTCGACTTTTCAGGCTCAAATATAAAAGGAATTGCTTATTTCAATTCAACATTTGGTGCTGAAAAAATACAATATCCATTCCTAAAAATCAACAGGCTGAATTGGTTTGAAAAATTGCTTTCGGGAAAATTTTACTGATTTGAATAATAAAAACCATGTATCTTTGATCGATCCTGGTATGATCAGAAAAATGAAATACTTTTTCGACAAAAACCGATTCGTATATTGATTATAATAGTATGCCTGGTATAAAACCAATATTTTTCAAACTTACAACCCCTTTAATCAAAACAATAGGTTTAAAAACACTGTCTGAAATATCGAATTACCATTTAATACTGCCTCTGTATCATTGCATAAATGAGAAGCCTCCGGCTCATATAAAGTATCTTTATCCTGTAAATACACCTGGCAATTTTTTTAGGGATATTGAATTGTTGCTCAAGCATTTTCAACCTGTAACACTTGAAGAATTGATTCAAATTACAAAAGAGAATATAATTCCGAAAAAACCGGTTTTCCATTTAACTTTTGATGATGGACTATCTGAATTTGATTCTTACGCAGCACCAATCCTTCTGAAAAAAAGTATACCTGCAACTTGCTTTTTAAATTCAGATTTTATTGACAATCAGAATATGTTTTACCGTTTTAAAGCCAGCATTTTAATTGATACTCTCCACAATCAACCAACTGGTTCAGAAACCTGGAACATTTTTCACGCCTGGCTGAAAGAGAATCATCTGAAAAACAAATACTACCGTAAAATTCTTCTTAATATCGGTTATGAGAAGCAAAACCTCCTTGAATCGCTGGCCAAGGAATTGAAAGTTGATTTTAAAAAATACATGAAACAATACAAACCTTACCTGGATAAAGATCAAATACAATCATTAATAAAAAAAGGATTTACTTTTGGTGCTCATAGTATGGATCATCCGGATTACAGATTTATTGACGAGCCGTTACAAATTGAACAAACATTGAACAGTATTGATACTATTACTTCCACCTTCGGATTGGACTATAAAGTTTTTTCCTTTCCATTTACCGATCATGAAATCTCAATGCAATTCTTTCATTGCATTCAGGACAAAACAGATCTCTCTTTTGGCTGTGCAGGAATTAAGAAAGATACAGCAATCTCACATCTTCAAAGAATTCCCGTTGAAGAATACAATTTATCTATGCAAGATACTCTTAAAAAAGAATTACTATATTATTTTTTATTGAAGATCATTAACAAACATAAAATTATCAGACACTAATTAAAACAGGTTTTGGCATATGCATTGGATGATTCAAAGATTGTACGAGAATTTTCAGCCGGAAAACAAAAGAACTTGTTTGCATGTCGAAAACAATTCTTATAGCTATGCCGACATCTATGAAAGAGTAAAATCAATCCGGAAAATACTATCGGAAAAAACCAAACAGGATTTTATAGGAATTGTATCTGAAAATTCTGAAGATACTTATGCTTCCATACTGGCATGCTGGTTTAGTGGAAAAGGCTTTGTTCCAATTCATCCGAGAAATCCCGTCGAAAGAAATGAGAAAATTCTTGAACAGGCTAAAATAGACCTGGTGCTTGCTTCCAGTGCCGAATACAAAAATTGCCTGCCAAAGACTAAAAATCTGGCTATCGTTCAAACAGACGATCTTCAGAAAATAAAAAAACCATTGCAGGTAAAGGAGATTCCCGAAACGACTGTGTTTTGTGTTTTATTCACTTCAGGAAGTACCGGTCAGCCAAAGGGAGTTCCATTGACTCTTAAAAACATTGCATGTACTCTTGATGCATTTTTCTCTCTTGGTTATAATTTAACAGAAAATGACAGGTTTTTACAAATGTTTGAATTTACATTTGATTTGGCAATGATGTCATTTCTGCCGGCTTTCTATCTTGGTGCCTCGGTCTATACAGTGGGATACAATAAGATCAGGTACCTTGAAGCTTTAAGGACATTGCAGGATCACAAGATCTCATTTGCTATTATGGTACCCTCAACATTGACTCTCCTGCAATCCTATTTTTCAAAAATTCAACTGCCGGAACTTAAGTATGCTTTAATAGGAGGTGAACCTTTCCCTTTTGATCTGGCAAAAAGTTGGAGTGGATGCGTTTCAAATGCTGCCATTATCAATGTTTATGCACCTGCAGAAGCAACTATGCTGTGTATGGGATATACTTATGATCGTAATGTTGAAAAAAACAAAGCTCATAACGGAATCCTTGCATTCGGGAAGCCATGGAAAAACACAACAGCCTTGGTTATTGATGAGAATATTGAAATTGTTGTAGAAGGACAAACAGGAGAGTTATGTTTTTCCGGCGATCATGTAATGCAGGGATATTTGGACCAACCTGATCTGAATAAGGAAGTATTTTTTCAAAAAGAAATTCATGGGAATCGCTTAAGATTTTACCGGACAGGAGATATGGTTTATTTTAAAGATGGCATATATTATACATGTGGAAGAAAAGATTTACAGGTGAAAATACAGGGGCACAGAATAGAGCTTGAAGAAATTGAATGTATTGCAAGAAAGGTTTTAATAAATCCACAGGTATTTGCATTGGCAGGATTAAGCAAAAAAGGAACTACTGAAATTTACCTTGTTATAGCTTCTGAAAAAAATAATGAAGCATTTGTAAGAGATAAGCTACAAAGCAAATTGCCACCATACATGATCCCGAATTCCATTAAATTTGTCGACAAACTGGTTTACAACGATCATGGCAAAATAGACCGGAAAGCACTAAAAAAATTGTTTGAATGAGTTCAATACTAAATCAGGAGAAAAAACTTTTCTTTACAAAATTAATACGCCAAAATCATTTTAGCCTGTATAAAAACCTGGTTGACTTCTGTTCATTTGAATCCGTAAAAACTGAACATTATTCTGCTATTAAAACAAATCTGGAATGGCCGAATATGATTTATAATTTGGATTTCAGACTCATTAAAACAACTGATATGTTGCATGAAATAAGCCAGAAAATCAAAGTGAGAGAGTTGCCTAATCTTTTGCTTATTGATTCAATAGCTAAACCTGATGACTTTGATATAAAAACACGCAAACATGGCATACTGCCAGTTATGAGATGGCCCGGTATGATTTTGGATCTTGGATATACAAAAACAGAAAGAATTAATCTGCCGGATTTTGAGATCAGAAAAGTAAATGATTTGAATTTATTAACCGAATGGATATCTATAAGCAACCGTAATTTTTTCACTAAGAAAGGTTTGGATGTTACATCATTTCAGCCATTAATGAATGCAAACAATATCCGGTTATTTCTGGGCATATATCAAAAAACACCGGCATCCGCGATATTGATCAACTACAGCATGAATACTTCCGGTATTTATATTGCTTCCACTTTGTCTGAGTTCACAGGAAAGGGATTTATGTCTTCACTGGTCAGTTTTTCTATTGCAGAAGCTATTTCGGAAGGTTTTGAATATTGTCTGCTGGAGGCAACACGGCAGAGTTATCATTTATATACTAATTTAGGCTTTCGGGATATATGCAATTTTGATATCTATTGGAAACCAGATGAATTGACTTGATATGACAGACACAAATAAAATTTGGAATGACCTGAATGAAATTTTCAGAGAAGTCTTTAAGAATGAAAACCTGAAAATTTCCAACTCTACAAAAAACACAGACATAGATGGATGGACATCATTAAATCACGCAATTTTAATTGATGCACTTGAAAAAAAATTCGGTCTCACATTTGATCTGGATGAGATACTGACTATGCAAACGGTTGAAGATATTTTCAAAACCATTGAAAGCAAGATCAATTCATAATGTATATTCAGGAAATTACATTATCCGGCCTTCAGGATTTTTTAAACTCTGAGGTTTATACTACTGCAAAAGAAATTCCCATTACATTTCATCGTGCTCAATCACAGATGAAAAATCCCAGGGCCGATGCAGAAGATGTACTACTGATTGTTGCTTATAATGAGAATTCAGAACTCATTGGTTATGTGGGAGCTCTCCCGGATAGTATTAAGGGGAAATACAAAGTTACATGGAACAGTTGCTGGTATGTAAACGACAAAAAAGGAAAAACATTGGCCTTGCCTCTTTTTCTTAGGTTTGTCAAAGCATGGAAGGGAAAAATTCTGTTAAGAGAGCTTACCTCCCATACTAAAAAGATTATTGAAAAATTACCTTATTTCCAGGCTGTAAAAACTGAACATAAAACAAGGTATTTTGCAACTTTTTACCTCGCTTCTTTATTGCCGGAAAAATGGCCGGTTCTTTCTTTTTTAAAAGTACCGCTTCAATTTCTTGATTTCATACTTAACTCTTGTCTGAAAGTTATTCAATTCATTTGGAAAAAACAGCATGCATTGAATTCTTCGTTTTCATTAAAACTTGTCACACAAATTGATGATCAAATAGTTCATTTCATAGATTCAAATAACAAAGAGGAAATTATTCAGCGAGGTAAAGATGAATTGGATTGGATAATGAATTATCCCTGGGTGGTTGAAAAAACGAATGAAAATGGAGATCTTGCTAGCAGATACTTCTTCTCATCAATAGCAAGAAGCTTTAACTATTACAGGCTTCAAATTAATCATTATTCCAATCTGATTGCATTCTTGATTGTTAAAGAGAGGGAATTTCATTTTGAAATCCCCTATTTCTATATGAATGAAGAATACTCAGAAGAAATATGTTTATACATTGTCAATTTCCTATATAGCAAACAAATTAGATCTTTAACAATAACAAACACCAAACTGAAAAAAGGACTGGAAAAAATAAAATTTCCATATTTTTATTCCAGGACCCAAAATGGGGAATTTTACGTTTCAAAAGAATTAATTCATGTTATTGGAAATGATCCTGAATTACAGGATGGCGATGGAGATGTTGCTTTTACCTGAGCACAAGTGACTAAAATACACCAAACAGTTTTAGTATCGATCCAATCAGGGCAATAATAAGTACCCAGCGAATAAATTTTGGGCCCCAACTTACTGCTACCTTTGTCCCTATCCAGGCTCCTGTCATATTACCTATTGCCAGAATTAAACCAAGTTTAAAATCAACCTGACCATGAAAAATAAAAATTGCCAGTGCCAAGGGAGTATAAAGAAGTATAATAAAAACTTTAACAGCATTAGCTTTGATAAGATCAAGACCTTCAGAAAGAACAAGCCCTGTCAATAGAAAAAAGCCTGTCCCAATTTGTATAAATCCTCCATAAATCCCAATAAAGAAAAACAGTATATAGCTCCACCATGTATTGCTTTTCTGAATCTTTCCAGCTTTTGCTTTTATCCATATATCAGGTTTAAATACAACTGTTATCAGGATTACAAACAATATGATCCCAATTGCTCTTCGCATGATCAGCTCATTTAAATGAATAGCAATAGCTGCGCCCAGAATTGCACCAACAACAGAGGCTATACTCAAAGGAAAAGCAGTTCGGTAATCCAGAACCTTATCCTTTGAAAAACTTCGTGTAGCAATTCCGTTTTGTAATAGAATAGCAATGCGATTTGTACCATTTGCCACATTGGCCGGAAGTCCCAAGAAAATAAGCATGGGAACTGACAATGCCGAACCACCACCCGCAAGAATGTTTAAAAAGCCTGCAAGAATACCAACTCCCACAACTAAAAAATACATGTGCCATTCCATACTTGTCCGATTTTAGGATGGAACTCAAATGTACATATTATTTTTGACGGGATTTAGTAGTCAGGATGAGTGAAATTCCTGCAATAATGATGAGTTCGCCTGCAATGAATAGTAACCAATTGAATTTTTCCGGAATAAAGTTCCACACCAGTTCATCGAGCTTCACTTGATCAGTGTTATATAAAAGGTTTTTCAAACCCATTGAGGTAATAAGATAAGAAGAATACTCCCATGTAAATGATAAATAAATAAGTATTGAACCGAGTATAAGAATCCACCAGGAATATTTTGAAACGTAAACCTGGTGGTTGGTTCCATTTCTTCTTATGATCGCAATGGCGAAAAATATCATGGTCAGAGATACAACAATCGGGCAAATTACAGGTCCTATCCATGTTACAGGAATTAAGAAAAGAACATCCCATGTGATGAATGAATCCGGCCAGTTTATCGCAAGTTTCAGAAAGATATAGTAGAAAATGTCCCAGGCACCAAAACTAAAAATAAAGAAAGCAAACCTTTGTATAAAGTTTTCCCCGCTTATCAGTGCTATGGAAAAGAGAATAACCAGGGTTGCTAACTCCCTGATAAATTCTGTGAAAATCATCTTCTCATGCATAGCTTTCAGGGGAAATGCAAAACCTTCAGGATAATATATCTCTCTGAGGTATATTACCACTGCACTTTCAAGCATCCCAAGAGCAATGCACATCACAAAAACCCAAATCAGAGTCTTACACTTATTCACAATTACAGGGATTTTTAATATAAGATGTTTGCTTTGTCAGCCAAAGCGATTGTTACCCTTTAAAATACCACGAAATGATTATTTTAATTTAAAAATATAGGTAATTGTACCGGTCTGGATCGCAGGGGCATCAACTTTGCTGTCAAACTTACTTGCCAATGCATATTTTTTAGCTATCCCCAGCAAATAACTGTCCAGTGTTGTTGATCCCTTTACTCCCGGATTAGCATTCACTACATTTCCGGATCTGTCTACCCTGATTTCTACAACCACTTTCCCTTCTTTCTGTGAATCAATATCTGGTTTTGGAAGCGACAATGCATTTCTGCCGGTAAGATCTGCAGAAACACCATCTCCACCCATTCCAAGCGAATGATCAGTAGCATTTTCAGACCCTGTTACGCTGCCCTGATTGCCGCTGCGGGTGGTAGTTCCCTCGCCGGCAGTACTTTGTGAATCGGTTTTCTTTCCTTTATAAATTGCACGGGTATCAACTGTCTGCTGCTGTTCTGTTTTCTTCTCAGTTTCTGTTTCAGTCTTGCCTGTTGCAGTTGATTGCTTCGTATCTGCCTTTTTTTTCTCCCTGGCTTTTGTACTGACGGAGGTTTTTATTGCAGGAGCTTCTTCTGTTTCCTGGGTAAGATATGATTCTTCTGCCTTAACATCTTTGCTGATTTCTGCAGATTGCCGAGGTTCAGGTTTTGTTAATTCCTCATTCAATTTTGGCTCAACACTTCCCGTACCAAAATCGGAATCACCGAAATTGATAAGTATTCCTCTCTCTGCGGGTAAAGGCAAGGGAGTCTTAAATCCGAACAAGATGAACAGAAAAAGCAAAGCAATGTGAAAAATTGCCGATCCTATGAGTCCTCTGGAATCAAAATTCATGAGACAAAATTTTAAATCAATCCTCCGGTGCGGTAGCAAGTATAACTTTATACTTATGTCTTCGCGCTATATTCATCACTTTCACCACATGTTCCACAGGTACACTCCTATCAGCATGCAGCGAAATTGTAGGTTCAACCCTGTATTTAAGTTCGTTTTCCAATAGTGGCTCAAGTTGACTGAAAGATACTTGTTTAGTGCCAAAATAATATTTCAGGTCCTGCGTAATGGATACAGTAACAAGAGGCTTTGCCGCTGTTTGCGTACTGCTTTTCGGTAACAGCAACTTAATTGCATTCGGCGCAATAAGTGTTGATGTAAGCATAAAGAAAATCAGCAATAGAAAAATAATGTCAGTCATCCCCGACATGCTAAACTGTACACTTACTTTATTTCTTGAAGTCAATGACATACAATATTATCTCTTCGAAGGTTCATTGAGTAAATCCATAAATTCACTCATGGTTCCTTCCAGTTTAAAAACCACTTTCTCTATTCTTGCAACCAATACATTGTAAGCAAAATATGCGATAATGCCAACAATTAGTCCGGCAATTGTAGTTATCAGGGCTGTATAAATACCATTTGAAAGCAATCCGACATCAATATTATTTGCTTGCTGAGACATATCATAAAATGCACGAACCATACCCATAACGGTTCCCAGAAAACCAATCATGGGAGCTCCTCCAGCCACTGTTGCCAACAAAGGCAAACCTTTCTCAAGCTTATAAATTTCCAGTTTACCTATATTTTCAATGGCTGCATTCACATCATTCAGAGGACGTCCGATGCGGTGAATTCCTTTCTCCACCATTCTTGCTGCAGGATTATTTAAAGACTGGCACAAGGCAAGAGCGGCATCAAGCTTTTCATCATAGATGTAATCCTTAATTCTATTCATGAAATTAATATCAATCTGTGTAGCTTTGCGAACTGCAAAAAATCGTTCAAAGAAAATATAAACTGCCACAAAAGAAAGAAAAATTATGGGAAGCATAATCCAACCTCCCTTTTGCGCCAACTCAATAAATGGCATTTTAATTTCACCTGCCTCCCGGGCGACTATTTCAGCTGCTTCATTGACATCAGCCTGTAGCATGAAAAATAACTTTATCATTTGAGTATAAATATTTCTTTAAAGTTATTAAAACGTATACTTAGGAGTTTTATTTCAAACAGAAAATTTTAAACAATCAATAATCATCAGATTTTTTCTCTTCCTGGTTTTTCTTCTTTTTTCTGCTCAATGTAGCCCAATATCTTGCCATTAAATCTTCGAATGAGTTAAACTCTTCCATGTAGAATACTCCAACCCCTTGTGTATATGGAGAATAATCTGTAAGCAAATCATCATTTGATCTGTTAAAAGCTCTTAATCTTAATTTCCCTTTTTTATTGATCTTATAGTCTACATCAAAATCTCCAACAATCTTATTCGTATTTTTTGCTGTTGCATTGGTTTTCATATCCACACTGCCATTGATACTGAGACGGTCATTTAAAAGCTGAGTAGAAAGAGCCACTTCAACCTCCCGGTCGGTTATTTCACTTCCCGGCCTATAATTCACACCAATATCAAAATCATTGCTTATCTGTGAAAGCCAATTGCTCAACTGATTTGATAATAACTCACTGGCATTTGCATTTACACCGGCCATATTTGATCCTGAAGTTGATTCATCCTGACCTGCAATAAGAGATTGCTCAGGCATAAATCGGTTCAGAACCATCAATGATAAAAACTGTTTGCTTACGGCTTCTTCGGTATTGATCCTGCTTTTTACCTTGTTTCTGGTGCTTTCCTCTGAGTATGGAAGATACAAATCATACTTCACCGATGGAGACATAAGAAGACCTGTTAAATAAATTCGACAGTCAACAGTGACCCGCCCCTGATAGCTTTCACTTTCACTGGTTCCAAATAAGTCGGTTAATGAAGCTTTGGTTCTGTAAACTGCTGTAATATTCACCTGGGCATTCAGCGGATCACCCGTCCATCGCAGATTACTACCTTTCTCAATTTTAAGCCGTTTGTTAATTACATCCTGAAGCGTAAACAAATATTCTCCTTTTTCTATTGCATATTCACCAACCATTTCAAAAGTCCCAAGGGTATTAATAGACATTTTCATTTCACCGCTGCCATTCGCTTTAATTATGTCCCCCATCTTAGGATCAAATATTATCTGAACTTCAGCATCAGGTGTTACATTCAGACTAAAATTCATCTGCAATCCGGTAAGATCTACTTTATACTCGGTTTCAGGTTTTTCTGATGCAGTCTCGGAAGTATCGGTACGAATGAAATTAATATAATTAAACTCCGATACTTCAGATTCTCCGTTTAACGGAATAAAGAATCTTGTATTTTCCCCTGTCTCTGCTTCGATGTCAAAACGCAGTGAAGCTGGTTCTCCGTTTATTCGTATTAATCCCGTCGCATAGGCAATACCGTAAAATTGATTATTGTCTGTTTCTCTTGTATCAAGACACAGTAAGTTCTTCGTATTTATGCTGAGATTTAAAGACATATTTTTAAGATATTCCGTACGTATCATGCCATTTAAAACAGCTGAATTTCCTTCACGATCAAACAATTCTACATTGTTAAAAATGAAATTGTTGTTTGAAATTTCTATGTCAGTAGTGAAATTGTACCTTGTTTTCAAATAATCGATAGTGAAAGCATTTTTTTGCAAGATCAGTTTTCCTGAGAGAGTAGGTTTTCCTTTTATTCCTGTCAATTGAAGGTTTCCTGTGGCAAGACCACGCATATTTGAAAATATCCCGGTTAAAAAAGGATTAAATATGTTGGTTCTTAATTTGTTCAATGAAATTTTAAAATCCATTTTACCCATTTCACCAGGAAAATAATCTCCTGAGAATTTCATCGTAGTAAGTTCACCTCTTAAAGCATAAGCATTAACATTTAATGATTGTTTTCTATTGTTCCATACCGAATTGATATAACAATTGCCAAGAGATTCTCCATTCACTATCAAATCATCTATTGTAAGAGCTGAAAAAAATAAGGGATTCTTTTTAAGACCCGACATATTCCCGGTACCATTTATAGTGCCTCCAAACTCAAAATCCTTTTGTTTAGTAAAGAAATTTATGTTTGCCAGATTAAAATCCTTAAAAGCAAAATGCAGGCTGTCACCCGGAACATCCGTTAACTTTCCGTTTGCAGTTATAAATTGTTGGTCGTGAACAAACTGAACATTTTCGATTTCAATTCCTGTCGAATCAAAAGCAAACATGCATTTATTCAAATACCACACGGAATCACTAATTGTAATTGACGAAGGATCCAATTCGACCCGGTATTTCTTTGAACCTTTATCATCGCTGAGAATGTATACATTTCCTAATACCGAACCTTTGTACAATGTCGAATCCCAGTTCAACCATCGTGTTGAAAATTTCATATTATCATCGCATGCAGAAGTTTCCATGGTAAAATTTTCCAATTCAATACGCTGGTTGAAATCAAACACTCTGCTACCAATAAAAGCACTCATAACAGAATCTTCCGATTGTACATTACAAACAAACCCGAGCCATCGATTCTTTTTAACTTTCAATTCGGGTACAATGATATCAAATTTCAGGTATCCACCTTCGTTCGGTAAATATGAGGCTTTAAGTTTTGAGTCCGGGCTGATGTAATAATCCGGGAAGAAAAAATCAAAGAATGGCTTGGTGCTTTTGAAATCTAAATTGAGATTCAATTGTATATTTTCATTTTGTTCTGCTTTAATGTTTTTTTCCTGAACCAAAGCAGGAACAAATTGTGCTAAATAGCTGGTAATATTTCGATGCAGGGCAGACAATTTATATTTACCGGATATGTTGGCATCAAGAATGTCTGATTGCATTATGATCTCATTCAGTTCCTCAGTATTTTGAATAATCAAATCAAGATCATAAACCTGTATTTGCTTATCCGTTTTTGAGAACAGGGAATTAAGCAGTGTAACTTCTCCGTTAAGTTCATCGAGTGTATTCCCTTCTACATTTGCTTTGACCAGAAAAGATACGTGATAATTGGCATCAGCGTCTGATATATTCAATGCCATAAGATTGGCATCAATTACATTTGCTTTGAAATTATAGCGACGGGGTTCTGATCCCATATCGAGAATACCTTCAAATTCCAATTTTAAGTTGGGGTCATTTACATGAAGTATCCCGTTGAACCTTTTATTGGAAATATCTCCATGTACCAAAATGTTCCTATAGGGATATTTTTTAAAAGTGATCTTATTCACAATCCCGTCAACTTCTGCCTGAAGTGGTATATCTTTCGTATATATCCCTTTTATTTCAGCATCCATACTAATATCATCAAGTAGCCCCGATCTGCTGAATATTTTACCGATGTAAAATTCATCGGTATTCACTCTTCCTGAAAATAATACTCTATTCACAGAATCAGGAACGATCATTAAGTCAGTTGTGATATTTCCAAGATTTGTGTTTAACCTTCCGTTTGCAACAAAATCATTAAAAAATCCTGTGAAATTTCCTCTGTAACTGAAATCCTTCAGGTTTTCAAAATTCTTAGGTATGGTTATTGATTTGTTTCCTGGCAATTTTAAACTGGTAATATCATTTGAGTTTGTTTTTAATTCCTTCAGGTTAAAAACAAGGAAAGTCTGATTGATATCCGGCAATCCATCCATATCAAAATTCCCGGTAATATAGGATGAATTCCCCCAACCAATAATAAATTCATTCCCTTTAAAATTTGAAAGAGGTCCGTTAAATTCTCCTGAAAATGTTATAAATTGATTGCTTTTCCAGAAAAGCTGAGTAAAATACCCCAAATCACAAGTATTTAACTGTGATTCTTCAAAACTCATATTAAATTCAACCATCTCGAACAGTGTAGCAGGTTGAAAATTTGAAAATTTTTCAAATGATAATCGAACTCTATCAGCACTCATATCTGAATTTGGAGTTCGTATTTTCAGATTATCAAAAAACATATGTCTGTTACAGATCTCCAGATCACAATTCAAATGATCCAGATCAAAATTGCTGCGGTCTTTAAAAGACAATAACTTAACCTCCATTCTGACAGTATCAGCAAAAATCACCATATTCTTTGCATGAACATTGAATTCATTAAATATCAGATTGTTAAAATTAATACCCTCTGTTTGTTTGTTGTTTTTATCATTTTTTAAAACAAAACGACTATCCAGAATCTCAATGCTTTTGATTTTTACCGGTTTTTTTTCTTTTAAAGTGTCTTTGTTTGATTTTAAATAATCAATCAGGAATTTTAAATTGATATCTCCTGCAGAATCTATTCTTAAATTTAGGTTAGCCTGTTCAAGAATTAATCTTCGAAGTATAATGTTTTCAGATTTTTTATCAAATAGTATATCAAACAAAAGCGGCATCACTGCCACGGTTTTTTGAGAATATATAAGTGTGTCATTGTAACTATCCCCAATAAACAAATTCTCAAATTTCACTCTGCGAACTCCAATTATTCTAGCCTCAGAATAATTTATATCTATTCCTACCTTCGAAGAAATCCTGGATGTTAACTCATTAATGACATAATCCTGAACTGAAGGAATTTGAAATACCCCGAAAAGCAATAACGGCAATATGGTAAATATTACCAAAATATAAGAAAAGAGCTTCGCTATTTTTTTGATAATTTTGTTCATCATCTGATGGAAGCAAAAATACACTATATCATTAATAACTAAAGATTAATGGACATTATTATTTTAGGGATTGAGTCATCTTGTGATGACACTTCGGCAGCAATAATTAAAAATGGATACGTTCTTTCAAACAAGATAGCAAACCAGGATATTCACAAGGAATACGGAGGTGTTGTGCCAGAGCTCGCATCACGGGCACATCAACAAAATATAGTGCCAGTTGTAGATTCTGCAATAAAGCAGGCAGGAATTGACAAATCACAGATAAGTGCCGTGGCATTTACCCGTGGACCAGGTCTTATGGGAGCCCTGCTTGTAGGAACTTCATTTGCAAAAGGATTTGCACTGGCAAAAAAAATTCCGATCATTGATGTCAATCATTTGCATGCTCATATACTATCCCTGTTTTTGTGTGAGGAAAATGATTCAGGAAAAATTCCACCTTTCCCGTTTTTATGCCTGCTAGTATCAGGGGGACATACCCAAATAATGATCATTACCGGTTACCTGGATTCTGAAACCATTGGGAAAACAATAGACGATGCTGCAGGAGAAGCATTTGATAAATGTGCAAAAGTGATGGGACTTCCTTATCCCGGTGGTCCTTTAATAGATAAATATGCAGCCAAAGGCAATAAGAACAAATTTGTTTTCAGCAAACCTCAAATTCGGGATTTGGATTATTCTTTCAGCGGATTGAAAACTTCAT
>CAYORG010000050.1:0-20296 GCA_964406315.1 uncultured Bacteroidales bacterium | reverse complement strand
AAAATTATTAAGCAGGGAACAAATTTAACCGGCCGGGAGATAGAAATCCTGTTTCAGATCTGTAAGGGACTATCGAACCAGGAAATTGCCGATAAACTTTATCTGAGCAAACGAACTGTTGATAAACATCGGGAAAACCTTTTATTAAAAACCGGATCAAAGAATACAGCAAGTCTTGTAATCTTTGCCATTAAAAATGAAATTATCGAAATCTGATATTCTTTATCATTCACTCCAGAGTATCAGGTTAACCTACGTCTAAATACTTAGTTCGGTGTATTATTCACCTATTTTTATTTTACGCTTTTCTACTGTAAAAAAACTTTGCTTCCCTTTATATTTTTGAAAATAAAAGGAAAAAGCAATGAAAACATCAGCAAAATGGATAAGTGAAAACAACTATATCCTGAATAACAGTAAACATCTAAACCTTGCTATTTCTGATCCTGTGAAAAAACAGGACAATTATGAACTGAACTGCCTTGACCTTATTTTAATGGGATTTACAGGATGTATAACTGCTGAATTTAAAAAGCACATGATCCATCATTCCGTTAAAATTCAAAGTATTGACACTGATGTCGAAATTAAAACTTTACAGAATACGCATCCGAATTTTACTTTATATGTAACCTGCAAAGTGACATCAATTGCAAAAATTGAGCTGCTTAAGAAATGTTTGGAAAAGGCTGTTGATACCAGTCTCCTTGCAATACTTTTCAGAGAGGGAGGAATAAAGATTCACAGTGAGCTTATCGTTACCACTCCTGCTCAGTATGTCGAATCATATACAAGTTGAAATAGCAATTCTTAAGATCTTAACATTCAATGTGAATAAATTTTAATTCCCTGGAAATGAGGGAAAAAAGTAATACTCATGCAAAACTTTTTGAACAATGAAAACTAAATTCCAAATCAGAAGATCAATACAAATTCTTCTTGCCCTGATTTTTATTTCTTTTATATTCAGCTGTAAATCAGCGAATAAAGACACGAAAACCAATGGGGATGATCTGAAAGGCAATATCAGCATTTCAGGAGCTTTTGCCCTGTATCCGATGACTGTGAGATGGGCGGAAGAATTTCAAAAACAACACCCGCAAGTTCAGATTGATATAAGTGCAGGAGGGGCAGGCAAAGGTATGACAGATGTGCTATCAGGAATGGTAGACCTGGCCATGTTCTCGAGAGAAGTTAGTGAACAGGAAGAAGAAAAAGGAGCGTGGAAAATCGCTGTTGCAAAAGATGCGGTTTTTCCAACCATCAATTCAGATAATCCGGCTGCGGATCAAGTGCTGAAAAAGGGTCTCACAAAAGAACAGTTCAGGCAACTGTTTACCGGTGAGGATCAAAAATCATGGAATCAGTTCGAAGGAATTTCCATCCCTGATAAAATAAACGTATACACACGTTCGGATGCTTGCGGGGCAGCTGCAATGTGGGCAAGTTTCTTTAATAAAGAACAGGAAGATCTGAGAGGAACAGGAGTTTTTGGTGATCCGGGAATGGCCGACGCTGTAAAAAAGGACAAAAACGGAGTGGGATATAATAACCTTATCTATGTCTATGACATGAAAACTAACATGCCGGTTGAAGGGCTGAAATTAATACCTGTTGATTTGAATAATAACAGAATAATTGATCTCGAAGAAGACTTTTACAATACCATGGATGATGCCATGGAGGCCATTCAACTGGGTTCATATCCATCGCCTCCTGCAAGAGATCTGTACCTTATATCAAAAGGATATCCAACAAATACTTTGGTGAAAACCTTTCTGGAATTTATTCTTACGGAAGGACAAAAATTTGTTTCTGAGGGAGGTTATATAAAGCTTGATGAAAACAAACTAAATCTTGAAAAAGCCAAGTTAAGTACACCATAGCTCTGAACATGATTTGAATTTATCAAAGTTTTTGGTCCGATAAGAACCTTCAGAGCAAAAATGAGAATCAGAACACTAAATCGTAAAATTCTTAACCATTATAACACAATTATAATGGTTGTTACACTTGCGCTGGTGATATTAACACCAGTAGTCATGTTTATCAGTATTGCTCTCAAGTCATCCTTGCTGCTGGGATCTCTTCCTATTGTGAAAATTTTCTTTTCTTCGGCCTGGGAACCTAGCAAGGGCAATTTCGGATTTCTGCCTTTTATTCTTAGCTCAGTCTTTATTACAATCCTGGCAATTATAATTGCCGGACCGATTTGCATATTTTCAGCCCTATATTTAACGCAATATGCAAGGCCCAGATTGGTCAGGATAATGCAACCCGTAATCGATATTTTAGCAGGTATCCCTTCAGTTGTATATGGAGTATGGGGAATTTTGATCATTGTACCTTTTATCGCCAATACAATTGCTCCAAATTTTGGATTGCAAACTACAGGTTACACTCTGATTACAGGAAGCATTGTCCTGGCCGTTATGATCATACCGTTCATTTTAAACATTCTCATTGAAATTATCAATACGGTTCCTTTTGAACTCACTGAGGCAACTTTATCCTTAGGAGCTACAAAATGGGAAGTAATCAAACATGTGATCATTCGTAAGGCCAAACCGGGAATAATTTCCGCTTTTGGATTAGGAATTTCCCGTGCTTTTGGAGAAACTATTGCTGTTTTAATGGTTGCAGGCAACGTTGCAAAGATCCCTAATGGATTATTTGATCCGGCTTATCCTTTGCCTGCATTAATTGCCAATAATTATGGCGAAATGATGTCTATTCCGCTATATGATTCTGCCCTGATGATGGCTGCCCTGATCTTATTTATATCGATACTGCTATTCAACTTTCTTTCAAGAGTGTCAATCTATCGTCTTGAAAAAAAATTGTAATAACGGAAATTATTCATGATGAAAAACCAGAGAAGAAAAACAGAAGAAAAGATTTTTATCCAGATTATGCGCATTGCATGTGGGATAATAATACTTGTTATGGGCTTGATTATTCTAACCATACTGAAAAAGGGAATACCCGCATTGAACTGGAAAATTCTGACAAGTGTACCCAAAGGTGGATTTTATTTTGGAGGTGAGGGAGGTATATTGAATGCCATTATCGGTTCGTTGTACCTGGCTCTTGGTGCCACGTTGATAGCATTTGTCATTAGCACTCCAACTTCACTCTTTTTGAATGTACACCTTAAAAAACATTTCAGAATGCAAAATGCCATCCGCCTGTTTATTGATGTATTATGGGGGGTTCCTTCGGTAGTATACGGAGCATTTGCCTTCTCTGTCATGATCTATTTCGGACTTAGAGCATCTTTGCTGGCCGGTATTCTAACTGTTTCGGTCTTTATTTCACCTATCATGATCAGGAGTATGGATGAAACATTGAAAACAGTTCCGCTGAACTTGTATGAAGCAGCTATGTCTCTTGGATCCACAAAATTTGAAATAGCCTATAAAATCTTTTTTAAAAAAGGTATTCCAGGCATAGCAACAGCAATACTCCTCTCCTTTGGGAGAGCAATAGGCGATGCTGCATCTGTTCTTTTCACAACGGGATTTACTGATAACATACCAAAATCTTTAACACAACCTGCAGCCACGCTTCCTCTTTCAATATTTTTTCAACTTAGTTCTCCCATACCTGAAGTTCAGGAACGTGCTTATGCTGCGGCAGTTGTGCTCACCATTATTATTCTGCTGATCAGTATTACCGGAAGAACCATCAGTCAAAAATTTATGAAAAACGATATTAAATAATACTGCCATGATAAAAGAAAAAATACGTGTAGAAAACTTTCATTTAAGTATCGGAAAAGAATATATCCTGAAGAATCTTAATTGTATTATCCCTGAAAAGAAAATAACCGTTATACTGGGTTCATCAGGTTGTGGGAAAACCACCCTCTTAAAAAGCATGAACAGGTTGACTGAACTTTACAATGATGTGAAAATAAACGGTAAAATTGAACTCAACGGGAATAACATATACAATGGATTCTTAGATTTAAATGACCTGAGAAGAAAAATGGGGCTGCTTTCTCAACAACCTGCCCCCTTACCTATGAATATATTTAACAATGTTGCTTATGGTCTGAAGATTAGTGGACGAAAGAAGAAAAGGTACCTGAAATTTCGGGTTGAACATTACCTAAAACAGGCGAATCTCTGGGATGAAGTAAAAGATCGTTTGTATACTCCGGCCAGCAGCTTGTCGATCGGGCAGCAACAAAGATTGTGTCTGGCAAGAGGATTGGCAGTTGATCCTGAGATAATTCTTGCAGATGAACCAACATCTGCACTGGATCCAATTTCAAGTCAGGCAATTGAAAACAAATTCCTGGAATTGAAAAACCATTATACTATTATAGTTGTAACCCATGCATTAAGGCAAGCAAAGCGCATTGCCGATTACATCATTTTTATGTATTTAGGCGAGATCATCGAGCAAGGCGAAGCATCAGAATTCTTTAATAGTCCAAAAAATGAAATTACAAAGGCATACCTCAGAGGCAGCTTTAATTAATCACAATTAACCAAACATTATAATATCATGAGAAAATTATCCAGTGTGGCGTTGATTCTACTATTTATTTCATTTGTTCCTGGTAAATCACAGGTAACTGTCAATGCTGAATTGCGTCCAAGATTTGAAATGAGAGACGGATACAAACAATTGTCGGATACTATCAGCTTGCCTGCATTTTTTGTTAGTCAGAGAAGCCGAATAGGATTTGGTATTACAAAAGAAAAATACAGCATTTATTTTTCGATTCAGGATGTCAGAGTCTGGGGTGATGAACAGAATTATAGCTCGACCGGAGTGACAGGAGATAATGCAAGTATCGATCTAAAAGAAGCCTGGGTGGAATATTTCGTTTCTGACCATGCATCAATTAAATTCGGACGACAGGAATTAAAATATGCTGACCAGCGTCTAATAGGAGCCAGAAACTGGAACCAGAATGGAATGTCATACGACGCTTTGATCTTTAAATACAAGGGCAACTTTACTCTTGACGCAGGCATTTCCTATAACAACGACAAAGAGCTTCCTTACCAGGAACTCTACTCATTAGACAAGATGAAAACCTTAGATTATATATGCTTCGAAAAGAAGTTGAAGGATAATTTTTCCGGAAGCCTGATTTACGTAGCTTCCGGTTTTCAAAACCTGGAAAAAACTGAAAGAATTTACTTTAAAAATACACCCGGTATTTTGCTTGCTTACTCACCTGATGATTTTACATTTAGCGGAAGTGCTTATTATCAATTTGGAAAGAACCGGGAAGGCAATGAAGTATCTGCATACTTCTGGAGTTTGATATCGGAATATTCGCTCAAATGTCTATCTTTTACGACAGGAGTCGACTTTATTTCCGGACATAATTTTGCCAGTACAGACTCTGCATACCTTAAGAAGGATCATTTGTTTGACATATTGTATGGTTCCAGGCACAAGTACTATGGATCAATGGATTATTTTTCAAACGTTCCAAAAGGAACATCCGGCGGAGGTTTAATAGACATATATTTTGATACTGAGTTTCATGCGAACGAAAAATTATCTCTCAGTGCGATTTATCATTATTTCAGATTACAAAACAATGTAATCGATCCTGATGATCCCGAACAACTCACTATATTGAATAAATCGCTCGCCAATGAAGTTGACTTTTTATTCTCATACAAACCAGCGAAAGAAATAAAGTTTGAACTGGGATATTCATTTGCTTATTCTTCAAAAACATTGAATAAAATACAAAAAATCTCAAGCAATCTACCAAAAGATGCACACTGGGTATATCTAAGCTGTACTTTCTCGCCTTCGGTGATATTGGGAAAAAAAGATAAAGAATAAAAACAGCTATATATGAAAACTTCATCAGAGTTTAAAAAGTATGTATTATTCCTTTAAAGTTGTATTCCCCACAAAATCATTTGTATGTATCCGCTTTAAGATGTAATTTTCCAAGGCTTATAACAAAACTCAGAATTAACCTATTCATATCAATGGATTTCAATACTGATAGAAGAATAGTCCTTACGTTAGATGCCGGAGGAACAAACTTTGTTTTTACAGCCATACAGGCTAACAAAGAAATCACTGAACATATTACACTATCACCCAATGCAGACAATCTTGAAAAATGCATTGATACTATTACGGAAGGATTTAAATCAGTGATGGGAAAGTTAAAGAGAAAGCCCGTCGCAATCAGTTTTGCATTTCCCGGTCCTGGTGATTACGCAACAGGAGTTATCGGTGACCTGAATAATCTTCGGGCCTTCAGAGGCGGAGTTCCACTCGGCCCCATTCTCAGCAATACATTTCATTTGCCAGTGTTTATTAACAATGACGGAGATCTTTATACATATGGCGAAGCCCTTTCAGGTTTTTTGCCTTATGTAAACCAGCTATTGCAAAATGCAGGAATTGCCAGACAATATCACAATCTGCTAGGTTTTACCCTGGGAACAGGATTTGGGGGTGGTCTGGTCAGAAACACAGAATTAATACAAGGTGACAATTCTGCTGCAGGTGAAGTATGGTTGTTCAGAAACAGGTTGAATCCATCAACAAATGCTGAAGAAGGCATCAGCATCAGAGCAATAAAAAGAGTATATGCTGAAGAAAGTGGGATGGATATACATAGCGCCCCGGAACCTAAAGATATTTTTAAAATAGCACTTGGTAAACAAGACGGAAATGTCCAGGCTGCCCTGGAAGCCTTCCGGCAACTTGGGATTGTATTGGGTGATGTTCTCGGAAACCTGATCACAGTATTTGATGGTGCGGTTGTTATAGGCGGTGGTATTTCCGGTGCTGTGTCACTGATACTTCCTTCGATGATGGAAGAATTGGAATCAAAATATACTGACTATAACGGAAGAAGTTATCCCAGGTTGGTTCAGAGAGTATACAACATAAACGATGCTGAATCCCGGGTGAAATTTTTAAACTGGCAAGAAAAAATCCTGAAAGTGCCAGGAGGAAATGAAACCATAAAATATACACCTGAGCCCAGAATACCCATTGGAATATCTGAAATTGGCACTTCAAAAGCAATATCATTGGGAGCTTATGCCTTTGCATTGAATTCCCTAAGTTAGAAATGATGTATATTATGTTTAAAAGAACACATTTTGTTTTATAGCATCTGAAAATAATTCAGTATTTTTAATATCCTAATAAAGAACTGGTATATTTTATTATGATGAGAAAAACAATCCTCCTTATTGCATTGCTTATTCCAGTCAGTGTGTTCTCAATCAAAAACAAATTCAGTTATATCACAACAGAGAATGGTCTATCCCAGGGAAATATTACATGCATATACCAGGATTCCAAAGGTTTTATGTGGTTTGGCACTTTCAGTGGTTTGAATAAATTCAATGGATACAGTACGGAAATCTTCAATCATATATCAGATGATACTTTATCTTTGTCTCATGAGCATATCTCAAAGATAGTTGAAGACAATGAAGGCAAACTCTGGATAGGAACAATTGGCGGTGGTGTTAGTGTTTATTACTCGCTGACAAGTACTTTCAGAAGAATTCAAAGGGTAAATACAGGTAACGATATTGTACAGCTCAGAACCATTTCAGATATAAAAGCAGGACCTGATAATACCATTTGGGTTATCGAAGAAAATCTGGGATTGTTTGTCTTCGATTCTCAACTCAGATTGGTTAAATCATTTTCGCACGATCCTGATGATCCAGACGGCTCTTTGCCAAATGTGCCGTTTCATGGTATTTTGTTTGATACAACGGACGTTTGCTGGGTTGGGGCCGGCAATGGAACACTATGCAGACTGGATGAGTCAACAGGTAAATTTGAGCACATTATATTAGAAACCAGAATAGCTGCTGTAGATGATGGAATACGATCGATGTACAAGGATAAGGATGGCAGATTCTGGATCGGCACCACAAGCCAGGGTGCCTATATGTTTGATCCAGTATCAAAGAAATACATTAATTTCAGAGTTGAGGATCCTTTGTTGCATCTAAGTGGAAATACGATTATGGCTTTTTGCGATGATTGGAATGGTAATTTGCTCATAGGCATTGATGGTGGCGGAATAAATATCCTGAACAGAAACAATGGCGCTATTGAATATATTACTTATAATGCCGGCAATCCTGAATCATTAAATACCAACGCAGTGTATGCTTTGTATATTGATAAGACCGAGACGCTTTGGGTAGGAACCTATGCCGGCGGTATAAATTATCAGGGCCGATACCGATACAAATTCAAGAACTACAAACCCAATCCCTCCGATACAAACAGCCTGAGTTACAAGAATGTAACTGCTATCCTTGAGGATCGTAACGGAGACATTTGGATCGGAACAGATGGCGGAGGATTAAATAATTTTGGTCCACACAGGAATACATTTAAAAGATATCGTGCAAATCCGGAGAATCCCGACTGGCTGCAAACCGATGTGATTATTCATATGATGCAGGATTCTGACGGTGACATTTTCATCGGAAGCTATGCCAAAGGATTGATAATATTTGATCCGGAAACCGAAGTTTTTAAGCAGTACCTGCCAAATGATTCAAGCACCACCAGTATCGGTGGTATGCATCCCTGGTATATATTCCAGGATAGTTATGGTATTATCTGGGTTGGTTTGCTGGCCATGGGACTGGATAGATTTGACAAAGTGACGGAAACTTTTACGCATTATACATCCATTGCTAATGACCCAACCACACTCAATAATCCAAATATTAAGATCATTTACGAGGATACTGAAAAGAACTTATGGATAGGCACTGAGGGAGGTGGCCTTCATTTATACAATCGTGAAGAAGATAATTTTAAAAGGTATTTTTATGAACCTGAATTGAAAGGAAGTATCAGCAATGACGACGTGAGAGAAATTTATGAAGATACACAGGGAAGATTATGGATTGGTACTAGCAACGGATTAAATCTGATGCATCGTGATAGTTCTGAATATTTTGAAGTCTACACAGAAAAGGATGGGCTGCCGAACAATGTTATTAACGGAATTTTAGAGGATGATGAAGGCTACTTATGGATCAGCACAAACGGTGGAATTTCAAAATTCAATCCGGAGGAAATTACCTTCAGAAATTATGATAAATCTGATGGATTGCAAGGCAATGAATTCAATTATACAGCATCTTTGAAATCGAGTACAGGGGAATTTTATTTTGGAGGAAAGGAAGGATTTAATGTATTCAAACCCAGTGAAATAGTTGATAATCCGAACATCCCGAATATTGTATTGACCGATTTTCAAATATTTAACAAATCTGTAAAAAGAATAAAAGCAAGAAAGCGAGGCAAAAAGTTTTACCAGAGCGTTTCTGAAGTTGAAAAAATAAAAATCTCATACAAAGAAAACGTGATAAGTTTTGAGTTTGCCGCACTTGATTATGCGAATCCCGGAAAGAATAAGTACAAATACATACTCGAAGGATTTGATAAAGACTGGACTGAGACATCTGCAAATAAGAGGCATGCATCCTATACAAACCTGAACGGTGGAAAATATGTTTTCAGAGTAATTGGTTCAAACAGTGATGGTCTATGGAATGAAGAAGGATTAACCATCAATTTGAAAGTTACTCCTCCCTTCTGGAAAAGAAAATCCTTTATTATTCTGAGTCTGCTCATTATAATATACCTTATCACCAGATATGTGCGTGAAAGACAACAGAAAGTTATCCGCGATAAAAAAATGCTTGAAGAAAAGATAAAAGCAGGACTGGAAGAAGTTGAAAAGCAAAAAAGTGAAGCTCTCTCAAAAACCAAAGAGTTGGAAGAAAAGATTGAGAATGAAAAGGGACAAAACTGGTACAATGTAGGAATGGCCAAAATGAGTGATGTAATGAGCAAGAACAAGGATGATCTGAAGAAATTCTCACAAAGCATAATTACAGAACTTGTTGAATATATTGATGTTCAGCAGGGTGCAATTTATATCCTCAATGATGAAGATAAAAATGACCCATACCTTGAATTGATGGCCGCATATGCACCCGATGAGGAACATTTAACAGGTAAAAGACTGGAATTGCAGGAAAGTCAGGTAGGTGCATGTTATACCGAGAAAAAAGTAATACGAGTTGATGATTTGCCTGAAGATTATGCGAGTATTACTTCCGGTCTGGGAGAAGCTCCTTTAAAATATCTGGTTATCATTCCAATACAATTGAACGAAATAGCTATTGGTGTAATTGAACTTATCTCATTTGAGAGAGTAAGTGATTACAGGATTGAATTTATTGAAAAGGCTGGCGAAACCATGACTGCCATCCTGACTTCTCTCAAAGCAAATGAACAGACGAAAAAACTGTTGGAAAAGCAAAAAAGTCAGGCTGAGGAAATGTCTTCCCATGAAGAAGAACTTCGGCAAAACTTAGAAGAAATGCAAGCTACTCAAGAGGAAGCAGCCAGAAAAGCAGAAGAATTGTCAATATTTACATCAGAATTTGAAGAAAAAGAAAAAGAATATCTGGCAAAGATTGAAAAACTTGAAAAAGAAAATAAGAAACTGAAAAAGAAATAGAGCCTGCCAGACCAGGCTAGCTGCTTAAGAATGGTTTTATGCTATCATAAATCAAACAATAACGAGACTGGTATCTATTAGCCTTTCAAAAGAAACAATAGCAAAGAGTTGTATAACGATCCTGGTATTTAGATAATCCTTGCTTTCAGACAATATTCTTATCCGAGATTAAGTTATTTAATCAACTTAACTATAATACCATTTATTTTTTCAAAATCATGAGGTTCAAAGTTCTTTTCTTTTTCGCTTTTATTCTTACTATACATTCATTTGCTCAACTTCCCGAAGGATTCAATAAAGAAGAAGCAAGAGACATGCTGGCTATTTGCAACAGTTTTACTTTTCTTGATCTGTACAATTCCGATACTGAAATTCTGCCTGCAGATTATAAAAAAACATATATTTCCGGTGTATTTGGAATGGATAACAAATTTCAAATATTCAGAAAGGGAAACCTGGCAATAATTAACTTCAGGGGATCTACAAAAAATAAAATAAGCTGGATGGAAAATATATATTCCTCAATGATTCCGGCAAAAGGAACCATTAAGGTGTCAGGAGAAGATTTTAATTATTGTTTTGCAAAAGACAGTAATGCGGCAGTTCATGCTGGTTATACACTGGCCATTGCTTATCTGGCCAATGATATACTTTTGCATATCAACCTCCTGAATCAGTCAGGAATATACGACATAATCCTGACCGGGCATAGCCAGGGAGGTTCAATTACAAATCTGATGAGAATATACCTTGAATATCTTCCTGAAACCAAACTATCTCCCTTGAATCGCTTCAGGAGTTATTCTTTTGCAGCGCCTATGGTTGGCAATAAAGAATTTGTTGCAGAATACAATTCAGTCATTTGCAGTAACCACAACAGTTTTAATATTGTCAATCCTGAGGATCCGATTCCAAAGTTTCCGTTAAGTTATCAGGAAGAAAATCTGCTGGCAGACAATATCAAGGATCTTATTCTTAATGGAGAATCATTTGATTTGAAAAAAAAGATTGCTGAAAGTCTCATGCTTATGTTTGAAAAAGACATTATAAATTATATGAATGATTTCGGAGTATCCACCACCAAACAATTATCAAAAGAACTCGGGCCAATTGAAATGCCCCAATATGTGCAGGACATCAATTATTATAAATTAAACGAAGAAATTGTTATAAATCCTGTTGAATTCCCAAAGATTTTAAAAGACTCGTCGATACTTACGAACGATTCGCTAATGGCAATATACAAAAGAAATGACGAAGGCCATTTCATAAACAATGATTTATACATAAAGGAATCGTGGGCATATCAACATAAGCCATACAATTATTATGTTTCTTTTCTGAAATTGTATTTTCCAAAAGAATATGCTTCTCTGGAAAAAAAATACTTATTGGAAAATCTGAACTAATCAACAGGTTTGTTAAAAATACCAGGATAAATAGACTGACAGATGAAATTCTTTCCAAAAAAACCAAGAAGACTATGCCCATATACAAACAATTATGTGCTCCAGCGTTTCAGTAGAAAAGTACAAAAGTCAATGAACAAAATACAGCTTGTCCCGCAATGATTTCAGGAAGGGTTTAGCTTCCCTGCCTGTCGGAGAACACCAAGCGGTTTAGGGATTCACAACAAAGAAAAAGGAGATTGAAATATAAGCGTTATAAATGTTTTGAATACAAATGTTTAACCTAATTCTATTAAAGTGAGACAAAGTATTGACTATCAAACAAAATCATTCCAATATGCATTTTCCGGCATAAGGCACTTTTTTTCCAAAGAAATAAAATCCACAATTCATTCAATTTCTGCATTGGCAGCAATAGCAGCGGGAATTTTTTTAAAAATCACCATGCTTGAATGGACAATTATATGTTTCTGCATTGGCCTGGTATTTTGTACTGAAATCATCAATACAGCCATTGAGGATCTTGTTGATTTGTATTCAACGAGCAGAACCAAAAAAGCAGGAAAAATCAAGGATCTGGGAGCAGCATCTGTATTAATGGCTTCGTTTACAGCTTTTGCCGTTGCTCTCATTATTTATCTTCCAAAAATTATCAGGCTTTTTCATTAATTCGTCGTATGGCCTTTGAGCATGAAACAGTCTTTTAATCTTCTTCTTTCCCTGATTGAAGCAAAATGGTGATTCTTTCTATCTGTTTTTGTTTGTTAACTTCCCGCAATGACATAGCTGTTTTCGTGAAGTATTGATGATTGGAAATAAATTTAATCTGCAAACGATTCCATTCGTTCCACGAATTCACTTTGTTATTTTTCTTTAATTCCTTGTAGAGGAGTGTGGAAACGGGAATCATATCGCTTCTGCCAAGATAATCAAGATCAGCATCACACATTATTTCTTCGAGTTTATCCTTTGGCTTCGGAGGCATCTGGGTTGCCATAATCAACTCACAAATTTTATCAATTTGAGATTGAGTATAATAAAAATCAGGAAGTATCTCCCTGGCTATGAGCGTACCAAATCTCTCATGATCTTCGTATCCCAGTATATGTCCTGAATCATGGAATAATGCTGCAGTTTTAAGAAGCAATAAATCTTTATCATTAACTTCTTCTCCCAGACCAATAAGTTCGACTTGAGTTACAACATCAATTGTATGCTTTATATTATGATAATCAAGATCTTGAGGTAATTCATTTTCCAGTTTGTTCAGCATTAATTCCTGAAGATCGGTGAATTGAATAAGTCCGAATCTTATACTAAATCGTCGGTTTGGAATAATGGTCTTTTTCTGTAATGAGTACTCGGGTCTGATCCCTTTAACATAATACAATAACATATCTCCTCTATATTTTACAGGCATCTTTGTAAAATATTCGCACTGGAATAAATCTTTCACCATCTCATAGGTCGACTCAGAAATCAGAATATTTCCCTTCTCACAAAAAGAACGAATCCGTGTAGCAAGGTTTACCGAATCCCCTTTAATATCGTAATTTATCTTGCGCCTTCCACTTATATGTGCAATTACCGGACCAGTATGAATGCCAATGCGCAGATTCCATATTCGATCATTCTTATATGTCTTCTGAATTATATTAAGATAATATTGCATTTCAACAGCTGCCAACACAACCTGGATTGGATTTGTGATGTTTTTTTGCGGAATACCACCAACACACAGCAGACTATCTCCAAGGCTTTTCAGGTTTTTAATTTCATATTTATTAACAATATTGCCCAGTTCAAGAAAAATTTCATCCAGATTATCAACCAACTGTGATGAATCCATTTCTTCCGATATTTTGCTGAAACCCTGTGCATCAGCAAAAAGAACAGTGGCGAGTCTATATTTCAGAATATTTGAATCCTTCTCTTTTCTTGCTATTTGTTCTTTCTTTTCAAGTTTATACTTGGATACAAGATTTCTGTATCTTTCGATTTCAAGTGTTATCGTTTCAAGTTGTTGTTGTAACTTGAAATTTTCCTCCTCGAGACTTTTATTCTGGGAAATTAACTCCGCTAAATGTCGTAAAGTGTTCTTGCTTTGTTCTTTCATTGAATGAATCCTTCCTTTCAGTAATTTACAATATATTCGATGTCGAATCCGGAAGAGTTTTTTGTTATTTTTATTAGATTTCGATATAAATTAATTCATTTCCTTTTAGTATACAAAAATAGTACGGCATTTTTTTCAGTTTTTCCTTAAAATGAATTTTAAATTAACTTCAAATTATAAGCCAACGGGGGATCAACCTGAAGCTATTCGCCAATTGGTGGATGGGCTTAACAATAAAATACCAAATCAAACTCTCTTGGGAGTAACAGGTTCAGGAAAAACTTTCACAATAGCAAATGTGATAGAACAGGTTAACAGACCCGTATTGGTCATGAGCCATAATAAAACCCTGGCTGCACAGTTATTTGGTGAATTCAAACAATTTTTCCCTGATAACGCCGTCGAGTATTTCGTTTCCTACTATGATTATTATCAACCTGAGGCCTATATTCCTGTTACAGATACCTACATTGAAAAAGATCTTTCAATAAATGATGAGATTGAAAAATTGCGTCTTAGTGCCACATCATCCTTGCTTTCAGGAAGAAGAGATGTTATTGTCGTTTCTTCAGTATCGTGCTTATATGGAATTGGCAATCCGGATGACTTCTATAGCAATACGGTTGTTGTTAAACGTGGTCAGAAAATCGGAAGAAATGTATTTCTCAGAAATTTGGTTGACGGATTATACTCAAGAAATGAGATTGATTTAGAACGTGGCAAATTCAGAGTGAATGGTGATACTGTGGACATTTTTCTGGCATATAATGATACTGCCTACCGGATTAACTTTTGGGGTGATGAAATTGAAGAAATCGAGTCATTTGACCCGGTAAGCGGAGATATTATTGAAGAACTGGATGAAGCAACAATATTCCCTGCCAATATTTTTGTAACCACAAAATACAGAATGCAAAATGCACTTGAAAGTATACGGGAAGATCTGGTCAAACAAGTAGAATTTTTCAGGGAAATTGGAAAATCTCTGGAAGCAAAACGCCTTAATGAAAGAGTTAACTTCGATCTTGAGATGATACGTGAATTGGGGCATTGTCCCGGCATTGAAAATTATTCGCGATACTTTGATGGCAGACCCTCAGGTACGCGACCATTTTGTTTATTAGATTATTTTCCAGAAGATTTTATGACAATCATTGATGAAAGTCATGTAAGTCTTCCTCAAATACGTGCTATGTATGGAGGAGATCATAGCAGAAAACAAACTCTTGTTGATCATGGATTCAGACTTCCTGCTGCCATCGATAATCGTCCGTTGAAATTTGATGAATTTGAACATCTTGTCGGTCAGACAATTTATGTTAGTGCTACCCCGGCTGATTATGAACTTGAAAAATCAGAAGGCATTGTTGTTGAACAACTTATCAGACCTACCGGGTTATTGGATCCCGTAATCGAAGTAAAACCCTCAACGGATCAAATCAATGATTTACTCAATGAGATACATATTCGGACAAATTCCGGTGAAAGAGTTCTTGTTACAACGCTGACCAAAAGAATGGCCGAAGAACTCACAAATTATCTTTTGCGATTCGATATAAAATGCAGGTACATTCACTCGGATATTGATACATTGGATAGAATTGAGATTATGGAAGGACTTCGAAGTGGCAAGTTTGATGTGTTAATTGGCGTAAATTTGTTGCGTGAAGGACTGGACCTTCCTGAAGTATCGTTAGTAGCAATACTGGATGCCGATAAAGAAGGTTTCCTGAGATCGGAGCGTTCCCTGACTCAAACAGCAGGGAGAGCGGCAAGACATATACATGGCACAGTAATTATGTATGCTGATAAAGTTACTGATTCAATGCAACATACGATCGATGAAACAAACCGACGTCGTGAAAAACAACTTATATACAACGAAAAACATGGAATAACACCTAAACAAATTGTTAAGGCATCTTCCAACATCTTACGTGAGGTCAGAAACATTACCGGACAAAAAAATGCATATGTAGAACCTGAAAAACCTGATATTGCTGCTGATCCTGTTGTGCACTATATGAATCATGAAGCAATCCTTAAAGCCATTGAAAATTCTAAGATAAAAATGGAAAATGCTGCTAAAAAACTCGATTTTATAGAAGCTGCAAGATACCGCGATGAAATGTATGCTTACCAAAAATTACTAAAGGAGAAACAATGAACTACAGCGCAGCAAAACTTTCGAGGTATCAAAAAGGAACTTAAATTCTATCGCTGCAAGCAGCGGAGTACCAGCCTGCCATGCCTTCGGCAGGTAAACCGGCTGGCAGGTTAAACTCATTTATCCCGATACGCTCCACTATCGGGATTATTCCCTCTGGTCATGAGATCACTTCGTTATGTTCGTTCAACTTACAAATTTCAATGCACTACGTTTTTGAAATTTGAGTTTCACGAATAAAAAAAGCTGTTCTATATAGAACAGCTCTTATTGTATAATGGTGTGTTCTGGTATTAATCTATCCCAAATAAGTCTTCAGTAACTTGCTCCTTGACGTATGACGAAGTCTCCTGATTGCTTTTTCTTTAATTTGTCTTACACGTTCCCTGGTGAGCCCAAATCTCTCTCCGATTTCTTCAAGAGTCATTTCCTGGCAACCAATGCCAAAAAATAAACGAACAATATCTCGTTCACGATCAGTTAATGTAGCTAATGCTCTTTCAATTTCACGTGTGAGCGATTCGCAGAGAAGTGTTTTATCGGCTTTTGGAGAATCATTATTTACAAGAATATCAAGAAGGCTGTTGTCTTCACCATCAGCGAACGGAGCATCCACCGATACATGTCTTCCCGAAACCCGCAATGTATCAGAGACTTTTTCTTTTGGTAATTCAAGTGTTTCAGCAAGCTCCTCAGGTGTTGGAGTACGTTCATATTCCTGTTCAAATTTTGCGAATGCTTTATTTATTTTGTTCAATGATCCGACCTGATTCAGCGGAAGACGCACAATTCTTGATTGTTCTGCCAATGCCTGAAGAATTGATTGTCTGATCCACCAGACAGCATATGAAATAAACTTAAATCCCCGTGTTTCATCAAACTTTTCAGCTGCCTTTATAAGACCAAGATTTCCTTCATTGATCAGATCAGGTAAACTGAGCCCCTGATTCTGATATTGCTTTGCTACGGATACAACAAAACGAAGGTTAGCCCGGGTAAGTTTTTCCAGGGCAGTTCTGTCACCTTTCTTTATTCTCTGTGCAAGTTCCACTTCTTCTTCAACAGTAATTAATCCTTCCTTCCCTATTTCCTGTAAATACTTGTCTAATGAAGCACTTTCACGATTTGTGATTGATTTTGTGATCTTTAACTGTCTCATACTCCTTCTAAAAATTTATCGCGAATTTAGATTATATTTTATTTAAATTCAATATTTATAAGCCTCGCAAGCCTGTAAACAAAAAGGCTTGCAAAATTGCAAGCCTTTTCTTTTATAGTAAACTTGAAATTCTACTCCAGTCCAAATGCATAATACTGTATCACTCCATTGGGGTATATTCCTTCAATATACACACCACCATTCGTCCCTTTAATAATTTTATATAAATCATCTACAGTATATACTGGTTTATTATTTATCTGGGTAATAATAAAACCTTCTTTGACTCCTTCTGCCCTAAGTTTTCCTGATTTTAATTCCGCCACTTTCACTCCGTATTTTACTCCCAATCTGTTTTTCTCATTTTTTTCAAGGTTTTCAAATCGGGCACCTAAAACGGTATCAAAATTGCCGGCAGATACATAGCTTGTTTTCCCTTGCAGGTTACGTAAAGTAACATCAAATTGTTTCGTTTTGCCATTTCTTTTTATTTCAACAACTACCTTATCATTGGGTCTGTATCTGCTCACCTGTTCCTGCAATTCACCCGGGCTATTAACAATCACACCATTTACAGACAGAATAATATCGCCAACCTGGATCCCTGCAACTTTGGCTGCACCATCTTCACGAACATCTGCAATATAGACTCCTTCCAGTTGATCAATATCCTTTTCTTTCGCCAGATCTGCAGTAATTTCCTGTATACTGACTCCAAGAATTGCTCTTTGAACGACACCAAATTCAATCAAATCCTTTACAACCTTCTGCACAATAGCAACGGGAACTGCAAAGGAAATTCCTGCGTATCCGCCGGAAGGAGAAATGATCGCCGTATTAATTCCCACCAGGTTGCCCCGGATGTCAACAAGCGCACCACCACTGTTACCTCTGTTTACGGCAGCATCGGTTTGGATAAAAGATTCCATTCTATATTGATCCTGAATAATTCCTATGTTTTTCCCTTTTGCACTAACAATACCAGCTGTAACAGTAGAAGTCAGATTAAACGGATTGCCAACAGCAAGTACCCATTCACCAACCTGTAATGCATCTGAATTTCCCCAGGGAATGAACTGCAAGCCTTCTTCTCTGACTTTTAACAAAGCAAGGTCTGTGCTCGGATCAGTACCCACGACTTCTGCTTCGAACTCTCTTTTATCATTCAGTGTTATGTATACTTTCTCACTGTTTTCAACAACATGATTGTTTGTCACAATGTATCCGTCTTCAGAAATGATAACACCCGATCCGAAACCCAGAACAGGTTGGGCATCGCGCAAACCATCGCCATAGAAAAAATCCAGAATCGGATTGTACGCCTGTCGTGTTGACTGTGTTTTGACATGTACAACAGCTTCTACCGATTTTTGTGCTGCCTGTACAAAATTAAATGTCGTCGGATCCATGCCAGCCGGCAGGTTTGCAAAATTATAAGGTTGCTGAATCTTCTCAGTAACAACTCTCTCTTCCTTAGGAACAATCTTGGCATATATAAACACTGCAATAAGTCCCCCTATAAGAGCTACTAAAAACGTTCCTAAAAGCTTTCTAGTTTTCATGATCATTATTTTTTTCAAATTTATTAACCATTTTCAATTTGTATTTGTTTTCATTCAAAAATTATGCCTTTGAGTTTCCTTATCATTACGTTCAACAAAATAACGCAATAATTGTACAGAATGTGTATCTGAATGCCGGGATTTAACAAACTTTAACTGCAATCAGATATTTGTAATGATTTGTACTGTCAATTTTTCAGTTTTGGCTTAAAAGATCGTTATTTCTTCTATGCTAAACATATTTCGAAGCTTCTTTGTAACTTAAAGAAGATAACTTATGGTTTTGAATAAAGTTCCTCACCCATTGTTTGTTGGTTTTTGAATATTCCCTCAAAGCCCATCCGATGGCTTTTCTGATGAAAAACTCTTTTCTGTCTGATAATCGAATGATATAATCTGATAATAACTTGGTATCAGTTTTCATTTTATATTTTAACTGAAAAATAACAGCTGTTCTTTGCAGCCACATATTTCCCGAGTTCATCCACCCCTCAGTGATCACAGATGTTTTGTGTGGGTACAATGTAAAATATGTTCCTGCTATCCATGATGCCAGTCCGTCAACTGTATCCCACCATGATTTTTGTATCATAAGCTGCTCTAACCAGTTGATGTCTTCCTCCCGTAATTTTTTCTTTACTATATTTAAAAGGTCAACTGCCACATGCTGGAAATCTCTTTCAGGCAAATTCCAGAGATAAAATGATAATTCTTTCATTCTATGAGCCGGAGGAATTCCGTACTCTTTTAAAAACAGGTTAAGTACTTCTCTACGTGTTTTGGTATCCACACCGAGAAATTCATACTGATCTTTCATGTATTTTTTTGATGATGCAGCTCTTTTTTCATTGCGCAAGGACTTGAGCCTTGTTAATAAAGGAGAAAGGTAGTTTTCCATGAGTTGGTATATTGAAATTTGGTATTAATATCCTATTTGATTATTGGTATTTTAAGTTTTCAAATGACCTGTTCCTGATGGAGGCTGTCTTAAAAGTTGAAAATTCGTCACCAGGGCACTAAATCACAAAGTATTCACAAAGTTATACAATTGAAAAACAAGATTCTGTGAATTCTTCGAGACTTCACAGCTATCTCAAAATTCTTTCCTTATTAGACACTCTTGGTATTCCTCCCTGTCAGACTCATACCGGTAAACCCGTCTTAAATGCTTATACCGGCAGGAAGAATTTCACAGAGTATGCAAGCAGAACCACAAAGATCTCTTACGTACCCTGCTTATTCTTTATATTACGCATCGATATTTGCATATTTCGCATGTTTTTCTATGAACTCACGTCTTGGGGGTACATCATCTCCCATCAACATAGAAAATATTCTATCTGCTTCGGCAGCACTTT
>CAYORG010000049.1:0-20384 GCA_964406315.1 uncultured Bacteroidales bacterium | reverse complement strand
ATCCTTTTTAACGATTACACGATTCAACAATTAAACAAGAAACTCTAAACTCATCGCCTCATCAACCTACATTATTAATTATTAATTATTAATTATTCATTATAGATCCCTCTCATTCATACTCCCCTGCCTGTATCCCATAGGATCAATCTCTATGTTGGTAAAGCCTATGGATTGCATAGATCTTAATACTTCATTATACAACGTTTTGTCTGAAAACCATTCCACCTGGTCATTCCTTACTTCAATTTTTACTGTTTTCCCGTAGAATCTTGCCCTGACATTTCGAAAACCTCTGTTAATAAGCTCTTCTTCTGCTTTATCAATCATCTTAAGTTTGTCCTTTGTTACAGCCTCACCAAAAGGAATACGTGTTGCAAGACAGGCCAGTGCATCCTTGTCCCATGTAGGAAGATTTCGATATTTGCTTATTTTCCTGATTTCATCTTTTGTAAGTCCGGCCTCCTGCAAAGGACTTCGGATTCCTTTTTCACGCAATGCCTTTACTCCGGGACGATAATCGATCTGATCATCGTGATTCGAACCATCGACAACAAATTGAATTTGATTTTCCTTCGCTATTTCCTTTATTTTTGAAAATATCAGTGATTTGCAATAATAGCATCTGTTAGGGGGATTGCTTTTGAATGCATCGTGTTTCAGTTCATCCATTTCAAATGCAAGGAGCTTAACACCCAACTTTCGTGTAAAATTCAATACTTCATTTCTTTCTCTTTCTGGTTGTAAAGGGGATTCTGCATAGATAGCCACTGCTCTATTGCCCAAAACGCTGTATGCAATATCTAATAAAAGCGTACTGTCAACTCCACCGGAATATGCTACTGCCACACTGCGCATCTCTTTTATCGAATGCTTTACCTGGGCAAGTTTTGATTTCAGGATCTCAGGCAATTGATCTTTTGTGTGATTTTTATAGTTGGTCATTCTATAGTCTGTTCTTTAATATTTCATACAATTCCTCCCTCGTAAGTACTACAGGATGGTTTTTCATTCCCGTTGCTTTAATAATTGCCTCAAAATCCTTTTTTTTAACTCCATAAGTGCTTAAACGCGGAATGTTCATTTTCTCAATATACTGATTGATAATATCCAGTAATAAATCAATGTAATAATCGTCTTTTTTTCCTTTGGCTTCTGTAAATTTCTTTCCTATTCGAGCATATTTTCTCAAAAAACGGCTTTGCGGATCAGATTTCCTGACTTTATTAACAGTAATCGTATTTACAATTCCCATAAGTCCGCCACAAACAACTCCATGAGGTATGGGAAATAAACTTCCGAGAGGTTGAGCAAATCCATGAACAACACCCAGACCTGCATTTGAAAGAGTGATCCCTGAAAGCAAGGCAGCATAAGACAATCTGGTGCGGGCATCAGGATCATTGCCATTGCTATAAGCTTTCATAAGAGAATTTGCAATGCAACCTATTCCTGAACAGGCCAAGGCATCTGTCATGGCATTCGCTTTTGTTGACAGGTACGACTCCATCAATTGTGTAAAGGCATCCATGCCACTGGCAGCAGTAATTTCCTGCGGACATTCAATGGTAAGTTCAGGATCTACCAAAGCCAGATCAGGTACATAATTGTCATGTCGTAATGATTTTTTAAACCCCCTGATCCCCTGCTCCGAAATGACTGCATTTTTTGTGGCCTCACTGCCGGTTCCTGCAGTCGTCGGTATGGCAATGAAGGGTATTTTTTTGCCTGAAGGTTCCCTGGTACCCACTCCTTCAAGGAAATCCTTTACACTTCCTTTCTCTTTCAGCATAGCCGATATTGCTTTGCCCGCATCCATCACACTACCACCGCCAACAGCCACAATCACATCAATAGTTTTGCTTTTGAATACAGATACTGCCGAGTCAACATCTTCAGGTGAAGGTTCTCCTTGAATAACATATCTTATAAAGTGAAGATCTGCTTCGTTCAACGACTTTTCTATATTGCTTTGAATCAAAGTGTTTTCAAAGGACGCCCCCCCTGTTACCAACAATACATTTCTTCCCAACAAAGAGGTATGTTTTCCAAGCAGGCTGACAGTGCCTGCTCCAAATACAATCTGTGGTGTTTTAGCGAATGAAAAAACAGGGAACTGATCTACCATTTCAATTTGTCTAGCGGACACAATATTTTATGCTTTATACCTTCTCTGGGAGATTCCATCCAGTTTGCAACAGTATCGCGCCAGGTTTGATAATGTAAGGTGTCTTTATGTGCTTTTGCCGCCTCTTCACTTTCATAGGCTTCATACAATACAAATTTTGAAGGATCTCCTTCTTCCTGAAGAAGGTCAAATCGTAAATTTCCGGGCTCTTTCACCGATTCATAATGATTTGCTTTGCATGCCTCAATAAAATCATCGATGTTTTCGGGTTTTACCCATACATGAACAAAAGTAACTATCATAGACTTTGGAATTTTTTTTTGCAATATTATAAAAATTGTAACTAAGAGTTGCCCGTAAGACCGGGCTTATCTTTTCCTGATAAAATTTACTCCGGTGTAAAGGAAAATGGAAGTAATGACAATACCGAGGAATATAGCACTTACAATAACAAAATATGCTGAAAAAAAATCGGTTCTTTCATCCACTTCAAAAAAGAAAATATCGAATATTGATCTTACAATCAGGTATATCCCGGTAGTAAGAAACAAAATATGAAATACCACATACAAAATTCTGGCAGTTAATGAATTTTTTAATACCTCTCTTAAGGTATATCTTTCCACAAAACCAGTCCTGAATCTTTTCAATTTGTTGGAGTTGGTTGATTTGGCAAATCTTTCTTTTGCCTTATCTGAAATTATTTTTTGGTAGTATTTGATATCTTCCTTATTATAGGGATGATCCAAAAGGTACTGATAAGCATTTTGAAGTATAATAAAATACTGATGTGCTTTTTCTGAATCATTGATATCAGGATGCAATTCTTTTGCAGATTTTCTGAAAGCCGATTTGATTTCTTTGATATCAGAACCCGGCTTTACACCTAATATTTTACAGCACACGAAATACAATGGACTATTTGTTTATACCAGTCAATAGCTGTTCAATAGAATAAAGTTAATTGAGATTATTGATTTTTTAAAATAAATACCTGATTTATTGCCTGGTATTCAATATATGATTGGGAATTTAGAATAAGTTGCAAGTCTCAAGTCACTAGTTTCACTTCTTATAATTTCACTTTCTCATCTTCTCATTTTCTCATTTTCTCACCTTCTCAATTTCTCATTTTCTCATTTTCTCATTTTCTCATCTTCTCATCTTCTCATTTTCTCATTTTCTCACCTTCTCAATTCATCTTTTCATTGATGAATTGACTTCCCTGCCAACCGGTTCACATGCCGAAAGTTTAACAGCCTTTGGAAGGCATGGCAGGCTGGGTCGAGCTCGTATTGTTATTCCCTTCGGTCATGAACTCCCTTTGGTCGGTTCACCCGGTAGGGCAACTGATGAATTGAATTAACTGATATTTTATAAAAAACATTTTGTTGGTTGATTAACTTCATTTCATCAGTTCACCGATTTCCCGATTAATCATTTTATAATAACCCGATAACCTATTGAACCGGATAATAAACCTGTAGCATCCATTGCGAAGTATCAGGTTCCATTTCAGGATCACTTAAATAAACTTCCCATGGTTCGCCCGAGATCTGCAGATTGTGATCTTTCAGGTATTGATCAAGCACAATCCATGGTTTTTCACTTCCATACCTGCCCCAATGGGTTATCATTGCTACTTTGCCTCCGGGAAGTTCCAGACAATTGTATTGTTTCCAGCCCCATGTTCTTTTTTCAATCGGAAAACCACATGCAAATTTAGTTAGTCCATGAGGATCCCGGGCATAATATACCGTAAATGCAGCTCCTGTCGGATGAAGCTCTCTTCTTTCCAGATAACTGGTCAATTGATTATAAATCACTCCCATTTTCTCTCCCATATCTTCAAAATTGGATGAATCAACAATCACCATCGCAGGTTGAACTTCAAGAGTCAAGATCTTCACATCAGAAACCCTGCTTAAACGCAATTCCTCACACAGTTTTTTTAAATTTTGTAAACCACTGGTAAGATCCTTTCGAATGCTATTCTCAAACAAGAACATGAAATACCTTTCCATATATCGCATATCAAAACTCTCAAAACTCCAGGTGACCCTGACATTTTGTTCAGTGTCTTCAAATTTCCATAAGCCATTTGCATTTCCCTGATCTCCAAAATCGATGTATGTACGAATTAGTTTATTTGGAACACTTTCTTTTATCGTTTGATTGCCGGAACCTGATTTCTCACTGTTCCATCTGTAATATGCCCCTGTGCCTGCTGTTTTGTCACCAAATTCGAATACCATGGTCGAATCTTGGAGCAACCAGGGAGACCATTTCTCCCAGTTTTTAAAATCATTCACCTGATCAAATACGATTTCCATAGAAGCACCTATTGTTGCCGAAGATTCGATATGAGCATCTTTCGGCAATAAAAGGCCGGCTAATAATAAAATGATTACCAATGCAAGAATTAAGTAAAGAAGTTTAAGGAGAGCTTTCATAATCCGTTAGTTTAGTATTTTACCTGTTTACAATACTTGTTATGCTAAATTAGATAAATTCTAAATTAAGGAGTTAACTTTTTTGTTTGTATATGTATTTTCTATTATCGATGTTTGTAATCAAATTGATTGAATGATACCCTCATGCGCCATAGCCATAACAAGGAGATGAACCAAATATGAGAATTTCGCGATATAAAAAGTCGCAATGCTGAAATGTGCCATTATAGAGTATTAAAACATATATGTTTAACCTGAATTTATGCAAGTGAAAGCTATAGTAATCAACCGCTTTGGCCCTCCTGATGTTTTTCAGATTTCAAATGTTCCTGAACCTTCTTTGAAAGATGACGAGATTTTGATTGAGGTCAGTGCCGGGAGTGTAAATCCTATAGATTTTAAACAAAGGAAAGGAAATCACAAGTTTATTCTTGGATCAAATTTTCCGATAGTGCTTGGGTACGATGTTGCCGGAACAGTAAGAAAAACAGGTAAAGATGTAAATCATTTCAAACCAGGCGATTGTGTTTGCGGAGTATTAAATAACAAATATGGCGGCGGACTGAGTGAGTATACAAAAGGATCCGAAAAATGTTTTGCTAAAATTCCCTCTGATTTTGATCCGCACAATTTTGCTGCGTTACCTCTTGCGGGACTTACTTCTCTGCAAGCGCTTCGTGATAAAGGAAGACTCAAAAAGAACGAAAAAATTCTTATCCTGGGTGCTGCAGGCGGGGTTGGGCATTATGCTACACAAATAGCATCAATTCTGGAAGCAGATATCACAGCAACTGCAAGTGAAATTCATAAATCCTTCCTGAACCAACTGGCTAAAATCAACTTTATTGATTATACAAAAACCAACATCCTTGAAGTGAGCCAGACTTTTCATGTAATTTTTGATATTGTTGGGAAATACAACTTTATCAAAATGAAACATATGCTTGTGCCGGGAGGCATTTACATCAATATTCTTCCCAGACCAAAAATACTTATCCATAAGCTGATAAGCCTTTTCACAAGAAAGAAAAAAGTAAAAACACTATTGATGAAACACAACAGTGAAGATCTTCAATTGCTGATAAATTGGATCAACCAGGGAAAATTAAAAATATGCATTGACAAAACATTTTCAATTGCTGATATCGGGGAGGCGCACAAATACATGGAACAAGGACATACGGAAGGGAAAATACTGATCAAATACTTATGGCCGGAAGAAGAAAAAGAGTAAAATCAAACAGGAACAAGAGTTCATTGTTTAGATGGATTGTATATCTGTCTTTGACAATTGCAGGAATTTTGCTATTGTTCATATTGATTATTCGGATTGGATTGTTCGGATCTGTTCCATCAAAAGAGGAACTCAGTAAGGTTCAGAATTATACTGCATCGGAAGTATATTCAACTGACAATGTCCTGTTGGGAAGATATTATGTTGAAAATCGAACCAACACATCAATAGAAGAAGTTCCTGAATTTTTTCTGAATGCTCTTATTGCTACTGAAGATGCACGCTTTTACAATCACAAGGGAGTTGATTTGCGAAGCACATTGCGTGTTCTCATCAAATCCATTTTGCTTTTTGACAAAAGTTCAGGCGGTGGCAGTACAATTACACAACAACTTGCAAAAAACTTATACCCCAGAAAGCGTTTAGGTATTTTTACTCTGCCTGTCTCGAAAGTCAAAGAAATTATTATAGCAAAACGATTTGAAAAAGTCTATACGAAAAGTGAAATTCTGCAGCTTTATATCAATACAGTTCCTTTTGGAGAAAATACCTATGGCATTGCAACGGCAGCACTTGTCTTTTTTGATAAGAAAACGTCAAAATTGTTACCCCAGGAATCGGCTATGCTCGTTGGTATGTTGAAAGGCAACACGAGTTACAATCCAAGAAATAATTACGAGGCAGCTTCAACCCGGCGCAATACGGTATTACACCAAATGGTAAAGTACAATTACATTTCAAAGGAGGAGGCCGATGCCCTGAAGAATACTCCTGTAAAAATCTTTTACCATCCTCTGCAACATGATGAAGGTCCGGCTCCTTACTTCAGGGAATATTTAAGACATGAGTTAAAAAAGTGGTCTGAGGATAATCCAAAAGCTGACGGTTCGAAATACAACATCTATACCGATGGTTTGAAAATTTTCACTACGATCGATTATCGTTTGCAGTCGTATGCTGAACGTGCTGTTGCAAAACATATGGCAAGGTTGCAAAAAGATTTTGACACCCACTGGAAAGGACATGAACCCTGGAAAAAAAATCCGGAACTTGCGAATAAGGAACTCTGTGCAAGCATGAGTTATCAGAAACTGGCTGCACAAAAGCCTGATGAAAATAGCATGCAGAATGCCCTAAATGATCCGGATAACCGAAAGATATTCACCTGGCAAGGTGAAAAAACTTACAAAATTTCAATCCTTGATTCCGTTCTTCATCATTTTGCTTTATTGCAAACAGGTATGATATCGGTTGAAGCGAAAACAGGTTTTGTTAAAGCCTGGATTGGAGGCATTAATTACAAGTACTTTAAATACGATCACGTTGTTTCACGCAGACAAGCCGGCTCAACATTTAAGCCCATAGTATATGCAGCTGCTTTGGAAAGCGGAATTTCCCCCTGCGATTTCTATGCAAACGACAGCATGGTTTATACAGGTTATCAGAATTGGGTGCCACGAAATGCAGACAGAGAATATGGAGGATTCTATTCTGTGAAGGGAGCTCTTACTCATTCAATTAATACGGTAAGCACAAAACTACTGATGGAAGTTGGAATAAAAAATGTGATCAAACTGGCTGAAAAAATGGGAATCGCGGGGGATCTTCCGGAAGTCCCCTCACTGGCTCTTGGTACAGGAGATGTATCGCTTCTGGAATTGGTCCAGGCGTATTCTGTCTTTGTAAATAAAGGCTACAAAATTTCACCTGTTTGCATTCGCAGAATCGAAGATCAGCAAGGAAATGTTTTATTTACCCGGGGACCTGAAATAAGTAATGATTCTATCATTTCAAGGAAAACAGCCAGTGAAATTCTAGCTATGCTCTGCAATGTGGTCAATCAGGGAACAGCTTCCTCCTTGCGCACTGCTTATGGTATTACGAGTGATATTGCAGGAAAAACAGGAACAACACAAAATCAAACAGACGGATGGTTTATTGGGATAACACCGGATCTCATTACCGGTGTATGGGTGGGTGGTGATAATCCTGTTGTTCGATTTCGCTCCATAACATACGGACAAGGATCCTATATGGCTCTCCCAATATTTGCCCGCTATATGCAGTATGTCTATTCAGACCCTGTTTTTGGAGGAATTCAAAAATCATCTTTCCACCATGCCGAAGAAACAATGAATAATCTGAATTGTGAAGAATTCAGGGAAGAAGAATTTGAAACTCTAATGGATTTTCTTGAAAAAACAGAAGAATCAATTGGTGATTTCGTACGTAGAATATTTAGAAGAAAAAAAGAGAAAAAAGAAAGCAGAGAGATGAAAAATAAAAGAAACAGAAATTAAATCCCATTCCAGTGAAAAAGATCATAATTGAAATAAATGAACATGCATTGGAAGCACAATTGTATGATACCCCCACAGCCCAAAAAATTTTAAATAATCTGCCTTTAGACGGTTATGCGAATGTCTGGGGTAAAGAAATCTATTTTACCATACCTATTGGTATTTCTGAAGAACCTGATGCCCATGAAATCGTTGAAGCCGGTGAATTAGGATATTGGCCTGTTGCTGCTGCTTTCTGTATTTTTTTCGGCCCGACTCCTACGAGTATTGGCCCGAAACCCAGAGCCTACAGTCCTGTGAATGTTTTTGGTAAAGTATGCGGCGATTTGACACCATTCAAAGAAGTTAAACAGGATGACAAGATTTATATTCGTGCGTTATAGTATGAAATTGTAATGAAGATCATCATGTAAGATGATGAATATCATTTCTTTATCATTTTTATCTTCTTTCAATAGTTATATTTTAGTAAAAAGGTTAGTTAGAAAAAATATCGGAGCGGTTTTTCATCTTTATACTTCTTCTATTCGACCTCAAGAACAAATTTCTTGAGGTTTTTTTATGTGCTTAAGCTTTCTTAATTTTAACAAAAATCCCAATTCCTGATTGAACACAAAATATCTGGAATATTATTGGCAGGCGGAATATATTTACGCTTGCAAATGGAAGATTGAATATGTCAATTTTTCTGATTGATAGCAGAATAATGAATTATTGTGTATGAAAACCCTGTCAAATTTCCTTTTTATTTCAGGTGAAGGACGCAATGTTGGCAAAACCATTCTTGCCTGCAACATTATTTCCAAATTCAGCAGAGATCATAATATTATCGGATTAAAACTCACACCTTATATACATGAAAATGTTGGTAATGCTGAAGTTGTAATTTCAAATGAAGATCTTGTTCTGCATGAAGAGACAGAAAATTATACCCGGAAAGACAGTTCACGAATGCTTGCAGCAGGAGCTCACAAAGCCTATCTTTTACATGTATCAGATGAAAAATTAATAACTGGTTTTGATGCCTTTATAAATCTCATGGAGAAAGATGCTCTTATTGTCTGTGAATCGGAAAAATTGTATACCATTATCAATCCGGGAATTTCTCTATATATTAGACATATTAGTTGTCAAACCGAAACAAATCAAAAACAATTGCCGGAAGAACGTGCGGCCAGGATAGTTAATTTTTCTATCAATAGTTTTGATATCGATTTGAATTCGATACGCATTGAAAATAACAAATGGAAACTTATTGAATAAACACAGCTGAAACAATAATTGCTTTAAAAAGCTATTAAAACCATGAGAGAAATCAAATTCATGATCCTGATTGAAAAAATCCCATAACACGTTCTATCGATAAAATTCTATGCGAAGACATTTATTCCGATATAAATATGCCTTCCTTCGAAACATCTGTAATGAATGGATATTGTTGCTGTTCAACAAGTTCCGATCATTAAGATTGACAGGTATTTTTAAAAAGAGATTAAATACACAAAATAAACTTACCAGACAGTTATCAGCATCAGCATATATTGTATTTATCATTCATCCGTTGGTTCTGGTTACTATCGGCGCGGTTTTTAAAAACCTGGAATTATATCATTTCCTAAAATTTCTTTTGTTAGCTCCTGTAGCCATACTATCATGTTTTATACTGGCCATAGTAATTCGCAAAATACCTCTTGTTGACAGGGTCGCATAAATCCGGATTCAATAATAATGGGAAAACTGATCAAGGTTATGGCAACATAATGATTCTGAATAAGCAGCTGCAATCATGGAATTTTTATGTCGTCGATTTCTGTATTGTTTTTTTTTGTAAATTGAAAAATGAAAGAATGATGAAAAATCATTTATGATTGAAGTATAGATATTATGCTGAACGATCTTAAGAGTTATCAAAATCTCTTCAACAAGTTGGATATTGGTGTTATTATCCTTGATAATAATGGAAATATTACTGAAGCTAACACCAGGGCTATAAAAATTCTTGGACTTGAGAAGAATAAACCTTTCAATATACTGTCAGATTATAAAAAATTGGGAGCTGTCAAAATGGATGGATCCGGTTTCTCCGGAACAGATCATCCTTTCCTGACAACTATAAGAACCGGAAAAGCTGTTAAGGATGTTGTTATGGGAATTGTGAACCGGAAAACAAAAAAACATCATTGGATAAAATGTACTTCTGAGATAGAAAATGAAAGAGAAAACAAAAAATCTACCAGAGTTTATTTGACTTTCTATGATATTACAGAATTCGTAAGAACAAAACTAACACTGGAAGATTTCAGGCATGCAGTTGAAAGTTCAACCAATGCTATTGGAATGTCAAATACTGAAGGAAGACATTATTATCAGAATAAGGCGTTCGACGATTTGTTTGGTGATATAGGTGAAGATCCCTCTTCAAGCGTTTTTGTCGATAAGAAAGTTGGACAGACAGTTTTTAACACGATAATGAAAGGGGAAAAATGGTCCGGCGAAGTTAAAATGTACGGGAGAAGAAAAAAACTTCTGGATGTTTTATTAAAAGCCTATCCTATTAAAGATCATAAAGGAGAAATCAAAGGTTCTGTGGGAATACTTGCGGATCTTACAAAACAAAAACAACAAGATGTTGCATTAAAAGAAAGTGAATTGAAACTGCAGCAAACCATTGATGAACTTGAAGGTATCATTAATGCCTTTCCCGGTATGGTAAGTGTTGTTGACAGAAAGTATAATGTTTTAATAGCAAATCAGAATGTAATACAAACTTTCGGGAACTCAGACAAAACGGAAGTAATAGGGAAAAAATGTTATCGCGTTCGAAAAAAAAGAAATAGTATTTGTCCCCAGTGTGGAATTAAGAAAGCGTTCAAAACAGGCAAAGTTGTAACCCGGGTTTCTATTCCTGAAGAAGAAGAAATGATGGGTATAATAACAAAAGCTTATGCTGCCCCGCTGAAAAATAAAAAGGGTGAAATTTGGGGAGGAGTTGAAGTAATTATGGACATTACAGACATCCGAAAGACAGAATATGAACTGCGGCAGAATGAAGAACGTTTTAAAACATTTATCGAACAAGCCGCAGATGCTGTTTTTGTCAGTGATATGAAGGGACGAATCGTAGATGTGAATAAGAAATCAGTTGAACAACTTGGATATACACGGGAAGAGTTATTAAACAAAACAGTAATGGAACTGGATCTCGCTTACTCGACACTGGAAGAATGTTTAGCCGTATGGTCAACTTTGGAAACAGGGAAATCAATTCAATTAGAAAGCAATCATATGAAACGAGACGGAACTGTGTTTCCGGTTGAAATAAACTCAAGCGCAATTCAAATCAATGGAGAAAAACATATTCTTGGTTTTGTCAGAGACATTAGCGACAGAAAAAAAGCGGAACAGATTTTGGAAAAAAGTGAAAAACGATTTCGATCAATGATAGAACACAGCACTGATGCGATTTCTCTTGTCAGTGCTGAAGGAAAAATACTATATGAAAGTCCTTCCGCTCCTTTGCTTACAGGTTATTCAATAGAAGAACGACTGACCCATAATGGTTTTAAAACTGTTTATCATGAAGATATTGAAAAGGTCAAAACCATTTATAATAACCTTGCCAGGGAACAAGGAAAATCAATCACCTTTCAATTCCGCGGAGTAAGAAAAGATGGTTCTGTCTGGTATGCAGAAGCCACGGCAACAAATCTGTTGCTTGATCCGGATGTGCATGCTCTGGTTGTCAATTATCGTGACATAACCGACAGAACAGAAGCAGAGAAAGCGCTTAAGAAAAGTGAAGCTCATCTTAGCAATACAATGAAGATGGCAAAACTTGGATATTGGGAGTATGATGTAATAAATGATGTGTTCACTTTCAATGATCATTTTTATGAAGTTTTTGGCTCATCTGCAGAAAAAGTTGGTGGTTATACCATGTCTGCTGCCCGATATTCCGAATTGTTCGTTCATCCGGAGGATGCAGATGTCGTTGCGGTGGAAACTCAGAAAGCAATGGAAACAGATGATCCCAATTATTATCGGCATCTGGAACATCGTATGGTATATGCAAATGGTGAAGTCGGGCATATTGCCGTTCAATTCGGTATAGTGAAAGATGAGAATGGACGAACAGTTATCACAAGAGGGGCAAACCAGGATATAACTAAATTGAAAAAGGCTGAAGAAGAACTTAAAAAACAGAATGAAGTATTTCAGGCATTAAATGAAGAATACCTTACTCAAAATGAAGAATTGGCTTTACACGTGAACCGGATACAAAAAATTAATGAGGAGCTTAACAAAGCCAAACTCAAAGCCGAAGAAAGCGATAAGCTTAAATCAGCATTTCTTGCCAATATGAGTCATGAGATAAGGACACCAATGAATGGCATACTGGGATTTGCCGATTTACTGAATGATCCTGATTTATCAGTAGAAGAACAGGAAAAATACATAGGAGTGATCAAGGAATGTGGTGACAGAATGGTAAAAATTATTGACAACATTATTGATATTTCAAAAATTGATGCCGGACAAATTGACCTGAATATTGAACCTACCAATGTGAATGAGTTAATTAACAGTCTTTTTGATTTCTTTTTGCCGGAAGTTGAAAACAAAGGATTGAAACTAAAGTGCAGTAAAGACCTTTCAAATTCTGATAGTGTTTTACGTACGGATAAAATTAAGCTTGCCCAGATACTCACAAATCTGATAAAAAATGCCATTAAATTTACTGATAAAGGTCAAATTAAATTTGGCTATAAATATACAAGTGAGGTGCTGGAATTTTTTATAAAAGACACAGGACGAGGAATAAGAGCAGAAAACCTGGAAGTAATTTTTGAACGCTTTCGCAAAGAAGAAACCTCAGAACTTAATACAATAGAAGGATCCGGATTGGGCTTGTCCATTTCAAAAGCTTATGTAGAAGCACTCGATGGAAAAATATGGCTGAATTCCACGGAAGGAAAAGGATCAGAGTTTTTCTTTACTATACCATTTAAACCTTTAAAAAGAAAAAAACTGGAACATGAGGCTGCCAGACAAGTATTGGACAATAAGCCGAAAGGCTCAAAGATCTTAATTGTAGAAGATGATGATTCCAGTAGTATCTATCTTAAAGAGATAATGAAAAAAAATGGAATTGAATATATTCATGCAAAAGATGGAAAAACTGCACTGGAATTGGCAATATCAAAATCAGGCATTGACTTGATTCTAATGGATATTAAAATACCTAAAATGGATGGCTATGCGGCAACAAAGCAAATAAAAAAGTTGCATCCCGAAATTCCGGTTATCGCACAGACTGCATATAGTTCGCCTTTGGATCGAAAGAAGGCAATTGAAGCAGGATGTGATGATATTATAACAAAACCCATCGACAGTAGGTTGCTGATTGAACTGATCTCAAAACATTTGAACCTGCTTTAATTAGAATACTATCAATTTCTTTATAGAATAGGTTATACTAAAATGCCTGACAGGTCGGTTACAAAAACCTTCAGAAATTATAGAGAACATACACTATTCCAATTGCAATTATTTTGCTATGAATTTTCACTGATGTTTGATTTTCACAAGTAACAGAAATCGAAAAATTGTTTTATTTGATTCTCTTCATAAAAAAAACGAATAATCAACCGATATTCTTACCTGTTCCCTTGTTTAATGGTCATTTGAGATATTTATTTTTGCCTTGTATTCCCAAAAAAACTGTTTAATTTTATATTGTTAATCAACTACTATATTTATTGATCCGATCATGAAAAAAATACTATTCTTATCCGGTTTATTTGTTTTTGTATATTCTGGTATCTATGCGCAATTGAATTTACTCCCAAATGGAGGATTCGAAGAAGGATTATCTCCCTGGGTAGCTTCTGCAGGCGGAACTTCGCAGGCAAATACCAGTATTACATCTGATAATCCTGCATCGGGTGACAGCTGCTTACAGGTTGAAGTTGTTCAGTTAGGTAGCAATTACTGGGATATCCAGGTACAGAACTTCAGTTTTGGCCTGGAAGAAGGCAAAGGTTACAGAATATCACTCAAAGCAAAAGCCTCTTCCTCAGGCATAATGATGAATTATATTATTGGCAAAGCCACTTCTCCTTATACCTACTATTCAGAAAACAGAAATATCGAACTGACCGAAGAATGGATTGAATACACATTCTCTTTTACCTCGCCGGTTTCATCCGATGATGATGTTGTTGCATCCCTGCAATTTGTAAGCCTTGGAACTGTCTGGGTAGACGATGTGAAAATTGCAGATGCAACAGTTAATGATGTTCACGTAAATGCAAACGGCAGTGCGATCGATATTGAGTTTGTCGATGAGATGGAAGATCCGGCCCTGGAACCACAGATCACATTTTTTGCCGAAGTAAACGAAGAAAAGACGATACAGGTTACAAGTGTTGAACAGGACAATTCAAACTTAAGGATTTTCACTCTGCACCTGCAAGAAACTATATATGCCGGAGAGACTGTAACACTTCATTATTATCCTGGCACAATAGCAACAAGAGGTGGAATAGAAATCGATGCATTTAGTCTTCCTGCCACGAACAATTCAACCCAGGTGCCAACAGGTATAAACAATCCTGAAATCACTGATTATAAACTGTATCCGGTACCTGCAAATGATATCATATACCTGGAAAACAAGACCGGGTATCTGGATTGTTCTGTTGAGATATATGATCTTTCCGGTAAGAGATTAATTTCCGAAACACATTCCGGACATGCAAGAACCGGAATTCAAATTGAATCTTTGCAATCCGGTTTGTATATTCTAAGAATACTGAACACTGAAAACCATATGATCAGTCACCAGAAGTTTATTAAAAACTAATACAACTATTTCACTGGCATAATAAGAAACAGATCGTAATAAAACATACAACAAAATGAACAAAAGAAGATTAATCATTCAGGTTGCTTTATTATTCCTCACCTGCACCATGGCTTACACTCAGAATTGGTATGACCAAGCCGAAGAAAGAATTGATACACTCAGAAAAGGTGATTTTTCTTTTAAGGTAGTTGATCCCGGAAGTAATCCTATTCATGATTCGGTTAGCATAAAGTTGAAAAAACATGAGTTTCAGTGGGGAAATATATTAACTCATCACGCATACGATCAGAATGATTTTGACTGGTACCAGGCTACCATGTTAAAGTATTTCAATGCCGGTAATATTGAACGGTTCAAATGGAACTACATGGAACCTGAACCCGGAAATGTGAATTATTCCGAAATAGATACAATTATGGGCTGGGCTAAAAAGGCAGGCTGGTATACAAGAGGACACTGCCTGATCTGGGGCGGACCAAATTCCTGGCAATTGCCTTCGTGGATTGTTGCAGATACCATGTCAGGTGAAAAAATGTATGAAGCCTGTGAGACAAGGATCCGAAGGGATGTCACCAAATATGCCGGAGCCATAAACGAATACGATGTAATCAACGAACCGTTTCATGAAACCTGGCTTGCTGAGAGAACAGGCGATTCCATCAACTGGAATGCATTCAAGTGGGCAGAAGAGAGCGATCCGGCTGCAAAACTATTTGTAAACGAGTTCAATATTATTGTATGGCCTGTTATTGATGATTATATGGCTACAATCCGTGAATTGTTGAGCAATGGAGCTCCTCTGGATGGTATTGGCGTTCAGGGTCACATGGAAAATAACATCAACTGGCAACAAATAAAGACCAGTCTTGATTCACTGGCAAAATTCAATCTTCCGATCACGGTTACCGAGTTTGATATGAAAATTGATGAATACAGCATTTCCGAACAAAACCAGGCAGATTATTATGCAAGGATCATGAGAACTATGTTTTCCTATCCGCTGGTGGAAGGGTTTTATTTTTTCGGAGTATATGACAAATATGCCTGGCGTGAAGGAAGCGGTATTTTTAACGAAAACAAATTCCCTAAGATTGCAGCAGATACCGTCTATCAACTGATCCATGAAAAATGGTCCACTTCCGTCACTGATACAACAGACAGTGAAGGCACCTGCAAATTCAATGGTTTCTATGGCGATTATGAGGTAACGGTGAAAACCGGTGATTCAACAGCAATATTTGATGTTCCGTTTACAAAAGCCAATGAAGGAATTGAAATCGAGTTGAATCTCGTTGATGCTATGTATCCTCATCCTGAATTGCTTCAGGTTCAAACCAATACCGATGGCAGCCAGGTGGAACTGGTATTTGACATGGAAATGAATGATCCTTCTTCAAACATAGATAAGTTCAGTGTTTACAGTGTAACTGAAATACCCATAACCAGCGTCTCTCTCAAGACAGGAAATCCAAATAGTATAGTGCTTACACTTTCTGCACCTCTTATATATAGGCAAAAAGCATATGCAAGCTATACCTTTGGTGATTTAACATCGGTTAAGGGAGGTACTTTATCCAATTTTGGACCTGAAGAAATTGTCAATATGTTGCCCGGTTTCAAAGCCGGATATACCAATGAAGAAGGAACACAGGTAATAGTTACTTTTTCTAAGGAAATGAGTGATGTTATACCAATTGAATCCTTTGGTATTGAAGTGAATAATGAAGATCGAACCATAACCGGAGCAGAAATAGTTGCAGGCGACGCTGAAACCATTGCATTTTCACTGGGAACACCTGTTGAAGATGCTTCTGATATGATTTTTATCTCCTACAATCCCGGAACGTTTGCATCATGGGATGGATACTTACTTGGAGCATTCGGACCAAAGTATGTACAAAATAATGTTCCTCCCGATGTGGAATCATTAAATACAAGCAACAGCGATAAAGATATTTTAATTTATCCTAATCCCGCTGAGAATTATATTGTTATTGAAAGTGCAAAAGCTGCCGGACATGAATTTCGTTACAAGATTGTCGATATTTCAGGAAAACTTTGTTTGTCGGGAACTGCTGATTTTGGCAAGCAGCTTGATATTTCGCAAATTGATCAGGGTATATATTTTGTGAAAATTAACACGGACGATAAGCTGACAGTCAGGAAATTTATTCTTGAATAATCCTCCGTGCCATAAAGGCATGAATATTTTTCTTAACAACTGTTTGATAAAAAGTGTAATTCATAAAACAAACAATCTTACCGGAAAGAACACATTCTGTTTCGTGTTTATCCTTCTTTTCACGATTTCAGGATGTTCCCAATCAACGGATAGATCCCTCGCAGAACAACTGGAATATTCTCTGCATAAAGAACTGCTTGATGTCTGGTATCCCAGATCAATCGACAGCACGAACGGAGGATTCCTTAGCAACTTTAATTACAAATGGCAGGCTAAAGGACCTCAGAATAAAATGCTGGTAACCCAATCAAGACACCTGTGGACAACTTCACAGTCTGCATTGTTTTACAAGGATTCATTGTATGCCAAAATAGCTAAACATGGATTTGACTTTTTAAAAACCTTCATGTGGGATACTGAATTCGGTGGGTTCCATATGTTCTGCGATTCACAGGGAAATCCTGCAAACAGATCCAATTCTGCTAATAAAACTGCTTATGGCAATGCTTTTGCTATTTATGCATTGTCGGCATATTATTCGCTATCAAATGATACAAGCGCTTTAAACCTTGCAAAAAGGACCTTTTACTGGCTCGAGGCTCATAGTCATGATCCGGAATACAAAGGATATTTTGACAAGATGCTCAGAAACGGTTCACTGTATACGGATCATAATTCTGATTTGCATGGTATTGAATGGGAAAGCCGGCTGTGGAAAGATCAAAACTCATCCATTCACCTGCTGGAAGCATTCACAGCCTTATATGAAATATGGCCTGACACGCTGTTAAATGAACGGCTGACTGAAATGTTTTATTTAATAAGAGATACAATTGCAGGAGAAAAAGGGTATCTCACCCTGTTTTATAAACGGGACTGGTCTCCTGTAACCTATAGCGATTCGACAGAAACGAAAAGAAAAAAATATCACTATTTCGATCATATCTCCTTTGGACACAATGTAGAGACAGCTTATTTACTACTCGAAGCTTCGCATGCACTTGGTTTGAAAGATGATGAAAGAACAATTGTCGTTGCGAAAAAACTGGTTGATCATGCATTGGATAACGGATGGGATAACAAAAACGGTGGATTTTATGATGCCGGTTATCATTTTAAAAATGAAGATAAAATAACCATAATTAACCCTGAAAAGGTCTGGTGGACCCAGGCAGAAGGATTGAATGCATTATTGATGATGTCTGAACTTTTTCCGGCAGAATCCCGGTATTTTGAAGCGTTTCAAAAACAATGGAAATACATCAATCTGTATGTAATTGACAAAAAACATGGAGGATGGTATGAATCCGGGTTGGATAATAATCCGGAAAAAGCAAAAGTCCCAAAGGCACACGACTGGAAGATCAATTATCACAATGCCCGTGCTCTGATGAATTGCATTGACAGACTAAATGCTTATAGATAGAAGTTCAGATATTTTCCAATCCTTCAAACACTCAACCAAAAATGATTTTTTTGATTTCATCACGCATTTGTTAGCTAACGGATTTTTTATGATTTGGAACGAATATTAATCCGGTTCCGACAAATATCAATTTGCTGTTTACTTAAGGCTCCTCTGGCGTATAAATTAGTAGAAAATTAATTCACATTTTATGAATAAATGTCTACTAAAAACAAGCGTTATGAAAACAAAACAAACAACAAAGATCTTACTGAGTATATGTTTACTTAGCATGTACATAAGTTTTCCTGCAAATGCAGAAGAAATCGATTTGAGCGGAAGGGTGGTTGATGAACAATCGGCACCTTTGTCTGGAGTCAAAGTTTATCTTGAAACAGCAAATATGACTGTTTACACTGATGCAAGCGGATATTTTAACTTTGTGCAAAACAATCCAACAGCCATTGAGTTAACTACTGCAAATTCTGAAAGAATAAATTTTGACGGTAACAGGTTGCTGTTAAACTGTGAAAGTCAGCATATCATCGTTGACTTATACGACATCACCGGTAAGTTTGTAAAACGTCTTCTGGATGAAGACAATTTATCCGGAGCTTATGCACTTTACCCGAAAGCATACCTTGAGAACAAGCCGCAGTCGATCTACCTTGTCAGGGCAATTCTCGATGGTGAATTGTTTGGTTACAAAGTATCCAAAATGAACGGTACGGCTTTTTCGCAGGGACTTCATGCAGTGGAAAAATCAGCTGCTACGGTACCTTCCATAAACATGAAAAGTACTCAATCTGTTGATTACCTGATATTTACACACAATTCTTATAAAACAAAACAAGTTCCTGTTGACAATTATGTAACCAATATAGGAAATGTTACGATGGAGTCGAAAGTTATCAATGCTCCTGTCCTTTCGGGTCCTTCAACAACATATTCATCGTTTGAGCTGAACTGGAGTTATAACTGGACGGGCAATCAAAGTGGTGATGATCATTATGAACTGGAATACTCATACCAGCCAAATTCCGGGTTCCAGGTTTTAATTTATTATCCTGATGGCGATCGTACAACACCTTATTCAGAAGTGTTATATCAGGAAGCACAGGATGTCGGAAAGACAACTTATTTCAGGGTCAGGGCAAAATCGGGAGGAGTGTATAGTGAATATAGCAATACGATCGGTGTGTATTGCCCAATGTTGGAAATGACATCCATAGCAGCCTTTGATAATCCAACGATGAAACAATCAAACAACAGTGCCGTGGAAAATACGAATTATAAGTCTTCAAATTTGGCGGTTGGTATCTGGTACCAGTATAATGCAGGAGGATTTACCGAATATGCCATCACCAACAGTGCCCTGTATTTTGATATTATGAATTTCATTGAAGGGAAAACCATACAAAGCGCTATTCTTAAATTGTATGTAATATCTATTCCCGGAGATATGAATACGGATTATATAGTAAGGGCATTGGCAAATAGTTGGAGTACCAATACAATCACCTATAACAATACTCCGGCCCGTTATACAAGCTATGTTGCAATTGAGGATCCTCCATATACCAATGCGATTCCATGGGAAGTCGATATCACTACAATTGTACAAGCCTGGGCCAGTGGAGCGATACCAAATTACGGGATAATAATTGAAGACAATCATCCCAGCTGGCCAGGGTATACAGCCATCCGGATATCTTATTTTCATAGCCTGGAGACTGCACCAAACGATAACTATAAGCCCCAGTTATACCTGGAAATAAAATAAGCCAAAACCAGGAATTTATTCTCGAGTCAGA
>CAYORG010000048.1:20932-21540 GCA_964406315.1 uncultured Bacteroidales bacterium | reverse complement strand
AAATCTTTTGTGTTGGTTTCTTCGGCTCGCATCTGCTTTTATTTTAAAATATTGAAAAACTGGACTTTTCGAATTGAGAGAGTTGCTCAAGTTTGTATTGCAATTTATTAACACAATCAAGTTTCTACAATCCAAGAGACGTTGTAATTTTAAACATTTCAGTGAAGTTATTAACTTTCCCTTTTAAGCTCTTGACAGGCTGTATTTTAGCGTTCCAACAAATTTTCAGGCTTAAATAATTATAGCCAGAAAACCAACAAATAAAGACTTTTTTTTACATAAAAAATATTAACATATACATGTTAAAACAAAAATCAAACTTTGTATAAAATGCAAATTCAATCTATTTATGCATCAATAAAATGATCCAATAATTTAACCCCATTGCGGAATTAAAGTTAAAGTTACAAAAACTAAATCCCATTCTAAACAGTAATAATTCATATTTGATTTTGTTCGAAAAATTCAAATTATCTATCTTCGCCTACCTTATTTTAAAGCAACCGTTTTTTCGTTCCGGAGAATTATTACTTTTGGTTGTATTGTGTTTGGTAATTTCAGAATGACAGGGCCAATTCCGCCATTTATTTAAAATGTATGGTTCGGAA
>CAYORG010000048.1:1799-20832 GCA_964406315.1 uncultured Bacteroidales bacterium | reverse complement strand
AAGGCAAGAGGTTCTTTATTATATTCGATGCTAATTAAGTGTTTGCCCGGATGGCAGGTCCGACCGTAAAGAAATGCTCCGGTGGAGCATTTTAGGGAGGGGCCAGCATGGAGCAAGGGCCAATTCCGCCATTTATTTAAAATGTATGGTTCGGAAAAGGCAAGAGGTTCTTTATTATATTCGATGCTAATTAAGTGTTTGCCCGGATGGCGGAATTGGTAGACGCGCTGGTCTCAAAAACCAGTGGCCGCAAGGCTGTGCCGGTTCGATCCCGGCTCCGGGTACTAATCAGAGTGAGAGTGAGCGCATAGAACGAGCTCTCACTCTGATTCTTTTTATCCGCCAGAGTTCTGAGTTTTCAGAACGGAGGGGGAACAGACTCATCTGCCTTCAGGCAGGCTCTCACAATTCCCATAAGTGTAAGTCTTTTAAATCCTTTGAAATCAGTAAGTGAAGAACCTGCTTTCGCTAAACCTGCCTGCAGGCACTCATGCCTTATCCTGTATTTTCCCAAATCAGTTATACTGCACCCCACTTAAGATCTATAATTGAAAAGGATAGTATAAGGATACCAATGCACAGGTATATTATTTCATACATTTAGTCTATCTTTGCCAATTAACATTTTTATTGAAATTTGGCTTTTGCAATTTGATCTTCATGACTAAGTACGATCCTCACAAACCTTATGGTGACCGACAGGAACAATTCGATAAAAAATATCTTGAAATGGCCAAGATCTGGGCAAAAAACTCATATTGCAAACGTCGTCAGGTAGGTGCTCTTATCGTACAGGGAAGAATGATAATTTCTGATGGCTATAACGGAACACCGGAAGGATTTGAAAATGTTTGTGAAGATGAAAACGACAAAACCAAACCCTATGTTTTGCATGCAGAGGCAAATGCTATAACCAAGGTTGCCAAAAGCAATAACAGTAGCGAAGGAGCAACTTTATACATTACAACCTCTCCCTGCCTGGAGTGTGCAAAATTAATTATTCAATCGGGAATCAGACGGGTCGTATTTTGCGATAACTACAGAAAAGACGATGGAATAAGCCTCCTTCATAGAGCAGGAATAGAAGTAAAATATGTTGAAATGTGAGACAAATGGATAATAAAAACTCTCTGAAAACAATTCTGTCCCCTATCATATTAGCATTGGCTATTATTATTGGAATAATAATAGGAAGATTTTACAAATCAACCCAAAGCAGCAATTTGCTTCATATTTATCCCCATACGGATAAAATTGGCAATATTCTTAATTATATTCAGAATGAATATGTTGATCCTATTAATAAATCTGAGTTAGAAGAAAAAACAATTCCTTTGATTTTATCGGAGCTTGATCCTCATTCACAATATGTTCCTGCAAGAGATCTTAATGAAGTGAATGAACCCCTTGAAGGCAATTTCAGCGGTATTGGAGTTCAGTTTAATATGCTCAATGATACTTTGATCGTTCTGAAAACAATAGCAAACGGACCGTCAGAGAAAGTCGGAATTCTTGCCGGTGACAGAATTTTGATTGTTGATGGAGATACGTTAGCAGGTAAAAAGATCTCAAGTGATTCAATAGTCAATAGATTAAAAGGCCCCAGAGGAACGCAAGTTGAAGTTGGTGTACAAAGGAAAAAGGTTAAAAACTTATTGTATTTCGACATTATACGTGATAATATCCCATTGTATAGTATGGATATTGCTTACATGGTCAGATCCGACATCGGATATATTAAATTGAATAAGTTTTCACGAACGACTTTTGAAGAATTTTCTGAAGGTATCATTAAGTTACTTGGCCAGGGGATGACGAAGCTTATTCTTGATTTAAGAGGAAACGGAGGCGGATATCTTGATGCAGCAGTTCATATTGCAGATCAATTCCTCGATGAAGGACAATTGATTGTTTACACTGAAGGTAACGCAAGACAAAGACAGGAATATAAAGCATCAAAAGGGGGACTGTGTGATGGATTAGAAGTTGCAATTTTAATCGATGAAGGTAGTGCATCAGCAAGTGAAATTCTTGCCGGCGCCATACAGGATAATGATCGTGGAATTGTAATCGGCAGAAGATCTTTTGGAAAAGGATTGGTACAGGAACAAAAGGTTTTCCCGGACGGTTCTGCCATTCGGTTAACCATTGCACGATATTATACTCCTACCGGTCGGTGTATTCAAAAACCTTATGAAAATGGCAATAATGAAGATTACTTTATGGATCTTTCCAACAGATTTGTACATGGAGAACTGAATGATAAAGACAGTATAAAGTTTGCAGATTCTTTGAAGTATATTACTGCAGGCGGAAAAACAGTATTTGGAGGTGGGGGTATTATGCCTGATATCTTTGTTCCTATCGATACTACAGGAGTTACTGATTATCTGATTGATGTTCGGAACAGAGGACTTATTTACAGGTTCTCTCTTCAATATACCGACGACTATAGAAAAGAACTTCAGAAATGCATAAACAATGAGCAAATCAACAATTATCTTAACAGAAAGAATACGTTTCGTGATTTCATAAAATTTGCCGCCAAAAATGAAGTACCTGTGAACGCGAAAGAAATCGCTATTTCTAAAGAAATTTTAAAAACACAGCTTTATGCATACATTATCCGGAATATTCTGGACGATGAAGGTTTTTATCCTGCTATTGAGAATATTGATAATACCTTACAGGAAGCAGTAAAATCGCTGTCAACCAAATCTATTTATGCTGCTGAATAACGGAAAGTGTGCATCCTTATCCTGATCGTTTCCCGAGCAACCCGGTTAATAAGTCCGATTAGTAAAATTAATTGCTTAAGATGCTAAATTCAATTACTTTTGCGCACTTGAAGTAACTTATTTCAATTAACAAACTATGGCACAGGAAGATATATTTAAAAAGATCATTGCACATTGCAAAGAGTATGGCTTTATATTTCAGTCAAGTGAGATTTACGACGGGCTAAGTGCTGTCTATGATTATGGACAAAACGGAACTGAATTAAAAAACAATATCAAGCAATACTGGTGGGATGCAATGACAAAAATTAACGAGAACATAGTTGGAATAGATGCTGCTATTTTTATGCACCCAAAAACATGGGAAGCTTCAGGTCATGTCAGTGCATTTAATGATCCCTTAATCGACAATAAAGATTCCAAAAAAAGATACCGGGCCGATGTGCTGATAGAAGAATACCTTGAAAAGCTGGAAACAAAAATTCAAAAAGAAGTTGATAAAGCTTCACAGCACTTTGGAAAAGATTTTGATGAACAGCAATTTCGTACAACCAACCAGAGAGTAATTGCGAATCAATCTAAGATAGATGAAATAAAAGCCCGATTTGTACAAGCCCTGGAAAAAAACAACTTGCCTGAACTTAAAAAAATTATTGAAGATGCTGAAATTGTATGCCCTGTCTCAGGTTCAAAAAACTGGACAGATGTTCGCCAGTTCAACCTGATGTTCAGCACTCAGTTGGGCTCAGTAACCGAGGAAACAAATACCATTTACCTGAGACCTGAAACTGCGCAGGGCATCTTCGTAAATTATCTGAATGTTCAGAAAACCGGAAGGATGAAACTTCCCTTTGGAATTGCTCAGATAGGCAAAGCTTTCCGAAATGAAATTGTTGCACGCCAGTTTATCTTTCGCATGCGTGAATTCGAACAGATGGAAATGCAATATTTCATTAAGCCAGGAACAGAAATGGAGTGGTATAACTATTGGAAAGAAAAGAGAATAAAATGGCACAAGGCTTTGGGTATGGGTGATGAAAAATACAGATTCCATGATCACGATAAGTTGGCTCATTATGCTAATGCCGCTACGGACATTGAATTTCAATTTCCCATAGGATTCAGGGAAGTCGAGGGAATCCATTCGCGAACTGATTTTGATCTTGGAAACCATGAAAAGTATTCAGGCAAAAAAATCCAGTATTTCGATACGGAAGAAAACAAAAACTATGTTCCCTATGTTGTGGAAACTTCTATTGGCCTTGACAGGATGTTCCTTTCCGTTGTATCAAATGCGTATACGGAAGAAACAGTTGAAAATACCGGGGAACAAAGAATTGTAATGAGAATTCCTGAAGTACTTGCTCCGACAAAACTGGCAGTATTCCCCCTTACAAAAAAAGATGGGATGCCTGAGAAAGCCCGTAGAATTATTGATGAATTGAAGTTTGATTTTAATTGTCAGTACGAAGAGAAGGACACTATTGGTCGTCGGTATCGCAGGCAGGATGCAATCGGGACACCCTTTTGCATTACAGTTGATCATCAAACACTAAAAGATGATACTGTTACAATTAGGTATCGCGATACTATGGAGCAGGAAAGAATACCGGTAAACGAAGTAGGAAAAATCATAACAGAGAAGGTAAGCATGAAAAAACTATTGAAATCATTATAGTAAGTATAAACTATTTTCATCCTACTTTTGCTCTTAAGATGAAGTACAATTTTGATCATTTTGTTATCACCCGTTTTAACCTGAAATCTGCTCAAAGTAATTGGAAAACAGATAAGAACAATTCTGAAACCTTGTCTGATGAGTGGCTTGAGCACAGAATAAATCTTTTCAAATCTTATTGCCTGCCATCCCTGATACATCAATCAAATAAGAATTTTACCTGGTTAATATATTTTGATTCTGATACCCCTGATAAATATAAAAAGATCATTGAATCATTGCTTGGAATATATAAATCATTCATCCTGCCAAAATATGTAAGCAGTTACGACAAATTCTTAACATCATATACTCAGGATGTCCTTGATCTTCTGCATTCCGAAAGGGAATTTGTAATTACGACAAGAATTGACAACGACGATGTTTTGCATAAAGATTACATTGATATAGTACAAAAGCAATTTGCAAATCAAAAATTCATGGCCGTAAATTGCATTAAAATATATCACTATAACATCGTTAAGCCTGAAAGACTATTTATCAACTATACCTTTTCAAATCAATTTATAAGTTTAATTGAAAAAATCTCCAATAAGAATATTACAGGATGTTATGCCCGTGGTGACAGATTTTGGAACAATAAAGGAGAAGTTATTCAAATTGGAAATGGTGTCTATTGCATGGAATTAATTCATAATAAGAATCTTTTAAACGATTTGTGCGGATTTCCTGTTTTAGGAAAAAAAGATCTAACTGGTTTTCAATTAATAAATCCTGTTCAAAATATTAGTATGAAGGATTGTATTATGATTTGGAAGATGAGTTGGAAAAAATATTTTATTTATTTGGCCAAATACAAATAATCTTATCATGAGGATTTTTATTCTTTGCACCGGCAGAAGTGGTTCATTTGCATTCATTAAAGCCTGCAAACATATCTCCAATTATAGTAGCGGTCATGAGACAAATGCAAAAAAGATTGGCTCAGCACGTTTTGAATATTCAGATAATCATATAGAAGCTGACAACCGTTTAATCTGGTTTTTAGGTGCCCTCGAAAGAAAATATGGCGATTCTCCTGTTTATGTTCAATTAATAAGAAATAAAAATGAGACAATACGCAGTTTAAATAAACGGTGGCATAGTAAGGTGAGTATTATCAGGGCATATTGTGCAGGAATTTTAAAAACTCCCATTGAAAAACTGAACAAAAAAAGAAGGTTGGAGATTTGTGAAGATTATTATAATAATGTGAATTTAAATATTGAGGTATTTCTCGAATCAAAATCAAATAGTATCATTGTTAATCTGGAAACTATACAGGAAGACTTTCAAAAGTTCTGGAATTTAATTGGGGCCAGGGGAAATCTTGAAAAGGCGCTAATAGAATTCGAAACAAACTACAACAAATCAAAAAAAGGATTTAAAAAATGGAATTTGCCTTACGAGATTAAACTGTTTTTTTTAAGACTTTGGCGTAAATTATTCTGATTGCATGAAAAAAGTACTTATCATAACTTACTATTGGCCACCAAGCAGTGGTGCAGGAGTATACCGATGGCTTAAGTTCTCTAAACACATGCAATCATTTGGATGGATACCTGTTATCTATACCCCATCTAATCCTGCAATTCCAAGAAAAGATGATTCACTGTTAAAAGATGTCCCGGAGAACATAGAAGTATTAAAACGCCCGATTTTTGAGCCATTAGAATACTATCATAAGATTATTTCTGGGAAACATAATGACAATGTTGGTATAGGATTGCTGTCTTCAAAGAAAAAGTCTTCCTGGAAGATGAAATTACTTTTTTGGATCCGCGGAAATTTATTTATTCCTGATCCAAGAAAATATTGGGTTCGCCCTTCTGTGAAGTTTTTATTACAGCACCTGAAAAATGATTCAATAGATGCTATTATTACATCCGGGCCACCACACAGTATGCATTTGATCGGACTTAAACTCGCAAAAAATACCGGGACTAAATGGCTGGCCGATTTTCGTGATCCGTGGACAAACATCGATTTTTATCATCAGCTTGGTCTCACAAAACTCGCTGATAAAGCAAACCACCGACTTGAGAAAAAAGTACTTGCTTCTGCTGATCTTGTTACGACCGTTAGTCCAAATTGGGCTAAAGATTTAAAATCACTTGGAGCAAAAAGGATTGTTACCATAACAAATGGTTTTGATCATGAAGAATTTGATAAGGTTTCCCCCCTTCAAAACACAAAGTTTTCCATAGTACATGTCGGATCAATGAACAATGATCGTAATCCCATATTGCTCTGGAAAACCTTATCTTCTCTTTTAGCACATCATGCTGACCTTAAAACCTTACTTGAAATAATCCTTATTGGTACTGTTGATTACAGGGTATTTGAAGAACTTAATAAATATCAGCTATCCGAATATGTAAAGCATATTGCATATATAGAACATAAAAAGGTAGTCCAATTTCTCTGTTCTTCTTCAATATTATTGCTCCCTCTGAACAATACCCCAAATGTAATGGGTGTCATTCCCGGTAAACTTTTTGAATATTTGGCTTCAGGAAGACCTATAATTTCTATAGGACCTGAAGATGGAGATACGGCAACAATATTAAAAGAAACACAGGGAGGCGAAATAATTGCCTATAACGATGCTGCGAAAATGACCAGCATTCTCAATCATTATTTTGAATTGTTCAAATTAAAAAAATTAAAATTAACCCCTTCGGGAATTGATAAATACAGTAGGAAAAATCTTGCAAAGAAAGTGTGTAATTATCTTGATCAATTAACAAAATGATCCATTCAAACTTTTTCCTTTTTCATTAGAAAAAAATACTATGAGTAAAAGAAAACGATATACTAAATCACTGGCATACATTGAAAAGTATGTTTCAAAAGGAGGAAAAATACTCGATCTTGGCGCCTCAAATGAACTAGCAAAACGAATTGCTGAAAAAGGATATAAAGTTGAAAATACAAAAGGGGAAGATCTGGATCAGGATCTTACTTCAGTAAAAGATGAAAGCTATGAGGCCGTTACTGCCTTTGAGATTTTTGAACATATGCTGGCTCCTTATAATATACTGAAAGCTATAAAAGCCAAAAAACTTATTGCCACCGTCCCATTGCGTCTTTGGTTCAAATCTGCTTTCTGGAGTAAAACAAATGAATGGGATAGACATTATCATGAATTTGAAGAAAAACAATTCGTCTGGCTACTTGAAAAAACAGGCTGGACTGTTGTGGAATCTGAAAAATGGACCTCACCGATACGACAAATAGGAATACGCCCGATTTTAAGGTATTTTTTCCCACGTTATATTATTGTTTACTGTGAAAGAAAATAAACGACCGGATCAATGTTTCTTTAATTCATTCGGATAAGCCATTAACATGGTTTCTGCATGACTCCTCAATCCGAATGGTTTAACAGCCATTTTCCTAATAATAAAAGTATAATCATCCAGAAGATTCTCTAAAAAGGGCTTGGTTTCAAAAAACTCATAAGGATTATGATAGATTGCCAGTGAAAGAACCGGTCTGTGTTTCTTTAATGTAGTTTCCCCGCCTTTCATGCATTCCAGAACATACCCTTCAATATCCGCCTTAATAAATTTCGGTTGTATGTGATATTGTTCAACAATTGAATCAAGCGAACGTTGTTTAATTTTAATACTGGCATCTTTTTCCTCGCAACGTAAATCGGAATAAAGAGAATAATCGTTTCCTGATAAATAAATTGGAGGATTTTCATCACTTGCTGACATGGCTGCTTCAATAATCTCAAATTTATCGGGATTAATATTGTTTATTTTCATCCATAGCCTGTAATTTTCAATGGCCTTTTTTGAAAACTCAACAGAGTAGATTTTTTTATAATTGTATTTGGTCAGAGCCAGAGCCGAATCACCAAAATACGCTCCAAGGTCTAAAAAATCAGTATTATCAAGATAGTCCTTAACTGTTTCCGGCAGATAAATCAACCCATGATCAAAATAAAAAACTGACGGATCCATAGAATTGCGTGGAAATTTTATGTTTCTGCTAATTTTTCGCAGTTCATGTTTTACTTTTTTCCTGGTTTCAGGCTGTTCTTCATTAATCAATCCTCCAATTACAAAGGAATCATCAGGCACTATTCTTAATCCATACTTACGCTCAGGATAATTCAGTAAGCGTTTGAAAAGCACATCCACGGTATGATTAGAATATTCATCCAGGTTGTTTTTCAATGTCTCAAGCTTTTGATCCATGTTATTATTTGCTATGTATTCTTTAAAGCTGCCTCCACAATTATCGAATATACAAATTGTTGGTTTCCTGGAAGTTAATTTCTCATAAACTCCAACCATCCCAAAGTATAATCTCGGAAAATGCAACCGTAAATAATTTACCAATTGTTTTATCATTCCCAGTTTATTGTTTCCTTTTAGATTAACAGTCTTTTTATCGTAAGTTTTTAACTTTATTTATAACACTTTGAAAGATATCCCTGACAGATTGTGATACTTTGAATTTAAGGGTAAGAAATAAAAACAGCAATGTAAATAAACCACTTCTTACTACAATATCAACGAATACATTTTGAAGTTCAGGCAAAAACATAATAAGCCCATAAGATAGTATTGCTATTAAAGAAATAAATAGCATATTTCGATCAAAAGGATGAATCTTGAATTTTATATACATAAATACAATTTTAGATATTGAAAGAGTCAGATGAGAACACAATACAGAAAAAGCCGCACCATTTATTCCATATTCAGGAATCAGGAAGTATCCTGCTGTAACCAGCACAACGCCAGATGAAATACGAAAATACGTAAGCAGCGGAAAATCTCTTGATGTGGCCATAATCATACCGCTTGCACCTGATATCATTTCAACCAGAAAAGCCAATCCGATGATCAGCACTACCATCTCACCTTTAGCATATTCAGAGGGTAACAAATGAAAAATATTTCCAATGTTAATCCATATTCCCAAAAGAATATATACGCCAATGAGATACATATGGGCACATCCCTTCCTGTAAATTGTAAATATGGTTTTTAAATCATTGTTCTTCCAGCTATCGGCGAGAATGACCGAAGATATTTTAGAAAGTGCTGCCGATGGTTTAAGAATTAAACTCCCCATAAAAAAAGCGATTGAATATATCCCTGTTGATTTGAGATCAAGATAAGCAGTAACCAGATATTTATCAATATTTGTTATTGCCATGCTGGCAACACTGGACATCATACCAAAGGAAGCAACTTTAATCATTTGTTTTCGAAGCCCGGAACCAATAAATCCTTTTGATCTTTTAAAAGAAAGCTCTCCTTTTCTGGCTATATTAATAAATAAAAAAACCGTCGGTAGGAGAAGAGTAATGATATATATTACAAGAAATACATGAAATTTGTATAAATCCAAATAAACCATCAACAGGTTTATAAAAACCAATACCCTGAATATCACTTCCTTGTAAAAAGTTCCTACAGTTGATGAATAAAGTACTTTTAATAGATTATCAAAAACATTATAAAACAAAGTTCCTCCAATCAGGGGTATGAGCAAAAATATATAGTTAGCAAATAAGGATGTGTTCCCTCCGCCACTGCTAATAAGAGCAGGTTTTACAAAAAAGAATGCAATTACAGATAAAATAAACCCAATACAGGTTACCAAAAGCACAACATACAGGTACCCGTTATTTTTGTTTTGTTTATCACGGAAATAACTAAAAAGTCTTGTTGTAACCTGATTAAAGCCTAAAGCCGAAAACTCTGCGAAAATATTTGACAACGCCACCAAAAGATTAATTAATCCTATTTCTTCTGCCAACAGAAGGGTTGGCATGAGAACCAAGACATTAATTGTCCCCAGAATAACCCCTACATAGGAATAAATGGTGCCTCGAATCGATTGCTTAATAATAATTCCCACTTTGATAGTATTTAATGCTTTTCTTCAAATCCATTATATCGAACAACATAATTAACTTCACTTTTATGATAATGAATTGTATAGTCTTATGATTTCATCCCCGGCATTCTGCCAATTGTATTTTTTTATCACAGATTCATTTCCTGCCTTTCCCATTTTTTGTCTTTTTGCGGGATCGTGATATAACTCGAGTATAGATTTTTTCAATGCTTCCCGGTTACCAGCCTCAAATACAACACCACATTTCTCCTTCTCAATTATTGCTTGTTGAGAAGGGCAATTGCTCGCAATTACCGGCAATCCATAATACATATACTGGAACATTTTGTTTGCGTATGTTGTATCATGATGGATATTACGATGAAAAGGACATAATCCTATTTTTGATCCGTATAAGTAGGATGAAGCAATTTCAAAAGGCATAAAACCTGTTAGTTCTACGTTCGATATATTCAATTTTTGAACCGTTTTCTCAAGCATATTCTGTTCTGTACTATGCCCGATGATCATAAAATTCATATCCGGATAATCAGTCAATGAACTGGCAACTCTGATCAAATCAAGAGTACCTCTTCTAATTCCTGTATCACCAAAATAGACTATACAAAATTTATTTGAAACGCTTTTTACAATATCCTTGCGTATAGATATTGCAGACAAATGATCAATGTTTGCATAATTTGGAACAACATAAATATTATCTGACCGAACCTTATAATTTTTTGCATAGTGAATTTTTGCTTCAGGTGTTACCAATATTAAACGATCAACCAGAGAACTCACCTTTTCCTGATAGCGATGCCATTTTTTTAACGAAATAATATATTTGGCCGGAAAACTTTTTAAATAAGGATAATATCCCATTATTTCAGGCCTGTTCTCATGATAATCTGCTATTACCTTAATGTTGAATTTCTTTTTTAATCTGAGTGCAACTTCAACCAGCGGCAAATCATGAACATGCAAAATATCGTACTTATTCTCAGAAAGAATACGCTTCAGATTTTTTTCCCATAGTTTAAAATAAAAAGGCAATTCTAATGCCAGGGCACTTAATTTGTAATTGATTTTTGAAAGATGTGATCTGAAAATTTTTCCTCCCAGGTACTCATCTATATGCGAACTCTTATTCGTAATACATAACAAGTCTATAGAATGTCCGGCTTTTCGTAGTGCCTGAATCTCATTCTCCACTCTTCCGTCGGGAGGAAAATCTTTTTCAAGCAACATAAGAACTCTCATCTAAATCAGGATTTGTTTGTAAAGGCTATTTATACAACAAAAATATATTTATTTGACAACTCAAATAAATAATCACTTTAAATCTAATGAGAATTGAATAGTTTAGTACAAAATTGTAAACAGAAAAACTTTATTTTATGAAGGTAATTAAAGAAAACGTACTAAGTATTGCAGTTGCGCTGATTGTATTCTTAATACTATCTATTGCATATATGTATCCTTCGCTTGAAGGGAAAAACCTCAGACAAAGTGATATAGTGCAATTTCAGGGAATGTCTAAAGAACTGGTTGATTACCGTAACGAAACAGGCAAAGAAGCACTTTGGACTAACAGCCAGTTCAGTGGTATGCCCGGCTATTTGATTTCTACAAAATACAAATCAAACATCTTCCGTTTTTTTCATAACTATTTTATCTTCACATTATTCAATTGGCGTCCTGTTTGTTTCATTTTCTTATCCTTAATAGGTTTCTATATTGCTCTGCTTGCTTTCGGAGTAAATAAATGGTTGAGTATTTCTGGTGCCATTGCATATGGTTTTTCATCTTATTTGTTTACAATTATTGCCGCCGGACATGTTTCTAAAGTATTTGCTCTAGGATATATGCCTCCGATAATTGCCGGAGTTTATCTTGCTTTTCGGGGTAAATATCTTATCGGCAGCATCCTAATGGGTCTTTTCCTCTCTCTGCAAATCTTTGTTGTTCATCTTCAGATTACGTATTATACATTGCTTATTGTTATAGTCTATGGATTATTCGAATTGATTGCTGTAATACGGGAAAACAGATACAAACAATTTGTCACCGCTCTGGCATCACTTTCGCTTGTAGCTGTATTGGCAGTATTTTCGAATCTTTCGAATTTCTGGACTACTTATGAATACAGCAAATATTCTATTAGAGGGAAATCAGAACTCACTGCCAATATTGAAAATCAGACATCAGGACTTGATAAGGATTATATTACACAATGGAGTTATGGCATCAGTGAAACATTTACTCTTCTCATTCCAAATTTTAAAGGAGGTTCATCCAATAATCCTTTGCCTGAAAAATCCAAAACCTATGAATTTCTTAAAAAAGTTCAGGGGGCCAGTAATGCAAAAAAAACAATAAAACATGCTCCTACCTATTGGGGTTCTCAACCTTTTACATCAGGTCCATTTTATGCAGGAGCAATTGCAGTATTCTTGTTTGTTTTTGGCCTGTTTATCATAAAAGGCAAAGTCAAATGGTGGATTGTGACTGTAACAATTCTGGCTCTATTTCTCTCCTGGGGTAAAAATTTTGCCGGTTTTACTGATTTTTTCCTTGATTTTGTTCCGGGTTATGATAAGTTCCGGTCTGTCTCGATGACACTTATTATTGCAGGTTTTGCTATCCCCTTGCTGGGTATTCTGGCCATCAACAAGATCTTAAAAAAAGATATGGATAAAGCTGTTGCACAAAAGCATTTGCTGAAAGCTTTTTATATAACCGCGGGTATTTGTTTTTTCTTCCTGCTCACTGCCGGAATGTGGTTTGATTTTGAAGGAGAAGCAGATGAAGGTTATCTGGCCCAGGGTGCACATGAATTTGTGAAGGCAATTCAGGCTGACAGGCTGATGCTTTTGCGAAAAGATGCCTTCAGATCAATGGTGTATATATCTCTTGCAGCAGGTTTGATCTATCTGTATCTGAAACAAAAAATCATGTCAAATTACCTGATCCTGGGATTGGGATTATTAATACTTATAGATATGTGGGCAATTGATAAACGATACCTGAATAATAACGATTTTGTTACGAAAAGAGAATACAAAAATCCTATTCCAAAAACAAAAGCCGATAATTTTATCTTAAGGGATAAAGATCCTGATTACAGGGTATTAAATCTCTCTGTAAGTCCTTTTATGGATGCAACCACATCTTATTATCATAAATCCATTGGAGGTTATCACGGTGCCAAAATGAGAAGATACCAGGAACTTGCTGATTATGAAATCTTCCCTGAAATGCAACGTATTATCGGTGCGCTTCAACAAGGTCGTATTTCTCTGGCCGATAGTACGTTGCGTCGATGCAATACACTCAACATGTTAAATACACGATATGTTATTTACAATCCCGAAGCCATACCTCTTATAAACGATTATGCATATGGAAATGCATGGTTTGTTTCCAGGATATTATGGGCTGAGAATGCTGATGAAGAAATTGCATTGCTTGCCAGCATCAACAATAAAGATCAAACAGTAGTTGATAAACGGTTTAAGGATTTTTTAACTATCACACCTTATGGAAAAGATACTTCTGCTTTCATCGGGTTGCTTTCATATACTCCAAACAAATTGATTTACAACTCTGTTTCTACTTTTCCACAGGTTGCGGTTTTTTCTGAAATCTATTATCCAAAAGGTTGGAATGTATACATCGATGGTGAAAAATCATCTTATTTCAGAGCCAATTATATTTTACGTGCTATGGTCGTGCCCCAAGGAAAACATGAAATTGAATTCAGATTTGAACCAAAATCTTATTTTATCGGAAATAAAATTGCTTATGCAAGCTCAGGTCTCTTATTGTTATTGATTATCGGAGCATTGGCACTTGAGCTGAGGAAACTGAAACCAGATGATAATTAATATCTTTCGAGCCAGCGGTATCTTCTAAGACTATCTCCCAGTTTGATGGCAACCATTATTTCATGTGACCCGTAACTTAGTCTCGACATTTGATTGAATCCATAATCAAATGAGTAACCAATATATACTCTGTTCATTTTAATTCCGAGCAGCAATATCAATTCTCCTGAAGTACGAACTGATAACCCGGCCCAGTATTCTTTCTTGTAAATGAACCTGCCTGAAATGTCGCTGGTAAAACTTAATTTTTCATTTCCCCTTAGAATAAATGATGGTTCAAAATCCCAATTCCTGTTATTCATTTCCACCCTGTAAACACCATAAACAGTATAATTTCTTATATGCTTTAATTCACTTGAAGCAATATTTACATCTCCGAATTTTATGGGCGATTGCAATAGATTTGTTACTGAAAACCCAACATTCACTTTATGGGTTGAAAAATTAATGCCTGCTCCGGCATCAGGTACATATGCCGATTTTCCAAGCAGATTTTCAATATCCGGATGATCCGGATTTCTGAATTCAATAAGACTTTTGTCAATTTTAAATTGCATCGCATACGCTTCAAGCCCAAAAGACAATTGATAATTCTGAATGAAGATATGATATGCATAAGTGAATTTAAAGTTTGTTCTGCTAATCGCTCCGTTCTTATCACTAATGAAGGCAGCTCCAAGACCGACTCTTCCCTTGGATCCTGCTTTGTACTTGCGCTTTTTAATTGAGAAGGGCGATTTTAAAATTCTTGTTGAAATACTTGCAGAATAAGTCTCCGGCGTATTTTGCAATCCAATCCATTGTTTACGACCGGATAAGTTAATCGTAGTCATACCATCTATCCCGGCCACAGCAGGATTTATAAGAAACTCACTTAAAATATATTGACTGTAAATAGGGATTTGCTGTGTATACGTCTTCCATATACTACAAAAGACTAACATGGATATGATAGCAAATTTGCGCATGTACGTCGGTCACTAAGTCAATATGGTCGTTCGTAAATATAATTAACTGATTTACAATATACGGCATTATTCAAGAAAAGTTATTGATAGGCTAAAAACGCATCTATTGGATTATCGTAATAATATTTTGAATGATTACACCTGTCCCATTATTGAGATGAATGAAGTAATAATATGTATCAACCGGCAGAAGCCTTCCGTATTTGTCCTTGCCATCCCAGGGTTCTGTATACCCTCTGCTTGAAGTCCATACTTTTCTCCCATTCCTGTCAAATACTTCAATGATCAGATCCGGATAAGTCTGGGAAACCGGAATGCTTTCATCCGATGGGTCCAGAATAACCCACGTTTCATTATACCCATCATTGTTAGGTGTGAAGGCTGAAGGTATATCCAGACAAGCTGCCAGCAATGGTTCAAGAGTAATGACCCTTTGCATGGTACATTCATTATTATCGGTAACCAGTATGGTATATTCACCTACACCCAAATTTGAAATGGTATCTGTATAAACATCCTGATCTAACCAATCATAATTATAAGGTGCAATACCCCCGACTACCGTCACTTTTATTCTTCCATTGTCTGAATATGCACAATAAGGATGAAATATGTCGCCATCATAAGTAAGGATTTCAATCTTATCAGGTTGTTCAATGATTACAATTTCCGTTTTGGAACATCCTTTCCTGTCAACAAATGACAACTGATATTCTCCTGCCTTCTGATTTTCTATCCATGAACCTTCTACCAAAGTACTATCCCAGTAATAAGAAAATCCTCCATTGCTTCCTGTTGCACTGAATTCAACAACTGCATCAGCTGAATCAAAGCAATGAGCATCGTAAACTTCAATTATTGGTTCAATCGGACCAGGCTCTGTAACCTGAATTGCATCATAGGAAATACATTCATTAGCATCTTTAATCATAAGATTGTATTGACCTGCTGAAACACCATTCAGTAAAGTATCGCCCTGTTGTCCGTTCCAAAATACCTGTAACGGATACGTTTCATACAAAAGATCCACGCCCAGAACACCGTTAGAATATCCCTGACACTGAACACTGTCTCTAACCCTTATTTCTATTTCCATAGACGATTCCAGTTCAACAATTGCTGAATCAATAACAAAACATGAGTTGAAATCGGTCACTGTCACATAATACGTATCATCAGAGAGATCATTAACAACATATTCATTGCTGCCATTACTCCATTGCAGTTGATACAAATCTTCAGGAAATGGTACGCCCCCTCTGACAGAATTGGTTTCAATCCAGCCCAGGGTTGAACATATTTTTGGGTGAGAAGTAGTCGTTATACGAATTTTCGAAGGTGCAGCAAGTGTATAACTTGTATCAAATACACAGGCATTGGCATCGGTAATCTGCAAATTGTATGTTCCTTCCTGTAATCCTGTGATCTTATTTGTATCCCCCGGAATACCTGTCCCTTCAAAATCCCACGCATAACTATGATCGCCGGTACCTCCTTCTGAAAGTACTGAAATCCATCCATCTGACCCATTATCACATCTGATCTCAAACCCGTTGTAATCACTTATATCAGGCTGTACAGTTATTGGAGGTCGTTGAGTCAACACTGTAGTATCCGTTACAACGCATCCCAGACTATCTTCAACTGAGTAAATATATGTGTCTGCAACCAAGCCACTGGCTTGTGAACCTGAAAGTCCTGGCGTTTCCCATGAATATTCATGGGGGCCTATACCGCCGGAGGAGTTCAGAACAATTACACCCGAAGCATCACCATAACACTCTATATTTGTAACATTGGCTGATAAAATGATATCAGGCGGTGCAACAAGTTCAAAGTTGAATGTGTCTGTACAAATATCATCCGAGGTTATTAGTACCCTGTAATTGCCTGCCATAACGTCATGGATTGAAGTTGAAGTTTCACCAGGCATTGTCACTCCTTCATTTTGCCACAAGTATTTAAAATTACTATGACTTCCGCTCACTCCAGACAGTGCAATTGATCCATCCGCTGAATAAAAGCAGGAAACATTATAATAATCATTATAAAGACTGTACAGTGTATCACTGATTCGTATGGGTTCAGGTTCTACCAGTTCATAATACGCAGTATCGACACACCCGCTCGGAGTTACAACAAGCTCATAATACAAACCGGGACCAAGCATTACATCGTTGTAATAATACGTCTGCTGGAATGACGAACCGGAACTTAATAACAAATCAGCCTCGTTATACAGGTAATAGTCTAAATTCAATCCGCTGCTTTGTACCCTTGTGTACAATTGCCCGTCATCAGCGTCATAACAACTGATACCTGTCTCAAATGCACCTTCTCCATATGTAGGTTCAGCCTCAAATTCCTGAATTTGTGCATTTTCTCCGATTACCTGATAAGCTCCTTCCGTATAACATCCATTTGAGTCATAAATATGCCATGAATAAAATCCTGTCGATACATAAGGCAAAGGATTCGGATAAGGTGACGGAAAAGGATATGTTCCCACATCATCCCACGTGACCTCGTAACCATAAGATGTATCGTCAATGGCATCGTAATATCGCGTACCTCCTTCAGGAACTATTTCAAATACTCCAATTTCTCCATTGCATATTACATCCTCAATTTGTTCAAAATGACTCCAGAGGGAATCAGGCTGGTTTAAAGTAATGGTTGTATCTTCATCGCAACCGGACCAGTCATTCACCTCAATCAGATAATCACCGGCTGCCAAATTATTCATTGAATCCCTCTCCCCTGATAAAAGCGGATTCCCCTGGAAAGAATATTCAAGATCATAAAAATCATAAGCTGCATATGCTGAAATCCCGCCGGTAGAATTAAAGTAAATAACTCCGGAATTGTCTTTAAAACATCGCAAATTCAATGTGTCAAATATATACGATTTGGCAGAGTCTCTCATGATCAGCGGAGGAGTGATCTCATAATTCATAGTCCTTGTAATGCCTTCGCATTTCGGATTGCCTGAAGGATCAATAAGATAAGGTGTGACTTTTATTGTAATACCGTGAACATCTGAAGAAAGATTTGTTATTACATCAACAATAGAGTCTTGCTTTTGCAAATCAAAGGTATCGGCAGAATATACAAAGTTTATATCCGGAGGAGAATCAGGAACAATAGTATATCTGAACCTGACTCCATAGGTGGGTTCAGTGATGCTGTTTGTCTGTATGTTTGTGGTCAGACCCGAGCAGAAAATAGAATTGCTTCCTTCACCTCCTACTTCCTGACGTTTCAGAGTAACTGCAGGTATTGGCTCTACCCAGATATCCACGTCGATCGCTGTACCCGGACACCTCAGGCTGCCGCCCGCATCAACCGTCCACGGCGTAATCGTATAGATTACCCGGGCTGAATCATTCCCCGTATTGGTCAGCGTTTCTGTGATGGGAACACTGATGTCAACACCCATATTGTTATCACTATAACCACTCACATCCGGGTCAACCGCACTTGCGGTCCAGGTATAGCGCATGCCGTTGGTCGTGGTGTTCGTGCTTTCTACCAGTATGTCCGTATCATCCCCGCTGCAAAGCGTGTCATCTGCTGCCGTGATCGTTACCTCCGGCTCTACCCAGATATCCACATCGATCGGCGTGCCTGAACACTTATTATCATCATTGGCATCGATCGTCCATGGGGTGATCGTATAGGTTACTAATTGTGCATCCGGTGAAGTGTTGGTCAGGGTCTGTACGATCGGTGTACCCACTGCCTGGCCATCGCCTGCACTGTTGCTTTCTCCTGTGACATCCGGGTTGGAAGTTACCGTCCAGGTATAGCGCATGCCGTTGGTCGTGGTGTTCGTGCTTTCTACCAGTATGT
>CAYORG010000048.1:1288-1699 GCA_964406315.1 uncultured Bacteroidales bacterium | reverse complement strand
CGCTGCAAAGCGTGTCATCTGCTGCCGTGATCGTTACCTCCGGCTCTACCCAGATCGTTACATCAAAGGTCGGTCCTGAACAGCGCAGACTGCTGTCGCCTCGTATTGAATGAGGGGTCAAGGTATAGATCACCTGATGTGCATCGGTATCCGTATTGGTCAGCTGCTGGACAAGGTTGCGGCTCAATGGGTAGCCATTGCCTGCTGAAGACGATTCGCCTGTGATAGATCCTGATGGATCATTCACCGTCCAGGTATAGCGTATGCCCCTTGTTGTGGTATTGATGCTCTGTGGATCTATGTTTGTGAAGTCACCATCACATATCGTGTCATCTACTGCCGTGATCGCCAGACTGGGCTCTACCCAGATCGTTACATCAAAGGTCGGTCCTGAACAGCGCAGACTGCTGT
>CAYORG010000048.1:0-1188 GCA_964406315.1 uncultured Bacteroidales bacterium | reverse complement strand
CATCACATATCGTGTCATCTACTGCCGTGATCGCCAGACTGGGCTCTACCCAGATATGTATTATTGTATCCGGTAAACCACATCTTTTGTATATTTCACTTGATAATGTATATTGCAGATGAACAGCAACATCGCCAGTATTTATCAGGTTTTGTGAAAGCACAAAAGTAGCTGTATCATTAAATCCATCCGATTCTCCAATGATATCAGGATAATCTGGTACAGTCCATGTATACTTTGTACTATCAATGGTGCTGCTAATTAAGACATTGAATGCTTCTCCGCTGCAAATCGTATCCTGTGGAGGAGTAATTGTTAGAACGGGAAGAGTTTGATATTCTACTGTTACAGTTGCAGTGTCAGAAGAAGAATTTCCATGAATATCTTCTACTGTTAGTATTACTTCATTATCACCAACATCAGAGCAATAGAATATATAATTGTCGAGGTACATGGTATCTATGGCACAATTGTCTGTACTTCCATCATCAATCGAATCAACCGTTATAGATACTTCACCTGTATCTTCATCAAGAAATACCGTAATATTTCTGTAGTTTACAACAGGATCTTCATTATCATTCACCGTAACATCAAAAGAACAATCGGCAAAGTTTCCTTCGGCATCTTCCACATGATAACTTACAGTTGTCAATCCTACATTAAATGTATCTGATGATACATCATGAATTCCTGTTGCCGGAGAACCATCAACAGTAGCTCCTGCCATGGTCCATGTCTGAAGAACAATTCCATGGTTATCCGACGTCACCGGTGATAAATTATCGATAATGGCTGAACAATTTCCTGTATCATTGGATACGATTGTATCATTCGGACAATCTATGTTAGGATTCTCAATATCTGTTATAGTTACAGTAAAACTACAGGTGTCAAAATTACCGGCCGCATCTTCAACGCGATATTTTACTATAGTAACTCCTAAATTAAATACCTCTCCTGAAGCATCATTGATTCCTGTCGGAGCGGAACTCCTTACTGTTGCTACCATCATTTCCCATGTCTGTAGCACTATACCACAATTGTCTGAAGTTACAGGTGCAATTCCATTTACTACAGCTGTGCTATCACCTAAATCTGTACCCACAGAAATATCACCCGGACACAAGATCACCGGGTCATCATCATCGGTTACCGTTACGGTAAATGAACAACTGTCTATATTGC
>CAYORG010000047.1:0-21980 GCA_964406315.1 uncultured Bacteroidales bacterium | reverse complement strand
AATCTCCCTGCCCCGACAAAATAAAAAAGACCATCTGAAAGGAGGTCTTTTTTATTTTAGTCTGTGGTGTCAGGAGATGAGAGGTGAGTTCGAACCGAGGAGGAGGAACGACGACGAGCTCATGACGACCGAAGGGAGGAATAATCTCCCTGCCCCGACAAAATAAAAAACCTGACCACGAAGTGGTTGAATTCTTTATTTGGAACATTGCAAAATTGTTTGCTAAGTGTTTCAAATATAAAATACATGGTGAGCAAAGCGAACACAGGTTTTTTCTTTTTGGTCACCTCAATACGGAGATCACGAGGAGCCAAAGCGACGAGTAATCTTGGTATTTCAATCCATCCAAGCTTCCAACTAATTTCTCCGGCTTTTATTTTAGAAAACCTGATTAGAATTTTTTATATAAACAAAACAATAAATTAACCAATGAAGCCGAACGAAGTATGATCCGGTTTGCTATAAAAGGCAACTATGATAATGCTGTTGGGAAGACTATTCTTCCGAATAGTTTTTGGCAATTATTTTTCGTAACAATTCCCTGTCCTTTCTTGCTTCGGCAAGTTGTTCCTTCAGTATGGCTATTGTATCACGAAGATCTTTCACCGACGATCTGTAATCCTGTTCCGGATCCTCGATCACTGAAACATTGTCTTCTTTTTTCTGATCGTATCCGTTAGGCAACATTTTTCCCCTGCCGGTAATTAGCCAGGAAGGATTAAGTTCGGGATAGGCATGAAGAATTTTTTCTATATTGTTCGAGTGCAAACCGGTTCGTTTTTTGCGTGCTGAACCGATCAATCCAACCGAAAGGCCTGCTTTAACAGTCATCTGATTATTGTTAATTCCTTGTGAATCCATGAATTGCTCAAGCCTGTCGATAATGTTTGGCATAATGTTGAAAATATTCTATAATAAATGATAAAAAATAGAAAAAAATCTATAGTATCGCATTATACATACCCAAAACAAAAGTAGAAAAAAAATAGAATGAATACCAAAGAGCTTATTATTCGTCTCATAAAGGAGGAACTTCGTAATAAAAGGCTAATGCACTCGTTGGAGGAGTTGGGATTCGATTGTACTTTTTTTACCCTGAACATAAGTCGGGTGGTTCTGGAGCTTGCAGGTTTCAGCGCAATAACAGATGAAATGCAAGACTGGTATTTTCAGCAGATTGAAAAAGCATTAGTTGAAATTACGTTTTGGAACCTTAATGAGAAGTTGGACAAATGGGCCCTGACTATTTATGTTGAATTACTGGAAAAAAGATTAAAGGGAAAGTCGTCACCACAAAAGGATGTTGTTACCAACGAATCCGTAAGCCATGCTTTGCCTTAACGGTTATGAAAAAATGCAACTTGCAGTTCGTCGTGAGTAAGAGTCAGCTTTTAAGGGATAGTTTAACCGGCGGGTTGTGGTTATTTTAATAACTGCATAAGTTCTACCCCGAGGGCATCGCTTATTTTTTTTAACATCAGAATGGTACTGTTCACACGCCCTTTTTCGATACGTCGAAGCGAAGAATCTTCCATGTCCAGCCGGGATGCCAGATCGATCTGTTTCATATCCCTGGACTGCCTTATCTTCACGATGTTCTTACCTATATTTTTTAAATATTCTTCGTCGTTCATGAATTTCCTTATGCTGTTTTACTGCACCAAATTGTAATTATTTTGATAAAAAATACCGAACATATATGATCGGATAAGATTTTTTTATAGATTTGAACAATTCGTTTAAAAAGAAGTTCAGTCATGCAAAAGGAATCAAACCGGCGTATACTGCTTATTATTGATGATGACAAAATCACACGCATGCTTATAAAAGATATTCTGGAAGGTTCCGGTATACCAATACTGGAATCCGGATGTGGGGAAAAGGCTTGCGAACTTTTTAAAAACAACAGAAAAAAAATAGGACTCGTCCTGCTCGATATCCGTTTGCCCGACTGCGACGGCTGGGACTTAATAGGAACGATCAGGCAGATTGATCCACATGTTCCGGTTCTTGCTGTTTCGGCCATCTTGCCTTCAGAACTGGCTGCGAATTACCAACTGGCCGGTTTTACCGGCTATATTTCCAAACCATTCAAAACCGATGAACTTCAGGAAGTTATCTTTTCATTTTTTTGCGATCAGGACAACAAGTAATCCTGCCTTTTCGTTTGAGTTATGAATTTTTATTTATTCTTTAATTCATACTGCAATAAATTGAACCTGTTTATTCTGTTGAATAAATATATTCTTACCTATCTTTGAAAAATTTCATTTCTAATGAGATTTATCGCAGATATCCATGTACATTCCTGCCATTCAAGAGCAACAAGCAAAGAACTGAATCTTGAATCGCTGTACCAATGGGCCAGGATAAAAGGTATTCATGTAGTGGGTACGGGCGATTTTACTCACCCGGTATGGATACAGGAACTGGAAGAAAAACTAAAGCCTGAGGGGAATGGGCTTTTTTTTTTAAAAAATCCTCCGAAAGAACCGGGATTACCGAGTATAAAAACCACAGAAACAGATGTACGTTTTTGCCTGAGCACTGAAATTTCATCCATTTACAAATACGGCGAAAAGGTTAGGAAAAACCATAATTTGGTGTTGGCACCGGATTTTGAGACGGTTAAAAAAATAAACGCCCGTCTGAGTGAAATAGGCAATCTGGTGTCCGATGGAAGGCCAATCCTGGGTTTACCGTCAAGGGATCTGCTTGAGATTGTGCTTGAAACATCAACAAACGCTCATCTTATTCCTGCCCATATATGGACACCCTGGTTTTCCACCCTGGGATCCAAAGCCGGGTATGACAGCATTGATGAGTGTTTTCGCGATCTGAGCGGACACATTTTCGCACTTGAAACCGGCTTGTCTTCCGATCCTGCCATGAACTGGAAACTATCGGCATTGGACCGCTATGCTCTGGTATCGAACTCCGATGCCCATTCACCTCAGAAGCTGGGCAGAGAAGCCAATATTTTCGATACGGAGCCGTCATATTATGCCATGATTGAGGCATTGAAAACAAAAAAGGGTTTTTTAGGAACCTACGAGTTTTTTCCTGAAGAAGGAAAATACCACATGGATGGTCATAGGAAATGCAATGTGGTACTGGAACCCCGGGAAAGCCTTAAGCTGAATAACATCTGCCCCCGTTGCGGGAAACCCTTGACCGTGGGCGTGTTACACAGGGTAGAAAAGCTGGCCGACAGGGAAGATCCGCAAAAACCGGAATCTTCACCGGGATTTGAATACATCATTCCTCTGCCTGAGATCATTGCTGAATTTATAGGAACAGCTCCGAATACGAAAACAGTACAGCAAGCCTTTACGCAGATCATATCGGCTTTTGGCAACGAGTTCGATCTGTTGCATACCATTCCTGTTGAAGAAATCAGATCTAAATCGGGCGAACTGCTGGCCGAAGCTATACGCCGTTTGCGCGGTCATGAAGTAAATCCGCAGGGAGGATACGATGGTGAATTCGGGGTGATCAATATATTTAATCCCGGAGAAATAGATCAACTGATCGGTCAGACCGATATTTTTGGTGGCGGAATGATTGAAAAAATGACACGAAGAAATACCGGAAACCGGTCGGTACAGCATATTTCTCGGATTGATGAAAAGGAGGATTCATCACTAAAACCAAATGAAGAACAATACCAGGCCATTCAACATGAAGGAAATGTGCTGGTAGTGGCAGGGCCGGGAACAGGAAAGACCAATACACTTATTCAGTGGATCATCCATCAGATAGAAAATAAGGGGGTTGCTCCCGGTGAGATACTAGCTATAACCTTTACCAATAAAGCGGCAGACGAACTAAAGGACCGTCTGCAAAAACAGATTGGGTCAAAAGCAAACGATGTGCTGACAGGCACGTTTCATGCTATAGCCTACAGGTTTTTAAAAGATATCAAACCGGAAACCAATACAATTTATGACAGGAACAACAGGATGAGCCTTTTTAAAATACTATTCCCAGAACTGGATAAGACTACTATAAATAAACTTTCCCGTGCTTATGAAGCATATTACGAAGAAAATCGTATGTCTGACAACGAAGAATTTCAGGATTATTTCAGGAAATACAATAAACATCTTGCAGGGGATCATGCAGTGGATCTTTCAGGTATCATCTGGCAGGCGAATGAGTTGTTGAAGTCGGTGCACGCAGGCATAACAAACAATTACAAATGCCTTGCTGTTGACGAATTTCAGGATATCAACCCTGTTCAGTACGAGTTTGTAAAGCTCATTTCAGTAAACAAACAGGCATGCATGGCTGATCCGGGCAAACAAGTATTTGCCATTGGTGATCCCAATCAGTCAATTTACGGATTCCGGGGTTCGGATATCAGTCTGTTTCATCGGGCAAAGGAAGATCTTCAGGCAACCGAAATCCTATTACGAAAAAATTATCGTACTCCAAAGAATATACTCCGTGCCGGCAATTTATTAATTTCTCACAATCAACAGGGAACGAATACAATTCTTGAAGCAGTAAAATCCTCGAATATCCTAACCAAGCTTTTCATTGCAGAAGATTCAAAACAGGAAGCGGATTATATTGCCGACCAAGTCTTAAATTATGTGGGTGGTGTGGATTACATGAGTACGGGTAAAGCCAGATCGGATTATAATTATGCATTTTCTGATATGGCTATCCTCTACCGAACACACCGTGTGGCCGATGATATTTCCAGGCAGTTAAAGCTGAAGGGCATTCCCATATTGCTGAGTGACGCCACTTCATATTTTTCGGAACCTCCTTTTCATGTAATCGCATATTCTCTGCAATTGCTGCAAAACAGAAAAAGTATGATAGCCCTTTCGGGACTGGCAGAAAGCTTATTGGAATTAACAGATGAGGAAATGCAGATACTTCTTAAGAAATACATTGAAAATAAGATTGATCTTGAAAATTTTTCACATCACGAAAAATGGAAAAAGTGGATGAAACTTTTCGATCAACTCAATCCGGATGCTGAAAAAAAGGGGCTTCAGGATATCATTCAACAGTTACTGGATTTTTTTCTTCCCATATCCGTATTGTCCGATCAGCAGCAAATGAAAAGAGAAATGCTCCTGAAATTGGCGGCAGAGTTCAATAACAATGCGAATGATTTTTTACATAAGCATGTGTTATCTCCCTATACAGATATCGGCAGGTTAAACAGTGGAGGTATACGCTTAATGACCTTTCATGCAGCAAAAGGCCTTGAATTTCCGGTAGTGATTATTGCCGGGGCAGAGGAGAGAATAACACCTCTTGACAGGAAAAACACCGATATGGAAGAAGAGCGCAGGTTGTTTTATGTGGCTATGACCCGGGCAAAAGATGAATTGCAGATCGTTTATTCAAAGATAAGAAGACTTTACGGTTCGGAGCAGGAAATGTCACCTTCACGTTTTATAAATGAATGTGATTCGAACAATATGCGGAGGGTAGAATTTGATCTGGTAAAAAAAGCCAAACCGGTCGAACAACAATTAAAGCTGTTTTAATAAATGATGTATCTTTATTGCATGCGTAATTTGCATTTTTAGTCTGCCGATCATGTCCCAAAACAAAAAAGAACCTCCCAACAACAAATGGATAAAAAAACTGCAACAGGAAAGCTGGGAACTGGAATTGTTGATTTCAGGATTTTCAATATTCCTTTAATTAAAAGTATTGGATGGCAGGCAGATATCATCGATAAACTCAATTTTCATTTTATAGGTAGTATTGGTTTAACAATCCTCACTTTTTTTATCGTTTTTATAAGATTATCGACCTATGTATTTGTTGTTAATTTAATCATACATTTATTCTTAAAAGGATTCTGGGTGGAAACTGTGGGATTGGGTTCGGTTGCTCCCAAAGCCGACATTAAGAAACTGAGATTCAGTGAATATTTTAACAGTAAAATTGATAAAAAAATTCAAAGCCTGGACGATCTTGTTAACTCCATTGACAGGATCAGCAGTTTGATTTTTTCTTTCACTTTCCCGGTCATGTTTTATATCATCTCATTCGGAATACACATTATTGTTACCGGTGTTTTCATTTAAGAAAATAATCAGAAAGGCATCGAAGTTCATAAATAACACTACGATTTTATTTATATTTTAACAAATGATCCCTCTTAAAGACACTGCAAAATCAGAAAGTTTTCCAATAATAAACTGGATACTTATCCTATTGAATGGTTTTGTGTTTATCATTGAACTTCGTCTTGGGAATAATGAAACAGAAGCATTTTTCTTAAAATATGGTCTGGTACCCTCTCAAACAAATTTAACAGGAGCAAATACATACACATTTGTAACCAGCATGTTTCTTCATGGAGGTTGGGGACATATTATCAGCAATATGTGGATGCTTTATATTTTTGGAGACAATGTAGAAGACAGAATGGGAAGTTTTCGTTATCTTGTATTCTATCTTCTTTGTGGTATTATTGCAAGTCTTACACATTTTGCATTGTACCAGGATTCAGCTGTTCCTGCCATGGGTGCCTCGGGTGCAATTTCAGGTGTAATGGCGGCGTATATGTTTTTGTTTCCCAGGAGTTTGATATTATCCTTTGTGCCTGTCTTTTTTCTTCCCTTGTTCTTGCCGATCCCTGCTGTTATTTATATTGGTTTGTGGTTTATAGTGCAGTTTCTGAGCGGAACGCTGCATCTGATGAGTAGCAGCATTACAGCAGGAATAGCTTTCTGGGCGCATATTGGTGGGTTTCTGGGAGGTTTGATCTTGTATAAGATGTTTGTAAAGAAAAAAAGAAGGAAATACAAGAAGCATTTGCTCAGTTGAAGAATATATACACAGATTCTTTCCGTAAAAAAAATCATGGCCGTAAATAAACCTTATCAGATTATTAATTTGCTTCACCAAGAAGCATCTCAGGTGTAATAGGCACAACACCAACTTTTTCACACACAAGACCGCCTGCAAGATTTGCAAGACTTGCAGTATTGAAAGGATCCAAACCACTGGCAATACTTAAAGCATTTATGGCAATGACTGTATCTCCTGCCCCTGAAACATCTGCAACATCACGTTCTTCAGCAGGTATTATTCTGCACTCTTTGCCATTGCTGATAAACACTCCTTTCTCAGATAAGGTGACCATTATATTTTTTATCTGGTTTTTTTGATGCAATTTTTGAACAGTATTAAAAATACTGTCAGGATTTGATTTGTCAGGAGAAACATTCAAACCTTCTGTTAATTCCTTGAAATTGGGTTTAAAAAGTGTAACAAACTTGTAATTCAGGAAATTACGCTTTTTAGGATCTACCAATACCGGAATATTTTTTTCATTTGCAATATGAATTGCACCTTCAATTATACCTAAAGTGATTACTCCTTTGTCATAATCCTGAAAAACCAATGCATCAATGGGTTGAGTGTTTAAGATTTTTAAGATTTTTTCCAACAGCTCAGATTCAGTTTCTTTATCGAGAAATGAAGTCATTTCATGGTCTACTCTTAACAGTTGCTGGTGATTGCCGATCACCCTGGTTTTTATTGTTGTTTTCCTTTTATCAGAGATGACAATCCCTTCACTTGTCATTCCTCTTTTTTTTAAAAGGCTGGCAAACAATATACCTGAATCATCCTTTCCGATAACTGAACACATAATCGGATTCGCACCCAAAGATTTCACATTGATGGCAACATTTGCAGCACCACCCATTCTGCATTCTCTTTCTGTACAGGATACTACAGGCACGGGTGCTTCCGGGGAAATACGGTTAACATTACCCCACAGATACTCATCGATCATTACATCACCAACAATAAGTATTTTCTTTTTTGAAAATTCATTAAGAAGGTTTTGCAGGTTTGATTTAACTGACATCGGATAAGTTTTGTACAGGCAAATATAATATTTTCAAAGATTACGAGTAACCTGCTTTACAAAGTGGTATTCTGGAAGGTAAGAAAAAGAAATATTGAATGGTAAGGAATTTTTATTGGTTCTTTTTCATCTTCTTGATTTTGCGCTTATTGGTTTTCAGCCTTTTTAAGGCTTTTGATAATTTTTCTTTTAATCCTTTTACCTTCTTTTTGCTATTCTTGTTTTTCTTTGCTTTCTTAATTTTCTTCTCGATTCTCCCAACTTTATTTTTCGCGTTTTTTATACTCTTCTTGATTTTTTTAGCTTTACTGGGTTTATTCGCCATAGCTTTAGATTTCTTCTTATTTTTTGATTTTTTTGCTTTTTTAGTACGATCCTGATCCGTCAACTTGGGAGCAACTGTTTTTTGTTCATCAAGAGGTTTGTTTGCAAAAGGTTTCAGTTCATGTTCTTGAGTTTTTTGAGGAACCGCGCTCCCGATTGGCGTTGTTGATCGTTCATCCGGTATAGTCTTTTGCATGGTTGACTTTTTGGGTGTAGTGGTTCGTCTGGTGGCAGAACTCCTGGTTTTCGATTTAGGTGCTGATTTCCTTGTTCTCACAGGAGTTTTTTTGGCGGTAGTATTTTTAGTCTGGCCAGCTTTTGTTGATCCCATGCTTTGTTCAGGGGATCCAGATGAATTTGATTGATTTTTTGACGGATCAACTGGTTTATTACGTATTGAATCTGCCATTTTTTTTAAGCTTTTATTAATATTCTTTATAGATAAAGTTAAAATTAAATTCCCACATGCATACAACTTCTATCTTAAAAGATTCTTAAATTTAAAACATTATCTATAGCACCTATTAGAGATTAATACCTGGCAGGTTTAATTTCTTTCTCTAAGATCATAAACACATCATTTCCTTTGCCGAAATCACCCTCTGCATAAAGGTCAATAAACTCAGGTTTGTAATACTTTTCAGGAATTAAACTGCTTTTTATAAAGCCTGCTTTTTGATAGGATCTTATGGCCCGGATGTTGGTTTTTACCGGGCGAATTATAATTTTTTGATACCCTTCTTTAAAAATCTTTTCAGCCAGAAGAGAGATAGCTTTTGTTCCATAGCCTTTCCCTGTATATTTCAAATCACTTAGCCAGATATCAAATTCTGCGATTCCCTTCAGAAGATGATAACTTGTATAAGAGATATGTCCGATATCTTCCTTATCATCGAGTGTAATAATATAACTCCTTCCTTTTTCAGGAGCAGAACCATCAAAAAAATAGGATTCGTAATCTTTTTTAAATTCTTCAAATGAAGGCAAATTTGCAGTCGAAATACCTGTTAAATATTCTGAAAAATCTGAAAAAAATAACCAGCGGTAGACACTTTCATAATCTCTAATTTCAGCATATCTTATATTGACAAGACCTGCCATATCATAAGGTTAAGAATTGATTAAATACAATATACCTACAATTGTTTAACAAAGAATAGCAGATTTTTTCCGGGAACGAATAAATTTGAACAAAAATACAATCAAATCAATATGAATAAGTTCAAAATTAATATTGCCGGAGCAATCGTATTATCTTTTTTACTGATCTGTTCCTGTTCAAAACCGGAGACAAGAATTCTGACTGATTTTTGTAACGACTGGAAATTTTCTCTCGGCGATTTTGAGGAAGCTCATATGAAAGAATTTCCTGATACTTCGTGGCGTATAATAACTTTGCCTCACGATTGGAGTATTGAAGGCAAATTCAGTAATAATCATCCTGCAACGCCCGGAGGAGGAGCATTACCCGGCGGTGTAGGATGGTATCGTAAATATTTTAGTCTGTCTGAAGAGGAAAAAGACAAACTTGTGTTTATTGATTTTGATGGGGTGTATATGGATAGCAAGGTGTGGATAAACGGTCATTTTCTTGGAAGGCGTCCCTATGGATACATTTCCTTTCGTTATGACCTTTCTCCATATCTTAATTATGGTGATTCTGTAAATGTTATTGCAGTCAGGGTGGATAATTCCATGCAGCCAAATTCAAGGTGGTATTCCGGTTCGGGAATTTACCGTAATGTCTGGCTCGTAAAAACGAATAAGGTACATATTGATCACTGGGGGACTTTTATTACCACGCCTGAAGTATCAGAAGAATCAGCAAAAATATCTGTACAAACAAAAATTCGAAATGTAACAGACAGAGATCAGAATGTGACATTGAAAACTTATATTTTAAACAAATCAGGGAAGAAAGTTGCATCCGATATTACAGATACGATCATTGGCCCAAATTCAACTCTTCCTGTAGAAAAAAGCATGCGTTTGTTTTATCCTGAATTGTGGTCGATTGAAAATCCTGTTGTATATACGGCAACTTCACAGGTTGAGGTAAAAAATAAAATGATTGATGAGTATTTGACAAACTTTGGGATACGGTATTTTAAATTTGATGTTGAAAGAGGATTTTTTCTTAATGGGGAACAAATTAAGATCAAAGGAGTGTGCAATCATCATGATCTTGGATGTTTGGGAGCGGCAATCAATGTAAGAGCAATGGAAAGACAACTGGAGATCCTGAAAGAAATGGGTTGCAATGCGATTCGCACAGCTCATAATCCACCTGCCCCGGAACTTCTTGATTTGTGCGATAAAATGGGATTCATTGTTATGGATGAAGCCTTTGATATGTGGAAATTAAAAAAGACGGAATACGATTATTCACGATTTTGGGATGAATGGCATAAAAGAGATTTGCTGGATTTTATGAAACGCGACAGGAATCATCCAAGTATTTTTATATGGAGTATAGGGAATGAGATTATGGAGCAATGGGATACTTCAGGTATTCAAATGGTACAGGATTTGTATAGATTAGCCCGTACTGCGGATAGCACCAGACCGATAACAACAGCAAATAATCCTCCCGGCCCGTTTAATAATCTCACAAAACCTATGGTGGTTGATCTGATAGGGTATAATTATCATCACAACGAATACAAAGATTTTTTACACAAATTCCCCGGTGAAAAATTTATCGGAGCCGAAACAGCTTCCGCTCTTGCAACACGAGGACATTATTCTATGCCTTCCGACTCAATAAAGAGGTGGCCATACCGCTGGGATATACCTTTCACTGATGGAGAACCTGATAATACGGTCTCTGCGTATGATCATATCAGTGCGCCATGGGGTTCAACTCAGGAAGAGGTATGGAAAATCATCAAAAAATATGATTTTCTCTCGGGAATGTACATCTGGACCGGGTTTGACTATTTGGGAGAGCCCACTCCATATGGGTGGCCATCAAGAAGTTCTTATTTTGGGATCATAGATCTCGCAGGTTTTCCAAAAGACACCTATTATCTATATAAAAGTGAATGGACCGATGAACCAGTGCTTCATGTATTTCCACACTGGAACTGGAATGCAGGAGATACGATTGATGTTTGGGCATACTTCAATTGTGATGAAGTGGAATTGTTCCTGAACGACGAATCACAGGGAACTAAAAGAAAAGAAGGAGATGACCTGCATGTGTTCTGGCGGCTTGCTTTTAAACCGGGAACATTGAAGGCGATTGGCAGAACAAATGGCAAGACAGTACTTGAGCAAACCATAAAAACGGCAGGAGAGCCTGCTAAACTTTTGCTTACAGCCGACAGAAAAAGCATCCGGGCCGATGGGAGGGATCTTTCATTTGTAACAGTGGATATAGTTGATGCAGAAGGGAACCTGGTTTCAAGAGCCGATAATCTTGTCCATTTTGACATTGAAGGAAGCGGATTTATTGCAGGTGTTGATAATGGCAGCCAAACCAGCCATGAATCTTTTAAGACAAATTACAGGAAGGCATTCAACGGGAAATGCCTGGTAGTAATACAATCGTCAGGGAAACCCGGAAAGATCCTTCTGAAAGTCAAATCAGAAGGATTAGAAGATGCAGCTGTGACAATTCATGCAAGATAAGGATTGAAATAAAATAATAAAAGGTCATCTGACAATACATAAGTTCAGCTGGCTTTCTTTGTATTTGTTTTGCAGGACTATTTCCGGATACTTTCATAGGTTCCTGAAGTTTTAATATAAATACCGGATTCATGCCATATCCTTCTGTGAATATCTGATCTTGAAGCTCAATGTTTTTCTCACTACTTTCACCTTAAATATTTTTAGATTGAAATTTTGACTGCATCTCATCAGGATAAAACAGTATCAAAATACGAAGAATTATTTCGAACATATTTTTCTTCACTGAGCTATTTTGCACAGAAATATATTCCCGATCTTGATACAAGTAAAGAGATTGTACATAATGTGTTTATCAACATCTGGGAGAAAAGGGAAGAGTTTGATTTTGAAAAACCGGCGAAATCTTACCTGTTTACTTCGGTATACAATCGTTGCATGAATTTCATAAGGGATAATAAGAAATTCAAATCAGACATGGATATCAGCGAGGTCCGTAACTACTCTGATTTTTCTCAACTCTCGGATGATATAGAAGCAGGAGAGCTGGAAAGTAAAATATGGCAGGTGATCAATTCATTGCCTGAAAAATGCAGGAAAATCTTTGAATTAAATCGTTTTGAGGGGAAAAAATACAATGAAATAGCAGATCATTTGAATATCTCAGTCAAAACGGTTGAGACACAAATATCAAAAGCATTAAAAACATTGCGTGACAATCTGAAAGATTATGTGCATTTGTTTTTGTTCTTATTATTAAAAAATTTATGGTGATAACATCAGGGTATCTTAGAACTCATGTGTGTTAGTAACGGATAAATATGGAAAAGAATAGCAAACATATTGATTTTAGCTTGCTGGCAAAATACCTTGCAGGAGAAGTTAATTCAGAAGAACAAAAACTTGTGAATGATTGGATTCATGCTTCAGAGGAAAATCACAAAGAATTTGAAGATCTGAAAAAGATATGGAATTCATTGGACAATACCGGGAAAGAAAAAAATATAAACATTGAAAATGAATGGAAGTACAACCGGCAGCTGATACATATGGCTGAAAGAAATGGCAAAACGATTTTTCTGAAAGCTATTCTTCGTATTGCAGCAGCTGTTATACTTGGAATAGGCATAACACTGGCAGGCATAAAGTATAAAACATATTTATATGTCACCACGAAAACAGCTGAAACTAAAGAATTTAAGCTTCCTGATGGTAGTTTGGTAACTCTCAATGCAGGATCAAAACTGGCATACAATAAGAAAAGTTATGGCAAGGAAAGTCGTATTATGAAATTAAAAGGCGAAGCCTATTTTGAGGTAGAAAAAAATATTGAACATCCTTTTATTATTCAACTTGATGAAGCTGAAGTCAAGGTATTGGGAACATCTTTTAATGTAAAGGCCTATAAGAAAATGAATGTCATTGAAGTTACAGTATCGGAAGGCAAAGTGAGTTTATACGACAAGGAGGTAAAACAAAAAATGGTCATTGCATCGAAGGGTGAGAAGGCAGAGTTTAATAAGCAATTGGCCGTTGTTAAAAAATACCCAAACACAGACCGGAATTACAAATCCTGGAAAACAAGGGCAATTGTATTTCAAAATGATAGTTTGAATACTATTGTGAGAACTTTGGAAAGTGTTTATCATAAGAAAATTGTTTTGGAAGATGACAGCCTTAATGCCTGTACGTTAACAACAAGTTTTGAAGATGAGGATCTTTATACGGTTTTAAAGGTTCTGGAATCGGCTCTTGATTTGAAGATCAGGATAGAGAAAAACGAAATCATTATTTCCGGTGAGGGATGCTGAATGAATTGAATATGTTTTTAGACAAATTATATCACATACATTTTGTATTCCTTGCATGCCTGTTTTTTCTTTCTGCTGAGATGTTTTGCCAGCAGACGAACCTGGATAAAACAATTTCGGTCAGCTACAAAGGGGAATCTCTCGTCAAGGTTCTGACTGACATTGAAAAAAAAGCAGATGTAAGATTTTCCTACAGTCCAAGGAAAATCCCTGAAAATGAAAAAATTACCGTAACACTAGACCATGTTTCTTTGCGCAAGGCATTGCAGGAGATATTTCTTTCCCTCCCGGTCAGGTATGAATTGATTGATGAATATATAGTGCTGAAGAAAGGGCCGGTAAAATCATTGGAAGATGCTGATCAACAAGAAAAAAAAATTACACTGAACGGGTATATTAAAGACAATAAAACAGGAGAAGTATTAATTGGAGCGACAGTATTTATTAAAGAGCTTGAATTGGGTGTAATTACAAACAATTACGGATATTTCTCCATAACTCTTCCGCCCGGACGATATACCATGATTCTCTCTTATATTGGCTACCGGGAATTGCAGCAGAAAGTTGATATTTCAACCAATACGAAATTTGATTTCAGCTTATTATCCGATCCTGAAGAATTGGAAGAAGTTACTATATCTTCATTTCAGAAGGAAGAAGTGATATTTAAAATGAATTCTTCAAAATCGGAAATACTCCCTTCATTTGTAAAACTGCAACCATCCTTAATGGGTGAATCCGATGTATTGAAAACACTTGAATTTCAACCTGGCATTTCTTTTTACGGTGATGGATCGAGTTACTTTCATGTGCGTGGAGGATACTATGATCAGAACCTTATTCTTCTTGATGATGCCACAGTATACAATCCGTCTCATTTGCTGGGCATTTTTACTCCTATTATTCCTGATGCAGTGAAAAGTGTTGATGTGTATAAAGGTGATTTTCCTGTACAATACGGAGGACGTCTTTCCTCAGTTGTTGATATTCGAACCAATGACGGGAACAAAAATGCGTTTTCAGGTTCAGCAAGCATCGGATTGATTTCAACCAGGGCATCATTTGAAGGGCCCCTTAAAAAGGAGGCAAGTTCATTTTTTGTATCATTCCGCAGATCGTATTTTGATTTGTATCTTAAACCTTCACAGGAAAATTTACTGCACTTGTATTTTTATGATTTTACAACAAAAGTGAACATTCGCCTTGGTAAAAAAGATCGATTATTTGCTACAATATACAGAGGAAAAGACAGTTTCCGGACCAAAAACGAAGATGCTGATACCACTGGGATAAACTGGGGAAATACAACAGCTACGATACGCTGGAATCATATTTTTGGGTCACGTGTTTTTATGAATACAACAATGTATTCAAGCAGATACGATTATTATTTGCATTCTTCAATACAAAAAGGAGAATATTGGAATTCCAGGATTACAAATTTCAGTTTAAAAGAAGAACTCACATTTTATGCTACACCGGTTATGAAATGGCATTTTGGCATCAAACTCGGTTTTTATGCATTCAATCCGGGCAATTTTTATTCCGAGAATCAATTGGAAGACTACCAGGTGTCTCCAATTAACTCAAGTGAGTTGGTATTCTATTCAGGTGCAGAACATGAGGTATTTCCCTGGTTAAAGTTAAACTATGGTTTGAGATTCACTACATGGGCAAATTATGGAGAATCCTTTGTTGTTCACTACAACGAAGATTACAACCAGGATTTTACTGAATATTATGAAAAGGGTGAAAAATTTTACACGCACCGAAGTATTGAACCCAGGTTATCCGCATCTTTTAAAACTGGGAGGATTTCAAGCATAAAGGCGAGTTATAACCGGACAAATCAATACATCAATCTGATTACCAATTCAATCAGTCCTTTTAGTTCTCTTGAAGTCTGGCTGCCGGCCGGACCAAATATCAAGCCTCAATATGCTGACATCCTGGATTTAGGATATGTTCAGGCATTTGCGTCCGATCGTATCACCTTATACACAGATGTCTATTACAAATGGATGTATAATCAGATAGGATATGAATACCATGCAAATATGCTGGTAAATCCTGAAATTGAAGGGGAGATCAGACAAGGAGACGGATGGGCTTATGGATTTGAAATTGCCTTGCAAAAAGAAGGAAGCAATCTAAATGGACAAATTGCATATACGTATTCCAGGTCCTTTTTATCTTTTCAGGAGTTAAACGAGGGAAGGATTTTTCCTTCCACACAGGACAGACCACACGTATTGAATCTGAGTGTTGTGTATCAGGCGCGACCCCGATGGCTGTTATCTGCAAATTTTACGCAGGCTTCAGGGACAGCAATTACTACTCCAACTTCGTTTTACAATTACAGAGGGTATCAGGTTCCGGTATATTCAGAGCAAAACAATGATCGGTTGCCTCCTTATACACGTCTGGACCTGTCTACTGTTATACAGTTAAATAAGAAGAAAAAGAAATTCAATCATAGTTTGACCTTTTCCATCTACAACATGCTTGGAATAGAAAATCCTATTTATTTGAATTTTAATAAAACATTGGTAGACGATGAACTTTTCGTACCCGCTGATAAACTGAATCCTCCCGATCAGACTTCTTCTATGAGATATACTTTTAAAATGTTGCCGTCATTCACATATCAATTCAAATTTTAATGAGACGATCATTTACATATAGCTTGCTTTTCTATTTCCTGGTGATCATGTGTTCATGTGAAAAAGAATATGACTGGGACATTAAGTCAAATCGTATGGATATACTTGTTGTTGATGGAATTATCACCAATGAACACATTGCACATTGCGTACGACTTTCATTTACCAACCAGGATCTGAATATGAATTCCCGGGCAGTTTCAGGAGCAACGGTTTTTGTAACGGCAGATACAAATTCCTATGAGTTTGTTGAATCACCGAATGACACCGGTTGCTATTATGCTTCGCCTTTCCAGGCAGTAGTTGAGAGGCAATATCATCTAATGATTGAATATGATAGTCAGACCTATGAAGCAGTTGGAGAAGCAGTACCGGTAACTCCTTTGAAAGATCCTGTTTTTGAAGGCAATGCAGAAAATGATTTGCAGAGATATGTTTTTACAGAATCTGGTCAACCTTCGATGTTGGAAGTTTACTATGACTGGTCAGAAATACCAGATTACTGCACTGAATATGGATATTGCCAGGCGCAGGAAACATTCTGCAACCTTGATAATATAGATGTTAATAACATATATGCTCCTCCCAGGCAAATCATCTGGTTCCCGGCCGGGACCAGTATTATCAGAAAAAAATACGGTCTTTCCGAAGATCATCAGGCATTTCTTCGCTCTTTGCTTATGGAAACAGAATGGTGTGGAGGAATATTTGATGTTCAGCATGGAAATGTTCCCACCAATCTCAGCAACGGAGCCATCGGATATTTTGCCGTATGCATGGTTGTTTCCGACACCCTTTACATCAACTAGGGTATTTGTGTGAGTGTGAATCATAACAACTTTTTAATTTAAACTCCCTACATCGTTATAAAAAAACAGACTGGAATCAGGGTGTTTTTGTTTTCATGTGTGATACTGGAGAAACCGGTTAAATAATGAATTGTAAACTTTAATTTGATAATGTCATGAAAACTATTAAAAAGATTTTTCCAGTACTTATTATGATGGCTCTGTTAATTCAAAGTTGTGAATTGAATGAACTGAATAATCAGGATAAAGCTGCAGGCATATTGCCAGAACGCTTTAAGATTAATATTCCGAGTTCGTTAAGTAACGATCTCAAATCAACTTCAATCTCTCAAAAATCAACCAATAGTATTCAGGTTGATACTTTAAATGGCAATGCAATTTATGCACACCTGACAAATTTTATTGCCATTGGCGAAGCCGCTGCAGACATCGTTCAGGATATCATTTTTGCAATAGCCTATTATGATATTGATGAACCCATGACCATGAGCTTTGAAGGCGATGATGATCGCAGGATCAAGAATCTAGTGGTTGAGGAAGGTGGAGAGTATGATAACAGGATGTGGCAATACTTCCTGACCATTACGGATGCTGAATCGGAAGGTGATCCTGATGGTGGTAAGGCTTTGCAAGTATTTTGGAATACCAGTCCGATAGAAGGGATTGCTATTTTACGTCCCTATCATATTGACAGGAAACATGAGCTTGAAGCACTTGATGCAGTTATCAGGCTGGAGTATTCAGAAGCTGGTACCATAGAATATGATACATACATGATTGTTGAGATTGCTGATCTGCCTATGCCTGATCCCAGAATCAATCCTTATGCTTTGAACAGCCTTAAGATGTATGTTGGACGGGATGGAGACCGTATAGATGTTTATGGCAACTCTGATCATCCGAATGCATATTTCTACACTGAAAAAACCGGGTTTAACTGGGCATTTGTGGCTTCAGGGTATGACAGTCAGAACATTGGTGTGGCTGAAGTTGGTCTGCCTCCGAGCATGCTTGATGAGAGTGATCGTGAAGTTCTTCTAAAAGAATATTCCATTAAAAATGTTTTGACGGAAGAAATCAATCAATGGTTTCTTGAGGAAATCGGAATGCGTCCTGACAGTTCAGATCTGGCAGCATACTTACGCAATGCCGATGCTCCGGGATTTTTTGCAGATCAGGGATTTATTCAGGGTGGAATATCTCCCGGAGATGAATACAATGAACTGATGGACAGGATCAATGATCTGTCTCCCTTCAATCCAAAATCAGTCAATGAATTGCAGATTGATTTCAATTAGGTTACACACAGATTGATTGAAAAGCCTGTTTCATTTAGAAGCAGGCTTTTTTGTAGATCGGTCCGGTGCGCAATTGTATCTAAAACTTACACGCGCGGATTTAGCGTAGCGTAATCCGGGCGTATTCTGTTACTTTTTTGCTAATCGTAGTAACGGCCCGGAATACAGAGGCTGTGTAAAAACAAAAGTTAATTGTCTAAGATTTCAATATTTGACTTTTACCTCGTATACCTGACCGAATATTTTTCTAGTTTACAATCATTTTTACACAGCCTCACAATTCCGCGCCAGCAATGGACAGATGGCAGGTTTGCTTATATAAAAAAGCGTAGATACAATCTACGCTTAGCCTGGGAAATTTTGGCAGGAAGTTTTACATTTTAACTGTTTTCTATTATCAAAAAAGTCATTTCTTTTTTATTTGATTTTCTATATTGCACTCGCTGTATTTGAAAATTGTTGTTTAATAAATAATTTAAACGATTTTTGTTGTACAGGTATAGTGTTGGTTAATATTTAATATCAAGAGTATGAAAAGAATAATTCCTGGTCTGTTAACAGCTATTTCTTTTTTGGTCCATTTTTCCTGTTCTGAAATAAAAATTGAACACTCATCCATAAAAAATGGCATTGAGATCAATGGGGAGAATATATCATTGCGTGTTCAGTTTTATGATGATGATATTGTCCGCGTAGTAAAATGGCTTCCTGAAAGTACACCTGACAAACTGAGTCTTTCTGTTATCAAAAAGGCACCGGATGACATCGGTTTTGAACTGATGGAAGATAAAGAGCATATCATCCTGAAATCAGAGAAATTGATTGTCAAGGTAACAAAAAGGGACATGAATATCACATACTTTTTGCCTGAAGGGAGTACTTTGTTGCAGGAAAGCAGCATTGAATTTTTTAATGTGATATACAAAAATGATTCTGCTTATCAGATCAAACAGGAGTTTTTACTGAGTAAAGATGAAGGAATTTATGGACTGGGACAGCATCAGTATGGATATATGAATTACCGTGGTAAGACAGTAAAGCTTGTTCAGACCAATACCGATGCGGTGAATCCATTTCTTATATCCACCTGTGGGTATGGCATTCTTTGGGACAATTACTCGAAAACAATTTATTCTGATGACGGAAATAAAAATGCTTCTCTCTGGTCTGATGTTGCAGACAATATAGATTACTATTTTGTGGCTGGTAAGAATATGGATGAAATCATCGCTGGTTACAGGGAGCTTACAGGGCAGGCTCCTATGTATGGAAAGTGGGCATTTGGTTACTGGCAAAGCAAAGAACATTATGATACACGGGATGAATTGCTGGGAGTGGCTGAAAAATACAGAAGACTGCGGATTCCTATTGACAATATGATCCAGGACTGGGATTACTGGAATGGCAGGGAAAACTGGAGTGGTATGTTCTTTGACCCTAAACTCTTTCCTGAACCAAAAGAGATGATAGACAGATTGCACAAAATGAACTTTCATGTCATCATTTCCATATGGCCGGCCTTGGGGCCAAATACTGAAATCTATAAAGACATGCAGAAACAAGGATTTCTGTATCCTCTTGTTGGCTGGGCAGGATTTAAATATTACGATGCTTTCAATCCGGCAGCCAATGCACTTTACTGGAAGTATTTAAAAAAAGGATTGTATTCCAAGGGTCTGGACGGTTGGTGGATTGATTCCACGGAACCGGATGTTGTGAATGCACTTACAAAAGAATCCACCGAGTATGAAATGAAAAAGGTAGGAAACAATTATCTGGGCTCCTGGGCGAGATATTTGAATGCATTTTCACTTGTTATGACTGATGATATCTACAAAAACTGGCGAAAGGAAACTTCAGAAAGACGTGCATATGTGCTCACAAGATCCTGTTTTGCAGGTCAACAGCGCAATGCAGCAACAACCTGGTCGGGAGATATCGGTGCAAGCTGGGATGTGTATAAAAATCAAATTGTTGCAGGCATCAACCATTCGATGGCAGGAATTCCTTATTGGACTTTCGATATCGGGGCTTATGTTATTGGTGCATATGATGGTATTTTTTACAAGGGAGGTAAGGATCCTGCCTTCCAGGAATTGTATACCAGGATGTTTCAGCTGGGAACCTTCACCCCGATATTCCGTTCACACGGATCAGAAACTCCTCGGGAGATCTGGGAGATGGGAGAAAATGCTGAAACGCTCATCAAGTATGATAATCTGCGGTATCGACTGATGCCTTACATATACTCCCTGGCCTGGAAAGTGACAAATGAAGGCTATACCATTATGCGGGGATTGCCAATGGACTTTACAGAAGACAGAAACACATATGATATTGGTGATCAGTTTATGTTCGGCCCTTCTGTAATGGTATGCCCTGTTACGGAATACATGTATTTCAAGCCACCTGAAGCCACTGTTTCTGTTGGAGCTGATTTTTTTAAAACAAGTGAAGGCAAACCGGGTTTGCAGGCCAGCTATTACAAAGACAACGAATACAAAGTATTTGGGAAAGAAAAAATTGATCCGAACATTGATTTATTCTGGTATACCGGTCGTCCCGAATATGTCAGCGATTCAATGTTCTCTGTTCGTTGGCAGGGAAAACTTATTCCACCGGAAACAGGACCCTATCAGTTTCATTTGAAAAGCTTTGATAACAAACGAATTATTCTCGACGGAGATACTCTGGAAATGGTATACACCAGTGTGGAACAATATACCGGGATTATTGAGCTTACAGGAGAAAAAGAATATGATTTTGTGCTCGAAACGGAAAATTCTTCTACAGGTGCTGCACGGATGCAGTTGTTCTGGAAGACACCGGAAATTTTCAGAAAGGAACAAATCAAAGAAAAGAAGAAAAAAATAAGGCATGTTTATTTGCCTTCAAATTCCGGATGGATTGATTTCTGGACCGGCAAATCGTTTGCCGGCGGTAAGCGAGTAGAATCAGACGCACCGATCGATAAAATACCTCTCTTTATAAAGGCAGGTTCCATTATACCTATGGGACCATTTGTGCAATATGCTTCTGAAAAGCCTGCAAATCCCCTGGAACTGAGGATATACCCGGGTGATAACGGGCATTTTATATTGTATGAGGATGAGAATGACAATTACAACTATGAAAAAGGCATATTTGCCACCATTGATTTTTTCTGGAATGACACTAACAAAACACTAACAATAACAGACCGGAATGGTGAATTTCCGGGAATGCTTACTGAAAGAGTAATACAAATTGTTGTAGTGAAAGAAAATCATGGCAAGGGTATTGAAATTTGTAGTGATCCTGATGAGGTAATTATATATAATGGAGAAGGGCAAACGGTGCAATTATAGAACGTAAGGAATTATTTTCTCAATGGGAAAATAGATTTATTTTTGTTGACTTGTATCATTCAGTCGATGAAATGAAAGTATCAAGAACTACTAGTAACAACACATTGAATTTCAAGTGGTTATTTTTCAAAATACTATTTATTCTTAAAGTATTTGTACTTTGTTTCATTGGAGTATCTGTCTATTTTACTGTTGTTTTTTCTTTTATTCCGCCTCAACGAACTCCTTTGATGCTGA
>CAYORG010000046.1:0-22703 GCA_964406315.1 uncultured Bacteroidales bacterium | reverse complement strand
CTTTTGCCTGCCAGAAAACATAAGCATAGATCGCAAATCTCAGAAACCTTGAAAGCGCCAGAAATACAAATCTCTTCATGGGGTATCTGACAGAACCAATCAGCATGCTTACTCCGGAAAAAGGCAAAGGTGTTAAAGCAGCAATTAATATTAAGTAAACACCAAATGTCTGCAGCCTTTGATCAAGTTTTTTCAGAAAACGTCTTTTCAGAAACCTGTAAAACAATGATTTGTTCAGATAATGTCCAATAACATACCCTGAAATTCCTGAAAGATAAGATATTACAGATAATACAGCAACGATTAGTAAAAATTCGGACAGGATTTCATTTCTGAGAGCCCATATAATAAAAATCTCAGGCGGAATAATACCAATTAATATTTCCGAAAATAAAAAAATAATAAAAACCAATGGGACATTTTCATATACCGGTTTAAGCCATCTGAGATAATCCACACTCAGATAATTCTGAAATAATAAATACAGTCCGACAAATATTGCCAACCATAGCAAACCTTTAGCAATATTCCTTACAATGAAATATATTTTAGAATTCATAGTTATGATTTCTTAACACTTGTACAACAAATCATTTTTCAGTAAAAAATAGTACGTAATGTAAAAAACCGGAAAAATGATTACAAGTATCCCGACATGCTCGAATTTGATTTCGCGTACGTGTCTTTTACAGTAAATTTATGAAAAAACAAGCGCTCAGGAAACTAATAAAGACTAATTTAACGAAAGAAAAACACGCTGGAGGTTTATTTTTGAAAACTCTGCAGTATACTATTTCCCAGACAAAAGGACTACTGCCTGCGCAGCAATTCCTTCTCCCCTGCCAACAAACCCAAGATGTTCTGTTGTTGTGGCTTTAATACTTAACACATCAGTACTGATCGACAGAATAGCCGATAAAACTATTTTCATCTCAGAAATATAATTTTTCAGTTTGGGTTTCTGAAGTAAAACGGTTGAATCCATATTCACTACTTTAAATCCTTTTTTATCAATCATCTGCACTACTCTTTCCAACAATATCTTACTGTCAATATCCCTGAATTCATCTGAATTATCAGGAAAATGAAGCCCAATATCACCAAGACTCAAAGCTCCGAGCAAAGCATCACAAATGGAATGGATTAACACGTCACCGTCAGAATGAGCAACAGGCCCTTTCTCAAATGGTATATGTATTCCTCCGATTATTAGTTTCCGACCAGTCTTTAATTGATGTACATCATATCCAAAACCAATGCGGAAGTTTTCCATATTCTTTATTCAAAAGTAAAGCCTAAAGTAAAACGCATGGTATTTGCAAGAGGACTGTTTCTTCCGCCGACAGTAGGAATAAGATAGGAGAAGTCGATAGAGAAAATATTGTATTTTAAACCAACTCCGGCTGTAATATATTTTCGATTCCCCTTCTTTTGGTGCTCGTGGAAATACCCGGCACGAATAGCGAATTGTTTCCTGTACCAATATTCAATTCCTGCCGAGAACATAATTTCCTGCATTTCCTCCTGAAATCCATCCGGAGCATCATAAAATGATTGTATCATACCTTTTATTGTTCCGACATCATCATCTTTTCCGAAAAGGATTATCGAATCTGCGTCATGATCTCTCACAGGTGGCGTAGGGACAAGAAGTTTATTTAAATCAAGTGTGACACCCAATGAATTGTATTCATCAAGATCTATTGACATACGTCCGCCCAATCTGAGGTTTGTAGGAATAAATTCTTTTTTATCACCTTCTGAATACGACATCTTTGTACCAATATTTGAAATATTCAGGCCAAACGCCCACTCCGCATCTTTTTTGCTTATCTGAAAAGGACGCTGGTAATAAATGCCATAGTCAGCCGCTACTGAGATGCCAGGATTATATACAATGCTATTAAATGTCCCACTACCTCCTGCAATATCCGAATATATAAATCTGAATACCAGTGCCATGCTAAAATAATCGGAGAATAGTCTGGAATATCCCACGTCGAAAGCGAATTCGCTTGGCCTTCCGGTTCCTGCAGATTCTCCACCATATGTCGTATAGTCAATAGTACCCAAATTAAAATACTTAAGTCCTGCACTGATTGCTTGCCTGTTATCAAATTTGTAATAGCCGGAAAGGTATAACAGGTTTAGATCGGTAACGCCTATTCCTTTGAGCCATGGACAATAAGAGAGCCCTATTCCTTTTTTTTCTTTCATAAACATATATTTTGCTGCATTCCAGTGCTGAGAACTCAGATCCGGAGAAGTGGCCACACCGGCGTCACCCATTGCTCCGGCACGTGAATCGGGGGCAATTGTCAAAAACGGAATAGTGGTAACTATGGCATTCAGGTCTGCCTGTCTTCCCAACACATCATCATCCTGTGCACTGGTAATATAAATACTCATGAAAACAAAAACTATAACAAAAACTTTCTTTATCATTCTTTGAAATTTAAATGTCCGCAAATATAAAAATTAATTATAAAACGATGTAATTACCTTAATATTATAAGTTTCTGGTTAATGTATGAAGTCCCTCCTGAGGTAGTTACACTTAACCTGTATGGATAAACTCCGGCTCGTAAACCTGATCCTGAGTTGCAATCCCATCTCAATGGTGTTGAAACAAAGCCGGATTCATACATTGTTCTGGAGATTGAAGTTACAAGCCTGCCTGAAATATCAAATATTTGAAGAGTAACCTGATGTTCTTCCCCGGGAAAATTATGCGTGTATTCAAAATAGGTAAAATCAACTGCCGGATTTGGATAATTTAGCACTTCTTCAACCACCAAACCATCTGATATTTCAACAACGAAATGAATATCTGCATCAGAAGAGTTATTGAACACATCCCAAACCTTCATGAACAGGTAGTGCTCACCTTCCTCCAGGTCTGAAAGCTGGTACTTAACAGTACCGGATTGAAAATTATCAGTATCTGCTTCATAGTACTCATTTAAAACAAAGGTATTATAATCTTCCCAGTCAAGAATGGCAGTAATATCATGCCCTATTCCCACTCCTGTTGTATTGATTCCATTTTCATCATACAATTTGGCATACAAATAAGGATTTCTATTCGTCATACCCCCATCTTCAAAACGTTCATCATTCATAAATAGTTCAATTTCAGGCCCATCGTAATCGACTTCAACTGTGATATCAGTACCTCCGATAAATACATCCCTTGTTTCACCCTTTGCATCAATTGTTCCATTCTCAGCATAATAACTTATTTTACCTTTTCCAATATTGTATGAGATGTCTTTCGGAACAACAAAACTAAAGGTAAATCTCCCTTCGTTTACAGTAGCTTTACCTTTGTATATTAAGTTCTTTTGATCGCGATAGGTATAGGGTGAAATTCCATCATTCCCGATGGTGGTATATTCAACGATTTTATCATAAACATGCGGATATACAATCCCATTAAAATCATTGATTATTGCACTGTCATTCCCCGCCACAAAACCGGAAACCGTCATTTTGCCAAAGGCTTTCAAAGTATCTGCTTCTGATGATTCCAGTGAAAGATGATTTATGCTATCCGTAATAATTCTGTATCTCGGATATTTTAACAACATCGCCGGATCACCAAGAAGTGTGAAGTTTAATTTGTTATTATCATAAAGTTTATTTTTGGCAATTCTAACAACATCCCCTATCCTATATGGCTGTCCTTCATCATTGGAAATAAAAAGTGTTTCCAGGACTTTATAAGCCAGGTTATAGTTTTGGTTTCCACTAACCACACGGGTTGTTGTTAAAGAAGCCACTCCTCCTCCATCCGGGTTTAAGATCAAGGTTTCACCTGCGGTTGTTTTTGGCAGGATTTCATCATTCTCCATGGTTACATCATCAAATCTGCTAAACTCACAGGTTGCTGTAATAAAAAGAGGCAGATGGTCAATGTTTTTCATGGATGCAATGTCGGATGCAAGTAAAACTTTCTCGCCCGTTATCCCATTTTCACCACCATGGCCATTATAACAAAAAATCAGGACCCCCTTATTAAATGCATTCATTAATTCTTTTTTGGCTTCAGGGTATGTAGGCCCTGTTGCTGAAGTAACCTGGAGGTAGGCATCAAGCAATATTTTTTTGGTTTCAAATCCGGGAACTTTTTTTTGCACCAATGTAGCCAATGAGTCCGCCTGCCGCATATGAACTATGCCATCATAAGTAGATCCTCCGTCAGCCTGGTCATCACCCATGAAACAAAGTAACCTGCGCCATTCCGACATTTCCGATGCATTGTAGTGCAGTATTTTATTGACTACTTCTTCCGCCTCAATATCATCGCCCCCGATCAGTTTTACAGGCAATCTACCAATACTAATATCAAGTTTACCTTCTGCCCCGCCTTCATTTTCATCAAGCAAACCGAAAAAATCATCTGTAATATACGATGCAGTAGGAACCAAAGAATTTTCTGACTGATAGGTTAGTATATAATTTGTATTTTCCGATACATTCATGTGGTTGTTGTAGGATCCGTCACCAAACAATAACACATATTTAAGTCCCTCATCTCCTCCTAACTGGTATTGATGTCTGAAAAAATCTCTGAGGGCAGTCACGTCCGGTGTTCCTGAAGAAAATTCATTATATATTTTTTGGGGATTGATTACCAAAACACTTAACTCGCTGTTTTCACGGTGGTAATCTGCTAACCTCTCAGCCTGATCAAAAAATTCTTCTTTTGCTACAATGATATAATTAAAAGCATCCAAACTGCGAATGTTTTGATTTTCGATCATGCCAATTCCTTCAACTGACTCATTAGTAATAGGTCTGGGATAATCGTATGAAAGATCTACAACGGCATATTCCCTGAGCGAATCAACTCTCGCTTTGAACTCCAGGGAAGTACCTGAAGTCTGGACATTAATGGCAAATACATTATTAATATTTGTGACATCCCAAATACGTGTATTATCATTCACCTGGTTTACAACAAACCTTGCTATGTTATTTTCCCCGACAGATGCATTATCCCTGAAGAAAAACGGTGTTTTATCTGCATTAAGCAGGCATCTGGCATTAATGGTTATATAATCCAGATATGCCTCATCCGATAAATCAATCTTTTGGTATTGAATACCGGCCTTTATCTGGTTATTTGTTGAATTAAAAGTACAATCGAAATATCTGTCATGAGCGTAAGTCCTCCACCCGTAATATAAATCAACGATCGGAAAACTTTGCGTTTCCACAATTTCGTCATTTATCAGGAGAGATGCAGTTCTTGTATATGCAGACCGACCGGCAACCTTAGCTTTAACTCTTGCCTGAAAAGGTAAAGCTGCATTCGTAAATTGAAATACTGTATCAACCGGTTCGTAATAAATTGGTTCAGTATACCATGTCCTGCCAGATCGTATTAAATTTCTCTGATTCTTTTCGTAAAATGAAACATCGGTATAAGAATTCACAACATGCGTTTCGGTTAAACTGCTATTATTAACAGTCTCAATTTTATTGCCTGCCCCATGATCTGTTGTTATAAAATAAAAAATGTGATTAGAATAATCATGTATTTTTTGCATGAAAAAATCGTCTACCGGATCGTAATTCCATACAGTCGCCCCTTCTGCATAAAACAAGATATAATCCCCGCTGTTAAAAACACCATCGGATCCTTTGTTCATATATATCGGACACTCAACAAGATCTTCAGGTCTGGATTCATTATTAAAATAACCCAACTGTCTGCCTCCATTACCAAATATCCTGACATTTGCAGGATTTGAAAGTTCCAGACTCTCCAAATCACTATAAGTCAATTTGTAAATTCCTGTATTATCTACTGCTATTTTGTACCAGCCACCCGTTGCCAAAATGGAATTGTCTGCCGCTTTTGATGCAAAATACCCTTTTTCATCATCATGGGACATATACGGGATTTTCTCAATCTCAAATTGAATGAGTCTCTCTAAGACCCCGTTATCCGGATTGTGTCTGAGTGAAGACAAAACAAGGTCCATATAAATAGTATTTCCTGCATTGTAAAAATTTATTTGTGGAAGGAGAGGAGTCAATTCTGAATGAATTTGAATGTTGGTTAAAAGGCTATCAGGAACCGGCTCATATTTTTCATTTGTTACTTTAAATTGTTCGTTGATATAGTTTTTCAGCAAGAAGGTTTTGGAATAAAGAGGAATAATATCATCTCCTTCAAAAGATGCCCCTTCAAATCTTAAATATTCAAACTTTATGATTTGATTATTATACTGAAAAGTACGTACTCCATTTTCAAGCCATTTTAACCGATATATTCCTTCCTGGGAAAAAACAAAATTTTCTAACAAAAATATACAACAAAAAACTATCAGGATCCTTTGTGAAATTGCTTTCATATCAACTCCCCCGGTACATTAATATAATTCTCAATATGTAAAAACGACTTGTTTTCCCTATTATTGCTTCGAATATAGATAATTAAACAAAACAAATACCGTTCCATATTTACAAATGGTCATACGGATAACAAAAATAATCGTTACTTTGTTTTTCGCTTTCTATACAGCGGATTTTGCAAGCTATTGTCAGGATATACACTATTCAAACCTGCACGAGAATTTATACAAACTTAATCCTTCTTTAATAACCCATACAGAAAAATTATCCTTTGCTCTAACTTATCGTAATCAATGGCCGGGAACAAGCGATTTTATAACATATGACGGAGGAATGTTCTATTCCTCCGAAAAATTGAAAAGTACTGTCGGCCTTCATTTCTCAAATGATAACCAGGGCAAAGGAATAATAAACCTGACAACGATCTCATTAATCTATGGTTATAAAACAAAAATCGGAAAGCAAATTGATTTTGCAGCCGGTATAAATGGCGGCTATAACATTTATCAGGCAAATTTATCACAACTGGAATATGAAAATATGAGTTCATCGAATATTCCGGCCAATGAAAATTTTAAATTTTTTGATTTCTCTGCCGGAATTGAATTTGGGGTGAATGAGCAAACCTGGCTGGCAGCATCAATATCTCACATTGCAAATGTTGCAGCTGTTTCCCATCTGAATTTAACCAGAAAATACAATTTTTCATATACCGGGAGTTACAGTCTTAATTCATCCTACAATCAAAAAGAATTGTTCGTTGAGCCTCTTGCTGTATTATCATTGCAAAACAATTTTAATGAGTTTATTTATGGAGGAAGAATTAAATATGAGATCATTTTTGCCGGAATATATCTAAGACAGAATCTTCGCTTCCAGGTAGATGCACTAATAGTATTGTTAGGAACTAGTTATAAAAATTGGTCATTTTTTTATACGTATGATATAAATTTGTCAGGAGCGAATTCAAGATTTACAAAATTAGCTGCTCATGAAGTAACTTTTTTGTACAAATTGGAGTATAACAGGAAAAGTAACAAGAAAGGGGCAATAAAATGCCCCAAGATTTAGTTTATTATTGTTGGAAATTGTATATTAGAGTAAAGTAAAATAATTAATAAAACCGTTTGATCATGAAATTTAAGCTGTCTGTAATTGCACAATTAGTGATCTTAGCCTTTATTCTATCATCCTGTGGTGGTGGTGGAAAATCTTCTTCATCTACAACAGGCTGGAGATATAACGATCCGGATAATGGTGGATTTGAAGTCAAGTATGGCTATGAACAAGAAACCGGCCCGGGACTCGTATTAATTGAAGGTGGAACGTTTACGATGGGACGTGTGGAACAGGATGTGCTATACGATTGGAATAATATTCCAAGACGTGTAACTGTCAGTTCATTTTATATGGATGAAACTGAAATCAGAAATGTCGATTACCGTGAATATATGCATTGGATCCACAGAGTCTTTATTGATTATCCCGAAGTATATAGAAATGCTGTTCCTGATACACTGGTATGGAGAAGACCAATGGCTTACAATGAACCATATGTTCAATTTTACTTTCGTCATCCGTCCTATAACGAATATCCTATTGTTGGAGTAAACTGGTTGCAGGCAACCGACTATTGCTCCTGGAGAACTGACAGGGTAAACGAAGGAATATTAATTCGTGAAGGTATTCTTAATCCTGACCCTAATCAGGTAAATGAAGAGAACTTCAATACGGAAGCATATTTGGCCGGTCAGTACGAAGGTCTCGTCAGGGAAAATCTTCCCGACCTGGATCCCAATAAAGATACAAGACGAGTAAAACTTGAAGATGGTATCCTTCTCCCTCGTTACAGACTTCCTACTGAGGCCGAATGGGAATATGCCGCTTTGGCTTTAATCGGAAATACGTTTGAAGAACGTGTTTATGAACGGAGAATTTACCCCTGGGACGGACATAATGTAAGAATGGACAGTAAAAAGAACAGAGGGCAGATGCGTGCCAACTTTATCAGAGGACGTGGTGACTTAATGGGTCTTGCCGGTGACTTAAATGACAATGCAACTGTGCCTGCACCAGTAGATTCATACTGGCCTAATGATTATGGCCTGTATTGTATGGCTGGTAATGTTAATGAGTGGGTACAGGATATTTATCGCCCGCTTTCATTTGAAGATGTTGATGAGTTTAATCCATTCAGAGGTAACGTATTTAAAAAACTGGCAACTGATGAAGAAGGCAATATCGCCGAAAAAGACAGTCTGGGTAGATTACGCTACGTTGAAATCAGTGTTGATGAAGCAATTAACAGATGGAATTATAAAAAAGCTGATTATAGAAATTATCGCGATGGCGATTATGAATCAAGTATTGTGGAAGGAGGTGACTGGAATTCAGGAGTTCGTGATCAGGAACGTGGTTCAGGAAGGATGTATTCAAGAGAAGTGGGAGATGAAAGTTCTCTGATTTCAGATCACACAAGAGTCTACAAAGGTGGTTCATGGCGCGATCGTGCTTACTGGATGACGCCAGGAGCCCGCAGATACCTCGATGAAAGTTCCTCACGTGACGATTTAGGATTCAGGTGTGCTATGGTCAGAGTTGGAAGTCCGGGAGGAAATTAATACAAATAAAGCATTATCTTTAAAGGCTGCCTTTTGGCAGCCTTTTTCATTGAGAATCAATGGAGGAATTAATTCAGTTTTATAATAAATACTATAAACCAGGCAATGTCTGCACAGATACCCGGATAATAAAAAAGGGACAAATCTTTGTTGCATTATCGGGGAAAAACTTTAACGGGAATGAATATGCCCGGAAGGCCCTGGACTCCGGCGCTTCTGTTGCTGTGACAGAGGATCCTGCATTAGCCGGGAAAAGAAATTTTTATCGTGTAGAAAATACCCTTGACTTTTTACAGAAATTAGCTGCCTACCACAGAAAAAAATCGAACTTTAAGGTAATAGTTCTGACCGGTACAAATGGAAAAACCACAACAAAAGAGTTAATTAAAAATATAATTGCTAAAAAATACTCTTGCAAGGCTACAGAAGGAAACCTGAATAATCATATAGGAGTTCCAATGACCCTTTTATCAATTCCTTCAAATACTCAATATGCAGTAATTGAAATAGGAGCTAATCACCCTGGAGAAATAAAAGACCTCTGTGAAATAGCCTCTCCTGACAGTGGACTAATTACCAATATAGGTTTGGCACATCTTGAAGGTTTTGGGAGTTTTGAGGGTGTTATTAAAGCAAAAAGTGAGTTATACAATTACTTACTTGCCAAATCGGGTAAGATCTATTTAAATGGTGCTGACAAAATTTTGAGCAAACTCTTGAAATCATACAAAAACAAAGTGTTGTATAATGTTTCAAATGGCATCTGCTCAGGGGAATTGAATGAATCCTATCCCAGGTTAAATATTAAGATCACTTATTTCAATCAGTATGATTATACACTGGAATCTCAACTTTATGGAGATTATAATCTGGAAAACATACTGGCCGCTGCATGCATCGGAGCTGATCTGGGTATCCCATTTTCGGAAATAAATAAAGGAATTGAAGAATATGTCCCATTGCATAACCGTTCCGAGATTTTACATTTCGGATCAATACATCTTATTCTCGATTGTTATAATGCCAATCCAACAAGTATGAAACAAGCATTGCAGAGTTTTTCAAAACTGAAAGCAAAGAAAAAACTTGTTGTGTTAGGAAGCATGAAAGAATTGGGCACTCATTCTAAACAAGAACATGAAAACCTTGTGAAACTTGTGAAAACCCTGAAATTAAATAGATGCATACTCGTTGGTGAGGAATTTTTCAGTTCCATGGATCCCTCCTTCACTTACTTATCCTCCTACAATGATCTTACAAGATTCCTCAATCCGCATAAGCTTAATGATTATACCATATTGGTTAAGGGATCCAGGGCAAATCAATTGGAAAGAATAACCGAAGTATTTGAAAATCCACAAAGATTACAATAACTGTTCTCTTAAGACAAATACCTCCTCAAGAGTGTTTAATAATCTTGAAGGCAAGGCTGGTTTTGCAACGCAGGCATGAAATCCCATATTTGTGCATTTAATCTTATGCAAGCTTAAAATATCTGCCGTGTAAGCAATGAAGATAATCTCCGGCCTTATTTTCTTCGCAGCCTCTATGACTTCAAAACCAGATAGTTTTGGCATTAATATATCAAGAATAACAACCGTAAATGTGGAATTAGACACTATTTCATTCAGCGCATCAGCACCATTAGAAGCATAATCTACTCTCGCCCCAGTTCTTCTGAGTACTTTTTCAACTAGTAAATAGCTATAATAGTCATCATCGGCCACAAGGAAATGTTCATTTTCCCATTTGTAGTTTTTACTTATGGTCATCTATGGTAAATATTCTAATCAATTGAAAATGAAATAATTTACTTCTCCAATTGATGTATGAACTAGTATTTGGTTTCTATTAATACATAAATGAAGCTAAAAGTAACCCTAAGTAAAGCAGATTTCATTGATTGATATAAAACGAATTGCTTATTTGCCACTTGGATTTGTTTCATCTCCTTTTAAGTTTCGATAATAAATCCGGTAATGCCCATTCATTGAACCATAAATACTATTCCGTCCATTCAGAACAAAGAATGAATAAAGCATCCATAATTAAATCAAAAACAATATATTTAGTGTTCCTTGATTTTTATGCACAAATTTATTCGGGATGAAAGTTAAAAAAGCTTGTGTTCATATCATAATTGTGTTAGGGATATTTTGTTCAAATTCTCAGTCTAAGGCACAAACGTTTATCTGGGACGCAGGTTTTAATGGTTTTTTTGACAACAGAGAATACTATAATGATTATTCAATACCCCAAACAATGTTCGGGGTAAGAACATATGGTTCGGCAGGTCTGGCAGTTCATGAGTTCTATAGTTTTTCCGTTGGTTTGGATCTTCTGTATGAATTTGGCAGTGAAATCGATAAGAGCAGTTTAGTTCCATTGATCTATTTCCGGTTTCATAAAAACCCCGCTTTGTTTCTCCTGGGGTCTTTTCACAGAAGAAACCTGATTGATATGCCAAATGTTTTGCAATCGGATACAATTTTTTATTACAGACCAAATTGCGAAGGTATCTTTATCGAGTTGAGAAAGCAATGGGGATTTCACAATGTTTGGCTGGATTGGACATCACGACAAACAGAAACAAATCGTGAAGTATTTGTTATTGGTGCAAGTGGCATGTTAAAATCTTCCTTTTTGTTCTACAGGCAGGATCTTATTATGACTCATTATGCCCTTTCGAAAGAACCTGATTCTGATGATCATATAAGAGATAACGGTGGATTGTATGTCAGAGCCGGAGTATTTCATCCAAAACCTGTATTCCTGGATTCATTATCATTCAGTGCAGGTTATACTATGTCTTATGACCGATTAAGGAACGTATATGATTATGATATCCGTAATGGAAGCATATCAGAGCTATATATCCAGTACAAGGATTTTGGTATTCATTCCACTTTGTATTTAGGGGAAGGTCAGGTACAAATGGAAGGAGATGCATTGTATTCCGGTAAGTTTTACAACAGAAATGATTTTTTCTGGAAAATATTCAGAAAAAACCGAATAGAGGGAAAAGTTGAATTCTCACTGCATGTTCTTGAAAATGTTGTGGATGTCAGTCAATCATTATTGCTGAATGTGACTATTCATGGCAATCACAAAGTGAACGGCAATATTAAAAATCCAGATCAGTAAAATACTTTTTTTTCCTTATAAAAAAACTAAAAACAATACTCTTATTATAGATCTGGTCGACCTTATTTGTAGCTATAATTCTGTTAAATGCCTTTCGTTTTGAAATCAAATGCGGCAATCTGAAATAAAACCTGATATGAGCCCGGATAACAGACATAAAAAAAGAGAATTTTCCCTGAATTAAATAGAGTGAACATGAAATGCAATCCAGGAAAAACCTTGGTATCATTATGGTTAACAATTGCACTCCCGTTAAATTTTTAATCAATAAGTACAGACTGTTCCTGTAATTGTAATACAATTTCCTGGGATTATCATTGGGAAGTGTTCCTCCTCCAACATGATAAACCTGTGATTCAGGACAATAGTAAATTTTATATCCTAATCTTTTGATTCGCCAGCACAAATCAATCTCTTCCATATGAGCAAAGAAGTCGCCATCCAGGCCTCCGGCTTTCAGGTACACTTCAGACCGTAAAAACATGCATGCACCGGAAGCCCAAAATATTTCACGACATTGATCATATTGTCCCGTATCTTTTTCAATTTCAGTTAAAATTCTACCCTGGCAAAACGGGTAGCCGAACTTGTCAATAAAGCCTCCTCCTGCTCCTGCATATTCAAAATGATCCTTCCTGGTAAACGATTTGATTTTTGGCATTGCAGCTGCAATTGAAGGATCCTTCTCAAGAAGATCAACCAAAGGATTCAGCCAGTTTTTGGTAACTTCCACGTCCGAATTCAAAAGCATATAATATTTTGCATTTATCCTGGGGAGAGAAAGAGCATACCCTTTTGCAAATCCGTGATTAACATCAAATTCAATGATTCCCACATCCGGAAAGTTCAAACGAACATATTCCAATGAGTCATCGGTTGAATGATTATCGACAATGTAAATTTTGCTTCTTCCATCAATGGAATATTCTAATATTGATTGAAGAAAAGTCTCCAAAAATTTTTTTCCGTTCCAATTCAGAATTACAACAGCGATTAGAATATTCATTTGGTAACGGACTTTGGATTAAATATTTTTGGGTCATACTTCCATCTCCTGTGTGACCAAAGATAACACTCCGGTTGATAATGTATCAATTGTTCAACCATTCTCACATATTTTTCGGTAATTTCATAGGGCTTATTATTTTTTGCATCATCTGTAATCAATTCAAGTTTTATTTCATAAAAACCTCTTTTTACTCTTTTCATATTAAAAAAAACCACGGCCAGATCAAATCTTTGAGCAAGTTTTTCCATTCCTGTTAACATTGGAGTTTCCTGATTCAGAAAAGTAGTCCAGTAATCCAGATCTTTCTTTAATGGTCTCTGATCAGCAACAAGATACAAAACAAACAATTCATTATTTTTAATTGATTCAGTTACAACCCTGAAAGTTTGTAGTATCGGTGTACTAATGGCTCCGAATTTGGCCCTTAGATCAATAAATAATCTGTTAAATACTTTGCTCGATAATGGCTTATACATGCCGTATATTTTGTGCGGAAAATTGATGCTCATATTAGCAGCCCAATCCCAGTTTCCGTAATGGCTGGTTGCAAAAATAAGACTTTTACCCTGTGAGAAAAGATGATTTACAAGCTCCTTATTTTTATAGTAATACCTTCGGTTACATTCATCTCCGCTCATATTAATAAGATAAATGCTTTCAATAAAATAATCGCACAAATAACGATAAAACCTGATAGCGATTTGTAACAATTCTCTTTGATCTTTACCTGGAAAAGAATTCTTTAGGTTCTCCAGGACAACACTTTTTCTATATCTTATAACATAAAACAATATAAAGAATAAAAAATCTGAAATAATAAAAAGAACTTGCAATGGAAAAAGTGTTAATACCCAAAGAGGGAATAACAATAATTTATCCTTAAATGTAAGTACTTTACCCATTGTTCTATGAATTCATTAGTTGTTCAACTTTTTTTTGAAATTCATCAAACAGTACACCATTTGAAGCTACAATCTCTTTGCCGAAAATATAATTTTTGCCACCATGAAAGTCCCCCACTTTCCCACCTGCTTGCTGTACCAGAAATGCTCCGGCTGCAACATCCCAGGCACTTAAATTGTATTCATAAAAAGCATCGTATCTTCCACAGGCAACATATGCCAGGTCCGTTGCTGCAGAACCCAGTCTGCGAACCCCGTGTGTTTGGGTAAAGAAGTACTCCAGGCTTTTCATAAAAGGTGCCATACGTTCATAACTTGTATATGGAAAACCTGTTGCTATTAATGAATCGGAGACTTTAGAGGTTTGTGAAACAGAAATAGGATTGCCATTTAAATATGCCAAAGCATTTTTATAACTATAAAAACACTCGGAACTTACTACTTCATAAACAATTCCAATCACAATCTCTTCATTTTCAATAAGCGCAACACTGATCGCATAGGGTGGAGAACCATGAATGAAATTGGTAGTACCGTCAATCGGATCAATGATCCAATTGTATGTTTTGTTGGCTTTAGATCCTGTTCCTTCTTCCGCAATAAATCCGGATTCCGGCAGAATATTCTGCAATCCTTTCACCAATCTGAGTTCTGCACTCTTATCTGTCGCTGTAACAAAATCATGTTTCCCTTTAACCATAAATCTATTTGATGAATTTTTTTCTCTCTCATTCTTAATAAAACCAGCAACCTCTTCCACCAAAACTTTGACATCCCGGCATAATAATTCAAAATTCATAAAATTTATTTTTTTGGTCGTAAAGATAAGTTGATAATTAGGATAAAAAAATCGAATATAGAAAAGGAGAGGTTGATGAAAAGTACAGATCCGGCAAATTAATTTTTAAATAACTTACGCTTATAATATTCATACAGCTGAAACTGTGAGCGAATCTCCTGAGGATCTTCGGAAGTTACATAAATATTATCCTGTTCCTCATTAATAATTCTGGCTTTCACATTATCACGCATTTGAATTTTTATCATATCCTCAATTTCTTTTTGAATCTCTTTATCGTATAACGGGCAGGCTACCTCAATTCTTCTATCCAGATTTCTCCCCATCCAGTCAGCCGAAGAAATATAATACAGTTTATTCCCATTGTTGTGAAAAATCGTAATTCTTGAATGTTCAAGAAACTTATCAACTATACTAATTGCCTTTATATGTTCACTCATTCCAGGAATACCGGGTATTAATGAACAAATTCCTCTAATAATAAGTACGATATCAACTCCTGCGTTATTTGCCTGATACAATTTGTAAATAAACTCCTTATCGACAAGATTATTGATCTTCAATATTATTTTAGATTTATTGCCTTTCTGCGCATTTTGTATCTCATTATCAATCAACCGATAAAATTTCTTTCTCATGTATAAAGGAGACACTATAAGATGTCGATAAGACTGGTTTCGGTAAGTATTTGCAAAAAAATCAAATACCTTTTTAACTTCCCTTGTTATTCTTGGATCAGCTGTGAATAATGTCAGATCAGAATAAACATTTGCTGTTCCTTCATGAAAATTTCCTGTACTTACGCAGGAATAATTTACCAAATGACGATTTTCAATACGCGTAATATTTAACAATTTGGCATGTACTTTCAGTCGTGGAATCCCAAAAAAGATATTTGCCCCGACTTCTTCCAGTTTTCTTGACCAGTAGATATTCGCTTCTTCATCAAATCGTGCCTGCAATTCAATTACAACATTCACCTGTTTCCCATTCCTGCATGCATTCATTAAGGCATTTACCACTTTTGAATTGTCAGCAACCCTGTAGATAGTTAGCGATATTTCACGTACTTTCGGATCAATGGATGCTTCCTGGAGCAATCCAATGAAAACATTAAAATCCTGGTAGGGAACGTGCAGCATGAAATCTTTCTGATTCATAATTGCCAGAATACTTTTATTATATTCTACCAGTTTATGCCATAAGGGTCTTGTCCTTTCATAAGTTAGTTCTTTTGGACCTATATCGGGAAAATTCATAAAATCTTTGAAATTGTGATATCTTCCCCCGGGTATTAGATTATTGGCTTCATCCAGTTTTATCTTTTTGATGATAAAATCAAGCAGATCTTTTGCTATACTATTGTCAAATACAAAACGGACAGGCTGCCCGGTTTTTCTTCCCATAACTCCTTTGGAGATCTGTTCAAGAAAGCTTTGGGATACATCATTGTCCATATCCAGTTCCGCATCCCGGGTCAGCTTAATTGTCCACCCTTCACAGGTATCAAATTCAAAAATGGCAAAAACATCCTCAAGAGCAAATCGTATAATATCTTCCAGTAAGATGATAAATTTTCTGTCCAATTCCGAGGAAAGTTCAATAAAGCGTGGAAGTGAATCGGTCGGTATTTCAATCAACGCATACTCAGAATCCTTTTTTTGTCCATTATTAAGCTTTATGGCCAGATAAATCGATTTGTCTTTCAGGTAAGGAAACTCCGCTATATTATGCAGCATAATAGGCGATAATTCAGGCATTATTTTTTCCTTGAAATATTTCCTGACAAAAATTTCCTGCTTTGGATTTAATTCTTTTTCATTAATAATAAAAATATTATGCTTCTCTAATTCGCCGAGTATATTGTGAAATGCAGTCTCGAATCTGTTCTGAAGTTTTAATACTTTTTTCTGAATTTTATTCATAAGCCGAATAGGCTTTTCTCCTTCAACACGCTGTTTCCCTTCCTGAATGTCTATCATTCTTTTTATTGTGGCAACACGAACTTTAAAAAACTCATCAAGATTGTTGGAGAATATTCCGAGAAAATGAATTCTTTCTATTAAAGGTACGTGTTTCTTATCCTCTGCTTCCTGCAATACCCTTTCGTTGAAAGAAAGCCAGCTTAATTCGCGGTTGATTATTTTTTGGCGCTTTTTCCCCATATACAATGATCACTTTGTTCGTCTGAAGTCAGGATTCTTTCTTAGGAAAATCATAATACTCATTTTTCATATTTGATTTTCCTATTTGTTTCCAATCAGAACATTGAAAGTCAAATATAGCAATTCCACAGGTTGGAAGCTCAATAAATGGCTTTTTTGCAAATGTCCGGGTCAATTCTGAAAAATCAGGATTATGCCCGAATATCATCAGTTTTGACACAGATGAAGGTTGAGAATGAATTAAATTGAAAATCTCATCTATTCCGCCACCGTACAATCGTTTATCAACTTGCAGTTTACTATAGGATAGCTCATATACGTTGATAAAGATTGAGGCTGTATGAAATGCCCTGTTTGCCGGACTTGAAATGAATACCTCAGGTACTTTACAATCAATTTTTAATCTGCGGGCCATTTCATAAACATTTCTGATACCTCTTAATTTCAGTGGCCTGTCAATATCGGAAATATTCTCATAATCCCATGCTGATTTACCGTGTCGAACAATGTAAAGTGTTTTTTTTGATGCCATAATTCGTTGAAAGATTATAAAAGATTACTCGCCAGTTCTGCCAGAAAACTCCTCTCCCCTTTCACAAGATTAATGTGAGAGAATACCTCCTGACCTATCATTTTATCAGTTAAATAAGATAACCCATTTGATTTCATATCCAAATAAGGTGTGTCAATTTGTTCAATATCTCCGGTAAAAACCATTTTTGTGTCTTCTCCGGCACGGGTAATTATTGTCTTTATCTCATGAGGTGTAAGATTTTGTGCTTCGTCAACAATAAAATAGGCTCTGGAAAGACTTCTTCCACGGATATAAGCCAATGGAGTTATAATTAATTTTTCAGAATTCTGCATTTCCTCAATTTTCTGATAGTCCTTGCTGGTAGGGCTGAATTTGTTCTTTATCACATCCAGGTTATCAAACAGAGGTTGCATATATGGTCCGATCTTCTCTTTCGCATCGCCGGGAAGAAAGCCAATATCCCTGTTTGAAAGAGGTACTATTGGTCTTGCCAGAAATATCTGCGTGTATTTTTGTCGTTGCTGAATGGCCGCAGCCAGGGCAAGAAGCGTCTTGCCGGTGCCGGCTTTCCCTGTTATTGATATGAGTTGTACCTCATCTCTGAGAAGTGCATCAAAAGCAAATGTTTGTTCTGCATTTCGTGGCTCAATGCCATATACTTTCTGTTTTAATACTCTCTCAAATACTTTGTCGTTTGAATTATAATGTACCAAAGCACTGGATCGATTTCCTTTTAAAATAAAATACTGATTGGGTTTTGGCGGTGGTGAAATTTTTATTTCATCAATTAAAATGCCCTCCTCTTCATTGTATATTTTAGCTATCTGATCATCATCTATATCTTCAAGAGTATAGATCTTTTTGTAAATCATATCGATATTCTGCACTTTGTCACTCTCGTAATCACCTGCCATCACACCAATTGATTTGGCCTTCATACGCAGATTAATATCCTTGGTGATAAGAACAACTTCACTGTTCTTTTTATTCAGGTAAACAAACTCGACTATGGCCAAAATACGATGATCGGGGGTGTCTTCAGGAAATGATGCTCTCATTTTTTCAGAAAAAACTTTCCCTGTTTCAATGGATAATTTGCCTAAGCCTTTACCCAACGGGATCCCCCCATTAAACAAACCATCACCTGATAATCTATCCAGTTCCCGGGTAAATTCACGTGCATGAAAATTGATCAGATCATTGCCTTTTTTAAATTTATCAAGTTCTTCAAGGACGGTTATAGGAATAATTACATCATTTTCCTGGAAATTGAAGATGCACTTATAATCATGTAAAAGAACATTTGTATCCAACACAAAAATCTTACTTTTTTTCTTTGTCATAGATTATTCTTTCATTAATGTAAGTCATTAAATTTAGAAATTAATTCTTATAATTTTGTGCAGGCATTTGTCACAAAAAATAATATACTATGGATGTACTTCAAGCCATCTTTACAAGACGCAGTATCCGAAGGTATTCTGATAAAGAAATCGATAACAAAACAGTTGATAAAATTATTCATGCCGGAATGTATGCTCCTTCTGCAGTTAACAAGCAACCATGGCATTTTATCGTGTTTGAGAAAAAAGAAACCTGTAATGCTATTATGGAGATTCATAAAAGCGCAATCATGCTTGCTGAAGCAAAAAAATCGATTCTGATATGTTTTGATGAAAATCTTCAACATGATGATGGATATGGTCTCCTGGATTGCTCTGCAGCTGCACAAAATATGCTGCTGGCTGCACATGCGATCGGTTTAGGAGCCTGTTGGATAGGTATTTACCCGAGAAAAAACAGAATGGAAGGGCTGCGAACAATATTCCGGCTTCCTGACAATATCATACCTCTGGCCGTGATCTCTCTCGGATATCCTGCTGAAATAAAAGAAACACCCGATCGGATCAAGCCGGAAAGAATTCATTATGAAAGCTGGTAGTAAAGGCAACTGAATACCTCCAAACAATGACCTACCAGGCAACCATTGATTATTTGTTTCGTTCGCTGCCCATGTACCAGCGTATTGGAGGTCCGGCTTATAAAGCAGACCTTGAAAATGCACTTTTTCTTGATAAAGCTTTTCATCATCCGCATAAGAAATTTTTAACCATACATATAGCTGGCACAAATGGCAAGGGCTCAGTAAGCCATATGCTGGCATCAGTTTTACAGGCTGAAGGCTATACCACAGGTCTTTATACTTCTCCTCACCTGCTCGATTTCAGGGAGAGAATAAAAGTTAACGGAATGCCTGTTTCAAAACAATTTGTGGTTGAATTTACAGAAAATAACAAACGGCTCTTTGAACAAACAAAACCTTCATTTTTTGAAATGACAGTTTTTATGGCATTTGAATATTTTGCTTACAAAAAGTCCGATATTGCAATTGTTGAAGTGGGTTTGGGCGGACGCCTGGATACAACCAATATTATTACTCCTGAAGTATCAGTGATCACAAACATCAGTAAAGATCATACGGCATTTCTGGGCAACACGGTTGCGCAAATTGCAAAAGAAAAAGCAGGTATAATGAAACACAGTGTTCCTGTTGTGATTGGAGAAACACAGGAAGAAACCAGGGATATCTTTATTCAAACTGCCGGGAAGAAGAATAGCAAAATCTATTTCGCTGACCAGTATTTTTCAATTGCATACGGAATGAAAAATATGATGAATTCTGTAAGGTATAATTTTTCAAATTGTTACCACTGGACATTTCATTCCCTGGATACTGATCTTCTGGGACACTATCAAAGAAGAAATATTCCAACCGCTCTTATGGTACTTGCTGTTTTGGATATGAAGGGCATTCGAGTGAAACTCGGATCAATCAGAAAAGGATTTGAACAAGTCAGAAAATCAACCGGCTTGTTGGGAAGATGGCAGGAAGCAGGTTACAATCCTCTGACAATCTGCGATATTGCGCATAACAAAAGTGGAATTGAGAATATTCTTTTACAGATCCAATCAACACCTCATAAAACTTTGCATATGGTGTTGGGATTTGTTTCCGACAAAGACATCGAAGAAATACAACAAATTCTTCCTGTAAATGCAAAATATTATTTGTGTGAACCTGATATTCCCCGTGCAATGAAAATTTCAGTTTTATCTGCCGGTTTTAAAAGTAAGGGATTTGTATTTAAGGAATTCTATAACGTTGAAGATGCATATAGAGAAGCTGCAGCTAATGCAAAAACCAGTGATATGATCTATATTGGCGGAAGTACTTTTGTCGTTGCTGATTTTTTACGTTGGAAGAAAAGTATTACCTGACTGCAGAAAGACAATCTCAATTCATAAAATAAGGATTAGAAATAGCTGGAACCATCCCAGCAGTGTGTACATAGTTTTTCTTTTGGCAAACCAATAGCATCTACCAGATCATCCAGTTTCTGATATTTCAGACTTGTTAAATCAAGGTTCTTTCTAATTTGTTCAACCATGGCACCGTATTTCCCGTTATTTCGATCCGAATATTCTTTCATATCCACATTTTCTTTCCCTTCCAGTTCCTTTACTGCTGTGTGAGTAGCCAGATCGAGGTGCGAACGGGAACGGCTGAAATTCAGAAATTCACAGGGATAAGTAAGTGGCGGACACGCAATACGCATATGTACCTCCTTCATGCCTGATGCATACAGGTCGCGTACATTATCTTTCAGCTGCGTTCCTCGTACAATTGAATCATCCAAAAATACACCTCGCTGATCTTTGATAATGGATGTATTGGGAAGCAGTTTCATTTTTGCAACAAGATCACGCATTTCCTGACTTTGCGGCATAAAACTGCGCGGCCATGTGGGAGTATATTTTGAATAGGGACGTTTTAACGGAATATTCTTTTCATTGCTGTATCCCATTGCATGTCCAACTCCTGAATCGGGTATGCCTGCAGCAAAATCGACTTCCGATTTGTCATTTTTAGCTAAGGCAGCACCACATCGATAGCGGCATTCGTCAACATTTATTCCTTCGTAAAATGAAGGTGGATAACCATAATAAACCCATAAGAAAGCGCATATTTGCATCTTCTCATTCGGTTTGCGCAACTGTTCGTATCCTTCGGCCGTCAGTTTTACAATTTCTCCCGGGCCAACAAAGTATTCTGTTTTGTAACCCAGGTTAGGAAATGCACAGGTTTCAAAAGAAGCTGCATACCCTGTATTCTTTTTCCCAATAACAATGGGTGTTCTTCCCAATTTATCGCGGGCTGCAATAATACTATTCTCATTCAAAATTAATAAAGAACAGGAGCCTTTCACTTTCTCATAGACATTCTCAATCCCTGATACAAAATCTTTACACTCAGCGATGAGCATGGCTACAAGTTCAGTAGGATTTACCGAACCCTGACTTGTCTCGGAGAATGTTCGATGTTGTTGCATATACCGGTCCTCCAACTCATCGATATTCACAATTTTTGCTACCGTAGCAACTGCAAAGCGTCCCAAATGAGAGGTAACAAGGATTGGTTGCGCTTCGTTATCACTTATTACACCAATACCAATGTTCCCAACAAAACCTTTCATGTCATTCTCAAATTTATTTCGGAAGTAACCATCCTCAAGACTATGTATTGCACGCTGAAATCCGACTTTTTCAGAAAAAAAAGACATCCCTGCCCTTTTTGTGCCAAGGTGAGAATGGTAATCGGTGCCATAAAAGACATCCGCTACACAATCGCCTTTTAATACGCTGCCAAAAAATCCGCTCATACTGGTTTTTTATTTGGGTTTTATTTCTAAATGCAAATAAAACAAAACTTTTACACGAAATTGATGGAGTTAATAAATGGAGGTCAATTGTTAATAATTATATTAATAATGGAAGATTATCGCAAAATCTTATTGCTCACAAAATGGCGCAAGCCTGCCTGCAGCAGGCAGGTCTGCGCCATAGAAAGGCAGCTTAAGGATAATCCTTTGAAATAATTTATATAAGTCATAGGTTTGTATAGAGGGGCGATAGAGGTAATACCAACTTTTTCTTATCACATGAGAATATATAATAACGATGAATGTAATAAAACCAGATCTGTACCAAAATATACAGAATATAGCAGCTATACGTATATTATTGATAATTTTAGTACATATATAAACTAGTGTCATGTCAAGTTTCGATTGACGGATAAAGTCGATTGAGTTTTATCCTGG
>CAYORG010000045.1:0-22999 GCA_964406315.1 uncultured Bacteroidales bacterium | reverse complement strand
GCCAGGCAGATAAACGCTTTTTTAAATCTGTTCTTTTGTTGGTATAAAGATTTAATCTTTAAAAGGTTATTGATTTTGGTGAGCACATTTTCTTTTGCAAATTTATCTTTTACAATATAGTCAAATGCACCACCTTTTATTGCATCTACTGCTATTTCAATACTGCTTTGTCCTGATAAAAAGATAAATTCTACATTGTGATACAGGGGAATAACTTTTTCAAGTACTTCAAGACCGTTCATTCCCGGCAGATCAAAATCCTGTATAATAATTGTTTCCTCATTACGATCAAGAACATTCAACATTTCTTCGCCTGTGAAAAAGCCTTTCACATTTTTAAAATTGTGCAATTCCAAAAACTGGCACAAAAGATGGTTTATCGGTGCATCGTCTTCCACAATGTAGATTTTCGGTTGTCTTTTTCTTCCCATGGGATTGTTTTTAATGTGATTAAGATGGGGATTTATAAAACGTTGTGAAAATACGGGCAATCCGGATTAACAAAATCAAAACATTAACGCAATTCAAAGTTCTTTCCGAGGTATACTTTACGAACCTGTTCATCTTCAGCCAGATCATGAGCTGTACCTGATTTAAGTATATCACCTTCAAACAGGAGGTAAGCCCTGTCCGTAATGGAAAGTGTTTCATGAACATTATGATCGGTAATCAGAATGCCGATATTTTTATCTTTTAACTTTGATACTATCTCCTGTATATCTTCAACAGCAATAGGGTCAACTCCTGCGAATGGTTCATCCAGAAGAATAAATTTCGGATCGATTGCAAGAGCCCGCGCAATTTCCGTGCGTCTGCGTTCTCCTCCCGACAACTGAATTCCTAGGCTCTTTCTTATTTTTTGCAGGCCAAACTCACTCAAAAGAGCTTCCACTCGATCTTTTTGTTCTCCATTAGAAAGATTCGACATTTCAAGCACGGCTTTTAGATTATCTTCCACACTTAGTTTTCTGAACACAGAAGCTTCCTGCGCAAGATACCCAATCCCTTTTTGAGCACGTTTGTAAACAGGTTCCCGTGTTATTTCTTCGTCATCCAGGAAAATTTTCCCGTTATTCGGAGTGATTAAACCTACAATCATGTAAAAAGATGTAGTTTTGCCGGCACCGTTAGGTCCGAGCAATCCAACAATTTCACCTTGTTCAACATCAAAAGAGACTCCTTTAACTACCGTACGGCTTCTGTATTTTTTTGTCAGATTTTCAGTTCTGAGTTTCATGCATACATGAGTTGAAGTATCAAATGTAAAAAAGTTTATTAAAAGATTGTTGCTAATCAACAATTGTACCAGCAATAAAAGCCTAAAAAGTCAATTGCATAGTTGCTCTTAAACCAAAAATCTGGATATTATCATGATTCAGATATGACAATCTCCACATTGCATCAATTCTGAACAGTTGCAATATATTCTCAATTCCGATGCTAACTTCCGAGTATGGTTTTTCAAGATATGTTAAACCTTCCGGAAACTCCATGATATTGCGATTCTTCTCGTTCAGATTTCCAAGCAACAATTTTCCTGTTACCACTTCACGCAGTTTCAGCCAGCGCAACAATGGAACCCGGTTAAAGAAAAATCCCTGGAAATGGTGCTCGGCAGAAAAAACCACATATTCATCACTGACAAATTCGTAATAGTTCATCATATTGAATGCAAGTGGATCGTATGCATAGGTTTCATTTCCTGCATGAAGTTCAAGCAATGGGTAGGGTAATTCTCCAAAGATTTTACCACCGGTAATATGATATCGCAAATATCCGATTGGATTTACTTCCACTTTATCCGTTATTTTCAGAACAACCTTAAAGTACTCGTATTCACTGTCAAAAAAACCTTTCGGGCCATAGGTCAGATGCAAATCAAGCATGGGATATTTTGAACCTATGCTTTTTCTGTCAAATTTACCCAGTAAGAATTTCTCTCTGTAGGCAAAATGAGTACTTAAGGTGATATTTGCTGAAGTTAATTTATTTAATGGGATTACATTTGATTCACCTTCTATGATATGAAAAGGAACATATTCAGTCGGATAGATAGTCTGGTATTTAACAGAGATTGTGTTGGAAAAGCCCTGGAACCATTCACGTTCAAAATAACCGTTAAACTGATCCACCATAGTTAACTTGTAATTGGGTTGTCTTCTCAGAATAGAAGCAAAAAAATTATCATCAAGGAAAGCATTTTCGCTTTTGCCCAGTTGCCGGATATCATGATAATAAAAGGCTCCTGCACTGATCCTGGGATTTTTATCAAACAAATATTCTGTCCCAACTCCATATTTAAATCGTTCGTCGAGTGTTCCATAAGCAATATGACCACTGAATCGTATCTTGGTACTGAAATTATTACTTGTTCTTCCTCCGAATCTGAACCGGTGTCCTTCAATAGGATTATGACTGTAAATAGTATAATAGGGGCCCAATTCAACCGGCCCCCAAACAAGATAATAGTCCACCAGCATTTCGATCAACCCGTAGATCCTTTTGTATGCAGGCACCTCCATGACTGAATCCACCATTTCATAAATATCATCATCTTCCTCACTCAGATCAATTTTTCTGTTCTCCTTCCAGAATAAGGAGTCTTTTTCAAGATCCTCATGATCTATATAGATATCTGTTCTCAATTCAAGAATACTATCAGGTATAGGCTGATCAACAATTATATCTTCATAAACGGATGTTTTTCGTCCAAAAAAGCCTGTTGTATTGTCGGTAATGTAAAAGTCAAGCAACAGATCTTCACCTGTAAGAAACCATGTAGAATCGTTTATTTTAGAGTATTCATTTATGGCAATCAAATCGTTCAGATAATTGATATTTACAGTTTTTGACACACGCAACTGTACTTTTTTAATAGCAAAAGAAGTGTCGGCAACCCAAAAATATCCATAGAACGTTCTTTCCAGGATTCGTTTGGGCTTAAATGATATTTTATAACACCACGAATCATCAATAAATGCACTGTCTTCGAGGTAATACTTGTAATACATTTTTCCAAAATCAGCGATCGGACTTACAAATCCCGGTTCAAACAGGTCCATGAAATTATTGTATATATTCAGTCTCTGATACATTTTCCCTGAAAACTGAGAAATTGTGTTGTTCTGAATGCCACTTATTTTAAAAGCATCAATCGTTTCCCGTTCTACTTTTGGATCTTTTTGATAATAAAAGTTGGTAACACTTTCAGATATGAGAACAGGAAGATAGTTTTTACTAAATACTTCCGAACTGTCCATATAATCAAAAACAAACTGGAATTGTTTTAGAATAGGTTGTTTTTTAAACTTATCATCAATGTTATTGAGATCAAGGCGAAGTTTATTGTATGATTTATACTGGTAGCTGGAAAATCGATCAGGATTGTTTTTTTTCTTGTTTTTTTCTATTTCGCGTAATATTCTGAAGGCAGGATTTTCACCCGGTGTGACAACCACTTCTTCAATAGCAAGGCTTGTTGGTTGCAGATTGATCTGTAACTCATGAACAGATCCTTTTTTAATTGGCACTTTATACGGGATATATCCCAGGCTTGATACAATAAGGGTATCAGTTGCCTGTTCGGTTGCCAGGTAAAAAATTCCGTCAAAATCACTAATTGTCCCAACTGTACTATGAAGAAAAACTATGTTGGTAAATGGAAGGGGTTTTCCTGTCTCTGCATCTTTAACAGTACCCCGGATAAGTGTATTTTGCGCACTTAAATTACCATATAAAACTATAACAAGCAGTAAAATGAAAAATTTCCTTAATACCATTGCGAGAGTATGCTAAAAAGTCTGAATATAGTACTATTATGGTAAATTTTATTCTATAAAAGACATGTGTATTATCAAATAGTTGTCATTTTTTTTCTTTCTCACTGATCATTTCCTGTTTTTTTGTAATTCTTGCAGAAATTTGAATACTTATCTCATATAACAGCAACAAGGGTAAGGCTACCAATATCTGACTGAACACATCAGGAGGCGTAATAATTGCCGAAAGAACCAGTATGATTAAAATAGCATGTTTTCGGTATTTTTTAAGGAATGCAGGTGTTAACAGTCCTATTTTACTTAAGAACATTACAATTACAGGCAATTCAAACAATACTCCTGAACCAAGACAAACACTTGCAATCAAGGAAATATATGACATCAATTTGATATCATTGACCGCAAGATCTGAAACCTGGTAATTGTACAAAAAATTAATGGAAAGCGGACAAATAATGTAATATCCAAACGCCACCCCTAAAAAAAAGAGAAACGAGATGGCAACGATCGATCCTTGTGCCATTTTTCTTTCTTTCGTGTATAATGCGGGTTTTATAAAGTTCCATAATTCAAAGAAAAGATAAGGGAATGCCAGTATAATACCGGCAATTAATGAAATTTTAATATGGGCAGTAAATTGACCTGCCATTTGAATGTTTTGAAGTTTGACAGGATTGGAATTTATACAAAGTTTTAAAGTATTCAGAAACGAGTTTGTACCTATGCGGCATAACCAGTAATTGGTAAAGAAGTCGGATTGACTTGGGCCAAGGATAATGACATCAAATACAAATTTCTTATAGATAAAAGCCAGTATTCCAATAAGTATTACGACAATCAATGATCGTATAATATGCCATCTAAGTTCTTCAAGATGTTCGAGAAAGGTCATTTCATTATTATCCTTCTTACTCATATAGTATCATCTCTTATTTTCACACAAACATAGTTAATAATGATTTCTGATATTGTGACTGTTTAAAAAAAACTTAGTATTTTTAATATAGAAAGGAGGCGAGTTATTGACTGAATTGCAAATGATATATGAATTCATAACTTTTTATACTTTGGTGCGTATATTAACAAGCAATTTCAAATCCTCTAAATCAAATCCAGAATAAGAAACACACCCTAGAAATTAATCGAGGAGATAATGAGTGTTGGAACAGACATTTCTCTTAATGAAGTACTGAAAAAGTATTTCGGTTTCACCAGTTTTAAAGGAAATCAAGAGCTGATAATAAAGAATGTTTTGGCTGGGAAGGATACTTTTGTACTTATGCCAACCGGAGGAGGAAAATCTTTGTGTTACCAGTTGCCATCACTTATTCTTGACGGAACAGCAGTAGTAATATCTCCACTTATCGCCTTAATGAAAAATCAGGTTGATTCGATGCGAAGTTTCAGCGAAGATGATGGGGTAGCTCATTTTTTGAATTCATCGCTCACAAAAAGTCAGATCAACCAGGTAAAAACAGATGTTATAGACGGCAAAACGAGGCTGCTTTATGTAGCTCCTGAATCCCTTACAAAAGATGAGAATATCAATTTTTTAAAGCAGGTGAGAGTTTCTTTTTATGCAGTTGATGAGGCACATTGTATATCTGAATGGGGACATGATTTCAGACCGGAATACAGACGTATCAGACCGATTATCAATAAAATAGGGAAAGCTCCGATTATAGCACTTACAGCAACTGCTACGCCAAAAGTGCAGCATGACATTCAGAAAAATCTTGAAATGCTCGATGCCAATGTTTTTAAATCTTCATTCAGGCGTGAGAATTTATACTATGAAGTACGTCAGAAGAAAAATGCTACCAAAGAAATTATTAAATACATTCGGAACAACCAGGGCAAATCGGGGATAATATACTGTTTAAGCCGGCGAAAAGTAGAGGACCTTGCCGAAACCCTTAAGGTAAATGGAGTAAAAGCCTTACCATATCATGCCGGTATGGATGCTGCAACGCGAACTGAAAATCAGGACAAATTCCTGATGGAGGATATAGATGTTATTGTAGCGACAATAGCGTTTGGTATGGGCATTGATAAGCCAGATGTTAGATTTGTAATTCATTATGACATTCCCAAAAGTCTTGAAGGGTATTATCAGGAAACCGGAAGAGCCGGTCGTGATGGCGGTGAAGGCAGATGCATTGCATTTTACAGCTATAAGGATATACAAAAACTTGAGAAATTCATGCAAGGCAAACCTGTTGCTGAACAGGAAATTGGAAAACAATTGCTTCTTGAAACAGTTTCCTATGCTGAATCCTCTGTATGCCGCCCGAAACAATTGCTCAATTATTTCGGGGAGGAAATGACTGAAAATTGTGATAATTGTGACAATTGCCTGAATCCGAAAAAACAATTCGAAGGGAAAGACGATATTGTAAAAGTCCTGAACACAGTTATTGCTGTCAAGGAAAAATTTAAAGCTGATCATATTGCCAATATATTAGCAGGAGTTAAAACACAGGCCATTAAGTCATACAAACATCATCATCTTGATGAGTTTGGGTCCGGAGATGGCCATGATATTAAATTCTGGAATGCGGTAATAAGACAGGCACTGATTGCAAAATTTTTGCAGAAAGAAATTGAAAATTACGGACTGCTGAAGATGGAAGAGAGGGGTTTGAAATATCTTGAGAATCCATATTCTTTCCTGTTAGCAGAAGATCATGATTATCCGGATACAGAAGATGAAGATATTATCGTAAATACTCAGGCCGGATCGGGAGCCGTTGATGAGGAATTATTTAAAATACTGAAAGATCTGAGAAAACAGATCTCAAAGAAGCTAAAAGTACCTCCATTTGTAATTTTTCAGGATCCTTCGCTGGAGGACATGGCAATTCAGTATCCAACGAATTTTGAAGAACTTCAGAATATTTCAGGAGTCGGAGTCGGAAAGGCAAAACGATATGGTAAAGAATTTGTTGAATTGATAGCCAAATATGTTGAGGAGAAAGAAATAATTCGTCCCCAGGATATGATTGTCAAATCTGTTGTAAATAAATCGGGACTTAAAGTATATATCATTCAGAGTATTGACAGGAAAATTCCACTGGATGATATTGCTGATGCAAAAGGCATAAGCATGAATCAATTGCTGGACGAAATTGAGGCCATTGTAAATTCAGGAACAAAATTGAATCTTGATTACTATTTAAATTGCGTAATGGATTCTGAACATCAGCAGGATATTTACGAATACTTTCGTGAAGAAGCTGAAACCGAGTCTATCGAGGATGCCGTCAATGAACTTGGGGAAGATGAATACTCGATTGAAGATATACGATTAATGAGAATAAAATTCATCTCAGAATTAGGCAATTAACCGGAAACTAACTCCTTTTATTTTATTATCTTTAATAGAACGTTTAAATCCAATTGTCATGAAAAAGATAATTGTTCTTATTCTTTCAATAAGTTGTTTTGCGATATCGTACTCTCAAACTGTTCTTAAGTTTGAAAATCATGCCTTAAAACCAGGTGTACATAATCCGATGTCCTATTGTTCATTCGTGGATCCCGGAATAGCAGGATCAGATGTAACTTGGGATTTCAGTGAACTTAGGTTCATTAAATCTTTTAAAGGGTTTATCAATGAATCCAAGGATTCAGAATTTGGCAAATCCTTTCCGGAATCGAATACGGAATTGACGGAATTTAATTCAAGATTCTTTTTCAAAGTTAGTGAGGATAAGATGGAACAATTCGGATATTCTACTGATGATGGGAAAAATCAGATCCATTTTTCTCAACCATTCATTAAAATAAAGTTTCCTTTTGCATTCAAAGATGTATTTTCCGGACGTGTTGAAGGTACTGCTTCATATCATGGCACCATAAACAGCACAATAAACGGATCTTATTTTGTTGAAGCAGATGCATATGGAACGTTAATACTTCCAGGCAACACAATATATGAAAACGCGCTTAGGATCAGGACCGAAAAAGAATATACCAACCATTATTCAAACCTTGATCAGGAGGTTTATATCATCACATATCGCTGGTACAATTCGGCGCACAGGTATCCGTTGCTTGTTTTAACAACATATATTACTAAAACCAGGAATTCCGAAAGTATACATCATCAGGCAGCATATAATGTAAATGCATTAAAAAGTGTTGAACAGTTTTATAAAGAGGATGTTGAAATCTACCCAAATCCGGCAAGTAAGACACTTAATGTAAGGCTAAATGCTTTAAGTGAAGGAAGTTATTATTTTGAAATTTTCAATGCTTCGGGCGAATTAATAAATTCTTTTTACAGGGAGACTTCTGCTGTTGGATTGCATGATTTTGATTTATCCGGAATTATTGTCGACCTGAAGCCTGCAAATTATGTACTGGTAATTTCAAATGCAAATACACGCATCTCTAAAAACTTTGTACTGGCAGAATGATTTTATTCGTGAAACTCAAATTTTAAAAACCCTGCCTGCCGAATAGGCAGGGTAGTGCATTGAAATTTGTAAGTTGAACGAACATAACGAAGTGATCTCATGACCAGAGGGAATAATCCCGATAGTGTAGCGTATCGGGATAAATGAGTTTAACCTGCCAGCCGGCAGGCTGGTACTCCGCTGCTTGCAGCGATAGAATTTAAGTTCCTTTTTGATACCTCGACAGCTCTGCTTCGAGGTAGTTCATTTATTCTTTTTGATGGGTTTCCATGAATAGGCATTGAATATACCACTTACTGCTGCCAATAAAACGTAAAAAGGATAAAATAACTCAAATAGGGGTAACCATAATAGGTGTTTGGTGTTACCAAAATATTTTAATCCGCTTCCAACAACAAATATATCTCCTGTAATCTTAAGGATTATCAATGAAAGAAAATACCATAATTTGCCAAATGACACCAGACAGAGAACTAATGATATAGCCATAGCAATATTGGCAATGAATATTAGTAATGATAATAAAATGGTATCTGGATCTGAATATAATTTGCCTTTTGATGCCCATCTGATTCGTTGATTAAAAAATTCCAATACATTTTCCGGAGTCTGCGTTTTCACTATCCCTTGTTTTGATTTTAAAACAGAGATAGGCTTGTTACTGTTTTTTTTTAACTGGTGTAAAAGAAATACATCGTCGCCTGAAGGAACATTCGGGATGATATGATCAACCAATTGCATGTATACATCTCTTTTCACAGCGAGATTTGCACCATTGCACAGGGTTGGTCTTCCTGCAAAAGCAGAACCGGCACCTGCAACAACCAGACTGATTAAATCAAGTCTGAAAAACTTTTTCATAACCCCGGCATAAGTCAGATAATCCACCAATCCAATAATTAAGTCAGGACGATCCTTTGTGTATTTTGTCACATGCGATTGAATCCATTCAGGAGTTAATCTACAATCTGCATCAGTAAATAGTAACAGTTCGGCATTACTTCTTAAGGCACCGAAATGAAGAGCTTTTTTCTTACCGATGGTTCCTTCAGGCAATTCGAGTATTCTCAGGTTTTTAGCTTCGGTGGTTTTAAAAAAAGGAAGATTTGATATTTTTTTTTTTGAATGATCATCAACCAGAATGACGTCAAAGAGATGGTTTGGATAGGCTTGATTCAGTATATCTATCATCAAATCGGGAAGAGTATATTCTTCATCGCGGGCGGCAACAATAACACTTACTTCGGTATGGTTGTTATCTGACAGTTCTGTATGTATCGGAATGTTCTTCCATGCATACCAAAGTTTAAGAACTACAATGAAATAGAGAATACCAATGAACAAAGAAACAATAAAGAGAATATGAATTGTATTCATGGTTGTTTAGGGGTGAGCCATTGGTCTATTTTCACGAACAACTCACTGATATTGATGGGCTTTGTTACAAAATCATTACACCCTGCCTCATAACATTTTTGTTTTTCTTCTGCAATGGCATTTGCAGTCTGGGCTATAACGGGAAGATCTTTGCGAAATTCTTTGATCAGTTTTGTAGCTTCAATACCATTCATATCAGGCATTTGAACATCCATTAATATCAAATCGATTTTGCTATTTTCCCTGCAGATTTCCACAGCTTGTTTTCCATCCTCTGCATGAAGAATTTCGGCATTTGTTTTTTTCAGGAATCCTTCAAGTAGTTTATAGCTAAATGTATCATCTTCAGCAATCAGAAAAACTTTATTCTGCCAGTTGTAATCTGCTTTTGGTTTCTTTTCGTCAATATCCGACTGAGTTTTTTTCTTTGAGGGTGTATATGGGATTGAAAAATGAAAAGTGGAACCTTCATTTAATTTGGATTCAACCCACATTTTTCCTCCTAATAATTCAACAAATCCTTTCGAAATTGCCAATCCAAGTCCGGAACCGCTATATTTTCTTGATCTGGAGTAATCTGCCTGAACAAAGCGTTCAAAGATCAGCCCTATCTTGTCTTCAGGAATTCCAATCCCTGTGTCTTTCACATAAAAGTCCATCATCCCTTCTTCAGGAGCAATATACCCGAATTCAATATAACCTTCTTTTGTAAATTTGAAAGCATTGCCCACCAGGTTTGTTAAAATCTGTCTTAGGCGATTTGGATCTGACTGAATGTAGCATTCTTCATTGGCAAAAGCTTTTCTGATACGAAGTTTTACACTTGTTTTATCTTTCTTGAGGCTTTCTGAAAGAAAAGAAGCATGTATCTGGGTTAACAGAGAATTTAAGGAAAACTCCTGGTTGAGTATTTTGATCTGGCCAGCCTCAATCTTCGCAAAATCAATAATATCATCTATCAGGCTCATAAGCATTTTGCCGTTGTTGTTGATTATTTCAACATATTTTTTCCTGTTTCCTTCACTCAGGAATTCATCGTTAAGCATCTCGGCAAATCCCAGTATACCATTCATCGGAGTTCTGATCTCATGCGACATGTTTGCCAGGAAGGCAGTTTTTAACTTATCAGATTCTTCCGCTTTGGTTTTTGCCTGTAAGAGTTCATATTCCAGTTGACTTCTATGGAGGGCTACTGATATCTGGTGGACAAAAGTCTCTAGGATATGTTTAAATTTAATGATTGTTTTGTTCAGAGTCAGGATGGTAATATTTCCAAGCAGTTTGTTGTCACGAGCCATGGAGATATTATATACCTTATTCACATTGAGTGCTTTGGAAGTTTTTTTAATATCTGCCTTTTTTACTTTATTGAGTTCAATTTTCTCAAGTCCTTCGGCAAGAATTGTGACATTTCCACTATTCTCAAGGTTTTCAGGCAAATAATTATTTCCATATTGAAGTCCCCTGGGATCTATACCAATTGTTTTGTGTATGATCGACAAATGTTCTTCAATTCCTTCTATTTCTTTTATTTCGAAACATTTTTGATTCTCTTCATACGATGATACAATAATTACTGAATTCTCGAGAAAACCATACAATTTCTTGCCAATGAATTTATAAATCTCGTCCCTGTCAGACAGACCTAAAAGTTCAAGAGCCGAATTACTCAAAAAGATCAAATTGTCATGATAAACACGTTCTTTTAATTCTGCCATTTTACGGTCGGAAATATCACGTGTATTAACTACGATCCCTTGTATTGACGGATTATCAAGATGATTGGAAAATATTGATTCAACATATTTCCATTTTTTATTTTTATGCAAACTCCGGTATTCACATTTTGTTTGTGCTCCGGGTTCGTCCATAATTGTATCAAGACATTCTTTATATTTAATGACATCTTCCGGATGCACTATTTCCTGATAAGATTTCCCAATGATTTCATCAATCATGAAATCTGAAATTCTATTGCGTAACGAACTTTCAAAAATTATTTTCCCCGATTTATCCAGAATTGTTATTGCATCTGAAGAATACTTAAGAAGAGATCTGAAATGTTCTTCATTTCGGATAATCGTATCCTCCATTGTTTTTCTGTTTGTAATATCGCTGGAAATGCCTGATATTCCAATAAGGGATTTTTTATCGTCAAATATGGGAGTTGTATAAATTTCTACCCAGCAGGCAGTATTTTCATCTCCCCAATTATCTTCCTTAAGCAATCGTTTTTTGTTTTTTTTCATCTCTTTGTCATAGGCTTCATGCCTTAGAGCAATTTCCAGGGGGAAAATATCCCGATCGGTTTTTCCCAGAATTTGATCATGATTCAGATGAAAGAATTCGATAAATGAATTGTTTACAGCCAGGTATCTCCCATTTTTGTCTTTTAACCAGGTGAGATAAGGAATATTATTTAAAACATCAGTTTGCTGCAAATCTTTTGGGATCCCCTGAGTTTTGACAGGAACATCAGACGGGGTATAATTTTCTTCAAAATCAGAATGTGGAACTAAATTTTTTAAAAGACTGCAATATCCAATGATTAATTCTTCTTCAAGGTTAACTTTTTCCAAAATCAGAGAAATGGTTAAAGGCTTTTTCTTTGGAACAGATAGTTTAACAATATGATGAGCAGAAGCACCTTTGGGTTGAATATCTTCGACGAGGTTTTTTATCAGATGAGCATCCTGAAAGACATGAAATACATTTTGGTTAAAAGCTTTAAGTGCTTCATTTTCATTTTTAAAATTCAATAAATTCAGAAGGGAATCATTTAATTTAATCAAACGGCCTGCTCTATCGCACCAAAACATCCCAACAGAAGATATTTTGGTAAACTCCTCGATACTATAAACACTGGATCTGGTTATTTTTTGGGAATTCATTTTATCAAATTAACTAATCATTCACCAAGTAAGCAATTTATTAATTTTCTTTGATTTTGGAGTGCATTTTGAATTTGTAAACTTTTATTCCTGTATTCGATTGATGTTTTAAAATTAAATGATACAAATCCGATATGAACTACTTGTGAAATTTGGAATGAACTATACAATGAGAGAGTGACTAATTTGCTTTTCTTCGATTCAATTCATCTCGAATTTTTGATGCTTTTTCGTAATCTTCATCCTTAATTGCTTTTTGAAGCAAATGTTCCAGATCTTTGATATTTAGTTCACTGAGTTTGCTATCCTTCAGATCATCCTGAACTTCAATGTCCTTTTTTGATTCAGATTCTTTTTCATCGAATTCATCAGATTCTTGTTCAAAATCAAGCACTATGCCTGCCCTGTCTATTATTTCACTGGTTGTATAAATTGGGCACTTAAACCTCAGAGCCAGTGCTATTGCATCAGAAGTGCGTGTATCGATATCAATGGTATCTATTCCATTGTGGCATGTCAATTTTGAATGAAAAACACCTTCTTCAAGTTTATGTATTGTAACTTCGAGAATATCGATTTTAAATGTGCGGGCAAAATTATGGAACAAATCATGGGTTAATGGGCGAGGCGGCTTTAAGCCTTCCAATTGAATAGCTATTGCCTGGGCTTCAAATCCTCCAACGATAATAGGAATACGTCTTTTCCCATTTTCCTCTGCCAGGACCAAAGCATAAGCACCAGTTTGAGTCTGACTATAGGAGATGCCCAATACATTTAGTTTAATCTTATCCATTGAGAAATGATTCCTAAATTCTGAAAATTAAGTAAACGCTTTACAAATATAGTGAAATATGTAAGAGTGATAAATCAGCATAAAAACAGATACAAAAGAAAACGTCTTCCTGCAGTATGATTAAAAAAACGACTGAAATTCGGTTTTATTGAATTATGACATCAAACACGTATTTTATTTATTCTGTTTTGTTTGTAGTTCGATTAAAATTTATATTTTTGCACTCCCAAGTTCCAAAACAGAAATTAACATACTTAAAATGTACGCAATAGTTGATATAGCCGGACAACAAATAAAGGTAAAGAAAGATCAGAAAATTTTTGTAAACAGGCTGGTAGGCAAAGAAGGAAGCAAAGTCGATTTTGATCAGATACTTCTCGTTGATGACAATGGGAAAATACAGGTTGGAACTCCTGTTGTGAAGGATATGGTTGTTTCAGCTACTATTGTATCTCATGTAAAAGGTGATAAGGTCAAAGTGTTTAAAAAGAAAAAAAGGAAGGGATATAAAGTACTTAATGGTCATCGTCAGCTATTGACTGAGCTTCTTATTCAAAGTATTGCTCCGGGGAAAGCTGCAACTCCCGTAAAAAAAGCAGAAACAAAACCTGTGCAAAAGGCAACAACTGAAGGAAAAGTTTCTGAAGCTAAAAAACCAGTGCCAAAAGATACTTCCCGGAAAAAGGAGTCACAACCTAAAACTTCGTCAAAATCAACGGCACAAAAAACAGAAAACAAATCCAAAGCTTCGCCGGGAGCAAAAAGTACTGTTGCAAAAAAAGAAACAAAACCTCAGTCAAAAGCTAAATCGGCAACAGCAAAAAAACCTCAGGCAAAAAAAGTTACTAAGCCTGCAAATCAAAAGAAAGAGAGTTAGTTAATAAATAATAATTAAGTAAAAATGGCACATAAAAAAGGAGCTGGAAGTTCAAGAAATGGTCGTGAATCGGAAAGCAAACGCCTTGGAGTAAAAATATACGGTGGTCAGTTTGCCAAAGCCGGAAATATCTTAGTTCGGCAACGCGGCACACAACATCATCCCGGCACGAATGTCGGAATAGGAAAGGACCATACATTGTATTCTCTTATTGACGGTATTGTAGAGTTCAGAAAAAAGAGAAACAACAGATCTTATGTTTCAGTTGTTGCACCTGCTGAATAATCTGAAAAATTCTTTGATAGAATCACCTCCTGTAGATTAAGTTGTTGTAATTTGCAGGAGTTTTTTTATTCCTAACTTTTGTTTGTAATGCTTCAAATCAATTTCATTAGAGAAAACGCCAAAATTGTAATTGAAAAACTAAAAATTAAAAATTTCGATGCAGCTTTAATTCTGGATAAAATCCTGGAAGTTGACAAACAGCGAAGGCATATACAAAATGAGACCAATTCTCTGGAGGGTGAGTTAAACTCATTATCAAAACAGATTGGTATACTATTTAAAGAAGGTAAGACTGAAGAAGCAAACAGGATGAAAGAAAAAACGGTTCTTATTAAGGATAAAGTAAAAGAACTGAATCAAAGATTAAATGACAGGAACAAATCACTTGATGATCTGTTGGTTCAAATCCCGAATATTCCTCATGAATCAACTCCTGCCGGGACAAATTCAGATCATAACCTGGTTATACGTGAAGGAGGTTCTGTCCCTGAATTAATGAAAGGAGCAATGCCTCATTGGGAGCTTGCTGCCAGATACAAATTAATAGATTTTGAGCTTGGGAACAAGATTACAGGCGCAGGTTTTCCTGTATACACCGGAAGGGGCGCGAAACTTCAAAGAGCATTGATAAATTTTTTCCTCGATGAAAACCAGAATGCAGGTTATGAGGAAGTTCTTCCTCCCTTGATGGTGAATGAGGATTCGGGCTTTGGAACCGGACAACTCCCTGATAAGGAAGGCCAGATGTATCATGTAACCTCAGACAATTTTTATTTGATTCCTACAGCTGAAGTACCTGTGACAAATATTTACCGGGATATTATATTGGATGAGAGTGAATTTCCCATAAAAAAAACTTCCTATACACCTTGCTTCAGAAGGGAAGCAGGCTCTTATGGCAAAGATGTACGCGGGTTGAATCGTTTGCACCAGTTTGATAAAGTGGAAATTGTTCAGATTCAACATCCGGATAAATCATATAAGACTCTGGAAGAGATGGTTCTTCATGTTGAAAGTCTCATTCAAAAGCTTAATCTGCCCTATCGGATTATGCAACTTTGTGGAGGTGATCTGAGTTTTGCATCTGCACTAACATATGATTTTGAGGTATTTTCTGCTGCTCAGAAAAAATGGCTGGAAGTTAGTTCGGTCTCAAATTTTGAATCTTTTCAGGCCAATCGATTAAAACTGCGTTACAGGGATAAGAGTTCAAAAAAGCCTGTTCTGGCGCACACACTGAATGGAAGTGCATTGGCTCTTCCCCGAATTGTAGCTGCATTGCTGGAAAATAATCAGACCACAAAAGGTATTTCAGTACCTGATGTTTTGCAATCTTTTACCGGATTTGATACAATTCGGTGAGTTAAAATTCTGTGATGGAGATTAATCGATTACTTTGTAGGCGAGCTCTCTGATTCGCTGGTCAGTTTTTATCTTGTGCGAGGTGACATTGGATATTTTCATTTCAAATTTAATGGTACCATCCCGTATTACAAAATTTATTGCTGAACCCTGATCAAGAAGGCCTTCCATTTCTGTAATTATCAATGACGGATGATTGCTTAGTTTGTTTTGAATAACCGGCAAATATCTGCTGTGCCAGTGTCCGACAAACATGATGTGGCATTTGCCTGTAGCTTCAGGAGTTTCAGGGTTTCTAACAACGATATTCTGATTGCCTATCTTTTTGTTTGCCGTAATTCTCAAAAGCTCGTCATAGACCGACTTATGCCCCAATACTTCAATAACAAAATCTCCACTTTTTGCTGTTTCCGGCCAGTCAAAATATTTTGTGAAATTGTATATAAACAACCCGATATATTTTTCTTCCTGAGCTTCAAGGTTAAAAGTAAAAATTACAGAAAAAATGAAGGATAGATGGACTATCTTAAGATTTCTCATTTTTCAATAGCAAATTTTATTTCCTTGATACTTTTATTTCCCAGTACATCAAAAGCTTCAATTTCAACAAGGTAATTACCGGGAATCAATCCTTTTATGGGGTTTGCTGTAAGTTTGCTTCCTTCATTGATTTTATATTCTATTTTCTCTCCCCCTGAACTGGCATCTGTTGCTGCAATGTAAAGCATTGTATTGGTTGGGTAAATAGTGTATACTTCATCTCTTATGGTTTTATTCCCTATAGATTCAACACTAAAATGATAATGTATAACCGGGGGGATATTGTCGACAAAAATCTGTTGTGTTTTAACGGCATCTGTATTATTTACATTGTCTGAGGAAGTCCAGGACAACATATGGAAACCGGGTTTTGTGATTGTGAACGGAGAATTATAAACCATGCTCTCCTCACTGTTCAAATAATACGTTATTTCTTTTATTTCCGATTGATTGTCACTTGCATTTATTGAAATCTTTGTTTTATCGGAAACAAACAGGGTATCCCGAGAAGCATACTTTGGCGAACTTATTGTGACACTTGTAGTCGGTGGTGTAATATCACAGAAATAAGCATGAATCTGAACAGGAGATACATTTCCCACATAATCTGATGCTTTAATACGCAAATACTTTAAACCTTCAATATCGATAGCAAATGGTTCACTATATTCATTATCAAGAATATTTGAATTGATACTGTATAAGATCTTTTCAACTCCGGCCTTTTCATCCTTTGCTTCGATCTTAATCTTACTGCGGGATGAAATAAAATCGTATTTCCCGTTGTAAATATCATTCTCAACGGATAGTTTAATTTCAGGAGGGTCCCTGTCTACATAAAACTCAAATGTAATATTTTCAGGTGTGGATGAGGTCTCATTTTCCAAAGCACTTTCTTTACCACCTATTACCTGTTCGGTTTCTTTGTTTCCAAGATTATCAACAGCATAAAAGCTGATAGTTCCTGCACCGGCTGCAAGAAGACTCACAGGTATCGGTTTATAATATCTGTTAATGTCCCCGCTATTTATACGGTAGTAAATTGCCTTGACTCCTGATAAGGAATCAGTGCTTGTGAGTTGTATTGTCGTATTTGCTGAAACGTATTTTTCGTTTGTCATTCCGTCAATTACAAAATCGGTAGTGGGAGGTGTGTTGTCGATATAAAATACTTTTTCGGTTGTTTTTTCCTTGTTGCCAACATTGTCGGTACTATAATAAATAAGGATATTTTCTCCTTCTTTGAATCCTGTCAGTTCTTCTTTGTATTCTGTAAATGGCTTGTCATTAAAAGAGTATTTTATTGATTCTATGCCCGATACTGCATCAGATGCATGTATTTCAACCTGAAGATCGGATCCATAATATTTTTTTCCTCCGATCATCGTGGAAGAAGAGGCCCGGAATACTGATCTGCTAAACGGAGGAAGGCCATCAGCGTAAACTTCGAAAATTATATCCTCGCGAGGATAAATAGGGATCTTGGTTGTTGTATCCACTCTCCATGGTGATCTGACCGTATTGTACCCTTCCGTATCAAAAAACATCGGGTTTGAATACTTTTTTGATGATTCGCTCATCAAACGGATTTTCTCAGCATTTGAATCGGGAGATGTCGATAACCAGAGATATATGCCGAGATCCTTATTTACATACAATCTGTTGTTCTCTTCAGATTTGTATACTTTCTTTTCATCTTCAATGGATTGATCCTGCGATAAAATCCATGAAGAAGTGATGGCAAAGACAAAAAAACCGGCAAGTAGCTTTTTCATTTTTATAGAAAGTGTTTGATTTTTCACCAAATTACTAAAAAATACATAATTTTCTAATTGCTTTATGAAAAGCTTTCGATGAATATGGAATATTTTATACGTATCAGAAATGAAAAAGTGAACCAGATAAGCTTGGATTATGACATATTCATGATTATATATTTTGAATGGAGATATTTCCCGAATGAACATTAAAAGTACAGTTATGGGATTGTATCAATTTGAGATATATGAAGTTTTTTAAAACATTACTTACTCATAATTTCGTTATTCTAAGGTTAAATTGAATGAAATTCCTTGTCTGCTTTTTTGAACAATAAAATGATTATATCTAAAGAGGTCAAACCAATATAAAAAAGAATATATGTCGTTTCAGGAATAATAGCAACTACAACCTCGGTAATGAACAAGACAAGGCAAAAAGGAATAAGACAGTGACATCGGGAATCCAGAGTAAATAAAGTTCTGGATATTTTATTTGAACACAACTCATGTCTGATAAAATGATTTTTCTATTTTTGCAGCGGCCTCGTAGCTCAGCTGGCAGAGCAGCAGACTCTTAATCTGCGGGTCGTGGGTTCGAGCCCCACCGGGGTCACCTTATGGGACAACCCGGTATTTAAGCCGGGTTTTACTTTTTCATGTCTTCTGTAAGACCTGTCAATACTGGAAATTAAAGATACTGCCTCATTGATCTTTGTGGTTCGAACTTTTTTATCCTTAAAAACTAAATTTCCTGTAAAAATCGAACCAATAATTTGTTGTTTTCCTTCAACTGTTGATCTCTCATAAAATTCAGGAAGTGTCACTAATACATCCATGCAAAATTCTAACTGTTTAATTGTATCCTTATTAAGGTTCTTTAATTCTGCTTTTTCAAATTTCAACCTATAAGTTTCGGTCTCGTATTTTTGTTTCAATTGCTGGTATTCTTCTTTTGATACTTCTCCATCGACATACATATCTTTTAGACGTTCGAGTCGCAAAGAATTTTTTTCAATTTCACTATCCATTTTCTCTAATCTCTTTGATTTATTTAAATTCGACAAATTAATTTTATCGATAAGGATTCTTTTGAAAATCTCTTTTGCTCCTTCATTAAACTTAAACTGATATAATAGTTTTTTAAAACTCACCTCAATATGTTCAGCTTTAATTCGTTCTTTGCACCCTTTTGAACAGTGATAATAAGGATATTTTCCACCATTACCCTTAGAAAAACTACCAGTAAGAGTTTTACCACATCGCTGACATAGTAAGAATCCCCTGAGGGGAAAATATTTATTTGCTTTGTGTATTTTCGGATGACTTTGTTTTTTGGCTCTTCCTGATAATATATTCTGAACTTTAGTAAATAACTCTTGGCTTATTAAGGGTTCATGAATACCGTCGGTAATCATAGCATCTTCCTGATCCCTGGCATAGGCTTTGATATGAATTTTACCACAATAAACAGGATTTCTAATTAGACTATAAAAATTATTTTTACTGCAAGTAAATCCTTCTTTGTTTAGTTCATGCCGAATACAATCTATAGGTTTAACTTTTTTTGCAACTTCTGAAAAGGCCTTTTTAATATAATCCGCTTCCTCATTGGGTACAATTATGGGTTTATTTTTTTCGTCACGTCTATTCATGTATCCTTTTGGCGCCTTGCATACCCATCTACCATCTTTCATGGCCCTTCGCATACCACTGGTTACGTTTAATGATCGTCTGTCATTTTCAACTTCCGGGTTTATAAGATACAGTGCGAGCATTATCTTATTCTCGGGAATGTTAAGGTCAATAGGTTGTTCAATCGCTACAGACTCAATATTTAATTTTGACAATTTCCGGATCATATTGAAAGCATCAGTGGCATTACGTGAAAATCGGTCCCATTTAAGAAATATAAGGTAGTCAATCTGATCCTTGTTTGATTTGATAAAGCTGAGTAATTTGCGAAATTCAGGTCGCTCAAATGTTTTAGCAGAAAAGTCTTCTTGAAAATGTTTAACAATCTTTATTGTATTACACTGACAATATTGCCGTAATCTTTCTTCCTGATAAGCAAGGCTATTGCCTTTTTCTTTTTGCTCATCAGTACTTACACGAGTATATAGAATTGCCTTTTTCATATAATTTATAGTATTCACATATAGCTATATCAGCCAAATCGTTTAAGAATTGAAGTATGAATTCAAGTTCGACTTCTGAATAATTTTCATTGAATTGATCAAATATCTTTTTACATTCTTCTAATTTAATCACTTGTTTCAACCATAATACACCTCTCAAATATTAAGTAAGCGTATGGGATCGACAATTAGTCTGCTTTATTCAGTACTCTTATCTTTAATTGGCTTAATTTTTTTAATATTACTGCAATACACAATCTTACCCGCTTGAGTTTTTAATTCTATAGTCTGGTAACCATCTTTGATTATAAAATCAAGCAAACGGGATTCAGCATCAATCTTATTATATTTTTTTGTAGTTTCTATTAATTTAATATTTTTTTCATCATCTATATAAACAGTTAATGAACTTAATTTTTCTTTACGCAATAATTCAATTATCTGTGCTTCTCTACTTGATAAAAGAAATAATTTATCTGAACTCAAATCAGATTTAGAGTCTATCAAATATTCTTTTATTATTGATGAGATAGAAATAGAAATATGACTGGATAGAAATGAATTTTTACAATCTCTATCATTCATAAATTCATCAAAATGATCGAGACTATAAGAATAAACCTCTCCTTTTTTATTAATAATAATAGCAACGTGCATTCTGGAAATTATCGCGGATGTTACGAATATATTTAATAAGTTGAATTTTATTTCATCTGCATCTAATTTATTTTGAAGTTCATTTTTAATTTCTTTTTGAAATTTAGGATCATGAATTATTTCCAAAAAAGATTCTTTTTCATTTTCAGGCAATGTTTGAACTAAGTACTCCAATAAACCAATTTCCAGAAAATAAGAAATGGGAATTGATGTGATTAATTCATTTTTAATATTCTTGATTAACTCTAATGATAAACCGTAGTCACGCATTTCCCTTATTATACTGAACCATACATAATCAAGAAAACTGAAACGCAAATGATCATGTTTCTTTTCATCATACTTTTCAAGGAGAATATCCTGTTTTTTCCAATAATTTAAAATCCTGCTAGACACTTTCAAATCACTTGATTTGAGATATTTCTCAGTTATTGACTTGAGTATTCCTGGATCAGCTTTTATGCCTTTTCCAAGGGAAAAAAGAATTTCTTGCTTCGGCATAAGGTAAATTTTTGTAATTAAATTTACGCTAATGTAAATATATTTTTATATTTTTACAATAAATATTCTAAATTTATGCCTTACTTGAAAATCTGCCCTGTTTGTAAAAAGGAATTCGAAGGAAGAAAAAATAAAGTCTATTGTAGTTTTATATGTAAATCTCATTTTAATAACAATAAAGCTACTGTACTTCGATCTGAATTAACAGACAGTAAAGCAATGTTAAACAATTTTCGAATATTAAAGGAATTTTATGAATTAACGGAGAATGGGAATCCCATCAAAATTGGTGAATTTTATAAGAAAGGATTCAATTTTGAGGGACCATCACGAAAGATTACATCGCCAAAAAAAGGATATAAATTTTACCTTATACATTCATTCGCATTCCGTATAATAACGCAACAAGGTAAACAGTACATTGCTGTTTATAAAAAAGATGAAATTAATAATATATAGTAATAATGGACTACATAGAATTTAATCCGGTAGAACCCTCAGTATACAATGAGTACGTACCTTTGGAGACAAGAGAAAGAAATAAAAAAATTGTATTAATTCTGTTAGGGACACTAATTATTATTCCTGCAATAATTGCTGGTATCCACCTATATCAAATAAACTCAAATAGCAACAAAAAGAAAAGCAAAATTTAACTTTTCGTGTTTGAAAATACAGCATATTTAAATTTCTTCAAAAGGAATTTATTTGTATAAATACGCATTAATTCGAATTAAGATTCATTACTCATTTGACACTCCTCCCTTTTAATAACCATATTTTAAGACTCTTCTCATGAAATAATATACCTGAATACTTATTGCATGTGTTTTATTATTTCATAATTGCAAAAAAACAACCTTAGTTACACAGATATGTCATTCCCCTTTATTACTATTTAAAGATTTCTCTTTAATTGATAGTTTGTAATTTTTTAAATTAACCAATTTGTTTTACTGGTTTTTATTTGAATTTGATTATTTGAAAACTTCCCATATCATCACTTATAATTATACCCTCTCCGTTTGGATACATATTTTTACATTTCTTTGTCATTGTAGTGATTAGCTTATCCGGGCTATTACTCCAAACTACTTTAAGGCTAATAGTTCCCAGGTAATCGTAATCTTTGATTGGCTCACAAAAATGAAAAATATAAATGCCATCAACTTTATCTACTTCTGCATAGCTTTCATTTTGATTGTCGATTACAGAAAAAGAACTTAATAAAAGTCCTACAAAAAAAACAACTAGTAAAATAAATTGAAGCTTTTTCATATCTATTATGTTTTTTATAGCTCCAGTTCCAAGAGTATATAATACAATAAAAAAGCGTGGAACTGCAACCTATTCGTATGTGAGGTTCTAGCAAAACCCAGACAGCAAATAAGTTCAGCCCACGCCATATAGCGTAAGCATCACTTATTGTTTGCGCTGTCTGTAGAAATTTGCTAGATTTCAAATACACAAATAATAAGCTGACGCTTTTTTATATTTTATCTTATTCAAAGGTATGAAATATTGTAATGAATACGACTTCGTGTATTTGAATATTTACCTTTAAACTAAGAATTTGAATATTGAAAGCGCAATATTTTACATATGATTAGTTATACGACAA
>CAYORG010000044.1:0-23434 GCA_964406315.1 uncultured Bacteroidales bacterium | reverse complement strand
ATGGCAAAGAGGATGAGATAAAACTTATAGTTAAAAACTTAGAAAGTGAGCTGGCTGTTAGACAACTTCTTACGGATGTCGATAGTGTTGAGTTGTTAACCGGTAGTTCATCAACAGTCGAATTATCGGCAGAGTTTAATGACGGCCATATTGAAATTGTGACAGACAAAGCCACTTATGATAACCCAAACCCTAATGTAGCAACAATAGCTAACGGAGTCATCCAGGCGATCAATGAGGGTGAAGTTACTATTACTGCCAGCTATAAAGGGGAATTGGGTGAAACCAGATCAGTAAGTATTTATATTAAGGTAAGCAACCGTAGCCCTTACGCTAAAAATGAAGCTGAAGATTTTTACGAACAATCGGGCATTGATACGGAGTCTTGCAGTGATACTGATGGGGGGCTCAATGTAGGCTTTATTGAAGACGGAGATTGGTTGAAATTTACCAACCTCGATTTTGAAGATGGAGCGACTTCATTCAAGGCCAGGGTGGCTTCGGCAACAAGTGGAGGGCATATAGAATTGCATCTTGACAGCCTCAATGGTGAGCTTGTTGGTACTTGCATTGTTACCGGAACTGGTGGATGGCAAAGTTGGCAAACAAAATCTTGCGATGTTTCAGGTGCCATAGGCCTTCATGATCTTTACTTGGTCTTTACCGGGAGTGGTGGGTACTTGTTTAATATAAACTGGTGGCAGTTTAGTGATGAGCTTACGGCAATTGAAGGTAATTTTCAGGAAGAGGTACCCATAAATGTAATTTATAGCAACAGTACAAAATACCTGAAAGGAACACTCCCCGGAGATTTAATCAAAATATACAATTCCCTCGGACAAATGATTCAATCTTTTCTTGCTGATTCAGACCTGGTTCAATTAAATGCTGTTAAAGGTTTCGTAATAATCGAGGTGAGAAGAGGTCAAGAGCATCATGTTATAAAATCTTGTTTAAGGTGAATTGGACCGATCATGGCATCATTTCATATGCCTAAAGATCATAATCAGAAAACTTCTCCAGCTATGAATAGAATTAGAAAAACATTTTTAGATATAAACAGGGAAACGAATTTTCTTAAACTGATAATCTTTGCTGCCATATTTATTAATTGTTGCCTATCGATTAAATCGCAAGAGGTAGTTGTTTCATCGCCGAACGGGAAGATAGGTGTGGCACTCTATTGCCGGAAAAATGCGGGTGCCGGCAGTTGGTATTTACAGGTTAATTACAAGAATAACAGTAAATATTCTGAGATTATACCTTTCATAGATCTCGGACTGACATGTGGCGTCGAGGATTTTTCCAGTCAGCTTAGTTTGATTAAAACCAATGAATCACCTCAAATAAATGAGATTTATAAAATGATCCACGGGAAGAGGACTATTTGCACAAATAGGGCTCATGAGGTTGTGGCTTCGTTCGAAAATCAAAACAAGAGAAAGTTGAATGTTATTCTCAGAGCTTATAACGATGGAATTGCTTTCAGATATGAATTTCCCTCTGATGAAGGTTTCTATACAGTCAGCGATGAGCAAACCGCTTATACAATTCCGGATAATTACATACGATGGCTTAAAAAATGGACTCTTGCCAATGAGGAACTCTATTCGGCTGTTAACAACCCTGATGTGCAGCAAAACTGGTCGTATCCGGCACTCTTTTGTACTGACGATACATCATACTGGTTTTTAATTCATGAAGCGGATGTTAATCGCAGTTATTGTGGTACAAAACTTAGTAATACTCTGAACAGATCAAAGTACAAAATCACTTTGCCTGCACCCGATGAGGGAGAAGGGAAGCCGCTTCCTTCAATAAATCTTCCGTGGAAATCGCCATGGAGGGTTATTATCGTTGGTAGTCTAGCCGATATTGTTGAATCAACCCTGGTTAACGATGTGTCGGCTCCATCGGAAATAAAAAAAACGGATTGGATTAAACCCGGTCTTGTATCATGGAATTACTGGTCGAATAATCACGGGACTAAAGACTATCAGGTAGTGTGTGAGTTTGCTGATCTGGCTGCTGCAATGAATTGGCCCTACACGCTTCTCGACTGGGAATGGGATGCTATGGAAAACGGAGGAGATGTGGAGGACGCTGCAAATTATATCCTGTCCCTGGGTGTAAAGCCACTGATATGGTACAATTCAGGTGTTTTTAAATGGATACAGGCAACACCTCGCGACAGGATGCTTACCCATGAAAGTCGAGTGGAAGAGTTCGCTAAGCTGAAAAAGATGGGGTTTGTTGGCGTTAAGATTGACTTTTTTTTAAGTGAGAAGCAGGACATGATCATGTACTATCTTGATATTCTGGATGATGCAGCTCAGCACGAAATGATGGTTTATTTTCACGGCTGCCTTGTTCCCCGGGGATGGGAACGTACCTACCCGCACCTGATGACCTATGAGGGCGTTCGTGGTGCAGAATGGTACAACAATGGTCCCGAGTTTACTTCAACAGCCCCTGTGCATAATACTATACTGCCATTTACCCGAAATGTGGTTGGGTCTATGGATTATACCCCGGTTACTTTTACCAATTCTCAATACCCGCATATAACATCGTACGGACATGAACTGGCGTTAAGCATTGTGTTCGAATCAGGTTTTCAACATATGGCCGATCGTCCGGTAGGTTATTATGAACTGCCTGATGCAGCTAAAACCTTCCTGAGGGAAGTACCTAGCGCATGGGATGACACAAAACTAATCGATGGGTATCCGGGGAAGGATATAATTATTGCCCGCCGGAAAGGAAGTTTGTGGTATATTGGCGGACTTAATGCAGAACCATTTCCTAAAATCAAAACCTTAATCTTTAACTTCTTGTCTGAAGGTGTAAAATACAAACTAACCTTAATTGCAGATGGTGAACATGATAAGGATTTTGTCATACAATACATAGTGGTTGATAAAACCAGCTCCTTAGATATCAAATTACTTCGCAGGGGTGGTTTTGTTGCATATTTACAACCAATACAATAAGTAATATCATTTTTATAAACTTGAAATTTTCATAATATATTTAAACATGAAAAAACAACTACTAATTTCCATAAGCTTTTTACTATCGATAAGCCTATGGGGACAGTTACCATATCAAAACCCAAATCTAAGTTCCGAAGAACGCGCCAGGGATTTAATATCACGGCTAACACTTGAAGAAAAAGCCATTTTGATGTGCGACCAGTCTGAGGCCATTCCCCGGTTGGACATTAAAAAATTTAATTGGTGGAGCGAAGCTCTCCATGGATACGCAAATAATGATAATGTTACGGTTTTCCCCGAACCCATTGGAATGGCCGCTTCATTCGACGATAAGCTGGTGTATAATATTTTCGATGCAGTGTCGGACGAAGGGCGTGCTAAATATAACGAATCGCAACAAATGGGACTGGAGAACCGTCGTTTCCTCAGTCTTTCTGTATGGTCACCCAATGTAAATATCTTCCGTGATCCGCGCTGGGGCCGTGGCCAGGAAACTTATGGCGAAGACCCCTACTTGACTTCACGTATGGGAGTTATGGTGGTAAAAGGGCTACAAGGACCTGATGATGCGAAATACCTGAAACTACTCGCATGCGCCAAGCATTATGCTGTACATTCAGGTCCGGAATGGAGCCGTCATGAGATCAATCTCAACAACGTAAGTCCCCGCCTGCTGTATGAAACCTATCTTCCTGCTTTTAAGGCACTGGTTCAGGTGGCTGATGTTCGACAGGTAATGTGTGCTTACCAGCGATTGGATGACGAACCCTGTTGCGGAAGCACACGGCTTTTACAACGAATTCTGCGCGACGAATGGGGTTATGAATACATCGTGGTATCGGACTGTGGTGCTATCACAGACTTTTTTAATACCCATAAGGTTTCTTCCGATGCCGTACATGCCGCTTCAAAAGGAGTACTGGCCGGAACCGATTTGGAATGTGTGTGGGAGAATTATCCTTACAAAACCTTGCCCGAAGCAGTTGAAAGAGGATTAATTACAGAAGAAGATATAGACAAAAGTTTGATGCGGGTGTTAATCGGCCGTTTCGATCTGGGTGAAATGGACGACAATGCCATTGTTCCCTTGGCACAAATTCCTCCTTCGATTTTGAACAATGAAGAGCATCGTCAACTTGCGCTTGAAATGGCCCGGGAAACCATAACTCTTTTACAAAACAATAACAGTATTCTGCCTTTATCAAAATCGATTACAAAAATTGCGGTAATCGGCCCCAATGCCAACGACAAGCGTATGTTATGGGGGAATTACAACGGCACACCGGTACGAACCATCTCTATTCTCGAGGGAATTACATCAAAAATCCCGTCTGATAGTATTCTGTACGATAAGGGGTGCGATTTAGTTGAAGATAAAGTAACCCAAAGTTATTTCGACCAATGTTCATTTAATAGTAAACAGGGTTTTACAGCTACTTACTGGAACTATCCTGATTTTACAGGTGAAATTGTTACCACACAGCAAATCACAAATCCGATTAAAATGACTACAGCCGGTCAGCATGAATTTGCACCGGGTGTTAAACTTGAAGGTTTTTCAGCTATATTCGAAACAGAGTTTATTCCTACAACAACCGAAGAAGTAGTATTTAAAGGTGGAGCAACCGGTTTTTTTGCATTAATTGTAAACAGCGATACGCTAATAAGCTACCACAATTGGCGCACACTTCCTTCAAGGATACCTTTAAAGGTAGTAGCAGGCAAAAAATATAAAATTGAGATCCGTTATATCCAAATGCACAATTGGCAGGCAAACATCGAATTCAATTTTGGTAAAGAAGTTGACGTGGACTATAACGAACTGATTAAAAAGCTTGAGTGTATTGATTTAGTTGTGTTCGTGGGGGGCCTTTCGGGTAATCTTGAAGGTGAAGAAATGCCGGTTTCATATCCCGGCTTTAGGGGCGGTGATCGAACCAACATTGAACTTCCTCCGGTTCAACGCAATTGCCTGAAAGCATTGAAACAAGCAGGTAAAAAGATAGTCTTTGTTAACTGTTCGGGTTCACCTATTGCTCTGACTCCTGAAACTGAAAGTTGCGATGCAATTCTCCAAGCCTGGTATCCAGGCGAATCGGGCGGGCAGGCTGTTGCCGATGTGCTGTTCGGCGATTATAATCCTTCCGGGAAACTGCCAGTTACGTTCTATAAAAGTTCCGATCAGCTCATTGATTTCGAAGATTACTCGATGAAGGGGCAAACCTATCGCTATACAACCGATCATCTTTTTCCTTTCGGTTTCGGATTGAGTTATAGCAATTTTGAAATAGGTACAGCTATATTAAGCAAAACAACTATCAAAGCTGATGAAACCATTCAGATGACAATACCTGTTAAAAACTCCGGAAAGCTGGATGGAACTGAGATTGTACAGATTTATATCCGGAAAGTGAACGACATTGATGGGCCGATTAAAACATTACGCGGATTCAAACGTGTCGAAATTTCAGCAGGAGAAACACAACAAGTTACCCTTGAACTGACACCTTCTTCATTTGAATTTTACGACTGGAACCAGCGAAAAATGTTAGTGACGCCGGGTGAATATGAAGTGTATTACGGAAATAGTTCTGACGCTAAAGACTTAAAGATGATAAAGCTATTAATTCAGTAGCCCAATCCATTATTATGCAAGCAAAACGATTAACAGTAAACTAATTGTAATGGAACCAAAGGAAACTATACTATGAAAAATCAAATTTTAATCTATTTATTCGCGGTCTTATTGACCAGCGGAATTTGCTCGGCTCAGTCTGAGTCCAAAGTAATTGAAGACTTTATACCCTCATCAACTAATCAACCCGGCAAAGAATATCCTCAGGTAAATTCGGAGGGCAGGGTCAGAGTTCAAATTTCAGCACCGGAAGCCAAAAAGGTTCAACTCGATATTGGAGCCGTGAAATACGATTTAACCAAAGATGAAAACGGTGTCTGGACTGGTGAATCAGCACCTCAGGATGAAGGTTTTCATTATTACCAGTTGAATATAGATGGAGCTTCGGTTCCCGACCCAAACAGTCTGTACTTTTATGGTGCCAGCCGATGGGGCAGCGGTATTGAAATTCCGGCAAAAGACCAGGACTTTTATGCATTGAAGATCGTTCCTCATGGTCAGGTACGTGAGCATGTCTATTTTTCTAAAACCAACAACAACATGCGTCGTTGTTTTGTGTATACTCCTCCAGAATATGAGAAAAATACAAACACACGTTATCCTGTCCTGTACCTGCAACATGGGGGTGGTGAAGATGAAACCGTTTGGTCCAATCAGGGTAGGGCCGGTCTTATCATGGATAACCTGATTGCTGAAGGCAAGGCTAATCCTTTTATCATTGTGATGGATAACGGGACATGGCACATGCCTGAAAAAGCTCGTTCAGCTTCCCCGGATACGGCCCGGAAAGATGAACGTCCCAAAACATGGCCTCCACAAGGCTGGGCTGACAATTTCATGAAAACTATGTTAGAAGATATTATTCCCATGATCGATGCCAACTATCGTACTCTTGCTGATCCGGATCACAAAGCGATGGCCGGACTGTCTATGGGTGGCATGCAGACTCGTATTATCACGCTGGCTAATCCCGGTATATTTGCTTATGTCGGCATGTTTAGCGGGGGAAGCATTAGTTTGGAGGATGTAGAAAATGCTCCCGGTTTTAAAGAAAATGTAAAGCTTTTATTTATCAGCTATGGCAGCCGGGAACTTGAGAACGGCAGAACCCGCTTTGAAGGCAATCCTCAAGCCAACACAAAAGTACTGGAAGAGGCAGGTATAAATACATATTTCTATATCTCTCCCTTAACGGCTCATGAGTGGCAAAGTTGGCGACGAAGTCTGTATCAGTTTGCACCTCTGTTGTTCAAATAATTGTAGGATTATTCGACAATACTTTTTTCTACCCAATAACTTGCAAAGGCAGCTAAGTATTGACATAAATTAAGCATACAATGGAAAAATAATAAATATAAAGTATTAATAATCAAAATAATTATGGGAAAAATAAAATGTCTTATTGCAATATCAATTATGATTGTTCTGACCGCTTGTTCCACCACCCTTCCGCCTGAACAGGTAAAATTAGAACAGGGGATTGTACAAGGAACTGTTGAAAACGGATTGAGAGTCTTTAAAGGGATTCCCTTTGCGGCACCTCCTGTTGGAGAATTACGCTGGCGTGTACCACAGCCCGTTGAAAAATGGGACAGTATAAAACAAACCACTGAATATGCTCCTGCCCCTGTTCAGGGTGGAAATCCTCCATCAGGTAAAAGTGAAGATTGCCTGTATCTGAATGTCTGGACCCCGGCAAAGTCAGCTAAAGAATGCCTGCCAGTCCTGGTTTGGATTTATGGAGGCGGGTTTAGTTTCGGATCAACTGCCGAACCGGTGTTTAACGGTGAAGAGTTGGTCAGGAAAGGGGTTGTAGTGGTAAGCATCGCTTATCGTGTCGGACAACTCGGATTTTTGGCCCATCCTGAATTAAGTGCTGAGAACCCCAATGGTGTTTCAGGTAATTATGGTTTACTTGACCAGATTGCCGGACTGCAATGGATACAGAAAAACATAACTGCATTTGGTGGCGATCCGGATCGGGTGACTATTTTTGGCGAATCGGCAGGAGGAATCTCTGTAAGTATGTTATGTGCTTCACCACTCGCCAAAGGATTGTTTCATGGTGCTATTTCGCAAAGTGGAGGATCGTTCGGACCAACTCGTCCCACAACTTTTCCGGGTGAAAACATGAAAACCCTCAAACAAGCTGAAAGTGAAGGTGAAGCTTTTACTCAGAAAGCAGGGGTTTCTTCTATTACCGAACTCAGAAAAATAGATGCCGAAAAGCTTCCTTCGGGATGGGGTATGGGTAGCGCATGGCCAATCGTTGACGGATATGTAATCCCTGACGATCAGTACAAGCTTTATGAGGCTGGCAAATATAATGACGTTCCTGTTTTAATTGGATATAACTCTGACGAAGGATTGAGTTTCACATGGGTAAAAAATCCGAAAGAATATATTGAAGGAGTTAAATTACGGTATGGTAAATTTGCCGACGATCTGTTAAAAGCGTATCCTGCCGGGGAGAATTCTATTCCTAAAACAGCACGTGACCTGGCCCGCGATGCCGCATTTGGCTGGCACACCTGGATATGGGCACGGCTTCAGTCAAAAACAGGAAAATCGAATGTGTACTATTACTATTTTGACCAGCATCCCGATTATCCTGAAGGTTCACCACAGCATGGTCATGGCTCTCCACATGCACAGGATGTGCCCTATATTTTTCAGCATATTGATCCATCAAACCCTCAGACTACTAAATCAGATATGGAGATTTCGGAAGCCATGGGCACTTATTGGACTAACTTTGCCAAGAATGGCAACCCCAACGGTGAAGGAGTCTCTGAATGGCCAGCTTTTAGCGATGCCAATCCGGAGGTAATGTATTTCAGCCAGACACCACATGTCGGTCCCGTACCCAGTGCCGAATCGCTCAAGGTGCTGGATGACTATTTCAAATGGAGACGCACTCCCGAAGGGGAAGCATGGGTCAAATAATCGTATCATTCGTGAAATTATTAGTATGAAAAAAATATTAGTCTTAGTTCTATTAGCAACTCAAATAACCATTTTTGGGCAATTCCCCGAACTGGCCAGAACACCCCCTATGGGATGGAATTCGTGGAACGCGTTCGCATTGGAAATAAATTCCGACATTGTAAAGGCTGTGGCCGATTCAATGGTAAGTAAAGGCCTCGCAGCCGCAGGTTATAAATATATTGTTATTGACGATGGCTGGCAGATCAGCAGGGATGAAAAGGGGAAGATCATTGTTGATTCCACCCGCTTTCCGGAAGGGATTAAATACCTGGCCGATTATGTGCATTCCAAAGGATTAAAATTCGGAATATACACCTGCTGTGGTACCAAAACCTGCGGGGGCAAACCCGGAAGTTACGGGTACGAAGCGATCGACGCAGAAACCTATGCCGAATGGGGAGTGGATTTCATTAAAGAAGACTGGTGTTATACGGATGGTCTGGAAACTCAGACTCAATATAGTATTATGAGCGATGCCATAAGGGCTTCGGGAAGACCAATGCTTTTAAGTATCTGTGAATGGGGCGTATCCAGTCCCTGGGAATGGGCAGAGGGAATAGGAACCATGTGGCGTACAACCACTGATATTCAGGATTGTTTTGATTGTATCCGGGACTGGGGAGGAATGGGCTGGGTCCATATTCTTGAAAAAAATGCCGACCTGGCCCCCTGGGCAGGTCCGGGTCACTGGAACGATCCCGATATGCTGGAGGTGGGTAACCAGGCTCTCACCCCTGTCGAATGCCGTTCGCATTTTGCCATGTGGTGCATGCTGGCAGCCCCGCTCATAGCCGGGAATAATATCAGCACCATGAACGATACTATTAATGCAATTCTCACAGCCCCTGAAATTATTGCCATCGATCAGGATCCGTTCGGAATTCAGGGGACACGCATCAGAAACCATAAAGGTCTGCAGGTATGGCAGAAACCCTTAAACGATGGCTCAGTTGCAATAGCGTTATTGAACCTGACCTCTTCCGAAGCTGATATGTATATTACACTGGAGGAGATCGGATTTAAAAAGAACAGGACATGTTCTGTTCGCGACCTCTGGAAACAGAAAGACCTTGCTGAAATTACCGATACATTCAGTACCAGGGTAGAGCCTCACGGCGTGGTAGTAATTAAAATGATGGGGGAAAAAGCACCATTATCTGTTTTACAATTCGATCAACCTTCGGTTGAAATGAACCAGGGTAATCACAAACTGATAATGCTTACAGTTGTTCCTTCAATTATACCTGTTACTTTAACTTCTTCAAATGAAGATATTGTATCTATCGAAATAGCAGGAGTCAAAAAATATCGTTTAACCGCCAGGAGTGTTGGGGAATGTACCATTAATGCAACTACATCCGACGGCAAACAAACTACATCTTGCGCAATCAAAGTAATTCCGTCGAATATTACTGAACCCTGGGAGTTTATTGATATTGATAATAATAAAGGTTCCGCTACCTTTAATAATGGAATTTTCACTATTGAAGGTGGAGGAAACGATATATGGGGTGCTAAGGACCAGTTTGCATTTCTAAACAGAGAAATGGCTAACGATTCTTACATTTTGGCCAGGGTTATTTCCATGACCAATACCGATCCCTGGGCAAAAACTGGTTTAATGTTCAGGGAGAATAACACTCCCAACAGCAGGTTCGTTATGATTAGCGTTACCCCGGCCAATGGCATTACATTACAATGGCGCGATGCCTCGGGCGGTAGCTGCAATAAAAGGGATTTTAGCGTTCCTGAATTGCCGGTTTATTTAAAACTTTCCAAAATCGGCGATACTTTCACGGCTTATAAATCGTCTAATGGAATTATTTGGGATTTATTGGGAGAAGTTATTTTAACTGATTTGTTTGCTGAAAAATATCTTGTCGGAATGGAAGTGGTTTCGCATAGCAGTCATTCGCTCAATCTTTCAAAATTCGATAATGTAAAAGTCACACCCCTAGAAAAATAATAAGCATCATGAAATCTGAATCATCTCATAAAAAAATGAAATTGAAAACAGGATCGTTTTTGTTCTTTTTTGCCTTACTAATCCTGGTAAATATCAATATTTTTTCACAGGATCCGGATTTTTACATATTCCTTTGCTTCGGACAATCGAATATGGAAGGAAATGCACGACCTGAACCTCAGGATACAATAGTAGATGACCGTTTTCAGGTGCTGGAAGCAATCGATTGTCCAAACCTGAACAGAACAAAAGGCGCCTGGTACCCTGCTGTTCCCCCATTATGTCGATGCTATACCGGTCTGACACCGGCAGACTATTTCGGCCGTACAATGGTAACTAACCTTCCGGAGAACGTCCGGGTGGGTGTGGTTAATATTTCTGTGGCCGGATGTAAAGTTGAACTTTACGACAAGGACAATTACCGGTCGTATGCAGCCACCGCTCCGGACTGGATGATCAATATGATCACTGAATATGGGGGAAATCCTTATGAATGTCTTGTTGAAATGGCTAAACTGGCCCAAAAGGATGGGGTTATTAAAGGAGTTCTGCTGCATCAGGGAGAATCCAATACAAATGATACCCTTTGGCTTCAAAAGGTCAAAGGCGTTTATGATAATCTCATCAAGGACTTGAATCTCAACCCTGATTCCGTACCCCTGCTTGTAGGCGAACTGGTAAATGCCGATCAGAAAGGTGCCTGTGCGAGCATGAATGAAATAATAGCAAAGCTGCCGGAGATCATTCCCAATTCTTATGTTATTTCTTCAAAAGGCTGTATATCAGCACCGGATCATCTTCATTTCAAGGCCGAAGGCTACCGGCTATTGGGAAAAAGGTATGCAATAAAGATGCTTTCCCTGTTGGGGTATATAATTTCTGAACCTGAATAACGCTTTGTACATGGAAAGTAGAATAACTTCAATATAAATTACTGAATATGAGGAAATATATCTTTGCATTTATGGTTTGTGCCCTGATTATGCCCGCCCGGGCCCAATCGTATACGAAAACCGATCTGGGTGTAAAAACAACAATCAATTCGACAGGTATCGAAATTCAATTCTACGATCCATCCACGGTAAGGGTATTGAAATGGCCCGAAGGCAAATCGTTTACAAAGGAAAGTCTTTCGGTTGTAAAGACTCCGCAAAAGGTTGTTTTCAGCATAAAGCAGCAGGAGGACATACTCACCCTTACAAGTAAAAACCTCCAGGTAATACTTAACCTTAAAAATGGAAAGGTCTCTTTTGCAAACCTGAAAGACGAACCGCTTTTGAGTGAAAAGGAGGATGGTGTAGTATTTACCGATTTCGACGATGCCGGTGTAAAGACGTATACGGTTTCTCAGTCATTTGTTCTGGATAAAGAGGAAGCCATCTACGGATTGGGACAGCAGCAGAAAGGCAAAATGGTGCAACGTAACCTGGAACTGCGGATGATACAGGGGAATACAGATGACTACATTCCTTTCTTCCAGTCGGTGAAAGGATACGGACTGTTTTGGGATAATTATTCACCTACCACCTTCACCGATAACCAGAAAAAAACCTCTTTCATTTCTGATGTTGGCAATTGTATTGATTATTATTTCATGTACGGTGGAAATGCCGATGGTGTAATTGCCTGCATGCGAGACCTAACAGGACAGGTACCGATGTTCCCGCTATGGACATACGGTTACTGGCAAAGTAAAGAACGCTATAAAAGTCAGGATGAGTTAGTGGGCGTGGTTGAGAAATATCGCGAACTGAGCGTACCGCTCGATGGAATCATTCAGGACTGGCAGTATTGGGGCAATAATTACCTGTGGAACGCCATGGAATTCCTCAATCCGGAATTTTACGATCCGGAAAAGATGATCAATGACGTGCACAACATGCATGCGCATATAATCATATCGATCTGGAATTCATTTGGCCCTGAAACAAAACAATATAAGGAATTAAATAAAATTGGTGCTCTCATGGATTTTAAAACATGGCCGGAATCCGGTTCCGAAAAATGGCCCCCAAATATGGATTATCCTTCCGGGGTAAAACCTTATGATCCATACAATCCTGCAGCCCGCGATATTTACTGGAAATACCTGAATGCCGGTATCTTCTCCCTCGGAATGGACGGATGGTGGATGGATTCCTCCGAACCCGACCACAAGCAATTCAAACCATCCGATTTCGACAATAAAACCTACCTGGGTTCCTTCCGGAAAGTACGGAATGCTTTCCCTCTGATGACGATAGGCGGGGTATATCAACACCAGCGTGCCGTAACTTCTGACAAACGCGTGTTTATTCTTACCCGTTCGGCATTTGCAGGCCAGCAACGGTATGGAGCCAATACCTGGTCGGGCGATGTAGTAGCCTCCTGGGATGCATTAAGAAACCAGATATCAGCAGGATTGAACTTCTCACTCTGCGGTATTCCATATTGGAACAGCGATATAGGAGGATTCTTTCTCTGGAATTTTCCTGAAAAACTGGATGATGCAAATTATAAAGAACTCTATGTACGATGGATTCAATTTGGGGCTTTCTGCCCGATGATGCGTTCGCATGGTACTGATGCCCCACGTGAAATTTACCAGTTTGGTAATAAAGGAGAAAAGATCTTCGACGCAATTGAAAAATCAATAACCCTGCGATACCTGTTGCTGCCCTATATTTATTCAACATCCTGGGATGTAACAGCCAATCAATCGAGCTTAATGCGGGCTCTGGTGATGGACTTTGCCGGCGATAAACAGGCACTGGATATTAACGATGAATATATGTTTGGTAAATCACTGCTGGTTTGTCCTGTGACCCGACCAATGTATTCAAAGATCAGTGTTCAGGGCAATGATACTACCCGTGTCGAAGATTTCAGTACAACAAAGAATAAAGAAGTATATCTGCCTCAGGGAACTGAATGGTATGACTTCTGGACCGGCGACAAAGTTGAGGGTGGACAGATGATTAATAAAGAAGCCCCGATAGACATTATTCCATTGTACATTAAAGCGGGTTCCATACTACCTATTGGCTCCCACGTGCAATATGCCACCGAAAAGAAATGGGATAACCTTGAAATACGCGTGTATGAAGGTGCCGATGGCAGGTTCACCCTATACGAAGATGAAGGCGACAATTATAATTACGAGAAAGGGGGTTATTCAACCATTACTTTTACCTGGAACGATACAGAAAAAACCTTGACCATTAATAAACGGGAAGGTTCGTTTCCCGGAATGCTGAATGAACGTATATTCAATTTAGTCCTGGTTTCAAAAAATAAAGGTAATGGAATGAACAAACCGGTAAAATATGATAAAGTAGTAACTTATAAAGGTCAGAAAATTGTAATCAATCTGTGATAGTAATAATAACTACAGTAGTTAAAATGAAACTAAATTATTTTCTGCAAGAAAAAATAAAATGGAATATTCAACCCTAGCAAAAACAGGACTCAAATTACCACCAATTATATTTGGTACCAGTGCTCTGGGAAACTTATACCGGGTTCTGAATGATAGTACAAAATTCGATATAGTTAATGAATGCTGTAAAAATGTTGAAATTCCGGTTTTCGACAGTGCCGGGAAGTATGGTGCTGGTTTAGCTCTTGAATCGTTGGGAAAATGTTTACATCAGTTAAATATAAGCCCGGAGGATGTCATTATTAGTAATAAATTAGGTTGGATACACACCGAACTAAAAACATCCGAGCCTACTTTCGAACAGGGTGTCTGGTTTGATCTGAAACATGATGCAATTCAGAAAATAAGTTATAATGGTATTATTTCCTGCTATGATCAGGGAAATGAAATATTGGGAGGAATATATAAACCCCAGTTGTTGTCGGTTCACGATCCCGACGAATATTTGAATCAGGGTAAAAATCCGGAAGAAAAGGAAAAACTTTTTACTGATATTTTGGAAGCTTACAGAGCTCTGTCAGAACTTAAAAAACAAGGAAAAACAAAAGCTATTGGTATCGGTTCAAAGGATTGGAAAATTATAGACAAAGTAGCCAAGTATGTGGAGCTAGACTGGGTAATGTTCGCCAATAGTTTGACAATTATGAACCATCCGCCTGAATTACTTGAATTCATGGAAAAGCTATTCAAAAAGGGAATTACAATTATCAATTCAGCAGTTTTTCATGGGGGCTTTTTAACAGGAAGCGATTATTACGATTACAAATTAATAACACCGGAAACTGATGGCCCGAAATTTCAATGGCGTAAAACATTCTATGCCCTTTGCGAAAAGTACAATGTTTTTCCGGCAGTAGCTTGTGTAAATTTTGGAATAACTCCCCCGTGGGTATCGGCCATTTCACTTAATACTTCGGATCCTGATCGGGTGAAGGATAATGTAGAATCTGTTCTTGCTGAAGTCCCGAAAGAATTTTATGCCGAAATGGTAAAAAAAGGATTAATCAGTAAAGAATATCCTTATTTGGACTTGTAACTGAAATACAAATAAGCTATGGAATACAATGAAAAAACTTCCTATACCACATTTAAGCGCTTCTGCAAAACGCTTGAATTACGTGATGATCCGGAGCTGATTGCCGCTTACAAAAAAGCACATGCCAAAGGACAGGCCTGGCCTGAAATTACCTGGGGTATTCGTGAAGTAGGAATCCTGAACATGGAAATATATTTAGTTGGTAACAGGCTTTTTATGATCATGGATACTGTGCCGGACTTTGAACATGACAAGGCAATGGCCGAGTTGGCTAAGAAACCCCGTCAATCCGAATGGGAAGAACAAATGTCAAAATTCCAGAATTCATCTACTGGAGCAAGTGTTGATGAAAAGTGGCAACTGATAGAAAGGATTTTCAAACTTGAATGAATCTTTTAAGAAATGAAAATTGATAGTCACCAGCATTTCTGGATCTACAATCCAACTGAATATGGCTGGATATCCGATGAAATGGAAATCCTTAAAAAAAATTATTTGCCTGACCAATTGCAGAAGGAACTTTTTTCCATTGAATTTGACGGATCAATAGTGGTACAGGCACGTCAGTCACTGGAGGAAACCGAATGGATTCTCAGTCTGGCAGAACAGAATAGCTTTATCAAAGGAGTTGTAGGTTGGGTCGATTTATGTTCTTCCGGAGTGGAGGAACAACTGGTTCAATTTTCCGGCCACCCAAAACTGGTTGGTGTTCGTCATGTCATTCACGATGAACCGGATGATAATTTTATACTCCGTAAAGATTTCTTAAATGGAATAACATATCTGAAGAAATTCGGATTAACTTACGATATTCTTATTTTTCCCCGACATTTACCCAACACTATTCAATTTGTCAGTCAGTTTCCCGAACAGCTTTTTGTTCTCGACCATATTGCCAAGCCATTAATAAAGGATAAGAAATTATCCCCCTGGAAGGAAGATATCGAAAAACTTGTCCGGTTCAAAAATGTATACTGCAAATTATCCGGAATGGTCACTGAAGCTAATGTGAAATACTGGAAACAAGAGGATTTAATTCCATATCTCGATATTATATTTGCCGTTTTTGGCCCTGACCGTTTGATGATTGGATCGGACTGGCCTGTATGCAGGGTTGCCGGTTTGTATAAACAAGTTATGGAAGTAGTATTAGACTACATCGAAACTTATCCGGATGAGGATAAAAATAAGATCTTAGGTGAAAACGCATTTAATGTGTATCAGCTTAAACTATAAATAATGAAAGCATTTGCTATTACAGCTAAAAAAACGATTCAAGAAATAGAAATAGAAGAACCGGTACCCGATTCAAATGAGATACTACTTGAAGTACATTACATCGGATTATGTGGAAGCGATTTAAATGCCTATCGAGGATTGATGCCCCTGGTAACTTTGCCTCGAATTCCTGGTCATGAAATAAGTGGGATAATTATTGACAAAGGGAACCAGGTTCCGGATTCTTTTAAAATAGGCGATAAAGCAACTGTATCTCCTTATACTAATTGTGGCATTTGTCCTGCATGCCGTGCCGGACGTATTAATACCTGTGAGTTTAACCAGACACTCGGGGTACAACGTGATGGAGCTCTTACAATGAAAATACGAGTTCCTTATGATAAAATTTATACTAACGAAAAACTATCACTTCAAGAACTGGTCCTTGTGGAACCCATGAGTGTCGGATATCACGGTGTAAACCGGGGAGAAGTAAAAGAAACAGATACCGTATTACTCATTGGATGCGGTACCATAGGAATGGGCGCTTTATGTTCCGCAGTCCGAAAAGGTGCTACTGTAATTGCCCTGGATATTGACGATTCAAAACTGGAGATTGCTAAAAATCTTGGTGCAGCCTACATCATTAATAGTAAGAAGGAGAACGCACTTGCCAGAATTAAGGAATTAACTGGAAATGAAGGCGTAAATGTTGTAATAGAAGCAGCTGGCAATCCGGCAACCTTTGTGCTGGCCCTCGAAGCTGTTTCTTTTGCCGGCAGAGTTATAACAATCGGATATTCGAAAGAAGAAGCTCATTTCAATTCTCAATTAATTGTTCGTAAAGAGCTGAATATATATGGTTCGCGCAATGCCCTCAGGGTTTTTCCTTCAGTCATCCAAATGTTTGAGCGCAAAGAAAAACCTTATCTAAATCTAATTACAAAGATTTTTCCTTTTGATCAGGTTCCCGAAGCTTTTAAATTCTGGAATGAAAATCCGGGTATAGTTATCAAATTATTAATTGATGTAAAAGGATGAGTATGAAGTGTTACACTTCATGTTAAATAACTCAAATTATAATCAAACAAGAAATTACAGAGAAATAAATAATTTACCTTATTATGAAAATTTGACTTAGAAACTAACTTTTACATACATAAATAAAGTAAAGGCATTAGCTACTATTATAATCTAACTTAAGTCTAAATATCACTAAATTGAAATTAAAATACTTTTTACTGATGAGTTTTTCCCCGATCCTTTGCAAGGGTCAGGCAATAAAGAGTTATGAACAAAAAAAGGATCAGGTAATAGTCGTTTTAACTGAGGGAACACTTAGTATTTGTCCAGTAACTGACAATGCTGTAAGGATCAAGTTCTATAAAGACACTGAGACAAGTTTACCTGAATTTGTTTTTACTTCAAATGTTCCAACTCCCTGGTTTCAGGTTTCCGATTTGCCATCAAAGCTTGAAATAATACAGAAAAACATTACTGTTTCACTTGATAAGCAAATCGGTAAATTGTCTTTTTTCGAGAATTCAGGAAAAATATTCTTAAGTGAAAAACCTGGAAGCCGAAAATTAACGACAGACACCATAATGGGTGAAAAATGTTATCTGGCCGAACAAAGCTTTGAATCCCCTACAGGAGAATACATTTTCGGATTGGGGCAATTTCAGGACGGGCATTATAATTTACAGGGTATTACTCGCCGCTTAACTCAGGTTAATTCACAAATTGCCATTCCGTTTATCTATTCTAATAAAGGATATGGCATACTTTGGCACCAGTATGGGCTGACAGATTTTAATCCTACTGACAATTACATTGAACTGGAAAAGCAGGAACAAACAGTTGGAATTAATCAAATAGCAGAAGTTACAGCAACTTCCGGAACACAGAAAGTTTTGCAAAACCAAGCGCTTTATGTTGGAAAATTTATTGTCCCGCAAGATGGTGAATATTCCATTTTTCTTGATTTGGGAGATATGGGTAACCGTCAATATGTGGTTATCGATGAAGAACCCTGTATCGATCAGACTAATTTGTGGTTACCTCCTACTATAGGGACTCTTGTAAAGTTAAAAGCTGGTGAACATCTGGTGCAAGTAGTTTGCAAATCGGATAACATTCCTAAACTATCGTGGAAGCTCAAGGATAACTTAACCACATTTCGATCTCCCAATGCCAAGTTGCTCGATTATGTGGTATTTTATGGCCCTTCAGATGATAACGTAATAGCTGCCTATCGTAACTTATCCGGAAATGCGCCCATGCTTCCCGAATGGGCTTATGGATTCTGGCAGTGCCGTGAGCGTTACACATCAGGAAATCATCTTGTTGAAACAGTTAAAGAATTCCGCAGAAGAAACCTTCCGATGGACGTTATTGTTCAGGACTGGCAATATTGGGGCAGTAACGGCTGGGGTGTCCCGGAGTTTGATACTACCAATTATGCCAATCCGGAAGGTTTTATCAAGGAAATTCACGATTTGCATGCACATTTTAATATTTCAATCTGGTCAAACCCGGATAGAAATTCTGTAATCGGGAAGGAGTACGAAGAAAAAAAACTTTATATACCGAATAGTAAATGGCTGGATTATTTCAATCCCAAAACAAGAAAATCCTACTGGAATACTTTAAATGAAAATTTATTCACGTATGGGGTGGATTCGTGGTGGATGGATGCTACTGAACCTGAAAATGATGCATTAAAAGGCGTAGGTACCTATATAGGTTTAGGGAATTTTTACCGACTGACCTATCCTTTGCTGGTTTGTCAGGCTGTTTATGAAGGACAACGCAAAACAACAGATAAGAAACGGGTTTGTATTTTAACCCGCTCAGCATTTATCGGTCAACAAAAATATGGAAGTATTAATTGGTCTGGTGACATAGGCGGAACCTGGGATGCATATAAACGGCAGATTGTTGCAGGGTTAAACTATACCATAACCGGACTACCTTATTGGACCACCGATATCGGGGGTTTCTTTCGCCCGGGTAATTCTCAATATTCCGATGTAAAATATCATGAACTACTAATTCGTTGGTTCCAGTGGGGAGCCTTCAACCCTATTTTTCGTATTCATGGTTATCAAACGGAAACAGAACCCTGGAAATATGGTCAAATAGTCGAAGATAATTTGCGTAAGGTGTTAAATCTTCGTTATCGTTTCCTTCCCTACATTTATTCTGAAGCCTGGCAGGTTACCAAAAATGGTTCGACTATGATGCGACCGTTGGTAATGGATTTCAGAGAAGATGTAAAAGCCACAGAACAACCATATGAATACATGTTCGGAAAATCGATTTTGGTTGCTCCGGTCACTGAACCCAATGTAAATAAATGGGATGTTTATCTGCCCAAATCGATTGACTGGTACGATTTCTGGACAGGAAAACGTTACAATGGCGGACAAACGATCAAAACAGAAGTTCCTCTCGATAAAATACCATTGCTTGTAAAAGCTGGTTCTATTCTCCCGATGGGAAAATTCATTCAATACGCAGGGGAGAAACCTGCTGACACGCTGGAAATTCGCATCTATCGGGGAGCTGATGGACAGTTCGATCTATACGAAGACGAAGGTGACAATTACAATTACGAAAAAGGAAAATATACGATTATTCCATTTAAATGGAATGAAAAGAGCCAGTCCCTGACAATCTGCGAAAGACAAGGTTCCTATTCAAGTTACCTGAAGAACAGAATATTTAATGTGGTTATTGTTAGTGAATCGGAAGGTAACGGCATAGCTGAAGGTACAAGAAAAAGGCAAGTTACTTATACGGGGATGGAGGTTAAAATAGAATTTAATTAAAAACCGCCGGCTATGAGAGCGAATGTTTTTATGATTTTATATATCCTGTATTAGACTAATTTACTGGCTTGGTCAAATTGTCTGGTGCTTATTCGGCATACTTGGTGTAATGGGGCATTTATATCAAAAAGAGGAGAGTGGCGCTTTAAAATGAATAATTCATAGGCATTCGTAATATATTGCCCCATCATATCAATGTCTTCAACCTCAGCTCTCGAATTGGGAAATCTACCATTTCTTCTTTTTATCTCCTGCGCGAGTTTGAATAACCTGGAGCCACGCTGTCTAAAAAGACCTATTGGTTTAAGATTTTTTTGCAATTCCTCATCACTAGCAGTCGATAATTGTTTCCATGATTGATACATATTAATAAATTTTGGGAAAAATTTTACCACAGTTTCAGCTTTCGTATACTGTAAAAGGACTTCAGAAATAATTAGTTCATAATTTGTTGCTGATTTTTTGCGCCAAAGAAAGTAACGGCCATTCTCTTTGAACCAAGCAAGGATCTGTTCTTGTAAGAATTTAATATCAGAAATGCTTATATGGTCTATATTACTCATAGTGTAAAGTTAAAAAGAATCAAGTAGAACTCTAAGGCTTGTCCTATCGAGCACGCAGGCCAGAAGAAATAGCGGGACCAGTGAATTCCAGCGAAGCTTGTGAGCCTTCGGCACAAATTCACAGGTCGGGCCAGAGCTTGATCCATGAAACACCCGTGAAATAATGCTAAAAGCATTCCGGCTTAGCCGGATTTCACTGGGTAAATAAATTCAAATCTTATATTTGCAATATGTATTACACATATGTATTGTTAAGCGAAAAAGATAATAAGCTTTACACTGGATATACTCAAGATTTGAATTTAAGATTTACTCACACTGTTAATTGATTTCAATTGTGTTCGTGAGCCTTTCAGGGTTGAGCAACACCAAGAAAGGCCAGGTAGAATCAACAAAGCATCGTAGACCTCTTCAACTTATTTATTATGAAGCATGCTTGAGCCAAAAGGATGCATTACATCGTGAGAAGTACCTTAAGACTCATTACGGCAAAATGCTTTTAAAGAATCGGCTCAAATCTTATTTCACGGGTCAGGCGGGAATGGGCAATGGCTAGAAAAATCCAAAAGGTGCTTTGCATTCTCGTTTTGTGATTTTACTTGCTATTGCCCAGGGAGGGCTGAAGCATTATTTGTTATTCGCTTCGCTTCCCGAATAATCGGGACAAGCTATGAGCTCGGCAGCAAAGCTGCCTCGGTTCTTGAGCTTTTGTTTTTTTTGGTTCAAGCCAAAAGAATAAAGAAAAAAGTGATAACAATATTATGTTAAATAGAATTGTGGTATTCAATTATTCGATAGGGTATTCATAGGAATGTATTTACGAGAAGATAGCAAGTGTATAGCAAACTGACGAAGGAATTTGCGTATACTCTTGTGATTAGGTGGCAATTTAATATAATGACTAATTATGCGACAAACGCTAGCTGGAAGCCTAAAATTACCTTTTAAAAAGATTTGAGAATGCCTAATGAAATGTAAGGAAGTTGATTCCAGGACGGTAGTTCTATTTAATATAATATGAATTATACTTGACAACTTAGTGGTCGCAGACTTAAGCGTTAGCGAAAGTTGAGAGTGCGCTGAGAGAAATCGCGTTTAGAAAACGAGAAAAAAAATTTGAAGATTCTGATAGGATACGCGGTGTAACTACCGAGAAATCGCTTTAACATAAAATCATTGCCGTACTCAGAGCAACGCTGGCGCGTTGTCTTAGTACTGATTTTATGTTAATCCCGATGAATCGGGACCGCGATTTCTCTGCGGTTGTCGTATAATGTTTGTGCATTATGTTAACATTGCTTTGGTGGTTATATGATCAGGGCGTTATTTGAATGTAGAAACCTTTAGAAATCTCATGTTTTAAACGGGTAGGGGAGTTTAGCCCATTAGTTGCAAGATGTAAACACGTTTTTTGCGAAGGAACGTAGCAAAATGGGTGTGGAAATTAATGAAAATAGCCTATTCTATTGCAACTTGTTCTATAAGTATATTACATCCATTTATTGAAACGAATGCAATTGGAGTACATTCAGTAAAATCATATCTTTAAAGTTTATATTGATCATTAACAAATGCCAAATTTATATATTATAGCAGGTTGCAACGGTGCCGGAAAAACTACAGCTTCATTTACCTTGTTGCCTGAGATGCTAAATTGCACTGAATTTATTAATGCAGATGAGATCGCACGTGGATTGTCCCCGCTAAATCCTAATAATGCAGCAATTGAAGCTGGCAGAATAATGCTTGCTAAGATTGATAAGTTGATCCGGAATCAAGTTGATTTTGCTTTTGAGACGACACTTGCTACAAAAGGCTATACAAGGACAATTGAATTAGCAAGAAAATCCGGATATCAAATAACGTTGGTATTTTTCTGGCTCGATACGGTAGATCTGGCTAAAGAAAGAGTACGAACCAGAGTAAACGAAGGTGGTCACGATATTCCGCTAACAGTAATTGAGAGAAGATATTATTCCGGACTGCACAATCTTTTTGAATTGTATATACCGATTAGTGATTATTGGATGATTTTTAATAACTCTAATTCACCTTCTGAATTGATTGCTGAAGGATATTTAGATTTAGATATCGATATAAAAAATAGTATTACCTTTGAATCAATAAAGCAACAGGCTTATTATGACAAAAAATGATAATAATATTAGAGATAAGATTATCAAAGGACTAAGTCTGACCCATAAGAGACTTATTCAATCTAAAAAAGACCGTAATCTTGATTTGGTCATTTCTGATAATGGAAAAGTTATCAGAGTTAGAGGTAAAGATTTAAAATAAATCTTTTTTTTTGTTCTGTATGATTGCCATGTAGAATACAATAAATGCTAATTGTAATGTGTTATTAAGCAAATTAATATAGTGCTTTTTATATGACATATTTGTCATATAATGTTATTGCATTATGTTAAAGTAGTCTTTGGTTGTTAATACGGTAAGGATGTTATTAGAAAACTAAATTCCATATTAGTTGAATCTGAAAGGGGAGAGGCTGTTCGTTAAATGCTGGATGCAACACTCTTTTTGCGAAGCGGAGCGAAGTGAAATGGGTGTGGAAATTAATGAAAATAGCCTATTCTATTGCAACTTGTTCTATAAGTATATTACATCCATTTATTGAAACGAATGCAATTGGAGTACATTCAGTAAAATCATATCTTTAAAGTTTATATTGATCATTAACAAATGCCAAATTTCAGTCCGGAATCATAAGCTTAGTATAGCCGATTTTATGTAAAGTCAGGTAAACCAACTTCTGAATTT
>CAYORG010000043.1:0-25766 GCA_964406315.1 uncultured Bacteroidales bacterium | reverse complement strand
CATTGAAGCATATACTCACGATATTTCCAGAATGTTTGAATTTATCCGTCTCAAATTGCAATATGATACCATTGACTCAATTAAGCTTGTAGATCTGCAGGCATATATTTTGTGGCTAAGTGAGCTGGATGTCTCACCCCGCACGCAGGCCCGGAATGTTTCATCCATAAAGACATTCTTTAAGTTTCTGATATATTCTAATGCAATAGAAGCAAATCCTTCTGTATTGCTTGAGTCTCCTAAAATCGGCAGAAAACTGCCTGTGGTTCTTTCTGTGAATGAGATTGACAATATTGTAAAAGTCATTGACCTAAGCAAGCCCGAAGGACATAGAAACAAAGCAATAATAGAAACCTTGTATGGTTGTGGGTTGCGTGTTTCCGAGCTTGTGAATTTAAAGTTAACAGATCTGTTTGCTACGGAAGGCTTTATCAGAGTAAAAGGAAAGGGTGATAAAGAGAGACTGGTTCCTGCCGGAAGGACAGCTCTGAAAGAAATTAATCATTACCTTGAACAATACAGAAACAAAATCACAACAGACAAACATTCTGAAAATGTGTTGTTCCTGAACAGGAGAGGGAAAAAGTTGACGCGCATCATGATCTACACTATTATAAAAGAACTTGCAACTGCTGCCGGCATCGATAAAAACATCAGTCCCCATACATTTCGTCATTCCTTTGCCACTCATCTTGTTGAAGGCGGTGCAGATCTGCGGGCAGTCCAGGAAATGCTCGGGCATGAATCAATACTCACCACAGAAATTTATACACATTTGGACCGTGAGTATCTCCGGCAGGCAATTATCGAGCATCATCCCAGAAAATAATTTAAACTATACAATTATTTGTCATATTGTGGAAATTTGAAAGCTTCCTATGATGTGTTTGAAATTAATATTCCTTTTCAAATTTATCGGCAAGCAAAGCATAAAGATTTTCTTCATGTTTTTTGCTCCGCGTTTTCACAAAAATCTCAACTTCATAATAATTATCCTGCTCTGACAGAAGCTTGATTTTTAGCTCACTGTTAAGCAGTCGCCATGGAGTATTCAGGAGGATGTTTTTCAATTCCGATTCTGTTTCTTTCCAACTCGCCTTCTTATTCACTTTCAGTGTCAACACACTATCATCACGCGCTCCTTCTTCTGAGTGCTCAGAAATAATTTCATTTGTTAGACGTGAATAAGGAATTTTAATGGTCTTTCCCTCATTAGTTTCCACAATAATATGGGTTGCATACATATGAAGTAATTTACCTGCTATATTTCCGAGCTGTACTAAAGAGCCACGGTTTAAATTGTTTTGTGTTCTAAAAACAATCCCGGCAATAAGATCTCGCACAACAAACCAGGAAATCAGTGCAAGGAAGCTGATCACAAGACTTAGCATAATCGTTTGATAGTATGATTTTGCCGAAAACAAATAATCGACAGCCCAAAAAATAATCAACAGTGCAGCAGAAAGTTCAAAGATTGGAAAATACCTAATTATAAACTTCATTCTTTGCCTGTTGCCAACAAAAAAGCGAAGTAGCATTTCAACAATTCTTACAAGTAAAATCGTGCCGATAACTGAAGCAATTACAATCAGAACTTTCATCTTATGTAGCTATTAAATAAGTTCATTTTTAGATAGCACTTCACTAATGCCATTATTCAAATAACTGTTAATAATAAACAAGTCGGAATTTCTCTCAATAATTAGTCCGCACATAATCATTGAGTTAATATTTTGTTGAACCTCAGCAGATGTAATGCCTAAAATACAAGTGAGCTTGTCAATAGATACCCTCTTATGCAATACTATTTGAGCAAGGATAATCATCCAGTCTTCATCCATTTGCTGTAGACAACTATAATCGGGGAATTGAGGCATTTTCATTACTAGGTCATCCTCTGAAATCCTGCTAATCATGCTAAGCCATACATTTAATGCAAAACCCGGATTCCCTTTTGAGATTCTGAAAATTCTGTTGAAAATGGCTGCAAGTTTTATTTCCGAAACCTGCTCAATGCCATGCTTTCCAAATGAAAAGTTCAGGCCGCTCGATCTATGTCTACGCATAATGAGTTCTTTAAGATCTTCGGCATCGAATGGCTGGCATTTAATATGGGCCAGAAACTTATTCTCGATATTATAAAGAATATTCAGAAACTTATATGCGTGTGAATTTATATTAACGATGATTAAAAATTGATTGCTAAAATCGTCAATCAACTTAAGAATTGCATTCGTAACAGCCACTCCCTGATCACACCTTTCCCACCATAGCTCCAGATCATGAACAACCAGTACAGAGTCAAAACGCAAAAATTCAGAAATTCCTGACGATGAACCTTTGTACCCTGTTGCTTTCTTCAATGCACTTTCAAAAACCGCTGTATCTACCGACCCCTGTAAAGGAGGAAAAATATGAAACACCTGATCAGGCTGGAAATATTTCCTGCAAAGGTATTTGCTGAGCACCGTTTTTCCGCAATCCCGCTCACCATAAATAACAATTCCTCCTTTTCTGAAGCGCTTGTATCGGTTTAATGCTTTTTCAAATTGTATCTGTTCATTGGGACGTTCAATCCAGAAATCTTCACCTATACGGGATTTTCCGCTAAACAAATTCAGGTAATAGGAAGGTATTTGTGATTGAAGTACCGGGTCAGGAACTAATTGTTCAACCATTTCTGAAATCTGTTCATAAGGAGATTTATTATTTTCAGCAATCGAGAGTCTGCGAGCAAACAAAATACCTTCGCTTTGAGAGTATAGTAGGCGGACTGTTTTTGACTTAATATATTTTCTGATATTTTGCCGTAAAGCTCCAAACTTGCTGATTGTCTGCTTACCTTGATATTCTCTTATAAGATGTGTTATTTTTTGGCTGCTGTCAACAATTAAATGTGAAGATGCCGGCTCAAATGTCTCTTCAATCATCCGCTCAATTTCATCATTTAATCCGGTAAGAATTTGTCGGATACTCTCTTCTCCATTCTCTAATTCATTCAGCGTATTGTCTGAAATTTCGGTAAGTCTCTTCGCATAATCGAGATCATCACTATCAAGATTCTCTTGTTCAAAATCCATAAAATTTAAATGATCTTTTACCCGATATTCCTGCTTTTTCAGACTATCAACAAAACTTCTTAACAAGGTTGACAGCGGAGATAAAAGCAAAGAATCTATGTAATGCCTGACTATTCTTTGAACCGGAATGATTAACATTTGCGGTTCTTGTTCTGCCTGATCATCCGGAAGAGCATCAGTCAGAGTTTTATCTGAAATCTGAATTTCTTCGGGAAGGGAATCAATAAGCTGGTGAATATCATTTGCCAGGTTTTCGATCTCCTGAACAATATCCGGCTTAAAAGTAATCTTAAATTCGGGAATTTGCCTGTTCACCGGGGAGGTATTAGCAGAATCCCCAATCCTTTTTCTTAATTGTTTAACCGGATTTAGCAAGTCTGCATTCACCTGCCTGGAAATGTTGAAAATAAGATCGTCAACTTTCCTGGAAACCCTGTCCCTTGTAGCTTTTATAAGCAAATCAAGATAGATCCGGTTAGTATGGTTTTTTAACTCATCATACCAGGCTTCGCTGAATTCCAAAATTTCGGAAAGTACCATCCGATAATACTTCGGCGATTTGCAATTTGCCTTTAACAAATCCTTAATTCTGATTCCTTCCAGGTCATCGTTCAATTTCTGACAGGTGATTCTGTATTCGGCATGAAGATTACGATCCATCGAATTCATTAATTCTCTGAGCTCATTTTCCATGGCTAACACAGGTTCATCCAATGCCTTATTCATATGAAATGGACTTGAACCCAGGTCTTTCGATTTTGAGAGTTCCATCTCTATGGTTTGGAGTTTCTCTCTAATAAACGTAAAATAATTTCGGATCTGAGCAAGAAATGTAAGGTCGAAATTCCGAAATTCAGTCAAAAGGTTTTGTATAAATAGTAACCGGTTATTGTAAAGATACTGCCGGGCAATTTTTTTGAACTTAACCCGAATACGAATAGATTTTGCAAAAGGATGCAAAACCAAACGCCGTCTTTTAAATTTTCTAAGTTTACGAGAATCTGTATCGGTTTTCTGAAATTCCGACCGGTTATGCTTGATTACAAGTTTCTTTGGCAGGTTATCCAAGGTGTATGTGAGAGATTTTAAATAATCTACCAGACCTGTTTCAAACATTTCTTTTCTGTTGATCAGCTTTTCATCAATGTAATTAAGAATTGCCGTGCGCGTGCTGAAAAAGAAATCATTCCTGGTCTTTGCAAGTATTTTTTCCTTTTGAAATCTTTCCTTTAAAGTATTTAATTTTTCGAGGTTATAAACCACTGATTGCCCTGAACTCCTGATTTCCTGTATAAAATAAAGGCAGTCCCTGAACCCGGTTACAAAAACGGTATTAAAAAGTGTATCCAAATCTGCCATTCCTTTTCTATCGAGTTCAACGATCTCGTTTGAAATTTCAGGAAACTCAGATTTCATTAATTCCGGCACCTCTGCTTCTACTCTCTTGCTAAGCTTGCTGGTGGTAACCAACTTTGTATGATCAAGCAGATCGAAGGATTCAAAACTGTCTGAAGCATTTATAAAAAGAGCATCCCCGATATGTTTTACCAGCTCATTCACCTCTTCATACATATGACCTGGTTTTTCAAACTTATTGTTTGGAATTCCGATTATGCATAGTTTGGTCCTGGCCGATTCCCTGATGATTAACTCATTACGCAATAGCCTTTCGATAGCATTGTTAATTATCTTGACTTCCATATCAATTCTGTAGGATGCCAGTATTTTTTTAATGGAATGATAGAGCGATTCAATCATTGTGGCATCGTCAGCTACCAGCAATAATCTTAATTCTGCATCCTTCCAGCAAGAATTGCCTGTAATATGCCGGATAAGGTTAAGCCCGAAACTGAGATTTCTTCCCCAACCGCTCCACCACAGATCTATCTTTTTATTTTGAACTTGTTTTTCAGAGTTATTGGATAAGAAAAGTGAGTTGAAGTTGTTTTTTTCCAAACGTTCAATCATGCGAAGAAAATCGTCCTTTTTCGTTTTGCTGTGGCTCCATCCCATCAGAATACTGTTGGGTTCCATCCCCGAATAGCCATAAACTCTCATGACTTCATCCATACCGCTATAAATATCATGGCAGTGGTGTATATTCATAAAGTATTCCTCTGTACCAAATTCCTCTTTATGGTGAGGATATTTCAGTAAAATGGTATCCTTTGTTGGTATCAACTGGAAACCGGTTATCAAACCAAACCTGCCTGAAATGTTTTTCCCCATCTCCACAAGAGCAGGTCTGTCACCTGCACTTCCCGAAAACATAATAATGTTTGGCCTCCAGTTGCGGTTTTGAAGTTTATTCTTCTTCAAACGCTTCAACCCGGTTTTTACCAGTGAAGCCCAAATGCTGCTCCAAGCATCGCCGGTTTGCAATACCAGTTCTTTACGTTTCAGGTAAGTAAAAAGTGCTCCTAAAATTATTGTTGCCCCCACCAAAGCAACAAAATCCAACTTGATCATTACCAGCATGGCAGCAATTGAGCCTAACAGACTTACCCATACAGGGGTTTTAAATGCCGGTCTGAAATCGGCGCTGGTCATAGCCTCGAAAGCACAACTCAGGTTCAAAAAACCGTAGGTAGTAATAAAGAAAATGGAAACTATACGGGCAATAATATTCAACTCTCCAATAAGAATGCCTGCTTCTGCAATTATAAAGGTTAGTAATAGCGCATTTCTTGGTTCGTTTGTCTTTCCTGTACCTTTTGAAAAAAAGCGCGGAGTAATCCTATCCAGTGCAGTGGCCTGCAGTATTCTGGGTGCACCAAGTATGCTTCCCATGGCAGAAGATAATGTTGCTCCCCATATTCCGGCAATTACAAGTTGTGGAATCCTTGAAATTTTCATGAGTATTTGGGGATCATTTGCTAGCTTATCGGCCTGAACAGTGTAGCTGAAGAAAAAAACCAGGCCTATATAAACCAGCAGTCCAATAACAATTGCTGAGATGGCACCTAAGGGAATGGATTTCTTCGAATCCTTCAGATCCCCCGACATGGATACTCCAGCCTCAAATCCTGTAACAGCAGGGAAAAATATACCAAATAGAATCATCAGACCTGCAGCACCTTCGGGAATGGTTAAATTTGGTTGTACAGGTGCAAATTCGTGCTTACCAAAGAAAATAGACAGGAGGGAAAGAAAAATAGCTGCCATGATGAAATATTGTGTTTTCAATGCCAGCGATGTACTGATGAAAGTTATAATAGTTACAAGCAAGAGAATTGCACTTCCTGCAATGCGAATATTGTCTTTACTTATTTCGTATCCGAAAATACCCAGGAAACTTTCAGAAAAACCAATAAGGTAGAGACTGACGCTGAACGATAATCCGACAAACAATGCCAGTCCAAGAGTACCACCAATGGGCAGACCCAGGCTACGGGAAATCATATAATAGGTTCCGCCGGCTTCGACTTTCTTATCGGTGGCAATTGAGGATACACTAAGTCCGGTTGTAATGGAAATAATATGAGCCACCACAATGATACCTATGGCAGCAAATAATCCTGCCTGCCCGACAATCATCGGCAGGCGCATATACATAATGACACCAAGAATGGTCAGGATCGATGGAGTAAAAACACCTCCGAAGGTTCCGAATTTATTTGCTTTTGCCAATGTCAGGGTTTATTAGAATATTTTTAATCAAAAAATTGTGATCTGAACCGGGTCTGTTAGTCATTCAAAATGTAAGGTATTTAAAAAAAATCATACTTAAAATCTAAATTGCTGAAGAAATTAATGTTGAATTCTTTTTGGACATCAAAATTAATATAATGTATATACTCATTATAAATTAAACAAGAAATATTTAACTGATGGGATTAAGCAATTTCAGGTAGGCTCTGTGTATTGAAAATATCAACTCACGCATTTAGTAGTTAGGAATATTTTAGATACCTTTGTGTCCTTTCAAAAAAAAGTGATTGATTTCCAACAAATAAGTGTTAACTAAAAAATTAAATAATACGATGTCTGACGTAAAACGTGTTTATACCTTCGGCAATAAAGAAGCACAAGGAAGGGCCGATATGAAAAACCTATTGGGTGGCAAAGGAGCCAACTTAGCTGAAATGAATTTAATAGGTGTTCCTGTACCTCCGGGATTTACTATTACCACCGATGTATGTACAGAATACAATCAACTGGGAAAAGATAAAGTGGTTGAACTTCTGAAAAAGGAAGTTGAAGTTGCGGTAGCGTATGTTGAAAAAATCATGAATTCTAAGTTCGGAGATGCCAATAATCCTTTGCTGTTATCAGTTCGTTCAGGTGCAAGGGTATCTATGCCCGGCATGATGGATACTGTGTTAAATCTCGGATTAAATGACAATGCTGTTGAGGGTATAGTAAAAAAATCAGGCAATGAACGTTTTGCCTGGGATTCTTACAGGCGTTTCGTTCAAATGTATGGAGATGTTGTTCTTGGCATGAAACCTGAGTCAAAAGAAGATATCGATCCGTTCGAAGAAATTATGGAACAAGTTAAAGAAGCCAAAAATATTCAGAACGATACCGACCTTGACGTGGGTGATCTGAAAGAACTTGTTGCCAAATTCAAAGCTGCCGTTAAAAAGAAAACGGGTCATGATTTTCCTGTCGACCCCTGGGAACAGCTTTGGGGTGCTGTATGTGCTGTATTCGACAGCTGGCAAAATCCACGTGCAAATTACTACAGGGCTATGAACCAGATCCCTGAAGAATGGGGTACTGCTGTAAATGTTCAGGCTATGGTATTCGGCAACATGGGCAAAAATTCTGCGACCGGTGTTGCTTTTACACGCGATGCCGCTACCGGAGAAAACATTTTCAACGGTGAATACCTGATCGATGCCCAGGGGGAAGACGTTGTTGCAGGTATCCGTACTCCCCAGCAAATTACAAAAGAAGGTTCTTTACGTTGGGCCAAACTTGCCGGAATTTCGGAATCAGAAAGAGCCCCCAAATATCCTTCGCTGGAAGAAGCTATGCCTGTTGCCTATAAGGAACTCAGTGAAACCGAACAAAAACTGGAAAATCATTATAAAGACATGCAGGACCTTGAATTTACCATTCAGGATGGTAAATTATGGATGCTGCAAACACGTAATGGCAAACGGACTGCTGCTGCCATGGTGAAAATAGCTATGGATATGCTTCGTGAAGGTACGATCGATGAACAAACCGCAATACTCCGCCAGGAACCAAACAAACTGGATGAACTGTTGCATCCTGTATTTGATAAAAAGGCCATTCAAAATGCCAACGTTGTGGCAAAAGGACTTCCTGCATCTCCGGGTGCTGCCACCGGCCAGATTGTTTTCCATGCCGATGAAACCAAAAAATATCCTGTTACCATACTGGTTCGTATTGAGACCTCTCCCGAAGACCTTGAAGGAATGGACATAGCAAAAGGTATACTCACTGCACGCGGAGGCATGACCTCTCATGCTGCTGTAGTTGCTCGTGGTATGGGGAAATGTTGCGTTTCCGGTGCCGGAGAATGTGCTATTCGTTATAAAGCCAGAACCCTTACTGCCAGAGGTAAAACCTTCAATGAAGGGGACTGGATATCACTGAATGGTTCAACCGGTGAAGTATATGAAGGGAAAATAAATACTATGGAAGCAGAACTGAGTGGTGACTTTGGTGAAATTATGAAACTTGCTGACAAATACCGCAAACTGAAAGTGCGTACCAATGCTGAAACCGAACGCGATGCCAAACAGGCCCGTTCATTCGGTGCCGAGGGTATAGGTCTTTGTCGTACCGAACATATGTTTTTCGAAGGGGAACGCATTAAAGCCATGCGTGAAATGATCCTTGCTGATAATGAAGCAGGACGCCGTAAAGCCCTTGCCAAATTACTCCCGATACAACGGAAAGATTTCTCAGGTGTTTTTAAAGCTATGGCTGATCTTCCTGTTACGGTTCGCTTGCTCGACCCGCCTCTGCATGAATTTGTTCCTCACGAAGAAGCAAACCAGAAAGAAATGGCCGATGAAATGGGTATCTCTGTTGAGGTAATAAAACAAAAGGTTGAAGACCTCCACGAATTTAATCCCATGCTGGGTCATCGTGGTTGCCGGTTGGGAAATACCTACCCTGAAATCACCGAAATGCAGGCACGGGCTATTATTGAAGCTGCACTTGATCTGAAGAAAAAAGGTGTTGTGGTGCTTCCCGAAATTATGATCCCTCTTGTTGGTACAGTAAAAGAACTTAAGTTACAGGAAGAGATCGTTCGTTCAACTGCCGATGCCGTATTCACTGAGCGTAAAGACAAGATCGACTATTTGGTAGGAACCATGATCGAGATACCGCGTGCCGCTTTAACAGCTGATGAAATAGCTGAAGTTGCCGAATTCTTTTCATTCGGTACCAATGACCTTACGCAAATGACATTTGGTTATTCAAGAGACGATTCCGGAAAATTCCTGCCGGTCTATCTCAAGAAAGGTATCCTGAAAAATGATCCGTTCCAGATTCTTGACCAGGAAGGTGTTGGACAACTGATTGAAATGGGAGTGAAAAAAGGACGCAGCAAGCGTGAGAACCTTAAAATTGGTATTTGTGGTGAGCATGGAGGCGAACCTTCGTCTGTGGAATTCTGTCACAGGGTGGGAATGAATTATGTAAGTTGTTCTCCCTTCCGCGTACCAATCGCAAGATTGGCTGCTGCTCAGGCTGCTTTGAGATAATCTATCACATCTGTCATATAAGGAAAGCCCCTTCTGTCCGGTTGGGGCTTTTTTGGTTTCCCGGTTACGAATTGTATCATATAGAAATATTTGATGTTACGGGGAGAAAACTGCTAACCCGGTCAACTCATGAAAATGAAATTCAAATTCAACTGGACGACCTGATACAGGGTTCTTATTTTATTAAAATAACGAACCAAACCGGAACCACCACAAAAAAAATACTGATTCGTTAGGATAATAAGGAGGCTGTCTAAAAAGTATTTGTGCGGCTTTGTGTCTTCTTTATGCAACTTTCCGCGAGCGCTGACAGCCGTCGGCCAAAGCCTATGGCGTCGGACGAAGCTACTCTGCGGAGGCGCTGTGGTATAACTTAAATTGCTGTAACACAGAGATTCACAGAGAAGACACGAAGTTACACAAAGTAAAAAACCTATTCTTTATATAGTTGTATTTACTTTTTAGACAGCCTCTTTTTTTTCTTCATTCAGCTCTTTCATGTTTGAACCAATTTTTAGTACATTTAAAAAGTACAATATTCATAAGCTCGTAAGCAATATAAATGGACAAAAAGGTTGCAATTATCGGAGCCGGATTATCCGGGCTTGCCTGTGCAATCAGGTTAGCAAAAACCGGTTATCAGGTAGTCGTATACGAAAAGAACAAATCGGCAGGAGGTAAAATCGTTGAACTGAAAGGCAAAGGATACCGCTTCGATACCGGAGCATCTATTTTAACGCTTCCTGAAAAAGTTGAAGAACTGTTTGCATTTGTCGGGGAACCTTTTACTGATTACCTGAAACTCAAAAAACTGGAAATCAATTCCCGATTTTTTTATCCCGATGGAACCATTATTGACGCTTTTAGTGATACCAATAAATTTGCAGCAACGATCGAAAAACAATCACAAGTCGGTAAAGAAAAGGTGATTCGATTTCTGAAGCGTAACCGGACTTTATATGATCTTACATCAGAAATTTTTCTTTTCAGCCCTTTTCAGAAAATTGCATCTGTTCCGATCTTAAAAGCTGTTAAACTTGTAACCAATATATTTTTTTTAAAACTATTCAAAACAATGCATACACTGAATAAAAAATGGTTCGGTGACAAACGCATTGTTCAGCTGTTCGACCGGTATGCTACATACAATGGTTCAGACCCATACCGGGCATCTGCAACCTTGAGTGTGATATCTCATCTGGAGCACAACATTGGTTCCTATCTACCTGAAAAAGGCATGTTTCAGCTGATCAAAGCCCTGGTTTTACTTTGTAAAAAGCATGGAGTTGAATTAAAATTCGATACAACCGTTCAGGAGATAACAATTGATGGCAACAGGATAAAAGGGCTGAGAATTGATGGCAAATTTTACAATTACGATATCATTATCAACAATACCGATGTATTTTATACCTATAAAAAACTTCTTAATGGTTATACTCATTCAGGCAAAATTTTTCGCCGGGAATTGTCTTCATCCTCAATAATTTTTTACTGGGGAGTAAACAAAACATTCAACAACTTACAGGTGCATAATATTCTTTTCACAGAAAATTACAAAGAAGAATTCGACTATATTTTCAGAAAAAAAATGCTTTATGACGACCCGACTGTATACATTTATATAAGCTCCAAGGTGAATAGTACAGATGCCCCCGAAGGTTCCGAAAACTGGCTGGTCATGATCAATACACCAAATGATGACAATCACAATTGGAACTGGTTGGTTCCGCAGGCAAGAAAATCAATTCTAAAAAAAATACATCATATTCTGAATGTCGACCTGGAGAAATACATTGAGTTTGAAAAGCATTCATCTCCATCCGGTATTGAAAAATGGACTAACAGCTTTAAAGGTTCGTTATATGGTCCCAGTTCAAACAGTGTTTTCTCTGTATTTCAGCGTCATGCAAATTTTAAAAGAACTATGAAAGGACTTTATTTTGCAGGTGGCACAGTTCATCCCGGCGGAGGAATTCCACTTTGTATGGCTTCAGCAAAAATTGTATCGGAACTGGTATACGAAGATTTCCCGATTGAGAATTGATAACAACACATTACTTTATGAACATTAGATCATTCACGGACAAAATATTCTCCTTTTTTGCTTTGATATTTTTTTCGCCTGTGTTATTCCTTGTTGCTCTGCTCATACTTTGTACATCAAATGGACCAATATTTTTTCGGCAGGAAAGAATCGGTAAACATGGAAAGCCTTTTGCAATGCTCAAGTTCAGGACAATGATCAATGAAAACAACAAACATCTTGATTCGGTGATTAACAGGGAATTGGTTACATCCATCGGGAGATTTCTGAGAAAATGGAAAATTGATGAGCTGCCGGAGTTCTGGAATGTTTTGAAAGGAGACATGAGTATTGTCGGCCCCCGACCATATATTTCGGGATTCACTGATAAACTTGAAGGAGAAGAGAAAAAGATTTTGAATCTAAAACCTGGCCTTACCAGTATTGCCAGTCTCAAATACATTGATGAAGAAGGTATTTTATCAAAACAGAAAATTCCACCAAAGTATTATAGAAATTTTATTTACCCGGATAAAATAAAACTGGATATCAGATACTATGAATGCCGTTCATTTTTGTTGGATACAAAAATAATATGGTATACCATTTTTAAAACCGGAAGGGAAAAATTTCTGGATAAATTTGAATGAATGCCTGAAAGCACGGATTGTTTATTTTGAGTAATACCCTAAATACCAATCAACAAAACTCCTCACACCCTGTTTCACCGGTGTTGCCGGTTTATAATGCAATTCTGTCTCCAGGTCACTAACATCAGCCCATGTTGCCAAAACATCGCCGGGTTGCATAGGCAAATAATCTTTTTTTGACTTCCTCTTAAGAGCTTCTTCTATGGCCTCGATAAAATCAAGGAGATTCACAGGACTGCTGTTGCCAATATTGTACACTTTATATGGGGCTTTGGAAGTACCCGGATCAGGATGTTTTCCTGTCCAGAATTTATTTCCTTCAGGAGGATTATCAATCACTCTGACAACCCCTTCGATTATATCATCAATGTAAGTGAAATCTCTCTGCATATTTCCTTCATTGAAAACTTTGATAGGTTCATCATTGAGGATAGCTTTTGTAAACAGAAAAAGAGCCATATCCGGTCTTCCCCACGGACCATAAACAGTAAAAAAACGCAAACCTGTTGTAGGAAGATGGAACAAATGACTATAATTATGAGCCATAAGTTCATTTGATTTCTTGCTTGCAGCATATAAACTTATCGGATGGTCAACGTTATCATGTGTTGAAAATGGCATAGACTCATTCAAACCATAAACACTTGAGCTACTTGCATAGGCAAGATGTTTGATCTGGTTATGACGACATGCTTCCAGAATATTTAAAAAACCAACAATATTGCTGTTAACATAAGCCATTGGATTTTCAAGACTGTATCTGACACCTGCCTGAGCAGCAAGATTACATACCTTTTCAAATTTTTCTTTCGAAAATAATGCATCAACACCTTCCTTGTCTTCAAGATTCAGTTGAATAAAACTGTAATTGGAATATTTCGATGATGGCATTTTCTTTCCATATACAACATCTTTCCTTTGAATGCCAGTTTCTTCAAGTCTTCCATATTTAAGATCAATCGAGTAATAATCATTGATGTTATCAAGACCCACTACCTCATCATCTCTATCCAAAAGTTTTTTTGCCAGATGAAAACCAATAAATCCTGCTGTACCTGTGACTAATATTTTCATGATCCGATTGAAATTTTATTTTCAACGGAACAAAAATACAATTATTACACTGTGATAGTAACTGAGCGATGCTGTTTTTTGCCAACAACAATAAATCAATGCCAAGTTCTTTGTTTTAATAAACAAAAAAAGGCTGAAGCAATTACTTCAGCCCAACATGCAAAAACTATCGCTCAATTATCATTTACGACTTCGCCTAAACCACTAATATCAACATAAATTTTTGGATAATCGCGATAATACACATTGCCCAATCCATCAATGTCCACGCTTAGAGTTTCTTTCGCCCTGATTTCAATATTGCCTGTTCCATTAATTTCAGTTATGCCGTTATACACCGGCAAATCATATGCTTCAATATTGCCGACACCATCAATTTCAATGGAAAGGGATTCCTGTGGGGGACCGCTTAAATAAAAATTTCCCACACCACTTAAGGTAACATCCTGTATCTCAGGCATAGAAATATCAACCCTGATCTCTTCATCGCTATTTACGCTAAGGTTATCCTTAAAGCGAATGATAAGTTCATCACCAACAACTTCAACAATTATATAAGTTAGAATATTTTCATAAGCTTCAATGGTTACCTGTTGATCAAGTCCTGTTTCAATATACACATTGGCCACTCCTTCCAAATCAACAGACTCAAAATCATCTACATCAAAGGTCAATTCCTTCACATAGCCATTGCCGGTAATTCGCCTGTTATCATTTTCCCAATACTCCTCATCGCATGCACTGCAAATGAGAAACAGGGAAAATACGATCGATATATAGTAAATTCTCATTTTTATAGTCTTTTGTTCTTTATCAAAGACATTATTTGTGCTGAAAGGTTGCTTTACTGCAAGGTAATTATGAAAGCAGCTAAACAGTCTTTCTGTATCGCCAGATGGCCAAAGCGTTTGTAAAAACAGCATATATCGATACTGAGATCAATTCGCCGGAGATGTCAACAAAACCTGATCCTTTCAACAGCACCATCCGGATAATTCTTATCGAATAAGCCATTGGATTAATGATATTCAGTTTCTGCCCCCACTCGGGCATGTTTTCAACTGCTGTAAACAATCCGCTCATCAAAATAAAAATCATGATAAAAAAGAAAGAGACAAACAGCACCTGCTGCTGCGTATTTGAAATGGTAGAAATGAACAATCCAATGCCCAATACAGCTATCAGATAAATGACAGTGAATATAAAAAGAATAATCAAGCTGCCTTCTATCGGAATATTGAATAATATTTTGGCTATTGTTAATCCAAAAGCCAGGTCTGCTATCCCAATGATCAAAAAAGGGATAAGCTTGCCCGCAATAAACTGATATTTTTTAATTGGTGTAACATTCAATTGTTCAATAGTGCCCATTTCTTTTTCCCGAACAAGATTCATCCCGGTCATCATCAATCCGATAATTGTTATCAGCAATGCTAAAATTCCCGGTGCCATATAGATCTTATAATCCAATTCGGGATTATACCAGTATCGGGATATAATATTAACTGTTGAAGGCATGCTTTTCATCAATAATTTTTCAGCCACAATTTCTTCAGAATAATTTCTGATCACAGCATAACAATATGCCAGCGATAATTCTGCCAAAGACCCGTTTATTGCATTCAGTAACAGTTGAACCGAAGGTTGTTGACCTTTTACAAGGTGTTTTCCAAAATTTTCAGGAATAATAAATACTACATCAGCTTTATTTCGTAACAAATTCTCTTTGGCAATTTCCTCGTCATCACCGATAGCTGTAACAATAAAAAACCGGGAAGAAGAATACGTCTGAATCAATTCGGATGATGCTGTGCTTTTGTCCCGGTCAACAAAATGAATTTTTATACTTTTCATCTCAAAGGTAGCACAGTATACCAATATTACCATTTGTAATATTGGCACTAAAATAATAGCCCTGCTCAGCAATTTGTCTCTGAAAATCTGAAGAAACTCTTTCTGTACTATATATAAGATTGTTCTCATATTAGTTTATGATAACCTGATCTGGAAATTTTTAACACTAAGCAAAATGAATCCTACTAACATTGAAATCAGTATTACAATGTCTTTCCAGACATAAGCAAGTCCTACACCTTTTAGCATGATGTCTTTAAGGGCTGATAAAAACCAGCGGGGTGGCATAAAAATGCTAATAAATTGTAGTATTTTGGGCATATTATCTATTGGAAAAATAAAACCTGACAGAAGCACCGTTGGTAGCATAAGACCTACCAATGAAATGATCATGGCTACTTGTTGAGTTTTGGAAATCGTGGATATTAAAATGCCAATAGACAATGCAAGAAATATATACAAAAGACATAATCCAAAAAGCAACAGTATACTTCCGTGTACCGGAACATGAAACACAAAGTAACCCATTGCAATGATTATTATAGAATCAAAAAATGCAAGTGTTATATAGGGAACAACTTTCCCCAGTATGATCTGTATGGGTTTTAAAGGAGAAACCAGCAATATTTCCATAGTCCCCAACTCCTTCTCACGCGTAATGGATATTGAAGTCATTAATGTTGAAATTAACATGAGGATTAAAGCAATGGTCCCGGGAACAAACATATTTGCTGATCTTAACCGTTCATTATAAAACATTCTGTGTTGAACGTTGATAAGTACCGATGATTTTCCAATCGATCTCTCGGCCAGATAAGTATTGACTATATTTCGTGTATAATTATCAAGAATACCGGCTGTATTAGGATCGGACGCATCAGTAATAATCTGGATATGTGCTGTTCCGGTTTTCATTAGGTTTTTCCCGAAATTCCTTTCAAAAACTATTACTTCCTTCACTTTTCCTTTTCTGAAAAGTGACTCTATTTCAGTAACAGAATTCATCTCAGTCTCAAGACGAAAATATCCTGACGAAAGCACTTTATTGATAATGGAAGTCGAAATTTCATCTTTTGACGGATCAAGCACAGCAATACCTGCATCTTTTATTTCCATAGTAATAACATGTCCGAAAAGCATTAGCTGAATGACAGGGATCAATGAAATGATCAAGACGGTTCGAATGTCACGTCCCAGATGCCTGAACTCCTTAACAACAAATGCACTAAATCTTCTCATACTATGTTCTTACCAGTTTTAAAAAAACGCCATAAATGTCATCGGAATCAAACTTCTCTTTTAATCTCTTAGGACTATCAAGGGCCACAATTTTTCCTTCGTGCATAATCGTAACACGATGGCAGTACTCTGCTTCATCCATGTAATGTGTTGTCACAAATACAGTAATTCCCTTTGACGATGCTTCATAAATAAGTTCCCAGAACTGTCGTCTGATAGCAGGGTCAACGCCACTGGTGGGTTCATCAAGAAAAACAATCTTCGGAGAATGCATTATAGCTATTGAAAATGCCAGTTTTTGTCGCCACCCAAGAGGTATGTCTTCAATCAGCAAATTCTTGTAAGGAATCAAAGAAAACTGCTTCAGCAATTCTTCCGTACGAGATTTAATAGCATGCACCGGGAGACCGTAGATACCTCCATAAAACCGAATATTTTCCGTAATGGTGAGATCGTTGTACAATGAGAACTTCTGGCTCATGTATCCTATATTTCTTTTAATGAATTCTGTTTGTGTATATACATCATAGCCAGCCACTTTTATTGTACCTGAGGTAGGTTTTGAAAGGCCACATAAAATCTTTATTGTCGTTGTTTTTCCTGCTCCATTGGCTCCGAGAAAACCAAAAATCTCGCCTTCTCTTACCGAAAAATTCAGATCATCATTGGCTGTGAATTTCCCAAAGCGTTTGCAAAGATGTTCTACCTGTATAACTATGTTTTTTGTCATAACTATTATGCAACTCAGAAAAGATTTCTAAAATTGAAGCTCCTCTCCGCAAGCGGCGAGTAATCTTCGATCCTTTTTTTGTTTATTATTTTTGTGCTCGCTAACCCCACAGTGCTCCGTCGCTATAGCTATGGCGCAAGCGACAAGCTGCCGGGGAACCGAGTTTACGAGCTCGGCGAAGCCAATGCGCTCGCAGGATTCAAAAAATCCTGTTTGATCATGTATCCACCTGCAAATTGTTTTGATGTCCTGCTTCATTTTTTTGTTCCATAAATTTCATAAAAACATCTTCAATCCCTGGTTTGATCTCTTCAATCGCAATATCCTCGTGTCCGTTTTGCTTAAGATATGTCAGAAGCTTTTTCTGATTAAAATCAGAACTTTTATCTGTATAGTGCAGATTTTGGCCAAAGGGAACAACAGATTCGCACGTAGGAAACTTTCTTGTATCAAGCAGCAACCTGTAAATATCAGTCGATCTTAAGGCGTATAGTTGTCTTCCAAAAGTCTTTATAATGCTTTTCGGAGTGTCAATTGATAAAATTGAACCATTCTGAATCAATGCCACACGGTTACACATCTTCGCTTCATCCATATAAGGAGTGGATACAAGAACTGTAATGCCCTTCTCCTTCAGATTTTTCAGGAGTTCCCAGAATTCCTTTCTTGAAATAGCATCAACACCGGTAGTCGGCTCATCAAGAATCAGAAGCTTGGGTTCATGAATAAGTGCACATGATAATGCAAGCTTCTGTTTCATTCCTCCTGATAAATTTCCTGCAATTCTGTTCCTGAAAGGTTCTATCTTTCTATATACATCCCTGATCAAATCATAATTTTTTTCAATGGAAGTACCAAAAACAGTTGCAAAAAAATGCAAATTCTCAATGACCGTAAGATCTGAATACAGAGAAAACCGTTGAGGCATATACCCAACGATCATGCGAATTTTACGATAATCTTTGATAACATCCAGATCGTTTATTCTTACGGTTCCTTTATCAGGCAATAACAGGCTGGAAACGATTCTGAAGAAAGTTGTCTTACCGGCACCATCGGGGCCAATAAGACCAAATATTTCTCCTTTCTTTACTTCAAGAGAAATATCTTCGAGAGCAACAACTTCACCATAGGTTTTTCTGATATTTTCTGCCTGTATCATGGAATTTTACTCTTCTTGTAGTAATTTAACTTCTCCCGGCATATTGATTTTAAGAATTCCATCATTTTTTACCTGTACCTTAACTGCATAAACAAGGTTTACTCTTTCTTCTCTTGTTTGAATAATTTTGGGTGTAAACTCGGCATGATCAGAAATTGCACTTATGATGCCATTATATTTTTTTAGTCCCCCGGAACCATCATCCACAAAAACTTCAGCAGTATCACCAATTCTAAGAAGTGGCAATTGACCTCCACTGAAATATGCTTTAAGTTCCATTGTCTCCAGGTCAGCAATCTTTAACAAGGGACTACCCATAATAACAGATTCACCAAGTTCTGCGTAGGTATTCAGTATTGTCCCTTTTATTGGTGAGCAAATAATTGCCCTGTTTATCATTTCTTCTATCTGGGCTATGCCGGCATCAAGGGCTTTTGCTTCAGCATCAATGCTTGAATAACCTGTGCTTACCTGTGTGATTTGTTTCTCAATGATTTGGAGTTTGCTTTGCAAATCATCCCGTTGCTTCTCAGATGCAGCTCCATCTTTCAACATTTTATCAATCCGGATGAGATCTTCCTCAGCAGCTTCTTTCTGTTCCATAAGCACTGCTATTTGTGCAGTGATATTTGATCTTTTTGCAACGATGGATTTCTTCCTTGCATCCATCTCCAGTTTTTTCAAATGATTTTGAAATGTATCAATAACATATACAACAGTTCCCGAATCAACAATGTCTCCTTCAGAAATATTCATTTTAATAATTCTGCCATTCACTTCCGAAGAAAGCAAAATCTCTGTTGCCGAAAAATTGCCATAAGCATCAGATTCAGTATTGTTGTTTTTACAGGCGTATGATCCTGTAATCATAATTGATAGTAAAAAGCAAATTTTTTTCATCTGTTTTCCTGTTAATTAATATCTCACTCCTTATTAAGAACATCCAGATCAATCCCATGGATCAGATACATTCTGACCAGTGAACTTTCATACTGTATCTTATGAGTTTCCAGTTCAATCCTCGCTACTATTTCAGCATTCAGGTCTTCGAGATAGCTTGTTGTTGTAATCGCTCCGCTTTCAAGGGCAGTTGAACTTCCTGCACTCACAAGAGTCCGCTGTTCAATGATTTGTTCGTCCAATGCAATGAGTTGCAATAATTTTTCCTGTTCAATGATTTCACTATTTGCTGACATTTCCAGTTTCTGATTGAATTCTTCAAGCCTGGTGCCGATAATTTCTTTTTGTTTCCTAAGGATCTGTGTTTCTCTCTTATTTTGATTCCAGTCAAATATTGTCCATGATAATCTGGCTCCTATTATGTAATAGTAATCCGATTCATTTTCAAAAAAATTGAGTCCCGGATAGCTATATCCTGTCTGGCCAAAAGCATATAATTTCGGTAGATTTTTAGCTGCATTGAGACCTGCCATTTTATCCAGTTTCAATAACTCTGCATTAAAATATGTATGTTCGGGTCTGGAGGCTATGGTTAATCGTGTCAAACTATCCGACACAAAAAGTGCCTTGCTTGTATCCATTTCGAGACCTGTAAGAATTTGCAAAGCAGAGAGTGTTTGCAACTGATATTTTTCAATTTCCGTAATCTTCTGATATGTTGATAACAATTCTGCCTTCATTTTCCCTACCTCACTAAAGCTTATCATTCCGTTTTCATAAGCCGATTCAAGTTCATCCAATCTTTTATTCAGAATGGATCCTTTCAATTTTAAGACTTCTTTGTTTTTATTCAACAGCATGGATTTGAAAAAAAAGTCTGCAACCTGAATGTTCATCTGATACAATTCCGTTTCAATTTTATTGATCTGCGATTCATTTGATATTTCATCGAGATCTTTTCCTTTTCGCGCAATTCCTCCATCATATATTTTCTGATTTGCTTCGATTCCGAAATTGTATTGAAATTTATCCACCTCAAGAAAATCGCCTATCCCGGGAATTGACACAGTTACTGCATCGCTTTGATACCAAGCTTTCCCAAAGGCTGATAAGGAAGGCAAATTTGTTGCATTCTTACCGGATATTTCCAATCCCGCGATTTGATTTAATGTCTCAACCTGTGGCTTTATAAGAGCATGAGCACGTGCAGAAACCAGGCATTGCAAAAGACTGACAGAATCAGATTGAGCCAGCAACATCGAACAATTCAATGCAAATACTATTCCATAAAACAAGCACCTTTTCATTCCAGTTATTTTAAGGTTTTAATGCATTTTCAATAAAAAGGCATATTTCTTTTTTCCTTTCTATTAATAACATATCAGTATCCTCCATGAGCTCTTCACCAAGCATTTTTTTAAACAACGGATAAACCGCAAATGGAAAAATTATCAATCCCAGAACACTTAATAACAGATGCACTGGATTTTCTGCCCTGATTGTTCCGTGTTCAATTTCTTCCTGTATCTGAACCAGGAATTTTTTCATATGTACAACGATATTCTCTTTTAACAGGCTGCTAAACTTGTCCGGATGTTGATTCATTTCATTCAGGACAAACAAGGGCAAGTAACGATTTTCAAATAATACATCAACATAGATATTTACAAACTCTTTCAATTTTTCGAGCACATTCGTTTCAAGTTCAAAGATACTTTGTATTCCTGCTGAAATCCGCTCAATTACTTCATTGAAGATTCCTTCAAATAATTTTTCTTTGTTCCGGAAATAGTAATGAAGCAAGGCTTTGTTGATCCCGGCTTCATCCGCAATTTCCTGCATTCGTGCTCCTGCCATTCCTTTTTTCAGAAATACTTTTCTTGCTGCTTCATAAATACGTTGTTCGGTATTTTTATCTTTAACCATTAGATTTAACTATTTGGTTTAACCATTTGGTAAAATTAAAAATAAAAAAATAATCTCCAAAGCATGACAAGAAAATTTTTATTGCTAAACAGTTATTAACCTATCCTGTCTGATCACTTATACTTTCATCAACAACTATAAAACCCAGTTCCTCAGGATGGTCAAAAACCAACTGATCTTTACTAAACTTTCTCAACATCCAGACAGACTGAATGTCTCCTCCCGCTGCACATGAAAAGAAAATTGCAAAAAACATAATTAAGGCATTGCCCGAAAATAAAGCCCATATACCAGGTAATAAACCCATAAAAACCAACGGTGCCAGACCTCCGAGTACATAATGCCACACTTTAAGAGATTCTGTACAATGACAATATGGAGTTAAATACTCCCATTTCATTCCAAAATGAATGGATCGAAAACCATGCTTTGAAAAGATAGCCCATACAATACCATGCAATAGCTCATGAAGAAGAATTCCAAAAACTATAAAGAGAAAAAGAAATAATAATGAACGAAATTTCAGTTCCCCGAGTACATTCTTACCCCAAATCAGGTAGAAAGGGATAGCATACAGAATAACAATGGGGAAAATCAACAAAAAAGCTCTTAAACTTGCTTTTTCGATGGATAATGTATATACTTTCCCTTTATGCAAATTATTATTTTCATTTTCCATTTTCTGCAATATTACTTTATCATTTCTTCAATCAAAATTAGTACTTTTTATACCGGCACATGTTCATTGAAAAATAATAAACAGGGGATTTGCTTCCTTCCACTATTCCTGAAAGAATTCAATGAAAGTAAATCCTTGCTTTTCAGGATTGTTTTGTCTTTGTTATCAGTTCCACGGGTTTCACCCGTAATTATTAAAAATCAATCCCTTTCGGGATTTGCCAACGGTTGTACGAATTGAATACCAACGAATAGTAAAATTAATTTATTGATTGTTAATCAATTACAATAGTTCTATTATGAGTATTCTGTTTAATAAGCTTGAGATATAAAAAAGTTTGTTACTTTTATAGTGTATGTAATACTTTAGCAAAAACAAGAAGCTATAATACATATCATTTAATACAATATCGATAAACAGTATTTTTAATTTTAAATTAAACAAAAATGAAAACCAGACTTTATTTACTTCTATGCCTGTCTTTATTAACTGGCTTTTCTACAATCTTTGCCCAGGGTTTTACACCTCCTTCCGAAGGCAAAGCAGTTGTATATTTTACCCGTGTTACAATGTATGGCGCGGGAGTATCTTTTGAATTTTTTGATAATGACCAGTTTATAGGCATTTTCAAAGGGAAAAATTATATGCGTTATGAATGTGATCCCGGAGAACAGCTTTTTTGGGCATCGTCAGAAAATAAAGAATTTATTACCGCTGAATTTGAAGCCGGTAAAACTTATATTGTTATGGTGAATGTTATTATGGGTGCCTGGAAAGCTCATGTAGGTCTGAGCCCCGTAGCAGAAAATGATAGTGATGATTTTAAAAGAGCAAAAGAATTAATTCAATCCAAAGCACCTGTGGTAACTCCCGAAAAAAAGATTAACAGTACGAATGAAAAACTTAAGGATTTTATCCCTGAGAGACTTGAGCAATACGAAAATGAATGGAAGGATACAAAAAACTTCAAACACATTTCAGCTGATATGGCGATATCGGAAGAAGCTATGAAATAACCAATATAAGGCATGTGTCCTCTGATACATGCCTTTTTCTTTGATTATTCAAAATGATATAATTTCAAAGGGTATATCAACATTCTCACTGAATTCTTCCCCCAGATCAAGCATATCTTCATCATCTTCCTCATAAAACCAGATAACCTGAATTTTATTCCCTTCTTCATGTATCTCTTCAAGTTTAATCAGAATGTCCTGTATCAGCTTTGATGTAGCTGTATTGAAATAGATGTATTTAAAAACAAATTCGGTAAACTCGTTGGGAGAATCTTTGTATTCTTCTAACCAATCTATTACAGGCTGATAAAAGGTAACCACGTCTTCGGGAAGAGATCTGCCAGATATTTCAAAAATATCATTTTCAGGATCCAATAACACTTTTGGTGTATCATTTGTTGCTCTGATATCTAAAACTTCCATAATACCAGCCTTTTTAGATATTCTATTTATAATTACGTTAAGATATAAAATATGTTTTAGAAGAAATCGTTTTTTATCAACAAATATGATCCGGATTATACAATAGCAATTTTGTGTCCGCAAGACAAACACAAGCCATCAGGACTGAGATTTTTTAATTGAACAGCATATCCATCGCGCCGAATGATCACCTGCTTACAAGCAGGACAACTGGTATTCTGAAAATTATTTCCCGACAAATTTCCAACATATACATAATGCAATGATTCACTGGCAAGCTCAGCCATTTTCCAAAGCAAATCAGAAGAAGTTGCTTTTGTGTCAAGTTTATAGTTTGGATAATATCTGGAAATATGCAAAGGAACATCCTGCCCCAGATTTTGGGTTATCCATGTCACCATCTGATCAAATTGGTTTATATCATCATTGATTTCTGTTACGACCAGAAATGTGATTTCAAGATGACATTCTTTTTCTTTAATTATCAGGAGTGAATCAAGAATGTTTTTCAGTCTTCCTCCGGCAAAAGTCCGATAAATTTTGTCATCAAACCCCTTCAAATCGATATTAAATGCATCGATATATTCAGTAAGCTGTAACAAAGGTTTTCTATTTATATAGCCGTTGGATACGACAACGTTTTGAAATCCATTTTGGTGAATTTCTCTGGCAATATCTAACATATACTCATACCATACAACAGGTTCATTATATGTATAGGCAACTCCTACATTTGAGGGATTTGATCTCACATATTTCAATATTTCCGTTGGTCCCATTTCAGTCAATCCGCGAAAACCATTTTTCCCTGTTTGCGAGATTTGATAATTCTGACAACATGAACATTTGAAATTGCAGCCAAGCGAGCCTATTGAAAAGATTTCTTTTCCCGGATGATAGTGATACAAGGGTTTTTTTTCAATGGGATCAAAATGCATTGCCGATACAAGTCCGTATACATCCTGAAGCAAAGTACCATCCTGATTTTTACGTACTTTACATATTCCGAAATTTCCGGGTTTGATGATGCATTCGTGTGGGCAAAGCAAACATTTTATTTTTTTGTTATCGAGTTTTGTATAAAAGCTTGCTTCCATTGATAAAGATGATTTATATTAGATCGAAATAGAAACACAATTCACGATTACAAATCTGCATTTTTCAGTTCTATAGCAGAAAAGAATTGTCCGTTCGGACCATCATCATTGATTGTAGCTGGAACAAGAGCTCCAGGCAAAGTATCTTCTGCTTCATACCAGGCATCTTTCCCTCCCATATCTGTTTTTAACCATCCCGGATCAAGAGAATTAATTCTTACTCCCGTGTTCTCCAGCTTCACTGAAATATCTTCCGTTAGCTTATTAACAGCAGCCTTTGATACACTATACGGAGCAAGTTCCGGCTGATCTTTTATTCCCGATGTCAGGTTAATCACACGACCATATCCACGCTCAATCATTCCCGGAATAAAGGCTGAACATAAATAATACATGGCAAATACATTAACCTGGAAAGTACTTTCCCAGTCTTCCCTGGTATGTTCCCAGATAGTATTGCGATAAGGTGACATGATTGCCGCATTGTTATACAAAATATCAATGCCCCCAAATGTATCCAGTATCTCTTTCACCAATTTTGAACGTTTATTATTATCTGATAAATCTCCTGCAACCCGATGGACCTCAACATGATAGTCTTTTAACAAGGCAAACGTCTGAGTTGTATTTTCCATCTTGCGCCCATGCAGGATTATATTGGCTCCCAGGCTGGCCAGACCTAATGATATTTGTTGCCCGACACCTCTGCTTGATCCTGTTATCAAAGCTGTTTTCCCCTTTAATTTCATTGTTATCCGATTATACTCTATTTAATAAACTAAATTTTGTTATTAAGACATACAGGTAGTATATAGTAAAATGGATATCAGCAGTATGATTGTTCTCCTAAATTTGTTATATGTCGCTTCATGAATATGCGTCGACAAACTCAAGAACGCTACTTATCTATTCTAAACCTTTCAGCGAATTCTTCGGAGATGTAATTATCATAGTTTTCACAGACATGTGAAGCAAATTCAACAGCAGTCTCAATAATCTGTTTCCACTCATCAACAGTAAGATTTTGCAACAGTTTGTAGCCAATGTTGTTCTTAAATAAGGAGTAAACAATTCCGGCATTAAAATTATCGCCGGCTCCTATTGTGCTTTTTGATACAATAGATCTGATTGAAAATCTTTCAGACAATTTTGGAGTCCGCAGAAATACTCCTTTTGTAGATGAAGTATATAGCAGACAAGGAGGTTTTTCTCCAAATT
>CAYORG010000042.1:0-27330 GCA_964406315.1 uncultured Bacteroidales bacterium | reverse complement strand
TCCCATGTAACAAGCCCTCCTTCTCCTTTCCAGATATAATCAATCGGATAAACAATTCCCCTGGTTTGAAAAAGATGCATGCTATCCCGTACCGAATAACAAATCAAATCAACATCAATAAACTCCACCCTGAGATCCTTATGATTTAAAATTTTATAACTTCCATTTCTAACACGCCAGGTTGTTGAGCTTGATTTGTAAATAAGATTTTCTCTTAACAAGATATCCGTAAACTCAAGAATATTTTTAATTTCAAATGTTTTGGTCTTTTTTTTCTCGAGTATCTTTCCGAAACCTTCAACCCAATTGGAATAATTTTCATCACTGGAATTGTATTTTTTAAATGCCATCATGCATGAAAGAAAACAATAAAAATGAGGATAAGGTCTGGCATTTCTCTTTATCATCAATTGACTCAATGTTATGATGTTGTATTGTTCTTCCGGGTTAAACAGGCTGTCCTCCTGCCATGCTTCAACAAATTCTTCCAATACATCTTTATACTGTTCAGGCAAATTGCTCATGTATTTTGTCAGCTCTTCAATGTATGCAAGAGTATCACCACTGAAAACTTCGTTTTTTTGAGTGAAGGCTGATTTGACAGATAAGGTTAACAGAACAAGTACTGAAAGCAACAGTGATCGGTATAGAACTTTTGCTGAATGCATAAACTGTTTGATTTTCTCAATCGGTTGAAAAGAAAAATTATTTTTAGTTAGAAATTGCATTTGATCAATTCATCATAATAAAATTAGTCAATTCCGATTAAACGACATCATAAGCCATCCATCCAGCAAATAATTCTCAATGGGTTCAAGGAAATATTGCTCCGCCAGGGATTGAATGGTCTGCCGATCTTCATATAATATTCCGCTAAGGAACAATACACCTCCTTTTTTTGTGACAGTTGAATAGTCTTTCATATGTTCAAGCAAGACATTCAGGTTGATATTAGCCAATACAACATCGAATTTTTTCTCCGGCAAGCTCTCATTACCTCCATGCAAAACCTGAATATTTTGTATGGAATTCCTTTGTATGTTCTCGAGTGTATTTGCATAAGACCATTTATCGATATCCAGGGCAATCACTTCTGAAGCTCCCAATTTTGAAGCGAGGATGCTTAAAATACCTGTTCCACACCCCATATCCAGCACAACTTTATCCTGAAAATCAAAATCCAGCATCTTCTCAATCATAAGTCGGGTTGTTTGATGATGACCTGTTCCAAACGACATCTTTGGTTCAATAATTAACTCAATGGGAATTTTTGGGAAATCTCCATGAAAAGGCGCTTTTATAACACATTTGTTCTTTATGATAACAGGCTTGAAATTTCTTTCCCAAATAAGGTTCCAGTTTTTTTCAGAAACATTCTCGAGTTCCCAGTTCACATGACAGCCGACCTTTTCCATAAAAGTCCTTATACCATCCAGATCATCCCTTGAAAATTTTTCTACGGGAACATATGCCATAATGGTATCCTTTTCTTCGTTTATCCCATCGTAATTGTATTGATCAAGCAAAGCAAACAAAACCTCTGCATTGTCTGAAGAAAAAGGATCCAGCTTAAATTGAACTGATTTGTATATCATAAAAAAGTTTGATACTTATAAAAAAGCTGTCAGTAAATTACTCATAGCAAATCAATATGCGATTTTAAAATTCGGTAAAAAAAAACGACAACCTGTAAAACCGATTGTCGTTTTTTTTACACAATATTTTATGATTAAAATGCATTTACAATACCCATAAAGTCCTCGGCCTGTAATGAAGCCCCTCCAATTAATCCTCCGTCAACATCCGGATTCGTAAAAAGTTCTGCTGCATTTGATGGTTTGCAACTGCCGCCATATAAAATTGAAATATTCTCAGCGATATGTTGCCCGTATTTGCCATGAATATGATCCCGGATGACTTTATGCATTTCCTGTGCCTGTTCAGGGGAAGCAGTTTTTCCCGTACCAATAGCCCAAACCGGTTCATAAGCGATAACAAGTTTACTGAATTCTTCAGAAGACAAGTCAAACAAACCTTTGTTAAGCTGTGTCTTAACAACATCAAAATGTTTACCTGCTTCTCTTTCTTCAAGCACTTCCCCAATGCAAAATATTGGAATTAGTTCTTTATCCAATACAAGTTTTACCTTTTCTGCAAGAATAGCATCTGTTTCTCCATAGTATGCTCTTCTCTCAGAATGTCCGATAATAGCATAAGAAGCACCTGTTGATTTTATCATAGCGACAGATACTTCCCCGGTATATGCTCCGCTCTCCTTATTAGCGCAATTCTGGGCACCCAGAAACAAAGCATCTTTCGTAATTAACTGACTGACTTCAGTCAAATGAATAAATGGAGTACACAAAACCACAGTAACATCTTTACCTGATATTCTTTCATTTACATCTTTTGCCAGTTCAATACCTTCCTGCAATGTTGTATTCATTTTCCAGTTGCCTGCAACAATATGTTTTCTCATAATAATATAGTATATGTTATTGATGAATATTTTCTGGGCGCGAAATTATAAAAAACTTACTTAACAGCTTTACAAAGCAACTATTTAGGATGAATATATATAAACAAGCCGGTATGATTTTATGATCTCGAATATTCACACGCTTCACGAATAAGGTCAATTGCCTTTTCAAACACAGCAATATCCTCAAAACCATAGGATAATCTTAACTGGTATTTGGCCGTATTACTTATGCTGCAAACAGTCCCGGGCACATAAATCAGACGTGGTAACTTAACAGGATCCCCGTCAATTGCAGGATCTCCTGTTGTGCGCGATAAAAATTTATAAAACCTGGAACCTCCATTCGTTTCAATTCTGTCAAGAGTCAGATAAAAATAAAATCCGGCGCTTCCTCCTCTCAGATCAGATAAATACTTACTAAGTTTTGATTTCAGCAATTTTTGAATTGCCAGGGATTTATGCCTGTAACCGAGATTTACTTTTTCTTTTTGGATCTGGATATGATGATCAAGCAACCAGCTTGCGATTTCCTGGTTAAGCAGTGAGGCGCTGAAACCAATATCTGAAGTTCGTTGTATCAATAATTTGCAAATGATATTATCTTTTGCTATCAGATAGCCTATTCTGAGTGCCGGAGCGATTACTTTTGATAATGTTCCGAGTTCAAATACATTGTCCAGAGTATTGTATTTCAAACCCGATATTGGAAGCGGAACCTTAGCATCATGTATTATATCTTCATAGGCTTTATCAAAAATTACAGGGATCTTTCTTTTCAGTTTTTCAGAAAGACTGATAGAAATTTCAACTATACTTTTTTTCCGTTCGTTCGATAAAATTGTACCTGTCGGATTATTTACAGTGACAATATACAAAAAGGAAATTTTTCCAATATCAATGTTTCTTAAGGTTTTCTTTAAAATATCCACACGAATGCCTCTATCATCTTCTTCGATTGGAAGCAGGTCAAATCCTTTGCGTTTCAGAGTTTCAGTATAAATGTAATAATAAGGATCGGCAGTAATAACATACCCGGGATCAATGATATCCGCAAATGAATCCAATATACTTGTAGCACCGTCTGATCCGATCAGGATTCGATAATCAGTCAGTTCTCTTTCTGTAAGACCCCCAATGTTGTTTCTTATGTAATAGTTACGGATAGAATTTCGCAAGGCAATGGATCCTTCAGCTCCTCCATAATTAAGGACATTCCTGTATTTTTCAGGATTATGAATTACCTGATCATAGGCTTTGATTATTTCTTTTGCTGGTATTGTTTTGTCATTCACATAGCCAACTCCAAGATTAATGTCAATTCCTTCACGAAAATTATCAGCGAATTCACCTGTCATTTCATTCACGGCTGAAGGAACAGATGATCTTTTTCCATATGTTGAAAGTTTAAATTGCATCATGTTTAAAACCAATTGAAGCTCCTCGCCACAAGCGGCGAGGTACTATTCTCACGAGCATAGCGAGTAATCTTCGATCCTTTTTTTGTTTATTATTTTTGTGCTCGCTAACCCCGCAGTGCTCCGTCGCTATAGCTATGGCGCAAGCGACAAGCTACGGGGAATCGAGTTTACGAGCTCGGCGAAGCCAATGCGCTCGCAGGATTCAACAAATGTTTGACTTATTTTCATACAAGTGAAATACTACCTCTGCAGATAAATACGCAATTTTTAAAACTCATTTTTTCAATTTCAATTGTTGAGTTCGAAAAACACCCAATATTGATGATATAAATCCGATGAACAGGACTACCGTTAATTCAAAATAATCATTCTTTTTCCTGGCGGTCTCCAACATACAAAATGACAATCCGTCCTCATTGAAAAAACTATCCGGAGGTATGTTTCGATAATGCCATTTACCAATAACAGTCCCTTCTTTAAGCAACATCAAACCCGGATCACTTCGTATCATTGTCTTTAATGTGATATTGTCAGTAATGTAAAAATCGAATGCAAGATTCAACTTTGCTTTTAATTCATCAAGAACATCATTCGTTGAGGAAGTCATACCATATACTTTGTAATTATTATGAATTGCCATTGCTGCAAACTCATTCATTCTTTCAAGACCTTTGCAATTGGTTTTTTCCAGATCACAAGTAACAATCAAAAACGAATACCCTTTATCAGCCAATATACTATCGGTAATATTATAATCCTCTTTAAAAGAAGTTAAAGAGAAATCATGAACCGGAGGTTTATACCCACTTTTCACCAACATATTTTTTGTTTCTACCCAGTTCCAAGAAGTATCATTCCAGGGTTGCATTTCGGAATCAAGAGTAAACTCCTTGATAATTCCATCTTTTTCATATACAAGAATTGTTTCATATTCATCTGTTGGCATACCTTCCGGAATTTTCATTGATGCAGGAATATTGGCCCCGATATGATATGGTCTGAAATCAATGAAAGGAAGATTAAAGTATGAATGCAATGATAAAAGTAAGGTTGATAGGCCAAAAACAATTACAACATACCATTGATAAGAAGGCCTGATAATGTGTAAGTAATTTTTTCGTTGTCGGAACACGATCAGGGTCGGAACAATGAATATCAGATTTTTAAAGAAAGTCTGCCAGTTTGTAAGTATTATGGCATCTCCAAAGCATCCGCAATCTGATACGGGGTTGGTTAAAGCAATCCCAAATGTCAATGGTGTAAAAAATGACATGAATAACAGAAGTGCCCAACTTGCTTCTTTTATTCTGATTTTTAAGAACAAACACAATCCTATTGTGAGTTCCGCACAACTCAGTAAAATTGATAAAGCAAGAGCCATAGGAGAAAGGAAATCCAATCCGAAAGCTTCAAAATAATCCATAAATTTATAAGTGGATCCCATAGGGTCAATGGCTTTTACAAAGCCTGAAAAAATAAAGACTATTCCCATCAAATACCTCGCAAGATTTCTGACAATGTTCATGGTCATGACAATGAAAGTTTTGATTTTATTTTATTGATTATTATTTCTGAGATTCTTACGGGATCTAACATACCACCATTTGTGCCGGTACATTCTATTAATTCGAAATCATCGTTTTCTTTGACTTGCCATAAATATATATCCCTGACCTTTTTCTGAAAATTAAGATCAGCTTCATGTATATCATGGGCTCCGTTTAAATAATTTCTGTCCGTTCCCTGTCTGCTTTTGTTCAGACTCTTCTGAGTAAATTGAAAAGGTACATCCAAATACAGATTCAAATCAGGTACCGGTATTTTATTGTATTCGTACTCAAAATTCTTTATCCATTCAGCGAGATGAATTTTTGCCCCCTCATCAGTAAGTTTTGCACACTGAAATGCGATATTTGAATACAAATATCTGTCAGCAATAACTATATACCCGTCATCCATCCATTGTCTTAAGGAATTGGCAGCATCATTTCTGTCTCCGGCATAAAGCAAAGCAATTAAATAAGGATTAACCTGATTGATATCCCCAAGATCTCCTCTCAGAAACCGGCTTATCAGGTCTCCCCATACAGGTGTCTCTGTACGGGGAAAATGGATAAATCTGCTTTTAAAATTCTGATTATTAAAGAATTGCTCAACCAGTTTTAATTGAGTTGATTTTCCGGATCCATCCAAACCTTCAATAACAATGAAACTCACGATTAATATTTTTTTTATCCAAAAATTCCTGGTGCCAATGCTTATTTTTACCTTTACAACTCCACTAACACCAATCGTTGCGATGGATAAAGATACATTATTTGTAAAAAAACGGATCATTAACTGCAGGGGAAAATGTATCGATTTTTCAGATCCGAAAGTTATCGGTATTTTGAATATTACTCCCGATTCGTTTTTTGACGGAGGCAAATATATGGATAAGAATTCCATCCTTAAGAGAATTGAAGAAATGACTGCAGAAGGAGCTGACATTATAGATATAGGAGCTTATTCATCAAGGCCGGGAGCAGTTCATATTACCGAAAAAGAGGAACTGCAAAGATTAACAACAGCCTTAAATATTGTACGTGGTAAACATCCGGAACTGATCCTGTCAGTCGACACATTTCGTTCGGGCGTTGCCCGGGTTGCAGTGAATGAATACAATGTTAGCATCATCAATGACGTTTCAGCAGGGAAGCTTGATAGAAAAATGCATGAAATGGTTGCAAAACTTCAGGTACCCTATATTCTGATGCACATGCCGGGAAATCCCCGGAACATGCAATCGAAAACAGATTACAAAGATCTTATCAACGAAATAATTGATTTTCTGGCAGATCAGGTAAGTTTACTAAAACGAAAAGGAGTCAATGACCTGATTGTTGATCCCGGATTCGGCTTCGGGAAAACGATCGAACAAAATTATCAGCTTTTAGCACATCTTGAGGCTTTTAAAGTATTAGATTGTCCGGTACTTGCAGGCATAAGCAGAAAGTCGATGATCTATAAATTTTTAGATACCCCAGTTAAAAATTCTTTGACCGGAACCATTGCTCTTAATATGCTTGCGCTTGTTCATGGTGCTGATGTTTTACGCGTTCATGATGTAGGGGAGGCAGTTCAAACCATACGATTGTTTTTAAAAACAAAAGAGGAAGGGAATAAATATCTGAACCTACACAAGTAATGTGTATATTTAACTAAGTTTTATTTGAATCATGCTTTTCACCTTCATAACAGTCCGCCTGATTGACATCATAGACATACTTCTTGTCGCCTTATTGATGTATCAGATTTATATGATGATCAGGGGAACTGTTGCATTCAGCATTTTTGTTGCGGTTATTGGTATCTGGCTTCTGCACTTCTTTGTAAGCATGTTTAAAATGAAGTTGCTTTCATCCATATTAGGCGCTGTAATTGAGGGAGGTGCTATAGCATTAATCATTCTATTCCAACAGGAGATAAGAAGGTATCTGATTTTTTTAGGAAGCCGATATTTCCCCAACAGAAGGTTGTCTCTCAGAAATTTTCTGAAAAGAGGCGATACGATTATACAAAAAGTAAAAATCTCTTCCATTCATCAAGCCTGTGTTAATATGTCGAATAGTTACACCGGTGCACTGATTGTTATATCCCGTAAATCATCTCTTGAGCTATACGCCGAAACCGGAGATACTCTTAATGCTCGAACATCAAGCAGACTTCTTGAAAGTATTTTTCTGAAAAACGGACCCCTGCATGATGGAGCAGCAATAATTGAAAATGAATACATTGTATCAGCACGCTGTGTTTTGCCTTTTTCCAGCAAAACAAATCTTCCTCCATATTACGGAATGAGGCACAGAGCGGGACTTGGCATCAGTGAAAATACAGATGCCCTGGTGATTATTATTTCAGAAGAACGCGGTGATATATCAGTAGCAGAACATGGTGAACTAATTTCCGGCATAGGTGAACAGGATCTTTGGAATATATTAAAAAAACGATTTGGATAATAATGCATGCCTATGAATATCAAAGAATTTCTAGAGTCTGAGATTATAAGTACAAAAAGTATTAAGCTTACGGTATATCATTTGTTCATTACCATCATTATCCTGATTGCAACGCGAATATTGATTTATATTATCCACAGAATATTCAAAAGGCAGGAAAGACGTAAGCGAATTGATCTTGGCACCAGCAGAGCCATCTATCAAATGATAAAGTATGTATTATGGGTTATAGCGATTGCATTTGCATTGGATACCATTGGAATAAAGATCACTTTTCTTCTTGCCAGTTCGGCAGCATTGTTGGTTGGTCTTGGATTGGGCCTGCAGCAAATATTTCAGGATTTTGTGTCCGGAATTACATTGCTGATCGAAGGCACATTAAAAGTGGATGATATTGTTCAAACAGCGAGTGGAGAGGTTGGCAAAGTAAAGGAAATAAATATGCGGACTTCTAAGCTGGAAACCAGAGACAATATCATACTGATTGTACCAAATTCAAAGCTTATCAACGATATAGTCATTAACTGGAGTCATCATGAAAAAAGAACACGTTTTTCTGTTAAGATTGGAGTAGCCTATGGTTCGGATGTTTTACATGTAAAAAAAGTACTTCTGGAATGTGCTTCCCAAATTGAGGATGTATTCTCAAATCCTGCCCCGTTTGTTCGTTTCCTTAATTTTGGAGATTCTTCTCTGAATTTTGAATTATTTTTCTGGACTACTGAGACTTTTCGTGTAGAAGATATTAAAAGCAATATCAGATTTAAAATTGACGAGGCATTTCGAAAGAACGGAATCAGAATACCATTCCCGCAAAGAGATGTTCATTTTTTCCCGGATAAAACAGGTAAATGAAAAAAGGATTACTTGAATCTGTTCTTCTCTCGTTTCTTAACAATTCTTGCTTTTGACTCCTCTCTGTTCAGCAATCGTTCGATATTTTTCTGGTGAGTTAAGATAAGCAGGACAGATACAATCATTGAGAATATAACAAGAGAGGAAATTGTGGTTTTGAAAACAAAAATTATCAGAATAGGAAATGAAATTCCTGCTATCATTGAACTAAGAGAGACATATCTTGTAGTTAAAAAAACAACAACAAAAATACCCAGACAGATAAGTGTTGGCTGCGGTTGAATTGCCAGTAATAGTCCAAGCAAAGTAGCCACTCCCTTACCACCTTTGAATCCAACATAAACAGGAAAAATGTGGCCCAGTACTGCTGCAGCCCCTAAAATCAACTGGTAATTCACAAAGTCAGTAGTACCGGGGATATAAACCTGTGTCAGCTTAACTATAGTAACAGCGACATATCCTTTTAATACATCAATAAGAAAAACCGGCAAGCCTGCCTTCCATCCAAGGACCCTTGCAGTATTTGTAAATCCTGCATTACCGCTGCCATGTTCTCTTACATCCAAACCGTAAAACCGTTTTCCAATCCAGACCGCTGAAGGAACTGCGCCAATGAAGTAGGCAAGAAGAATAAGTAAAATCTTGATTATCAAAGACATAATCAAAGAACAGATTGATAAGGCGTTACAAATTTAGAGGAAATTATTAATAATCAAAAAGATTGACTTACAATTTGAAAGTACTTGTTAAAAAGGACCTCTAAATCAATTGATTAGAGAGCTGATACAAAGGCATATTTCATGTTTTACAAGATCTCAAAAGGACTTACAGTCACTTTTCCATATTTCTCTTTGTATGCCAATAGTTTATCTTTTTGATTTTGCATTACCGTATTAAAGGCCTCTGGAATATCTTTCTCGTCAGCATAGATTTTTTCCATTCGTTCAATTTTTTCCAGGAATTTTTGTATTCTGATTGAAAATTGTTTTTCATACAGATCCCTTGAATATTCTCTGTTGAAAACTTGCATAAACAAAGACTTCAGATCCTCATATTTAGGAATATATCCTATTGGGGTTTCAATGGCATCATACTCTCCGTGCACTCTTCCTTCCATCCATATTAACCATACTTTTTTATCCACTTTTTCACTCAGAAACTCTCCGTTTTCTTTAATGAAGTAGTTGGTAGCAAATACTGCAGGTGCCTTTTTCAACTTTTTCTCAAATTTCAAATGGTTTTGGATGTACTGGCCCAATTGTACTACCAGGAAATCAAGATTAGCCATTGGGCTAAACTTTCTGACACCTTCCTTACCCAGAGTTGCCGCTGTAGTCTCCGATTCAATTGTAGCTCCGATATACACACCATGCTCCCAGTCGAGACTCTGAAAAACAGGAACAGAAGTATCCGAATCACGTCCACCATAAATAACTCCGCTAATAGGAACACCATCCGGATTATGAAGGTTAGGATCGACATTGGATAATTCATTTATTCTGACAGTATACCTTGCATTCTTGTGAGCATGCTCAATTTCTTTTCCTTCCTTGTCTTTATCTCCCAGTTTCCAGTTTTCGCTGAAATGATTCATTCCTTCATTCGGGAGTTCTTTACCCATATTCAGCCAATAAGGTTTTCCGTCATGAATTAGAATATTTGAAAAAATTAACTCCCTGGGAGTGGTAAGTACTTCATAAATGAAGGGATCATCTTTTGGATTCACATCGGTAATAATACCGAATATTCCCTGCTCGATATTCACTGCATGGCAAGTTCCGTCATTCCATTCTCTCAGGTAAGCGATATCGTCTCCAACGATTGTCTGGCCGGGAACCATAGCTGTTGAGGTCTTACCGCATGCACTTGGATAAGCACCGGTAAAGTATGATATCCTGTTTTTCCCTTCCGGTTTGATTCCCATAATAAACATGTGTTCTGTTAACCAGTCTTCGTTGTTAGCCTTATAGATTGCCAATCTGAGAGCCAGTTTTTTCAATCCAAGACTATTTCCGGCATATTGATTATTTACGGTAAGTACCCTGTCTTCTTTCAGGTCCATGTAAATTCTTCTTTTATCAATGTTCTTGGTGTTTCCCCTTGCATCCAGTTCTCCTGCCGAATGAATCAGGTAAAAGAAATCGTCGGAACCATTTAATTTTTTAAACTCCTCATAACCTGATCTGTAAAGAATATCTTCACTATGACCAACATAGGATGAGTCTGTCATCTGCATAGCACAGATCGAAAACTTTGAGTCAAGCGGGCCGAGACAGAAAAATCTGACCAGTACTTCTTTCCCTGCCATTGCTCCATCCATTATTTCAAGCACTTCTTTTACTCCTTCTTCTCTGGGCTTTGTTTTAATAACTTTACTCATTTTCATATCCGGAGTCACCAGAACACTTGTATTTTCTTTATCCCTTGCCTGATCATAATACCCATCGTAATGAATTGTATGGCCTTCCATAGTCAGCTTTTTTTCTTCACCTGTTCTCAAAGCCATTTCTCTGACATAATCTATGTCTTCCTGTGAATCGGTTATCACCGTAACCTTCGAAGGTTTTAGTATACCGGTGAATTCTTCCACAATGTTTAAAACCTTGGGATTATTCAAATACTTAAGTTTTTCCAGATTCTCTTTGCTTAAAATTTGTTGATCAATGTTCATATTTTTCTGCTTTTAGAGTTATTGATTTGATATATTGTAATTACCTGAAAACACTCAATTGTTTTTTTTAGCGGCAGCAAAGATAGAAAAAAATTGATATGTTAACCGTCTTATTATAATAAGTGCCAATAAATAATACAAACTAGTATTCAATTGGTTCATTGTATAGATAGGGTCAAATGTATCTATTTGTTAATCAAATAGTTAATTGAGGACCATGAATGTCCAATGTCCAATGTCCAATGTTAAACAAAACTTCAAATTTCTGTGGTTTGCGTTTCATAGATGGTGAATACCCTGAAAAAAGAAGGCAGATGAAACGCTTTTACTTTTTGGATCCTGTTCCCGGGGTTTCGCCCCGGACTGAAATAATTTCGCCCCTTCAGGGCTTTTTATACCAAGGACTCATGGTTGCGACACGATCGAAGTTTAGTAGTGCATAATCGATTTTCCAGCATCAATCTCCCAACTTCCGACTTCGGTCTTCCGACTCCAAACTCTCAACTCCTCAACTCCTCAACAATAAATGACTAACTGATTAATTGACTTCCCTGCCAGCCGGTTCACATGCCGAAGGCATAGCAGGCTGGGTCGAGCTCGCAAGCTCGGTTGGACAATCGATTAACTGATACAAATTGAATAAGCTAAATCATTAATCTTCATTTAATCGATTCATCGATTCTCCGATTAATCAATTTCTAACAATCCAATAACCCAGTAACCAGTAACTCTGGACTACTAAACACCTCAACGTATATACCTTCCGACTTCGGTCTTCGGACTTCAAACTCCAAACACAAAACTTTTTTCTCATTCCAATTCATGAATTACCAGTCCGCTGCGCAGTTTGGGCTCAAACCATGTTGTTTTTGGAGGCATTATGTTTCCTGTATCAGCAATATTCATTAACTGATCCATAGATACAGGATACAGAGCAAATGCCACTGCCATTTCGCCGCTGTCAACCCTCTTCTGTAATTCTTCCAGTCCCCTGATGCCACCAACAAATTCAATTCTCGTTGATTTTCTGAGGTCTTTAATATCCAGAACAGGATCCAGCAATACTTTTGAAAGGACGGTTACATCAAGACAGTCTATAGGATCATTATCGTTATAAGTATTCGCTTTTGCTCTTAAAATATACCATTTCCCATTAAGATACATTGAAAACTCATGCAAAGCAGAAGGTTTATAGGGTTTATCACCAAACTCCTCAACTTCAAAAGAATCCTGTATCTTAATCAGGAATTCTTCCTTTGTATAACCATTGAGATCCTTAATGACCCTATTATAATCAATAATTGTCAGCTGACCTGCGGGAAAATGAACCGCCAGAAAATAATTGTATTGCTCTTTGCCGGTATGATCCGGATTCTGTTTTTTTCGTTCTTCTCCCACATGTGCGGCAGCTGCCGTACGATGATGTCCGTCAGCGACATAGGTATATTTTATCTCTTCTCTGAAAATACGTTCTATCTCAACAACATCTTTATCATTACTCACTAACCACAGTTTATGTCCAACTCCATCGCCGGCTATAAAATCAAATTCTGGTCTTTCAGTGATTATCCGATTGACTATAGCATCAATTTTTTCGTTGTCATGATAGATAAAAAAAACCGGTTCGGCATTGAAATTCGTAACACGGATATGATTTTTCCGGTCTTCTTCTTTTTCCGGTCGTGTCAATTCATGTTTCCGAATTATTCCATTAAGATAATCCTCAACACTCGCACAAGTCACAAGGCCATATTGAGTTTTTCCCCACAATGTCTGGGCATAGATATAGTAAATTTCTTTTTCGTCCTGAGAAAAAATGCCGTCAGCAATTAGTTTCCTGATATTTTTCCTGCCTGTTTCGTAAACAATATCTGCATAATGATCTGTATCTTCAGGAAGATCGATCTCGGGTTTAACAACACGCAAAAAAGAATAGGGATTATCTCCTGCATCTTCTCTTGCTTCATCGGAACTCAGTACATCGTAAGGTCTGGAAGCGATACGACGTGCATATTCCTTCGCAGGTCTGAAACCTCTGAAGGGTTTAACTATTGCCATATGAAAATAATGTTCTGATAATTCAAATTGAAGCTCCTCGCCTCAAGCGGCGAGGAATCTTCGATCCTTTTTTTGTTTATTATTTTTGTGCTCGCTAACCCCGCAGCAACTTGCCCGCCGCATGCTATGGCAGGCGGGGCTACGGGGAACCGAGCTTGCGAGCTCGGCGAAGCCAATGCGCTCGCAGGATTCAATCAATTTACCTTAAAGGTCGTATCCCCATTCTTAATATAACCAACAATCTGACGGGCAGCAGCAAGTCCTGCATTAATATTGGCTTCAGCAGTTTGAGCTCCCATTTTTTTCGGTGTAGCAAAATAGCGATCAGGGTATTTTTCCATGAGAATATCTTTACAATCAGGCGCAGTATCAGTAATGTATCTGAAATCCGGTCTTTCTTCGAACATCTTTAAAAGAGATTTTTCATCTATGATTTCTTTTCTTGCTGTATTAACAAGTGTAGCTCCCTTAGGCATTACTGACAAAAGCTCATAATTAACAGATGCTTTTGTTTTCTCATTGGCTGGCAGATTTGTAGCTATATACTGACAGGTGTTATAGAGATCTTCTACATTCTCCGAATATTTTACGCCATCATTTTCAATAATCACTTTGTCGATATACGGATCGTGCGCATATAGTTCCATTCCCAGACCTTTGCCAATATGGCCCATTATTTTCCCTATATGACCATATGCCTGAAGGCCAAATTTTTTGCCTCTCAATTCTGTACCTGCTGTTCCGTTGAACCTGTTACGATTCATTAATATCATCATGCCTATACCTAATTCCGCCACAGCATTGGAATTCTGACCTGGAGTATTCATGACACAAATGCCTTTGGCTGTAGCTGCCTCCAAATCGACATTATCGTATCCTGCTCCAGCTCTCACTAAAACCTTAAGGTTTTTGCCTGCATCAATAACTTCTTTATCAATAATATCACTCCTGAAAATAATCGCATCGACATCCGAAGCAGCAGAAATCAATTCATCCTGCGATGAATATTTCTCAAGCAGAACAGCTTGAAATCCGGCATCATTTATAATTTTCTTAATCCCTTCAACAGCAATTGGAGCAAAGGGTTTAACCGTTGCTATAAGTACCTTGGTCATAATATTAGTTTTTTTAAAGTTTAGCCTCGAACTCTTTCATTGTACTAATCAGTGCTTTCACACTCTCTAATGGCAAGGCATTGTATATGGATGCTCTGAAACCACCCACGGAACGATGTCCTTTCACTCCTACCATACCTTTGGAAGCAGCGTATTCCAGAAAGGCCGCTTCTTTTTCTTTATATTCATCGGTCATTACAAAAGTGACATTCATAATAGACCGGTCTTTTTCATCCGGAATCGTTGATTTGAAAAGTTTGTTCCTGTCAATCTCCTCGTAAAGGATACCTGCTTTTTCAAGGTTCCTTTTATAAATAACCTCCACACCACCAAGGTTTTTCAGCCATTTCAGCATGTTGAGACATCCGTATAGTGACACACAAGCGGGTGTATTGAAAAGCGATGCCTTATCAATATAGGTCCTGTAATCAAGCATACTGGGTATCGGACGATCCACTTTCCCAAGAATATCATTTTTTATAATAACCACAGCAACACCTGCCGGTCCAACATTTTTCTGTGCACCTGCATAGATCATCCCATACTTGGAAACATCCACGGGACGACTCAATATATCAGAAGAAGCATCGGCTATCAAAGGAACCGGTGAATCAATATCCTCCCTGATCTCAGTTCCGAAAATGGTATTGTTGGCGGTGATATGAAAATAATCTGCATCAGCAGGTATTGTAAAATCCCTGGGTATGTATGTATAGTTTTTGTCTTTTGATGATGCTACTATTTCTACCTCTCCAAAAAGCCTGGCTTCTTTAATGGCTTTTGACGACCATGATCCTGTATCAAGATAAGCAGCCTTTTTCTGTAATAAATTGTAAGGCACCATGCAGAAGTTCAGACTCGCACCTCCGTGGGTAAATACGACAGAATGTGAGGCAGGCACGGCCATCAACTCACGTATAAGCAAAGCGGTCTCTTCAATTATTGCAGAAAATTCCTTCGATCGATGAGAAACTTCCATTACCGATAATCCGATTCCATTAAGATCTAAAATACCTTTTGCAGTTACTTCCTTCACTTCATCGGGAATAATTGAAGGTCCCGGGTTAAAATTGTGCTTTTTCATAATATATCTCGTTTGTTAATGATTTCCGGCTGCCAGCGCAGAGAAACGAACATAATTTTCACTGTTATTTAAATAACAATTGAAAATCGGAAGCGTAAAAATACAAAAATATCAATACTATCAACATTTTACCCGATAATATCTCTATACTTTTTACTAACAGGTATGTTCATTACCCATAATCCCATCAAATCCACTTGTCTGCATCCAGATTCTGGCTTTATTTAAATACTTTACTATTAATAAAAATCAGAAAAAACGACAACTAAAGTAAAATTTAGTACAAGGAATTCTATGCTGTTTTATTTATCAGAACCAATGGTTTAAGAAAGCTTTACGACAAATCATTCTGTTACCAGGTAAACATCTTTTAAAAAAGGGATTTTTGTTGTCAGATTGAACGTATGGCAATATTCCAGTACATCGTCCAGTCCATTTTTTTTCAAACGGTGACGCTGAGCGACTTTCTCAACGTAAGCATTCATATCTTGCCTGGCTATATTCCATAAATCCATCGACGCATAGGTCGAGTCACAAATAGTATAAAACCGATCATCCCTGAGGACCGATTCAGCCAATGCTCCGGCAAATAAGGTATCCTCCAGGTTAAATTTATTTTTCCACCCTGCACATACAATGAGCAAATCATGTTTTTTATGATGGATATGGTCAACCAGAGCTTTGTGATTCAGATAGGAACCTATCAGTACCTCATGACTATGAGCCGCCATCATGATCGTATTTGTTCCGTTGGTTGTACTATATACTATTTCTTTCCCTTTCACCCGGTTGGGAGTAAAATTGTAAGGAGAATTTCCGAAATCGGCAAAATCGCGAACAATTCCGTCTCTTTCGGCAGCTACCAAATAGCCACGATTTTTATAATCCTGTGCTTCTTCAAGCGTTGCAACCGGAATAATTTTTTTTGCTCCATTCATAAATGCAGTGCATATTGCCGATGTAGCCCGCAGAATATCAACAACTACGACGACAGCATCATCGTTGCGAAATGCTTCGTAAACAGCTGGTGTCAGACAAACTTCAATTTTACATCTATCCATCGATCATTATTTTGTCAGGAATGGCAATTTAACGACAATGGCTTTTAGCGACTTGTTCCTCACCTGCACATAAATTTCGTTATCAATCCAGGCATCTTCAGTTCTAAGATACCCCATGCCAATTCCCTGTTGCAATATAGGCGACATTGTTCCTGAGGTTACTCTCCCAATTTCGTCACCATCCGAATTTAACAATTTGTAGTCTTTTCGGGGAATGCCCCTATCAACCAACTTAAAGCCTACCAGTTTTTTGCTTACTCCGTTCTCTATCTGATCCCGGTACTTTTTTTTATCAATAAATTCTTTTCCCATATTCATCTTCACAATCCAGGATAAACCGGCTTCAATGGGCGATGTAGTATCGTCAATATCATTTCCGTAAAGAGAATAACCCATTTCAAGTCGAAGGGTATCCCGGGCAGCCAGACCTGCCGGAACAAGATCAAAAGGCTCTCCTGCTCTCAATATTTCCTTCCAAAGTACTTTTGCATATTTGTTGTGACAATACAATTCGAAACCACCCGCTCCTGTATATCCTGTAACTGATACTATGACATCTTCTGACCGCCCAACGGACATAGTTGTAAAGGAAAAACTCTTCATAGATTCCAGGTCAATATCAACCAGAGTATCAAGTATCTCTTTTGCCTTTGGACCCTGAAGTGCTATTAACGACATCTCATCCGAGGCATTTTCAAGCAATACTCCAAAAGCATTGTTACGATTCAGCCAGTTCCAGTCTTTTTCAATGTTTGCAGCATTTACTACGAGCATATACTTTTCCGGTTCAAACCTGTAGATGATCAGATCATCCACAATCCCTCCCTTTCCGTTAGGCATACAGGAATACTGAGCTTTGCCAACTTCCAGCCCGGAAACATCGTTGGTGGTTGTATATTGCAACAAATCCATTGCATATTTTCCTTTTGCCCAGAACTCTCCCATATGAGAGACATCAAAGATACCCGCAGAATTTCTTACTGCAAGATGTTCCTTTACAACACCCGAATACTCAACCGGCATATTGAAACCGGCATATTCCACCATGCGCGCACCAGCTTCCTTATGCAGTTTGGTCAGAACAGTTTCTTTCATATCGTATGAATTATGGTACAAATGTAGAAATAATGACGGAAGATTTTTATGACAATTATTCTTAATAACATGAAAAAGGGGCTGTCTCAAAAAGTAAGAATTTTAAGATAGCCACTAAGTCACGAAGACTTAAAGAATTGAAGCTCCTCACCGCAAGCGGCGAGGAACCTTCGATCCTTTTTTTATTATTGTTTTTGTGCTCGCTAACCCAACAGCAACCTGCCTGCCGCAAGCTATGGCAGACGGGGCTGCAGGGAACCAAGTTTACAAGCTCGGCCCAGCCTGCACGATTGGCAGGGAAGTCAATGTGCTCGCAGGATTCACAAACTCCTGTTTTTCAACTATATATAACTTTGTGAGTACTTTGTGATTTAGTACCCTGGTAGCAAAATTTCAACTTTTGAGACAGCCCCTTCCACGAAAAGAAAATCAATTTTCGTTATTTACTAAGTACTTTAAATTCAACCCGGCGATTCTTTGCCCTGCCTTCGGCCGTGTTATTTGGAGCTATTGGTTGTGAATAGGCATAACCTTTGTATTCCAGACGACTCTCAGAAATTCCATTGCTCACTAGGTAATTCACCACTGCTTTTGCCCTGTTATTCGATAGTTTTGTGTTCAGACTGAGGCTTCCGACATTGTCGGTATGACCTGATATTTCTATTCTGACAGAAGGATTACTTTCCAGCAGTCTTACCACATTGTTTAAACTTGTATACGACTCTTGCTTAAGCGTGGATTTTCCTGTTTCAAAATATATGTTCTTAAGTATCACCTTAGCCCCTACTTCTACCCTGTCAAGCAAAAAGTTTTTCACCACTACCTCATCATAGGTTTTCATTGACAGGTCAACCATATCCAGATAAAGAAGGTATCCTTTTGCAACAATTTCCACTCCATATTCTTTCGATTCAGGAATCTTAACGGAATAATTTCCGGTGGGATCCGAAATAGCAGTGGCCATTACCTGACTTTTCTCACGATCGATTATTTCAAGTTTAGCAACTATCGGATTCTGGTTTTCAGAATCATTAATAAATCCTCTCATAAGTATTGAAGTATCAACCTTCAACTTTTGAGACGGAACAAAATAAATATTATCATAAGGGAATTTTGCCCCAACAACCAGATCTTCCGCATCACTAACAAACATATCTTTCTCAGCTCCGAGATAAATTATTTTATAAATATCCATGCCTCCCAGTCCGGATTCTCTGTTGGTAGAATAATACCCCGTTTTTCCACCAGGCACATCCACATAAAATATATCATCATTTGGCGTATTGATGGGATATCCGAGATTAATAGGTTTTGACCACAAGCCAACATTGCTTAGAGTGCTCTTAAAAACATCATACCCTCCCATGGAATTATGTCCTTTTGAGCTAAAAAACAAAACAGAATCATTTGCACCAAGACTTACACCCAACTCATCAAAAAAAGTATTAATAACATTGCCTGCATTCACTGGTTTTTCCCATTTGTCATGCTCATTCTTCCTGCTAATATAAATATCTGTTCCACCATATCCTGCTTTGGTATTGCTCGATACAAAATACAAAGTCGATTCATCTGATGAAAGACACATTGATACTTCGCGATGTTTGGTGTTAAATTTTGAAAGGGATCTTGGAGCAGTCCATACTCCCTTTTTTAATCTGCTTACATACAAGTCGCCGCCATGATTCTTCCCTTTGTAAATGTATAAACTCTGCTTGTCAGGTGAGAGCCCGACAACAGCAACATTGGTCGTATTGGTTTTCCCGGTTATCTTTTTATCCAGACGTCTTGCTCTTGTCCATACGCCTTTTACCTGATCTGAATTGTAAATATCTTCGAAATACTTATCATCAATTATGCTCTTCTTACTTTTTTTAGAATATTTTCTTCTTGAGGTGAAATACATGATTGTCCCTTCTTTATCAATCACCGGGCCATACTCATCAAAAACAGAGTTAACGCCTGGTCCCAGGTTATTTATCACAACTCTTTTAGGCTTTTCGGTCAGCAATTTGCCATTTTTACATTGTTGTATGTATAAATCAACCTGCGACTGATAATCAGGTCTTAATTTCGGATGGAGTTTATTTATGAAATAATTGTATTCATCAATGGCTTTATCGAACTCAAGGATCTGATGGTACGCCATACCCATCAGCAAATGAATATCATAATTCACATCAGGCTTAAGTTTATAGGCTTTCTCGATGTATTCAATAGATTCAAATTTATTATCACTGTACAAATAACATCTGCCAATCATATAGTTCAGTTCAGGATTGTCCTGATTGTATCCGTATGCAATAAGATAACTTTCTCTTGCCAGTCGGTACGATCCCAAACCCCGTGAATAATAATAGTTGCCATCTTTAACGGCCATCCAGGCGTCCTTGAAACCATACTCCTGTTTTTTAAATTCTTTTCTTTTGATTTTTAAAGGATTTACCTGAGCGGATATTTCTGCTGAAAAACACAGAAAGAGAAACAGTATAGAAAGTAGTGTGATTTTTTTTGGCATGATCCTAATGGATTATTTGTTACATTCTTTTAAATATTCGTTGGCTTCTTCCAATCCAAGCTGAGTTGCCTGTTCCCAATCCAGGCATGCCTCAGTAAGCATCCCAAGCAATTCGTAGGCCAGTCCTCTGTTTAAAAATGATACAGCAAACGCAGGATTGATTTCAAGCGATTTGTTATACCATTCAATAGCTGACTCATAATCGCCTGCTTTTGCCAGCACATTTCCCATATTACATAGCACCGAGGGAGATTCCGGATTGAGTTCATAGGCTTTCTTGAAATCAGACTCAGCTTCCTCAAGATTGCCAAGTATATACCTTGCTCCTCCCCTGTTATTATAAGGAAGAAAGTTTGTAGAATCAACTTTTATAGCAACTGTATAATCCTGTTCGGCCCCCTGAAAATCTCCAAGCTTTTTCTTGGTTGTTCCCATATTTATATAGGCCATCAGCAAATTATTATCATAATTTATGGCCAGCCTGTAATCGTATATTGCACCCTGGTAATCACCGAGCATTCTTTTTGCTGTGCCTCTATCATGATAAGCTTTTGCATAGTCAGCCTTACGCTCAATTGCCATGCTAAAATCAGCGATGGCATCATTGTACTGATGAGCGAGCAATTTCATCAATCCCCGATAATAAAAGGCATGTGGAAGTGTATAATTATTTTTTATGGCCATATCGAAATCGGAAGATGTAACACTTGAAGTATCCTGTGTAAATTTCACATAAGCATTATAAAACAAAGCTTCCCCGTTATTAGGTTCAAAACTTAGAACTTGCTGAAATTCAGCCAAAGCATCATTCTTCCTTTCTTTTACATAGTAGATTTTTCCTCTTTCAATATAGGCTTCAGCAAAATTTGGTTGTAACTTATTTATGCTGTCAAGATAAAACAGAGCTCCATAATAATCTTGTGCATGAACAGCCGCCACAGCATTATTGTATAATCTTTCTGCTATTCTCTGGTTACGATAATTCGTATAATCGAATTCACCCTGTTGAGCTAACAAAGCAAAAGAAATGCAAAATAAGAATGCAATTAGATACCCTTTTTTGATCATTGGTTAGTATTTTATAGCAGTATACTGCAAAAAGCTTGATTTTGTTATATATACAATATAATTTTATTAAAAATAAAAAAATAAATTAATTTAGAGGGGAATTTATTCACAGGCTTATAAAATGAAAACCGACCTCACGTATTTGAAAAATATGTCAGCAGGCAATAAAGACCTGATTATAGAGATGATTAATATTTTTAAAACCCAGGTTGAAGAATTTGTTACAGGGATGCATGAGTTCTATAATAATAAAGAATACGAACAGTTGGGAAGACTTGCCCACAAAGCAAAATCTTCAATTTCGATCATGGGACTGGAAGAATTGGCGGCGGAGTTAAAAACTTTTGAAACCCTTGCCAAAACAGGTGAAGAGGTCGAAAAATATCCTGTATTTATTAAAAATTTTAAAGAAGTGACAAGGGAAGCTGTTGAAGAGTTGGATGAAGTAATCAGAAATATTGATATATACATATAAATTTTGTCTCATATGCTCAAGACAGAAAAAATAAACAATGTTATTGTTGTTAAATTTAATGATGTTGATCGTTTTAATGCATTAATTGTAGAGCCCGTAAAAGAGCAGTTGAAAAGTTTTTTTAATAAGCCTGATACAAAACTTGCCCTTGATCTGGAAGGTATAAAATTTATTGACAGCTCAGGTTTTGGGGTTTTTTTATCCATCATGAAAACTGCCAATAGCAACCACGGACAATTCAAAATTTGTAATATTAAGAAAGAGGTAATGGAACTCTTCAGGCTTTTGCAATTGCACAATGTGTTTGATCTTTATGAAACACAAAGTGAATGTATAAATAGCTTTAATTGATCTGCCCTACGATGTAATGTCCAACATTTTTCATGTCCAAATGAAAAATGAATATCCTATTCTTTACCGGGAAAAGATCTTAATTTCTCACTATAATCCTGTTGTCTTCACAATCTATCATTATGGTTTTATTCTTTGAGATCGTATTTGCCAGGATTTCCTTTGACAATTTATTCAGAAGTTCCCGTTGAATGATTCTTTTTATTGGTCTGGCTCCAAATAGGGGATCAAATCCTTCTTTGCTGATAAGGTCAATTGCATCTTCTGTAATTTCAATTTCGACATGAATCTTTTCAAGTTTTCGTTGAACATGTTTTACCTGAAGTCTTACAATGTCTTTTACTTCTTCAGAGTTTAAAGGAGTAAACATGATGAGTTCATCCACCCTGTTTAAAAATTCGGGACGTATCGTTTTCCTCATCAACTCAAAAACCTGTCTTTTCAAATCCTCAAGCAATTCATCCCTGTTCCCGGCAACACCATTAAGCTTTTCCTGAATAATATGCGACCCGATATTGGAAGTCATAATGATGATGGTGTTTTTAAAATTTACAACCCTTCCTTTATTGTCTGTTAAACGGCCATCATCCAAAACCTGGAGCAGGATATTGAATACGTCCGGGTGTGCCTTTTCTATTTCATCCAACAGCACTACCGAATAGGGTTTTCTTCGAACCGATTCTGTCAACTGACCACCTTCGTCATACCCCACATATCCCGGAGGAGCTCCGATCAGGCGCGACACTGAATGACGCTCCTGGTATTCCGACATATCAATTCGTGTCATGAGGTTTTCATCATTGAACAATACTTCTGCCAGAGCTTTTGCCAGTTCTGTTTTGCCCACGCCGGTAGTTCCTAAAAATATAAATGATCCGATTGGCTTTGATTCATCCTGAAGTCCTGCCCTGCTTCTTCTTACAGCATCAGCAACTGCCTTTACAGCTTCATCTTGTCCCACAACTCGCTTGTGCAGTTCCTTTTCAAGGTTTAATAGTTTTGTTTTTTCTGCTTCAAGCATTTTGCTGACAGGTATGCCAGTCCAGCGTGATACAATTTCTGCAATATCTTCCGACGTTACTTCTTCTTTTATCATTGCCTGGTTTTGTTGTTTCTCTTCCAGTTTCTTCTTTAATTTTTCAATATTGTCTTCAGCTTCTTTGATCTTCCCATACCTGATTTCAGCCACTTTCCCATATTCGCCTGCCCTTTCTGCCTGATCTGCCTTAAGCTTATATTCTTCAATGGTTGCCTTATTCTTCTGAATGTTCTCTACAAGATCTTTCTCAGTTTTCCATTTTGCCCGCATTTTATCTCTTTCTTCACTTAAATCAGCAATCTCTCTGGCAATCTCTTCGATCTGTTTCTTGTTTCCTTCCCGCTTTAAAGCCTCTCTTTCGATTTCAATTTGTTTGATTTTTCTTTCGATTTCATCAATTTCCTGGGGAAGTGAATTCATCTCTATCCTCATTTTGGATGCAGCTTCATCAATCAAGTCAATTGCTTTATCAGGTAAAAATCTCTCTGTGATGTATCTTGATGAAAGTTCAACTGCCGCAATAATAGCTTCATCTTTGATCCTTACTTTATGGTGTGTTTCATACCTTTCTTTCAGACCCCTGAGAATTGAGATAGCACTCATATTATCCGGTTCCTGCACATTTACTATCTGAAACCTTCTTTCCAGAGCTTTATCCTTCTCAAAGTATTTCTGATATTCTCCCAGTGTTGTTGCACCAATAGCCCTTAATTCGCCTTTCGCCAGTGCAGGTTTTAGAATATTTGCGGCATCCATTGCTCCTTCAGATTTACCTGCTCCTACAATTGTGTGTATCTCATCAATAAAGAGTATGATTTCACCATCGGAATGAATTACTTCTTTTACGACAGCTTTAAGTCTTTCTTCGAATTCACCCTTGTATTTGGCTCCTGCGATCAAAGCCCCCATGTCCAATGAAAATACTTGTTTTGATTTCAGGTTTTCCGGTACATCTCCTGAAACAATACGATGAGCAAGTCCTTCTGCAATAGCTGTTTTCCCAACTCCGGGCTCTCCTATCAGGACAGGATTGTTTTTTGTCCGCCGGGAAAGAATTTGCAGGATCCTTCGTATTTCCTCATCACGACCAATGACCGGATCCAGTTTTCCTTTGCGCGCACTGTCATTCAGATTGATTGCATATTTTTCCAGAGCATTGTATGAATCCTCTGCAGAAGGTGAATTTGCGGAAGCATTTTGTCTTAATTCGTCAATTGCTTTTTCAACTTCAGCTTTTGTAAGTCCGTTGTCTTTTAACAATTGTGAAATATCATCCCCCACTGAAAGCAAACCAGACAAAACATTCTCCACTGAAACATATTGATCTCCTTTTTTCTTGCTTAGGTTTATTGCATTTTGCAGAGCTTTTGAAGCATTTGAAGAAAGGTACTGTTCCCCACCCTCAACCTTAGCATAACCATCAAGGATTTTATCCAATACCTGATCGATGGCCATCTTATTGGCCCCAACTTTATTAAAAATGAAATCGGCAACATGGTTTCCTTTTAATAACAAAGCCTTTAAAAGATGACCCGTTTCAACAGATTGATTTCCCTTTTCCCGGGCAATCAGGAATCCTTCCTGAATAACCTCCTGCGATTTTATTGTAAAATTGTTTAAGTTCATTGTGTATCATTCTTATCTGAATTCTTTCAGATCAAATTCTTAGCCAAACAGGTAATGTGTCATAATGGCATGATTAGTAACAAGTTAAGTGACATTTTGACGGTTAATGATTCGGGTAGCTAAGAGAGAGCCAAATGATTTCCATAGCATGAATTATATACTATGAACTCATCTGGCAAAATAGTATTTCAACAGAATAAAATAAAGTACTACCGGGACAATCGTTGAATAAAATAATCTGAAATTAAACCTGCCAGGTGAATCCTGTCACTTCCGTTTACATTATGCTCATGTGAAGGATATACAAAAAAATCAACAAATTTATTGGATTGGATGCATGCCTGCAGGAACAGCATGCTATGCTGCATAATAACCACAGGATCCTGTGCTCCGTGAACAATCAAAAGATCTCCCTGCAAATTGTCAGTATACCCTGTAAGATTTGTTAATTTATAGCCTTCAGGATTTTCGGAGGGAGTATCCATATATCGTTCTGTATACATGATTTCGTACAACTTCCAGTCAATTACAGGTCCGCCGGCAACACCAACCTGAAAGACTTCGGGATGCTGTAACATTAAAAATATGGTCATATAACCACCAAAACTCCAGCCATGTACTCCTATCCGATTTGTATCGATAAAAGGCAATGATTTTATAAAATCAACTCCTTCCATCTGATCGGCAAGCTGAGGAATCCCCAATTGTCTGTGAACCACATCTTCAAAATCCCGTCCCCTGTTCCATGAACCACGGCTATCCAAAGTAAAAGAAACAAACCCTTTTTGTGCCATATACTGCTGAAAATATTCAATCCTGTCCATCCATGAATTGGTCAGCAACTGGACATGCGGACCTCCATATACATAAAGAAGCACCGGGTATTGACTCCCGGGTTGAAAATCAACAGGTTTGATAAGACGGTAGAATAAATCCGTACTACCATCTGCTGCCGTCAGAGTGCCTCTTTCAACCTCTCCCAGCTTGAAATCTCTTACCGGGTTGTAAGATTTCAACAATTCCCGGACTGTTTCTCCGGTATTTAAACATATTGAGATTTTATTCGGCACTTCATAGCTGGAAAATCTGTCAATACAACAGGCCATTTCTGCATTAAAGATGACCTGATGCGTGCCTTGACCCCTGGTAAGCCTGGTAAGTTCGCGGCTTTCTCTGTCCAGCCTGTAACATTGACTTTCTAAAGGAGAAGCTTCATTAGCCATAAAATAAATGAAGTTCTCGTCGGAATCGAAACCCAGAAATTCAGTGACCTCCCAGTTCCCGTCCGTTAATTTTTTCAACGTTGCATTTTTTGCATTATAATAATACAAGTGATTGTAACCATCCCTGTTGCTCTGGTAATAAAAGTCGCCAGATGTCAGTTTTGAAAAGAATATTGAATGCTGCGGTTCAACATACCGCGTATCTGTTTCAATAAAGAATTCCTCAAGCAGTTGCCCTGTCTGCACATCATAACTTTTTAAAATCATCGTATCCTGACCTCTGTTCAAGTGTTGAACATAAATAGCACGTTCATCAGGTGTCCAGCTAAGATTTGTCAGATACTGTTCAGGATCCCCCCCGGTTATCAGTTTTGAAAGAGATTGTTGTTCAATTGAATAGATCCATAGTTCTGTTTTTTCACTTTTCAACCCTGCCATCGGATACCGGATATATTCCGATACAGCTACCCTGGCAGTATAATCAATAAGCGGATATTTGCTTACCTGAGTCTGATCCCGCCTGTAAAATGCAAAATAATGACCTTGTGGTGACCAGAAGATCCCGTTGCGTATGCCAAATTCGTTTCTGTATGCAATATCACCATTTGACACTCCGTCAATTGTATCATATGTAACCTGAACTATACTGTCTTTATTCTGGAGCCAAATATTATTTTCTAACGTATAACATACATAGTCGCCATCCGGATTTAAGGTTATATTCTCAGAGTTTGAAGGAAGTTTGAAAATTATGTCTAACTCTTTTTTACTCAAATCAAATACATGCCAACAATTTTTAATTGAAAATGAGAATTTATTCTTCGGGAGAATTTCAATTGACGGAAACTCACTGATAACATTTTGGTTGTGCTTTTCAAGGATCTCATTCAATACTTTAAGATCCAGCAACAGTTTTTTATCCGGATGAAAGGCATTCATTTCAAACAGACTATCTCCCCTTGAAAAAACAACATTCCCTGTATAATTATTCCACTGAAGGTTTTCAAGATCATCCGGCTTGAGATAAGATAATCTGCCTATCTCTATATCTTCAATACTAAAGTATTGATTATAAGAGGCAAAGCTAATAAATAAGAAGAAAAATAAACAAAGCAAAAGTTTTTTCATCAGAAGTACAATTAGAAAAACAAAATATGAGACAAATAAAAGCTTTTTGGATATGAAAGACAAAT
>CAYORG010000041.1:0-27649 GCA_964406315.1 uncultured Bacteroidales bacterium | reverse complement strand
TTTCCGATTCCTTTAAAAATTGGTAGGCGTCAGGTATGTGATGAAACGTGTCCAATAAGAACAATACACTCACTTCGGAATTTCGAAAAGGCATTTGCAATGCGGAAAAAGTAAGATCGGTATGAGGTAAAGGTATGATGTCGCTTGTAATAACGGAAGGGACGATGTTCTTCAGAAATCCGCCTCCCGAACCCAGTTCAACAATCTTTCCATCCGGAACAGATGTCAACTCCCGCAACAATGTATCATACCACTCTACATAGAGTTTTTTTAAAAACGATTTGTTCAGTATGATCTCCCTGTGAAACAAGGTCCTCTGAGGTGAATCCAGATCATCTTTGGTTTTGTATTTTAACATTTCTGCTGTATATTAATTAATACAGGCTGAAAGCCTGAAAGATCAAAACAGGGGGCATAGCCCTCTGATACAGGATACTTTACTGAATTCACTCTGAAAGAGTGAGATAAAGCTATCTCCATGAACAGAGTTAATTAGTATTGCAGGACTTTCATATGTTTTTAAAGTACCGGCAATATAAGAATGCAATTGCATCCTGCACGCGTTTTGAATGAACGGGAAACGGTCCTTTGTCCCGAAGGTAAGATGAACATACAGTTGTGAAAGGGATTGTCCCATGGTGATTTCTTTATCCCAGGCTTTCAGCCTGAATTAGTATATTATTTACAAATACCGGGGCGTTGCCCCGGCTTTCGGTATTTCAGCCTTTCAGGCTGACTCTCAATCCGAATAAACTATTAATATCAGGAAAAATACTCCCTATAAAAGTATACAAATATTCAAAAATCTTTCACTAAGACTTTGCGATCTTAGCGCATCCTTTCCGCGAGCGCTGACAGCCGTCGGCCAAAGCCTATGGCGTCGGACGAAGCTACTCTGCGGAGGCGCTGGGAACTTGGTGCTTTATACCTGTTTTGAATACATTCTCTTACAATATTGCTCATATACATTGGCTCTTGCATGCAGAAATAGTGAATTGCTTTCTGATTGTATGCATGCAAAACTGCTAAAGGATAAACCAATTGTTTTCATGATCAGTAAGGAAATCGATGAAAGTTACAGAACTAAAGAAAAAGGCATTATTTTTAAAGCCTGATTCACAAACAAATCATTTAACAATGACAGATCCGGGGATTTATCATGCCTATTTTGAAAAATTAGCAGCCAAAAGAGTAAAATGGAAAAAACGCAACCGGTTCTATCATAAGATATTAGAAAAACACTATAAGTTTATCATTCCCGGGGGATCAAAAGTTCTTGAACTTGGATGTGGAACCGGCGAATTACTCAATGCTGTTAATCCCTCCGTCGGTGTCGGAGTTGATTTCTCAGAGAATATGCTGAAGATAGCCAGGGATCAATTCCCCCATTTGCAATTTATCAGGGCCAATGCGACTGATTTTTCGATGAAAGAGAAATTTGATTACATCATTGTTTCCGATCTGCTATCATCACTCTGGGATATTCAGGCAACATTCAAAAATATCAAAACGCTCTGCCATTCAAGAACGAAGCTTGTGATCTCAAATTACAATTATATGTGGGAGCCCGTGCTTCGTTTTTTCTCGGCAATCGGTCTGAAGGCAAAACAACCATTGCAAAACTGGCTGACTATCGGCGATATCAAGAATTTGCTTGAGTTCGAAGAGTTTGACATGATCCGTGTGGAAAGAAAACTGCTTTTTCCGAAGTATATACCTTTCCTGAATTGCATCTTTAATGGATTTATCGCCAATCTGCCGGGTATCAACAGGTTAAACCTGGTACAACTAATCACTGCCCGGCCGGTTAGCAAGGATAATAAGCAATACTCGGTATCTGTTGTTGTACCTGCAAGAAATGAAATGGGCAACATAGAAAATGCTATAAAACATACTCCGGAATTTGGAACCCGCCAGGAATTCATATTTATCGAAGGGAATTCCAAAGACAACACATACGAAGAGATATTGCGTGTAAAAGATGCTTACCCTGATAAAGACATCAGGGTGATGAAACAATCAGGCAAGGGAAAAGGAAATGCAGTGCGGGAAGCCTTTGAAGCAGCAAAAGGAGATATCCTGATGATCCTGGATGCAGATCTTACCACACCGCCTGAAGATATGATCAAGTTTTATGATGCCCTGGCACAAAACCATGGCGAGTTTATCAATGGGTGTCGTTTGGTGTACCCTATGGAGAAGCAGGCAATGCGTTTTTTGAATTACCTGGGCAATAAGTTTTTCAGTTGGTTTTTTACCTATCTTCTGGGGCAGCGTTTAAAAGATACGCTGTGCGGAACGAAAGTCCTGTTTCGGAAAGATTACGAACTGATCAAAGAAAACAGAAAATACTTTGGTGATTTCGATCCCTTTGGCGATTTTGATTTGTTGTTTGGCGCAGCAAAACTGAATTTGCAAATCAAAGAAATCATTGTTCGTTACCGCGACCGTGAATACGGTTCAACCCAGATCAGCAGGTTCAGGCATGGATTGTTGCTGATACGAATGAGCCTGTTTGCTGCCAGGAAGATGAAGTTTATTGCATAATCCAACTAGAATGCAAATTAACTATTGTAAAAACAGATTTTTTATCTATTTCATTCCACTTTTATTTATTATTTGGATTCTTATTGTCCAACATATTAATGGTTATTTTTATCTGTATTCTATCGATCCGGGCTATCCGTATCTTATCAACGGACTGGGAATCAGTATTTTTGATTTTAGCAGGATCGGACATGTTGATCATCCCGGAACACCCTTTCAGATCTTAACTGCTATTTTCTTACGAATAACCCATTTTTTTGCAGGCCAGGGAAGCATTGTTGATGATGTTATTGCCCGACCTGAAATGTATTTAGCATTTTCATCTGCCTATCTTACAATAATAACATCTCTGATCATCTTATGGCTTGGATATATTACCTATAGATTAACACAAGATAAGCTAAGTACAATCATTATACAATCCTCTTTATTTTTACATGTTTATATAATGGATGTTCTCAGCACATATATACCTGAAAGGTTATTGGTAATACTTATTTTGCTTTTCATCGGCTTAATCCTCAAATACTTTTATGATATAAAATATAGTCCTGAAAAATTTGCGATATATTCAGGCTTACTCATGGCAATTGCAGTTATTACAAAAATCAGTTTTCTCCCAATAGTCATTATTGGTTATATTATTTTAAAAAACAAGAAAACGCGATTGATATATTCCATATCTTTTATTGTTTCATCAGTTTTATCATTACTCCCGATATACAAAAAACTCTCTTACTTTAAAAGATTCGTATTCGGTTTGATAACTCATGATGGCCTGTATGGGAAAGGTGAAGAACAGATTATTAATCCTGATATTTTTATTCATAATATATACCTCATTTTCAAGCAAAACATATCATATTCTATCGTGTTTGTACTTTCTGTCCTGGTTATAATTTTCTTTTTTATTGTTCCGGAAATCAGGAAAAAACAAAAAAATGAATTTTTGATGTTGATCGCATTTGTTGTAATCGGTTTCATTGGAACCATTATAGTGGCAAAGCATTATAAAAATCATTATTTGATGCCCCAGATCACTTTTTCAGGTCTGATCTATTTCTTAATTTTGAACCTTCTCAAAAAAAATTCCCGGTTTAAATACTGGAATGTGCCATTGGGAATCGTGTTTCTATCATTAATAGCAGTTCCTTTATTCGCCGGCAATATACATTATAAACGAAGAGCAGAGACACAGAAAGAAAAACAACTGTTTGCCGAATTTTGCAGAAACAACATATCCGGGAACGATTATTTTCTTCTTGAACCAACCTGGTTGTCGGGTCCTATACCTGAAAACGGTCTGATTTTTGGTTTTTCATACGCAGCAAAAAATAATTTGTATTACAACAGCATTGAAAATTATTACCCGAATGTTCTAACATGGGAAGGTGATGACAGGCCGTTAAGATTCTTTCGAATGATTGATGCAAATATCCAGACAATTCTGAGAAGTGGCAAAAGTATATATATATTATCAACGCCATTAAGACATGCAAGCATGCTATGCAATTACCTGGAGAGAAAGGCCGATAGTGCAGGAATTTCTTTTGCAAGGGATACTGCCTTTTCCAATGTAATAAACAACAAATATCTAATTAATTATAGTAATCTGAGTAATTGGAAAACTGTTGCTTCAGGCACATGCGGATTTGAAAACAAGGATAATGATTTACTTTTTACTAACGCAGGAGATATAGCTCTTACCGGCTTATCTCACTTATCATCTAAATCCAAATGCAATGGAATTCGATCTGCTATACTTAATAATAGAATGCAAATGAGTCCTTCATTCAGGATTACCGGTATTGCAGAAGGTGATTATCTTGAATTTTCGATAAAGCATTCCATTCAAAATACCGGCGAAGATCATGGAGAATTTGTTATTTCATCCAACAGCCTTAATCCCTATAAAATAACTGAAACATACAATTCTCCGGAAATCAAACCAGGCTGGATCCTGCAGAGGATCAATGTTGAAATCACCAAACAACCAAAGGATAGCATCATAACCTGTTGTTTTACATATTCAGGGAAAGATGAAATTTATATTGATGATTTTGCCTTTAAGCATATGAGTGAATACTGATTTAAGATTGTTATATGTTTATCTAACTATTTACTATACTGATAAGTGTCCCTTATTATGAATCATCAAGCAAAATATAAGGCTCATCAGATAAAGTAAAATAATCCGGATTTAACATTGATACAGGTAATTCAAGCCAAAAAGGAGCACCAAGAAAGTATGGCGATCTGATTCCTACATATTTTTCGTATTTTGCAGGGTCATCATATAAAAATATTGTTTTTGTGGCAGATTTGTCCTCTAACGAAGAGATAATCAACGTGGTAAAAGAAAAAGGCCAAGGCACTATACTTGTTCTTATGTTCTCACTTGTTTTCTTAAGTATGAATTTACGGCTATTATATTCTTCTGTCTTATTAATTAATTTCTCCACTCGATTTAACCTCGATCTGAATTGATATCCCTCAGAGGTCAATCTAATGATACCGGTAAATAAAATAGTTATGACCAGTATGACTACAGTCAGGTTTTGATACTTGTCGTAGATTGTCAATACTTCATTGAAAAATGGAATGACGATGATGGGTACAAGGGGTAAAAAACTTCTTTCCATCATAATATTGGAATCTCCTTCATGGTATATAATGATCAGCAAACTAAAAATCCCGAATGTGGAAAGGACAATAAATCCCAGTTTTACGAATTCTTTTTTCCAGATTAGATATCCCAACAAGAACATAAATACCAGTACAAGCCAGAAATACAATCCGGTTATTCTGTTTACAAAAAATTTTGCACTGTAATAATTAAAAAATGCATTCCATGTAAAGGACATACCGGTCAAATTGGATAAAAATACACCCTCATAACTGGTTTCTTTGGCTGTGAATGCTTTGTATAGTGCCAGGAAAATGATCAGTAAAACCAAAAGATAGACTCTGAAATCTTTCCAGTTTGACTGATCGATCAAGTGATATGCAATAATAAATAAAATGATCAGTGTAGATACGGGATAAGTATAGAAAGCAAGTACTATTACCAATGCTTCTGATAAAAATTTAAACCAGATGAATTTACTCCGTTCCTGGTATTGCATTAACGCAAAAAATAATGAACAATACACAAACGCCTGATGCGATTCATGAGTAGTATGATAAAAACTCTGCTTCATGCATAGTAAAAAAAGAAAAACTATCGACATACCGGCTGCCTGATTCTTCAGAACCCGGGTACAGAGTATATATATTCCATAAAATAACAGGATGAATGAGATGCTGTAAATAAACACCAGGGCTTTTAAATTCAGATTAGCTTTTAGTGCAAGCAGTACAGGTATTTGTGAAATGAAAGCTCCGAACCGTCCTGATGAAATATTAAACCTTTCGAATGTTATTATTCTGAATATATAATATACATTATCCACAAAAACGATCCTCTCTCTATAAAAAAATGCAGATAACAGCAATAAAAAGAGAAAGCCTGTCTGACCAATAATTGAGTATGCCTTTGTTTTATTATTTATATCCAAATGCTTAAAGAACATATTGATAATTCTTTTGCTTATTACTATTATACAATCATCTGAATACCTGTACTCTTATTGCTGAATATTATAACATAAAAAGACCAGCCTGAAACCGAAAAACATAATAATCGTTACAATCTATTATTTAAAATTCTTTAACTCCTCTATCACAAACCTTCCGGCACTCGATACATGGCGCATTGAATAATGAGGAGCTTTATATATTCTGTTTTTAAGATTAGTAGGTTCGAATTGATCGTTCATATTAATTTCTCTGTTCTCAATTTCAATGTTCCGGAAAAACTTAAGATTGCACTTTTTATTATTAAAAATAAGAATTGATCTGAGAATGGACATTATCCTGCTGCCAAAACAAAAAGATGCCATTCTCAATACCATATGCCCGAATGGTGAAGGTCGCAGGAATTTATGCCTGCTAAAATAACCTTCTACTGTTAATATTGTTTTACTTCCTTCTTTGGTATAGCTGCACCGGTAGTCTTCATCCTGCCAATGGGTTATTACCACAGAATTCCCCATTTTCATCCGGTATCCGTAGTCTGCTTTTTCTATTCCATTCTTTCCGAAAACATTGATTATACCTCCTTTGGCAAGAGAGACAACTACACTCTTTTTAGCTTCATGACGAATGAAAATTCTGCATCCGGTAAAATAATTTTCGAACTCCTGTTTGCAGGGCAAATCAGTCGAACCGTCAGAATTCATATTATTCAATACTGTTCGGAAATATGACTGCCCGATATAATGTGTCAGATACCGGTCATCGGTTTTCCCGAACATGCTGTTTTCAGAAATACAGTTATTGATCAATACATTCAATACCGAAGCAGCCATCTCATTGTTTTCAGCAAATCCTGAAATGCCGTAAGGAACAACATAATCTGTATTACGCGAATTGATCATCACGGGAAAGTCGCCGGAAACCGCAACAAACATGCTAAGAAATTCAATGGCTTTTATGGCTGAAGCAAGCGCTTTTTCATCCTTAGTGGTCTTATAAATATCCCACAGACTATCCACAGTAACCGACAAATACCCCAGATCGGGACCCCCGTATTCATTGAACCAGCCCTCATCGTGTTGTGCGTTATAGAATACCTTCAATCGCTGATCCAGTTTTTCCCGGTTCACTTTTACACCGGTCAGTTTGCCTGCCATAATGATCCCTGCCAGGGCAGCACTTTCCTGGTTTAAAGCTTCTTTTTCGGGATGTTTCAGCAACCACGCAATGGTTTTGTTCACCGCCCTGATTATGCTGTCATTAACAAATTCAGGATACTTATTCAATATAATGGCAACGGCATACAGGCTAAATGCTGTCGGGGGAAACCCCGATTCAAAGGGATAGTATTCGTTAAAAGCTCCTGTATGCAACTGAGACCCGCTCCAGAAATCAATTCCGGCCTTTATCAGATCTTTGATCATACCATTCCCCCGGTATGGATTATTGGGTGAAGAATAGCAATAAAGGACATCCAGGATCAATATCCCCTGCTGCTGAATTATTGAAGCAAAGTCCCGTATTTTATAATTCCAGTAATTCCTGTCAAAACATCCATACGTTGGCGAGTCAGGATCCCTGTCAATCTGGGACAATACTCGCTGAGAATGAGTATTTAATTGTATCCAGAAGTTTTTTTCCATGACCTTTTCTGAAATGATAGAATTAGAAAGAATGGAAGACCAATAAGTGCAGGAACAATAATACGAAAGATTGAGATAATTCCAACTGAAACAAGAATTTCTTTGGTAACAAATCCGCTGTAAAACCAGATCAACGCTGCATCTCTTGGCCCTACCCCTCCGATAGATATGATTATGGCCCCTGCCAGTATTGCAAGAGAGCTGCCTGAGAAAACCATCATTAAAGGAAGAGATATTTCAAATACCCGGAACATAAAGTAGAACTGCAGGATCTGAATTATCCATAATGTTACAGACCAAAGCGCTATCTGAGGCATATTCTTTTTGTGGTTGATGAAGAATAAGATCAGGGAAGACAGGCGTTCCAAAAATTTGTTCTTAAGAATATAACCCTTTCGCTGCCAGTACATCAAAACAACCGCTAACAGAAGAATCGCAGCAAAATTAGCCAGGGATAACCAGGATGAAAGTGTGCTGTATTTGATACTGGCTTTAAAAATAAAGAATAATGAAATGTATAGGATCAGGTAGACTGCAAGGATGTCCCATAACTTTTCGAATAAAATAACCAGTATGGGACGGTATCTCGATGTATGCCTGTCTACCCAAAAAACACGCACGATTTCGCCCATCTTAGCCGGAACAATAAGATTTGCAGTATAACTTCCCGTTACCATTTGAAAAGTATGATAATATGATACCTTATAATTGTTTATTCTTTTCAGAATATATTTCCAGCGGTAAGCAGCTATCAACAATTGAGGTACAAAAAGAGAGAAATAGATCAGGAAAAACTCCCGGTTCGCTGTTTGTAAAGTGTGAATCAGTAGATCAAAATCAATCTTCCGGTAAATCAAAAAAAGGAGGAATGCGCTGATTAAAACGGCAATAAGAAGTTTTATATATTTAGGAAGTTTCAATAAATTTCAGTCTTAATTCAATTGTATTTCTTCATTATTTTAAAGTGTATATAGCCCCTGATATCCGTAAGTTTTTACTATTCTCTGATACAATATTCCTGGTTCATCAAGCCTTTTCTTTTTGTGGGTTTTGATATGTTCTTCCACCCCTTTCTGCATAGATTAAAAAACCAACCGATCAGGCCAACAGGAATAAAACCCAAAATTCCACGTGCAACCCGGTTGGAACATAGAATAATGACCCCAGATATGATCATTTCAACCAGGTATCTTGACAAGCCCATGTTCTTTGGCTCAATGTCATACTCCGGTATTTTACGACCAAATAATCTCCTGAAGCGCATACGTACAAATGCGCCCCTTTTTTTAAAATCAAACATATGCCCGTGCATATTCAATATCTCTTCCGGGTCTTTTTCTTCAAGCTCCAGATACCCTTCAGACTTCATCTTGCTTAAAAGATCAACAGCTTTTTCGTTTCTGCCAATAACAACGGCGAATCCCTTTCCCAGTTTTTCATATTTCGGACTCCAGGCATCACCTACGGAAATATCCGTCAGATCGTTTGCAAAGTCAATGGAGTATAGGGTACTGCGGGTGATATAAAATGGCAACAGGTAATTGTAATAGAATTTCTCTGCTTTTATTGTTTTACCATTATCCAGTGTGATCCTTAGATACCCTGGCCATTCGCCATCCCTGTATCTGACTTCTTTTATGAGTGAAGAATCCTTGATGCCCTTTGTGTGTGCAAATTTCAACACTGCCGTAGCATACATGTTAATTCCAACATATGGGCCAAGAACATACTGAATATTTTTGACGGATGGATGTTTTAAGGTTTGTAATTGCCGAATGGATGCTACCTGATCAGGTAAACCAACAAAAGCCAATGGGCCATCGAAAGATGAAAGACTGCTTAATATCTCATTTACCGCTATCGGAGCATAAACACTCTGACTTGCCTCAATAATCTCTTTGCGTGTAGTTGCAATAAACGACTTTGCCAGCCAGGGTTTTGGTATTCCATGTTTTAAAACAACTGCGCCTTTTATGAGATCTTTTTCAAGAAGGTATAGTACTATTTGTGTTATAATACCTCCTGAGGTACCTTTCATCCTTATCTCATCATTTCGTGAGAACCCTATGTATACCTTTTTAAGATTCCCGATAAGCCAGTTTTCAGGATACTTTCCAAATATAGATTTGTTCAACAATGCATAATTTATTCCGGCTCCCGGGCAGGCTGAATCAATCCCGGTAGTTAAAACAAAGTCCTTTTGCTCCGATACAGGAACAGGTCCATGCCGGCTGTCTTTCATCAGTATTCTGTTATCCAGTCCCGCACAAGTGCCACAGTGCGTACACAGACCGGCTTTAATAACATTTTTTTGTAACTCGCTGAATTTCATGCATTAACTCTTCTTGGTCTTCATAATTTCTGCTTCCTGTCTTCGCACACGATATTGAATATCTTCCATCAATCGCCGGTTAACAGCCAGCAGATCGCCGATAACTGCCATCATACCAATGAGAAAACCAAGAATAATGCAAATGCTGGCCAGGATTAAACTGGGTACGTGTGTTCGTTCGGTTCCTTCAACCATAAATAAATACAACCACCTGATGCCAAGGCCAAAACCTATGAGAAAAAAGAATAATCCAATAGAAAAAAAGGTCCGGAAAGGCTTATAGATAGTAAAAATCCGTAGAATGGTAATGAACGAAAGCCTTACATATTTACCAATACTTTTTACCAGACGTGATGGCCTTAGATCTTCATTGGTCCTGACCGGGACTGAAGTTAGAGATATCCCTGTTCTGCCGGCCTGAATAATTGTTTCGAGTGTATAGGTATATTCATTGAACACATTCAGTTTTAAAGCTGCTTCCCGGCTTATTGCACGAAATCCACTCGGTGCATCAGGAATAGAAGTTCTACTGGCTATTTTTACTGTCCATGATCCCAATTTTTGAAGCAATTTCTTTCGCCAGGAGAAATGTGCAATTTGTGAAATAGATCTGGCTCCCACAACCATATCTGCTGTGCCTTCTAAAATAGGTTTTACAAGCAATGGTATATCATCAGCATTATACTGGTTATCAGCATCGGTATTGACAATCACATCGGCACCAAGCTGAATACAGGCGTTAAGTCCGGCCATAAATCCTTTTGCCAGACCCTGGTTTTCTTTAAAGTTAACAATATGGTCAACTCCAAAATCTTTCGCCACTTCAATGGTCTTATCTGTGCTTCCGTCATTAATAATCAACCATTCTACCTTATGAAAACCTTCTATTTTCCGCGGAAGAGAGGATAATGCCACTCCGAGGATTTTTTCTTCGTTGTAACATGGAATTTGAATAATAAGCTTCATAAGTAATAATTTGTTAAACGAAAATAAGTATTTATAACCTGAGAACCGCAAAAGATTTATATTTTGCAACAAATTCAATCATGACATACGATGTTTTGCAAAATGTTTGAAAAACCAAATAAGAACTTCGCAATTGTTTTGTTATTATTTATCGGCATTATCTTTTTGTTTTTATCGGTCCTGTCTGAAGGATCTTATGCCGGTGCAGATGATACATTTCATTATCTTCATTCACGCTGGGGATTCAGACACCCTGATCTGTTATTCAATCATTGGGCCAAACCATTCTTTACATTGGTATGTTCCCCTTTTGCACAGTTCGGACACATGGGTGTAAAGTTGATGAACATCTTACTGGCTTTAATTACGGCATACTTTACCAAAGGTACCTGTGATAAGCTTTCTATTAAAAACGGCAACATGGTAATCGTATTTGTACTGTTCATGCCTGTATATACCATGATGCTTCTCGGGGGTAACAATGAAATAATGACCGCCTTTTTTCTTATACTCTTTGTATTTCTGTTTCTTCACGAAAGATATATCATTGCAACTTTGGCTATTTCCTTTCTGCCACTGATCAGAAATGAAACCATTATCCTATTCCCTTTCTTCCTTGCTGCCCTGATAATCAAAAAGAAATATAAAATATTGCCCCTGATCCTTACAGGATTCGTCCTTTTTAGTATTGCAGGTTACTTTATTTACAGGGATATTTTCTGGTTAATCACTCGCATACCCTATAAAGGAAACTCCGGCTTTCTGGGGCATGGTGAATCCCTGATCTATTTTATCAGAAATTATAAATTCATTTTTGGCTTGCCTCTCTCAATAGCTATACTAACAGGCATAATTGTTTGTATTAAACAACTGTTTTTCTTTAAAAAAGAAGGTTATGAAAAAGTAACTTTAATTTATCTTCTGATTTATCTGCCCATTCTCGTTTTTTTCTTTGCTCACTCATACGTATGGTGGAAAGGTATCGGTGGTTCCGGAGGAAGAATCCGGGTAATGGCCTGCATAACACCTCTCTCTGCCATTGTTGCACTTCAGGGTGTTAACCTATTTGAAAGGTGGATAAATAAAATGAAATATCGTTACCTCAACATTGGATTAGGATTTTTATTTCTTGTAACTGTTATTATTTATCCCTTTTACATAAATGACATTCCTGTTCCACCCGACAAGAATGTGAAATATTTGTATCACACATACTATTGGCTAAAGAAAAAGAATTTGCTGGACAACAGGACCATTTATTTACAGGACCCCAGATTGATGAATTACTTCACAGGCGATCCTTTTGAAAAAGGCGGAGTAACACTGAACATCCCCAATTGGGGTAATCCGGAAAAGGAAATGAAACCAGGTGATCTTGTTATTTATGATATACATTTTGCCAAATATCAACACCTGGCCAACCTGGAAGATTATCTGGATAATCCTTATTACAGGCTAATACATTCTGTTCAGGCAGATCAACCATTTACCCTGTTTAATAATGAATGGCATTCAACCTTTGTATATGTGTTTCAAAGAATGGAGTCAAGACAGGATATAAGCAACAGAGAAATTCTTAAAAACAGTACACAGGAACGTCTGTTCCAAATTTCAGATATGCCTGAAATGGTTTTGTTGACCGGTAAAGACAATACGGGTAATACTATTCAACTTAAAGAAGAAGAGGAGTTCTCACAAACCTATATTTTTGAAGGAAACCGGTTCAACAAGGATCCTTTTTGCCGTTTCCACGGATATTGCGATTTTACTATCGATAGCAAACCAGATCCCGGTAATGTGTATCTGGTACTGGCAGTTGTAAAAGAGATACCTCATCTGCCTGTGAAAAACATATATTACAATGCCTGGGATTTTTCAGAAGCCTTCCAAATGGATTCTAACGTATATAGGATTTATATTCAGGCTACCATGGATGAAAAGATTAAAAAAACCTATATTCTGAAGTATTATATCTGGAATCCGGGAAAGAGATCATTGAATATTGATGCATTAAAACTATATCACGAAAAATCTGTTGAATAACTATCTCCTGAATCTTCTATTAACAGGACTGGGAAAGACACCATCATTAATTTCCTTTTTTGCAGTCTGAATAATATATTAAACTGTATAATAGTTCATCCGATGAATTACTCCATTTAAGTCAAACAATTTAGGTAGTTTGTATTTGAATAAATTCACTTTTTTAATTGGCTTACTTTCGATATTAACTAACAAATCAATATCCTAATAGTGATCGTGGCAATTCATGAATGATTCCCCTATTTCCCGTATTTTCCTGCAACACCTGCGATAATCTGTGATATATCACATGAATTACTGGTTGAGGTAATAAATATATAAGAGTGTGAAGATCATTAAAAATTAATTCCTGAGTATTTAATTGTCCGGAATCAAAGTCCAGTTATTTAGATCAAAAACATTATCCTTTACTTTGCCTCTTGCTGTAATACTTACTTTGTTTTTCTGCCACAGTTTTGTCTCCCAGTAAACAATAGTAAAAGGTAGTTCCCGTTGGCCTGACGGATCCATTCTTATAGGATTATTCTCATTAAAAGCAAAGTAGTACGCGTCAACATTGCTCATAAATCGATTATCCTTTTTGAGTTCTCCATCCTGGTTAAAATCTTTTGTCATTAATAACGGGAACATACCCATGTATCTTTTTTCCTCAATCTTTAAAGACGGGTTGTTTTTAATAGGCATATTTCCGGCTATCTCCCTGCTATAATTGCTGCGCCAATGCGGACCATGATCTGAAACGATAATTATTTTAGTATTATCATATACATCGTTGGTCTTCATCCAGTTGATCCAACTGGCCAGTGTTTTCATAACCCATTCATTATTTTTATACGGGGCATCAAGATTATGCATTACGCCGCTTTCATCAATTATGTCCCATGGATGATGCGATGCAGTTGAATAAAGAAAAATAAAATTCGGCTTATCGTTATTGGTATGCGAGATATAGGGAAGCAATCGCAAGAAATTGTAGGGCTTGGCTTCATTCGTATTTTCATTGGAAGTAACATCACCATGTAACCAATTCCCTTTATTATAAATTACGGGTTTTAAAAAGAGCGGAGAAGTATAAAAAGCAGCATTTTCCCATAAGAGGGTGTACCCAATTTCTTTTGAGATTCCGATTTTGAGTTCGCTGTTCCATTGATCCCAACTCTCATCCCAGTCCGGAAGATAACTGTCAAATAAGTTCTTATCTATTCTTGAATAAATAATTTTGGTTGAAGTAAACTGATAACCGTTTGATTTTATCTTATTATAAAAGTCAATGGATATATCTGTAATCTTATCCTCAAAAGTACGGTTCTCATCCTGATTCAATTTATCAATTGTTTTATTATATCCGCCTAATAATGGTGGAAGTGTCCCGGCTGTGGTATAGGAAACGGATAGTGTATTTGGATAATACATAAATCCGCTGAATACTTCTTTTAATTTCGGATTTTCATTTAAAATGCGGTTTATATACCATCCATGAAACATATCGGTCAAAAGAAATATTACATTTTCCTTATTTTTTGAGAATGAAATAGTATGCGTAAAATCAGTGATAATTTTTGGTTTGTTCATAAACGAACCTGTACCTACTGATGCAAAAAGACTTTGTGAGATTAAAATTACATTAAGCAGTATTAGTCCGAGACCAATCTGTTTAAAGAATCCCTTTTTTAGAATCCAATTGATAAAAAAGATTATTCCTAAAATTGATATAGCTTCCAGTATATAAATATGCACAGGTTGTGCAAGATTATCCTGATCAACAAATCTGCTTTGTTGTAATGTGCCCAAGTCTATCGGCAACAGGGTATTATGTATAAATCCAATACAAGTGAGTGTTAGAATAAAAATTAACCAGAATACCTTAAATTTTTTAGGCAAAACCGTGTAAAGAATAAATAATCCACCTATGGCAATCGCAAACAATTTGAAATTATGTTTTACTATTTCAATAGCTGGAAAATTAAAATTATCCGGGAAAGTTGAATACGTTGCCAAAGGATTCCACAAAAAGATAAAACCTGCAAGATAAAATATGGCCAACAGGTAAATTCCCAAGGCATTTTTTGAAGTATTTTTTTCTTTTTTTTCTGATCTTTTATAATAAAAAAATGATAGGATTATAGCTATTAGTATTCCAAGATTTGTAAAATGAACCAGTGAAATATCTCCAAGGGAATCTTTCAAATGAAATATGTCCAGAATGAATCCTTTATTATATGATGATGCCCATAAATTAAATAACTGAATACCAAAAAGAAGAATAATTAAAATTAAGAATGAATACCAGATCGAAGCTTTTAACGTATGTTTCTTTCTTTTAAAATTAATTCCACCAAGTATCCATGCAGGTATTATCAAACAATTGGCCAGATAACTTAAATTACTATTAAATCCTGCATAGTAAAATATCGATACCAAATGGAAATAAAGACCTGAAAAAAGCAAAGAAAAAAATATCTGAGATTTTTCTGATACCCATCTAAATTTCCAATTCAGCATTTTGGATAGCCAAACGACCAACCCGATCAATGAAGTAAAGAAAACACTGGCAAACAAGGCAATGATCAATCGCCATACGATACCTTCAAAACTAAAATTAAGCGCCCAGTTAATTTGTGTCGCAACGGCAACTGTTAAAATAATTATGAAAGTGAGAATAATTCTTATTCTGGTTAATCTAAAATAACTTTTCAATTCCTTGATAGTAAGCCTGTCGTTATTTTTAAGTACATAGGTCATGTTGGCAATTAGTACTGTGGTTATCCAGCTTACGATAAATGCAACCGATAAACGAGGTATAATCGCTTTAAAACTTGAAACAAGCAGGGCCCAGTTAATTTGAGTATAAGCAGCAATTGCAAAAAACAAACAAAAAACCAAAATATACTTATTCCCAAAATAAGATAGACGGAAATGAAATTTCATTGCACTGAGGTCTAAGTGTCCCTTATAATATAATACCAGCATTGCTAATAACATAGTTAAAAATGCACTGCCGGTTACAGCTCCTATTAATCGCAGTCCTATATCATTAAAATTGTATTGAACTGCCCAGTTTAATTGGAATAATATTGCGATGAGTCCAATGATAATAAACATAGGTCTGAAAACAGGGGCATATTTTACATAATAATTCTTCAGCCCTTTTATTTTTACTTTTTCCCCGACATTATGCAATAACGAAACACCTGCTAATAAAAGGGTAATTAATAATCCTGCTCCCAATGAAGAAATGATACGTAAACCTATTTGATGAAAACTATTTTGAAATGCCCGGTTAAACTGTACCAAAAGAAGAATTATTGTAATAAAAACAAATGTGCCCTTTAACTTTGGCAACATAGCAATGAAATGCTGCCTTCTCATTGTTAATTCTTTTTTCTTTACCCGTCTTTTAAATACTTCCGGATTGGTAATGAATAACCTGAAAAAACTAAATACATTATTCATCGTCCAGTACAATACCAGACCCGAAGGAAGATTGAACAACAGCACCAGGAATATTCCGGCTACAACCAACATTTGTATGCGCTCGGAAGCATTCCCGTTGCGCGTGTAAAAAAAGGCAGTAACAAGGTTTACCAATGTCATTAGTATGGGCAATATATTTATTGAACCCATAAGTCCGTCCGGGGCAGACAGATCATGAATAAACAGTAAGCCAACACCCCGAAGAGGTTCGAAATGCTCCAAATACTGGTAAGCAGCAATAAAAAAAGGAATCTGCAACAATAAACTCAAGGTTGGTATTAATGCCCGTACCGGATGATAATTGTATTGCCTGTTTAATGTACGTAAATAATAATACCGTTCCTGTCCTTTGTAACATCGTTTTATCTCATCTGCCTGAGGCTTCATCTTTTGTTTTACTGCATCATCTTTCTTTTTTGCTTTTTCTATTAAAATAAAAATGGGTAACAACAGCAGAGAAATGGCAAAACTTAGCAAAACAACAGATGTTCCGTAATTACCGGTTAAATCGTAAGAAAATAAAAAAATTTGCCTGATCAGGTAAATAAAAGGATCTACGAAAGGATTGAAATTATTCATCTATTGAAAAGTTATTTTAGCTATTCATTCTTTTGTTCCAGGGAATCAAGTATTTCAATTATCTGATTTGCTGCAATATCGCCGGCTTTCCCGAAATTAAAAACAGCCTGATTTTTCAACTCTTCCAATTGCAGCGCTGGTGGATTTTGTAACGTGTCATTTACTATTTCACCAATATGTTCCACATCGTTCTCATCAAAAACCCTTCCCAGCCTGCTGCGTTCTCTCATTTCCCACATTTCATAATCCAACTCACTGCCTTCAAACCCTTCTATATTATCAAAATCAGTCTTTAGCAAAAGCACTGGTTTGGCGTATAAAAAAGCAAAATCCCAAAACACACCCGACAGATCACTGATCATCAGATCTGCTTTCATCATACTTTCTGTTGCCAGAGGTTTCCTGTCTATCATGAATCGCGACTCATCCTTAAAACGCTCTTCTATCGCTTCCATGATCTCCGGAAAACTAACATAAGTCTGCGGATGAGGCCTAAGTATTACATCGTATGAATTACTGCTTAATAAACTTTCAAAAAATGATATCCCCAGTCGATTAATAATTGAATATTCTTTCCAGGTTGGAGCAACCAATACAACAGGTTTTTTCTTTTCCGGCTTTGGAAGTTCTTTAATTTCTTCCAGCATGGAATCATAATATGTTAATCCGGTCTCAAGTAGCATTTTTTTTGAAGTACCCCGTTTGGCTTCTAATTTCCTTATACCTTCAATTTGATGTGGTCCTGAACAAAACACGGAATCAAAATAATCAAAAGCAAATTTACGATAGGTAAAAACATCAATAGGAGCATGTATGATATGTGCATAATGTTGTACATTTTTTGATCTGCGGATCATCATTACATCCAATTGCGGAGTGGTCATACCAACAAATTTTGCCTTAAGCTTATTCAGGTAAACAGAAGTCATTGTAAGATTGCCGATATACTTGCAAGCATAGTTATTTGACCGGTGCGATAAACCAGGGTCATCCTTATCTGAAGAAATATAAGCACAAGGAACCTGTTTTTTCTCCAAAGCCTTTATTATAGGATAAAAGACAGGCCAATATTGTTTTCCTTCGGAATAAAATATAATATCGGTATCCTCAAATTCTTTATGATCGATGAAACCCTTGCCTATTATTAAGTTTTTTACTTTATAGAAAAATCCCGTTAACGAAAAAACAAGGGTAGCTACCAGGGCTATTATAATATACAACAATGCGCTTGTTGAGGCCGGATCAATATACAGGGGTATAAGATTCATCTAATCTATCAGTGTGAAACCAGTAAAAAAATACAATGGGCAAAAATAATGAAATTGAATTAACTATAATTAGCCCCAATATTTAGACAATAAGTATCATTTGAAAAATTAGTTTAATTATTTAATAAAACAATTTAATCTATTATTATTGTATTTTATATTAATAATAAATGCAAGGATCAATTAAATAAATTATAATATTTTGATGGGACTTTTTACTATTGAAATTTATGAATGATGGAATGTTTAGTATGCAACAGTACTATATGAGAAATACAAATCCAATAATATCCATTATTATACCCTGTTATAATGAAGAAGGAGGATTAAAAGAATTATATAAAACTCTTAAAGATGAAGTTCTAAAGAATATTGATTATCAATTAATTTTTATAAACGATGGTAGTTCTGATAAAACTATTGACGTATTAAAAGATATTGTAGAAAAAGATTTAAACGCGAAATATTTATCATTTTCAAGAAATTTTGGTCATCAGAATGCACTTAAGGCAGGTTATGATTATGCTTCAGGAAATTGTGTTATTAGTATGGATGCTGACTTGCAACATCCTCCTTTTTTACTGAATCAAATGATTGAAAAGTGGCAGGAAGGATACGATATTGTTTATGCAGTTAGGGATGATAAGAAAACTAAAATATTAAAACGAATTACTTCATATTTTTTTTATAAACTGGTTAATTTATTATCTGAAACAAAAATTCATCCCAATGTTGCCGATTTTAGATTAATCGATAGAAATGTAAGGGATGAATTGGTGAAAATTAATGAAAACAACCTTTTTTTGAGAGGGATTATATCATGGTTGGGGTATAATTATACTTATTTACATTATTTGCCAAATGAAAGATTTGATGGAAAAACTAAATATTCATTAATGAGGATGATTAAGTTTGCTTCTACTGGTATCACTTCATTTAGTACAAAGCCGCTTAAGATTTCTATTTTTTTTGGCGTTATCTTTGCATTACTCGCATTTTCTTATGGTATTTATGCCCTTTTTGTGTCTATTTTTACTGAAAAAACGATTGAAGGCTGGACCTCGATTTTAGTTAGTGTTGTTTTTATCGGTGGAATTCAATTAATAATGATAGGTATTTTAGGTGAATATTTAGGTAAACTTTTTATTGAAAATAAAAAGCGACCAAACTATATTATTGAAGAAACAAATATTGTAAATGAATAATAGATTCTAATTGTTAATTTAAAGAAGAATGCACTAAATATGCATTATTTATTTTAACAAAATCCGGCCATTTTTATCAAATTTAAATTCAGGTACTAAAAGCAAATACATGCCATTATGCTCAATTTCAATAACCGAATCATTGAATTGCTTATAAATATTTTCACGGTTAAATCCTTTATTCACATAAAAATAATTAAAAACAGCTTCTTTATTTTTATCCCTTTCATCAATAAAATACCAACTATTATTCGATAGCACTAAATATTTATTAAGGCTATTAAAAACCGTATAAATTTGCACATCTTTTCTTGATAACACATTAACAATTTTTGAATTCCAGTGGTCAGAACACCCATTTTTTAGTTCGTATTTTTCACTTGCATTATCAATAAATTCAATAAATTCAGGGTAATAATTAAGAAACTTATTTATTCCTTCTGAAATATTTTTTTGCTTAGTATAAATGAAAAAATATAAAAGTATTAAGACTGTTAATACAACCAAAAAATTGTTAGCAATATAAAGCATAACCTTTTTACTAAAAAGGCAAAAAGAAACAATGAAAAAGTTAAGTACTCCAAAATAAAAAACTATTTCAAAATACCTTATATCACTACTATTATTAAATCTTCCTATTAAACCAGGTGAAATTATAGCCAGCGGAATTAAAATAATAAAATAAAGAAAATAAATATGCATAAAATGCTCTGATTCCTCCTTTTTGGCTTTTGTTTTTGCTATAGCATTTTTTATAAAAAGAAATGAATAACCAATAAATGTAAGTGCTGAAATAATAATTGCTAAAGATTTTAAATTAGCTTTTAAAATTAATCCTTTATAAATACTACCAAATATACTAATGGAATGAATAGCTTTAGAAAAAGAGAAAGGAATTTTATTTAAGCCATAATCAAAAATATACACATTTAATAAATTATGAATTATAATACCAAGAACTACAGAAAATATTAACACACTATAGAGCTTAATTGCTGTAAAAGAGAATCTTCTGTTGTTCAATATTATATAACTTATGAAAAAAGGTATTATATAATATATTACAAATATTTTATCTGATAATACTCCTATCAAACAAATTATAAAAAGGATTGTTAAAATTCTCCATGACCGAATTTTTAAATATCTAAAGGATAAATACAAACACATTAAAGTATTTATAACGGTTCCGGTATGCCATGTAATAGCAATAACATGAAAGGTAAATGTGTTAATTTTGCCCCCCGCTAAAAGAGTAATAAAATAAATTAGACAAAATAATAAGTTTGAAAGTGACAGGATATTTAAATTTATTGAAGGGAATATTTCACGGATTAACAGATTGAAAAATAATAATAATAAAACTACTTGAATTATACTATATATAATAAAAGTTAATCCAATCTTGTTAGTAAAAAGGAATATAAAAAAATATATCGTCATATCAGGAAAATAGGCTGGTGCACCAGGTAAACTCCAGCCAATTAAACTATTCTTGTTATTAATAATATCATTAAAAATTGAATAAGCATATACATGATCTGATGTATAAATGACATTTAAATAATTTTCAAAATGTGCAGCAGCAAAAACAAAAATTATTAAAATGATGTTTATTAGGTATGTAGATATCAAAAAATATAATTGAACTTTTTTATTATTCATTTTTTAAATATTATGAATACTTCTAAAAACTTGTTTTTGATTCCGTTATTTGAAAAAAATCTAAAATAGTTTTTTTGCAAATCAAATTTTTGGCTCCTTCAGTTTTTTACAAAATATTGGTTTTTACCAATGGGTATACCTATTCTATGTCTACAACTATTTTAATCGTGTACAGCGACAAATATTAAAAATTAATAGTTAAATTTATGAGGGGCAAAAATAATGAAAAAGAAATCATAACAAATCGCAAAACATATTCCAGAAAGTTGAAAACTACCATTATTCATAACAGTTATGCTTTAACGATTATATGCTCAATTCCCTTTTAGAAACTTTTTAATTGCTTCAGAGGTTATCTTTCGCGGATTATTACTTAGTCGTTGCAGATTAATATTTTGAGTAATTAAAGAGGGATTAAATTTATCAATTAAAGAGCTGATGTTGATATTGATGCCTATTGTATTAAAGAAGACGGTAAAAGCTTCAGGAGCCTCTGCAATTGACAAATCAAGTATGGATAAAAGACGTTTGATCCTTTCTCTGACTGCTTCAGGTCCCCGGGGATCGTTACAATCTTCAATAGTAACTTCATGATTGTATTTCAGAAAAAAGGGTAAACTCAAAGCTGCAGCATGCCCATGCGGAATGCCATAATAACTGGTAAACGCATACGAAAGTGAATGTGGAGCTGTAGTTTTAGTGATATTGATGGCCTTACCGGCCAAATGCGCTGCTTCCTGCATTTTTTCTCTGGCTGTTTCATCATCCCTTAAAACGGTTTTCAGCAAATTTTTCCAAATGAATTCAACCGCCTGAAGCGCAAACGACTCCGATGTGGCATTAGAATGTATACTCCATATCGATTCAACAGCCTGACAAAAAGCATCAAGACCAGTGCAAGCTGTAAGGTATGGCTTTGCCGACCTTGAAAATACGGAAGATAAGTACACATATTCAGGCAGCATTAACGGAAACTCAACCGAGTACTTCGTTTTATCAATATAAAGTACAGCAAATTGTGTGGCTTCAGCTCCACTACCTGCAGTTGTTGGAATAGCTATTAAAGGCGTTTTTATGTCCTTGAGTTGGCTGTCACCTCTTATTAGTCCTGCAATATCATCATCTTGATTTGCATACACACTGATCAACTTAGCCATATCAATCGTGCTCCCACCTCCGATAGCTACTATTAAATCAAATGATCCCTGTCTATATAAGGCAATCCCCCTTTTCAAATCGTCCAATTGTGGATTGGGAACAAAATCATCAAAGATGGTAAGTTGTTCTTCTTTATCAATTAATTGACCAATAAATTGTTTTGCACCTGAAGAACTGTATGATTTCTTACCCCTAACGATAAAAATATTCTGAGACTTTGTTTTGCTAACAAGGTTTTTTAGATCATCAAAGTCATCTTTATAAAAAATCTGTTGCTCCATTTTTATTCCAGATTTTTCATAAATGCTACTTTATTATCTTTGGGTTTAACAGTCGGACGCCCCAGATCATCGCGAGATCCAATTTTTACTTTTACTTCAATTAATGCCGGACAGGTATCTTCTGTGATGCTTTTTAAAGCATTATTTAATTCCTTAATTGTTACTACCGATAGTGCCATTTTGTAATTGTTGGCCAGTGCTAATTTTGGTATATCAATAGCAAATGCCACAGATGGTTGTCCTCCAACCGATTCATGAGCTCCATTATTAATTACAATATGAATGAAATTTTTAGGGCCCAGACTCCCTATGATAGATAAACCTCCCATATGCATAAGCAAAGCTCCGTCACCATCAAGACAAATTATTTTTTTATTGGGTTTCTGCATAGCAATTCCTAAAGCTATCTGGTTTGCATGACCCATAGATCCCACCGTAAGAAAATCTGAATGGTGAGGATGGTTTAACTCAGCCCTGTATTCAAATAGCTCACGTGATGTTTTTCCCGTTGTTGATACAATTACCTCCTCACCGGTTAGTTGATTTACAATCTGTTTAATAGCATCTTCACGTCTTAGTTCATAGGTATTATTTATCATTTCCTTAAAAGTATACTTTGCAAATGTTCCTTTCTTTACCACTAAAGCATATGGCACGTTGTTGTTTTTAACATACACAATTGCTTTCTGAATCTGTGTCTCAACCTCTATTTCATCCATCCCTAAAATAGAGTATGGTATTTTCATTGCCTCAAGCAAGTCAAGTGTCACTTCACCTTGCTTTACATGTTGGGGCTCATCTTTGATCCCCGGTTCACCTCGCCAGCCAATCATAACAAGCATAGGAATACTGTAAACTTTTTCATCAACAAGCGAGAGCAAAGGATTCACTGCATTTCCAATACCTGAATTTTGCATATATACTAAGGGAATTTTCCCTGTTGCCATATAATATCCTGCAGCTATAGCTATGGCATTCCCTTCGTTGGCTGAAATAATATGATTCTGTGCCGATGCATTATCGGCTATATAACCGCAAATGTCTTTTAAAAGGGAGTCAGGGACACCGGTAAAAAATTCTACATCATACTGTTTCAAACGATTATATAAAAAAGCAGGATCAATCATTATGTGCCCGGAATAAGGTTTAAAACATCTTTTATCGACATGCATTTATCATTGGCTTCATAGGATCGCTCATGCATTAAAATAGATTTAGCCACTTCCACCATTGCAGGGTAGGCACTGCGCAATAAATGATTAGCATAAATTACAATATTCACTCCTGCATCCATCAATTGTTTTTCATAAATATGACAATAACTGGTTGGTACAGCTACCAGTGGTACACGCTTTTCAAATTGACTGTACAACTTACAAAACTCGAATATTTCGTCACCATCCTTTTCTTTACTATGAATCATAATACCATCAGCGCCTGCTTCAATGTATGCTTTTGCCCTTTTAATGGCATCATCTGTACCATGTTTGAGGATAAGGCTCTCAATGCGTGCTATAATCATAAAATCCTTTGTAACTTGTGCTTGTTTTCCCATGTTAATTTTTTGACAGAAATTCTCAACAGAATCCTGTTGTTGTACCACGTCGGTACCAAATAGAGAATTCTTCTTTAAACCCATTTTGTCTTCAATAATAATGGCAGATACACCTAATCTCTCAAGCGTTCTTACTGTATAAACAAAGTGTTCGGGTATACCTCCGGTATCACCATCATAAATAATTGGTTTAGTAGTAACTTCTAATATATCATTTAGGCTATGAAGTCGTGATGTTACATCGACTGCCTCAATATCAGGCTTCCCCTTTATTGTAGAATCGGTAAGACTACTAAGCCACATGGCATCAAATTCCTTTCTTATTCCATTATGCTCGATGTTCACATTTTCAACAATTAAACCCGTAAGGCCACTATGAGCTTCCAACACTTTAACAATGGGTTTTGACTCAATGAGGCGACGTAACCTATCCATTCGTACTTCGGGAGTAGTGCCGATCTCTCTATGAATTTGGTTTAATTGTGATGATGAAATACCCTTGGTATAAGCCACTTCATGCAATTTCCCTCCCCATTCTTTAAGGGTGTCAATAACTCTTTGCCTGGTTTGAGCCTGCACTCCCTTTTGCCAATCATCGCCATGAACCACAAAATCAGGTTTTATCTTACGCAGATTTACTGCATAGTCCAATTCATTCTGAGCTACAACCTTTGAAACACCTTTAATACTTTCAATAATAATTTTTCGTTGTTCGTATTTTAAGGTGGGTAAACGTTTATAACTGGCAATGGCCTTATCTGTAAGCAACCCTATTATTACATCGCCCAGTTTGCTGGCTTCTTTTATAACATTTAAGTGTCCGGGATGGATCATATCGGCACTCATGCCTACATATACTTTCTTTGCCATAAACAATTTTTTTCAAAAATATAAATATCAAAGGTAATCCATCAGGATTTCAGAAAATAAATAATTGTCCTTTTCTGAAATAGATTGATAATTCTTTTTCAAAAATGTAAATTATGATTTTTAAGAATTAATGATAATGTAATCCCGATATAGAACCCTGTTCGTTTTTTTTTGAGAGTATATAAACATAGCCAGTTTTCATAGTTACAAATTAAATGAACTTTTACAATTCGCCTTATTTTCTATTTTACTCTTCCTCTTACTGGGCTTTACTGAACAACCTCTGCTATAATGTCATTCCGAATCCCTCTTTCGGAAGTCATTCCGAACTCGTTTTCGGAATCGGCTAGTGATGAACGGATGCTAAAACGAGTTCAGCATAACTACAAAAAGAGCGGCAGATGTTGAAACCTGGTTCAGCATGACTGTTGGAAGAGAGACGGAACAAATTCCTAAATCCCAAAAGAAGTGAACACATCCCTTATAGCCGGAAAACTCACTTCAAGATATTCAGCCAGTTGATCGGTTTTTACAAACCTAACCTCTGTAATGTCTTCGGAAGTCTGAGGCTTGGGAATTTCTTTTCCCTTCAGGATCATCTCAAACCAGGAAGTCCTTTTCAGCGCCAGACCTCCCTTGTATTCATAGGTATGATAGGTTGAAAGCAAGGGACGTACAATACGCAGATTATGTATCCCGCATTCTTCACTGACTTCCCGCAGGGCTGCCTCTTCAACGGATTCTTTTTTATCCAGTTTCCCTTTTGGCAGATCCCATTTCCCGCGCCTGTGGATCAATAAAAATTCACCCTTTTCATTTCTGACAAGTCCCCCCGCCGCAGGAATAAACCTGAAGCATTTCCGGAAATCTTCCCTAAGGGTATCAATATCATGATGAAACAGGTACAGTGTGTCGATTTTTTTTAGTTTGCTGTACAATGAAATTAATTCCCTGAGATCTTCCGGATCACGATATTTATAAAAAAGTCCGTAATTGACCTGGAAATGTTTGGTGAAATTATCAGTCAGGATGAGTTTGCGATCGTTAAAAAAAACTTTATACATTTGACGGCATGAAAGAATGTGAGAAAAAAATCGCTAAACAATTGTTGCAAATTAATGCAATAAAATTAAATCCTGCAAAGCCGTTTACCTGGGCATCAGGTTGGAAATCCCCGATCTATTGTGACAACAGAAAGACATTATCTTACCCGGAAGTCCGTCAATCAATCTGTGAATGTTTTGTAGAAAAAATTAGAATCAGTTATCCGGATGCAGAAGGTATTGCCGGTGTTGCAACAGGTGCAATCGCTCACGGGGTCTTGGTTGCAGAAGCCTTGAATTTGCCTTTTGTTTACATCAGATCCTCTGCAAAATCGCACGGACTGGAAAATCAAATTGAGGGAGTGTATAAGCAAAATCAGAAGTTTGTCGTTATTGAAGATCTGGTATCTACCGGGAAAAGTAGTCTTGAAGCGGTAAACTCCCTGAAAAATGCGAATTGCAAGGTTTTGGGCATGCTTGCAATTTTCACCTATGAATTTTCAGTTTCTGTTGATAACTTTTTGAATGCGGGTTGTGATCTCCAGACCTTAAGCAATTATTCTGTTTTAATTGATCTGGCTGCTGAATCAGGATATGTCTCTGATAATGAGTTGGAAACCTTAAGACAATGGCGGTTGCACCCTGATAAGTGGAAACCAAGATAAATTGTCAATCATGAAACTTGAGAGCAAAATCGGCAAAATTGAGTACCCGGACGAACAGATATATACTTTTCTGACTGATTTCAATAATTTTAAAAACCTGATTCCCGGGGATAAAATTACCAATTGGAAATCGGATGAAAACAGTTGCAGTTTCACCATAAATCCCATAGGCGAAACTGGCATCAAGATGCTTGAAAAAGAGCCCTTTAAACTGATAAAACTTACAAGTCTTGATGATGACAGATTCCATTTTACTTTCTGGGTACAACTGAAAAAAATGGATGAAAAAGATACACGCATTAAATTAACTCTTCAGGCTGAGGTAAATCCCATGATAGAAATGATGGCCAAAAAACCTCTCCAGGAATTTCTTGACAAGCTGGTAGATCAATTGGTGAAATATACGTTTTAAGTTTTATTCAAGATCAATTCAATCTCCCCGAACAAATACGTGTTCTCTGAATTATTTTTGGTAACAAGCACAATCTCCCCGGAAGGCCTGACCTCTTTTAAAACTGCCTGAAACGTATTTTTCTTCTGGCTGTATTCAGATAAGATGCCTCGCTTATAAAGATGATGATTGTATTCATTGTGCATTGATTCCATATCTCCTGAGATCAGTTGTTTGTACCTGAGATCAAATTTGTCAAACAGGATATCCATCAAGGCATCCTTTATAAAAGTCTTTTGCGTAATAATTTTCATTGAGGTTGGATTTGGAATATCTTCCGGAAAATTTTCTTCATTGACATTGATCCCAACACCGGCAATACTCTTTA
>CAYORG010000040.1:19681-27677 GCA_964406315.1 uncultured Bacteroidales bacterium | reverse complement strand
TGATCTCACCTGTCAGCATATCACTGGCACTGGCAATGACATACAACGGGGCGAACGGAGATACGGAAGATTCCATGGCTTATGCCCTCAGAATGGATCATCTGTCATCCGACGAAATCAACCTGACTTATAAAGAACTTATGGAAGGTTTAAAAAGTGTGGATGAAAAGGTGATCATGGAAATTGCCAATTCGATATGGTATCGCCAGGATTTCGATGTTGAGCAGGGATTCCTTGATATCAATCAACTGTATTACAATGCCGAGATTTCCGAACTTGATTTCAGTTCTCCCGATGCCAAGGACATCATTAACAACTGGGTTTCTGATCAGACCCACGGAAAGATCCCGTCAATAGTTGATTATATCAGTCCTGATGATGTTATGTTCCTGATCAATGCGATTTATTTTAATGGCATCTGGAAAAAAGAATTCGATCCCGAAAGCACCTATCAGGAAACTTTCATATTGCCCGGCGGCACAACGAAAACCGTGGATATGATGAACATGAAAGATACTATTGGTTATATGGATAATGATCTTATGCAAATGGCAGAACTCGATTACGGTCGTGGCAATTACAGCATGCTGGTAATGCTCCCCAAAGGCAATTTAACTCCTGAAGCACTTGCTCAACAGATCAATACGGAGAATTGGCAAAGCTGGCTTGCTGCGCTTTCCGAGAAAGAAGTCACTTTGCTGTTGCCCAAATTTACCTTCGATTACGAAAAGAAACTGAATGATGTTTTATCTTTTATGGGCATGGGCATTGCCTTTGATCCATGGGAAGCGGATTTTACCGGAATATATAGTCCGGGAGGTCTGTTTATCAGCCGGGTAAAACACAAAACATTTATTGAAGTGGATGAAGAAGGCACGGAAGCTGCTGCAGCAACTGTTGTCGCTGTTTCATTTTCGGGTTATGATCCGTTGGAAGTGTTCATGACCGTGAATAAACCCTTTTTATTTGCTATACGTGAAAAAACAACAAATGCTATTGTTTTCATAGGCAAAGTGGCTGAGCCGAAGACTGAATAGCGCGTATTAAAGGTAAGTTATACCACAGTTGTAAGGCTCAGAAACAAGAAACGGTGCTGGAATTATTCATATATATCAACCAGTTTTAAAAGAAAAGCATATTCCAGCGCCGTTTCTTTATGTTGTTTAAATCTTCCTGATGCTCCTCCGTGACCGGCATCCATGTTTGTATGAAGCAACAGTAGATTATCATCCGTCTTCAGATCACGCAATTTGGCAACCCACTTTGCAGGTTCCCAGTATTGCACCTGGGAATCATGAAAACCGGTAGCCACCAGTAAATTCGGGTACGCTTTTTCTTCAACATTATCATACGGAGAGTAGGACAACATATATTCAAAATATTCTTTCTCATTCGGATTGCCCCATTCGTCATACTCGCCTGTGGTTAAAGGGATCGATTCATCAAGCATGGTAGTGACAACATCAACAAAAGGTACTGCAGCTATTGCCCCTTTAAACAGATCAGGTCGCATATTTATTACAGCGCCAATGAGCAATCCTCCTGCACTTCCACCACAGATCATCAGTTTATCGGTCTGAGTGTAATTGTTTTCAATAAGAAACTCAGCACAGGCAATGAAATCAGTAAATGTATTCTTCTTTTTCAGTAATTTGCCATCCTCATACCATTCGCGTCCCAGGAATTCACTGCCACGCACATGGGCAATGGCATAAATAAAGCCCCGGTCAAGCAAACTTAACCTTACGCTGTTAAAATTCGGATCGTACGTATTACCATAGGAACCATACCCATACAAAAACAGGGGAGATGATCCGTCAAGAGGAGTTCCTTTTTTATACACCAGCGAAACAGGAACCTCCTTACCATCCGGTGCTAACGCAAACAGCCTTTCGCTTTGGTATTGATCAGGATCATGCCCACCAACCACTTCCTGCCGTTTCATAAGTTCCATTTCCCTGGTTTGCATATGGTAATCGTAAGTTGTAGACGGTGTAGTCAAAGAAGAATACCCGATGCGTAATACATTTGAAGATAACTCAGGATTGACAGAAATCCAGCAGCTGTATACTTCCTCTTTAAAATCAACATCATGCTCTCCCTCTGAATCCACATCGATGATCCTCAGATTTGTATTCCCTTTGATTCTCTCATCGATGACCAGAAAGTGATCAAAATTGATAAATCCTTCCAGCAATACATCTTCCCGATGAGGAATTACTTCCTTCCAGTTTTCTTTTGTAGTCGCCTTCAATGAAGTTTGCATCAACCTGAAATTCCTGGCATCGAGGTTCGTGCGTATATAGAATTTATCACCCACATGTCCGATGGAATATTCCAGGCCTCTTTCACGCGGCTGAAATACCTTGAATTTGCTCTGCGGATCATCTGCTGAAAGAATTTGATATTCATCAGACATAGTGGATGTCGAAGCTATGATCAAATATTTTCTTGAGCGACTTTTGTACACATAACAGTAATAGGTTTCATCAGTTTCCTCATAGACCAACTCGGATCCGGAACCGGAAGACACGACATACCTGAATATTTTCTCAGGTCGCAGAGTTTGTTCGTTTTTCTGTGTATAATAAATGGTTTTATTATCATTTGCCCACGATGCGGAACCTATTGTACCGGGAATGCTCTCATCCAGAATTCTTCCACTCTCCAGGTCTTTAAAATAGAGTGTATAGATTCTGCGACTCACGGTATCAACACCGTAAGCAATCATCTTATTATCGGGGCTGACTGAAATGCCTCCCACATGAAAATACTCAAATCCTTCAGCCATTTCATTCACATTCAGCATCACTTCTTCCTCAGCATCCAGTGATCCTTTTTTCCTGCAATACACTGGGTACTCTTTCCCTTCTTCGTATCGAGTATAATAGAAATATCCATTTGAAAAATAGGGTACGGATGTATCAGTCTGTTTAATTCTTCCGACAATCTCGTTGTAGATCTTTTCCTGCAGATCTTCTGTGTCTTTTAATACATTTTCGGTATACTTATTCTCAGTCTTAAGGTATTCAAGCACCTCCGGATTTTCTCTTTCCTTTAACCAGTAGTAAGGATCAATTCTTATCGTATCGTGGTTTGATAATTGAAACGGCTTTTTTTGAGCAACAGGAGGTTTAATCATTGTTATATTCTGACAGGACATTAAACAAAGAAAAGACAGGGAGCAAAGATAAACTGAATAACGATACATCTTAACCATATTTTTCTGTTTATAAATTCGACCTTATAATTATATAATAAAATGCAAATGAAATAGTACTGGCTATCAAAAGAAATCTCGCAAGCTTTGCCTGTTTTTCACCTTCGAGTTTGAAGATTGAATACACTACGATAAAGATTCCCGCAATTCCACCAAAATAAATATCTCTGATTTTCAGACCAAAATTATAGAATTCACCCGCATCTTGTTCATCGCTCATTAGCAGAAATTTCACCAGGAAAGGCAAGGATATTGCCAGCATAATACAAGATATCAAAACAATAATAATAAAAATTACCTTATGTAATAATCCTTTCCCCATATTTTAAAATGCATTTTTTCAGGAAAACACATCCAAGATTTCTGACTACTGAAAAAAACAGTATTCAAATGTATTGTTTTCAGAAATACAACAGGTTAATTTATACTTTTTATATTTTCATTACCAATTGTAAGTTGTTCGTCACATACTATTTGACTTACATTCTTATAATCAATAATTTAGAAGCAAAATGACAGATCATATTGATTTCTCCTGATTTGTTATTGCATAAGGATAAGTCGGCAGGCGGAAAATAGTCATTAAACCCTTTAAAAAATGAAAACAAAACTCACACTAGCAATTACAGCATACTTGCTGTTTTATTCTATATCCTATTCACAGGATTATGATGAAAAAGGTAAACTGGTAGCTTTTGACAGAGGTAATTTCAGAGAATTTGGTTACTCTGTCGCCATTTCAGGAAACTGTGCCATTGTAGGAGCCATCAGGGAGAGTGAAGATGAGACAGGAGGAAATACACAACAATATGCCGGTGCAGTATATCTCTATGAACGGGATGCCAACGGAAACTGGAGCAGAGAACAAAAGATCGTTGCTTCTGACAGGTACGAACATGACTTTTTTGGTGAATCGGTTGGAATATCGGGAAACTATGCTATAGTGGGTGCCTATGCGGAAGATGAGGACGCAACTGGTGGCAATACTTTAGCCCAGGCAGGATCAGCTTACATTTATGAGCGGGATGTTTACGGAAACTGGGGCAATGAACAAAAAATAGTCGCCTCTGACAGAGAAAGTGGTGACAACTTCGGCAAAGCTGTGAGCATTTCCGGAAATTATGCGGTTGTCGGAGCTCATAATGAGGATGAAGATGAACTGGGAGGAAATTTAAAAAACCAGGCCGGATCAGCCTATATTTTTGAACGGGATGCAAACGGAGATTGGTATGAGATACAAAAAATAGTAGCTTCCGACAGAGATATTGAAGATTATTTCGGAAGCTCAGTCAGTATTTCAGACAGTTTTCTTGTTGTCGGAGCAGATTATGAGGATGAAGACACCTTAGGAACAAACACATTAACAAGCTCCGGGTCGGCATACATCTTCGAGCAAGATCCCGGGGGTGATTGGCAGGAAGTCAAAAAAATTACTGCATTTAACAGGGCAGCTTATGATTTCTTCGGAGCATCCGTATCCATTTCCGGCAATACTATCGTTGTCGGAGCATGGTCTGAAGATGAAGATGCCTCGGAAGGAAATACTATGGATGGCGCAGGTTCGGCTTATGTATTTGAATGCAATGAACAAGGAATATGGAAATATGCACAAAAAATAGTTGCCCCTGACAGAGATTGGGGTGATCGCTTTGGATGGTCAGTAGGTATTTCAGGTTCCGATATCATTGTGGGAGCAAACCGTGAGAGTGAAGATGAGTTACAACAAAACACAATAGAAGAAGCCGGCTCGGCATATATTTTTAACCAGGGCAGCAATGGGGAATGGAATGAAGTTCAGAAGATTGTTGCATCCGACAGAGCTGAGTTTGACAGATTTGGAGAGGTTGTTGCTATATCTGATGATTATGCTATTGTTGGAGTTCCTGCCGAAGATGAAGATGCAAATGGAGAAAACACTTACGGATCTGCCGGTTCGGCTTACATTTTTGAAGCCTGTGAAGCCGATTATTCGTCGGATCCGTTAAACGTTATAGAAAACGGGAGTTTTGAAACCTGTATCCTCTCACCCTGGAATTTTTATGTGGATGCAGCAGCCACACTGGCCAGATACCAAATAATAGATGGTACATGTATACTAAAACCGGATCAATTGAACCCATCACCGGAAATGTGGCATATCCAGATTGAACAGGTATTAAATGCTGCCCAGAAAGATATGCTTGTTCCGGAAGCCATCTATACCCTCTCATTCGATGCCTGGGGTGAAGTGGACAATATGTACTGCCATGTATTTTTTGGTCAGTATGGAGGAAATTATACTCCTCTTCTTGATGAAACAGTTCAGCTGAAAATTGCTCCTCAAACCTTCTCATTTGATTTTTCCATGCATTCCATCTTCCCTGAAATGAAACTGGCTCTTGAAATTGGTACCGAAACCACCTGGGCCGGATTTGATAATGTTCAACTTATTAAAGAATCGGCACTAGGGTCTAGTGAAATATCAGATACGAAGAAGATAAGAATTGCACCAAACCCTGCAACAGATATTGTACACGTATTTGGTGAGGAAGGATCAGAGGTAGCTTTTTATAACAATTTAGGTCAGCTGGTAAAATCAGGGATTATTGAAAACGGAATGATACTATTTCAAATAGGTGAGCTTAAAGAAGGATTTTATATCATCCGGGTACAAAAAGGAAACAGCATTTACAGTGGGAAGTTAATTATTTATTAATATTGTATATCAAAGCACTATAAATAATGCTTTAAAAATCAGCCATCAAAATTAACTAAATACTTAGTTAACTGACACAACAGTAGTATCAACAGGAATGATAATTCCTGGTAATTGCATTAGATCTGTTACTTCACGCTAAATGTCAGAAAATGAAACTGAAAATTACTCTATTTGTATCAGCCATTATGCTGATAAACACCTGTATTTACTCGCAGGATCATAGTGAGACAAGCAAGCTAACAGGTCTTGAACAAGCTGATGGTGCACACTTAGGAGAATCTGTAGCTATTTCAGGAAATTATGCCATCGCGGGTGCCGATTTAGATAGTGGTGATGAATCAGGCAATAATTATGTCTATACTGCAGGTACAGCTTACATATTTGAACGTGATATCAACGGCAATTGGAGCGAAGGACAAAAAATTGTCGCTTCAGACAGAGGAGCCGCCGACCACTTTGGTATATCAGTTGGTATCTCAGGTAACTATGCCATTGTAGGTGCTCTCCATGAAGATGAAGATGCTTTAGGTGAAAATACAATGTCTGCTGCCGGATCGGCGTATATTTTTAAACGGAATGAAAACGGAATATGGAAAGAGGTGCAAAAAATTGTTGCTTCAGACAGAGATGAAAGTGATTTTTTTGGAAGATCGGTAGATATTTCCGGTAATCATGCCATAATAGGTGCTTATGCTGAAGATGAAGATACTTCAGGTTTATTTACAGTTGCAGATGCAGGATCTGCCTATATTTTTGAGAAAGATGAGAACGGAACATGGAATGAAATTAAAAAGATTGTTGCATCCGACAGAGCTGAGTATGACAGATTCGGAGAGGTTGTTGCTATATCTGATGATTATGCTATTGTCGGAGTCCCTGACGAGGATGAAGATGCCAATGGAGAAAATACTTATGGGGCTGCCGGTTCGGCTTACATTTTTGAATGTGATGACCGTGGATACTGGAACAAAGTACAAAAAATTGTCGCATCAGATAGAGCTGAGGGCGACTTCTTTGGTAAATCAGTTAGTATTTCAGGCAGCAAAGCAATTGTTGCAGCCTATGCAAACGATGAAGAATCAGGTGGCAGTATTTTCTATGATGCAGGGTCAGCCTACATTTTTGAGAGGGATGAAAGCGGAAACTGGATTGAAGTCGATAAAATTATTGCCTCCGATATTGGAACTGGTGACGGCTTTGGTAATTCTGTGAGTATTTCGGAAAATTATGCTGTTGTGGGTTCATCATTTGATGGAGAAAATGCTCAGAGAGAAGATACAATATCGTATGCCGGATCGGCATACATCTTTAAGCGGAATGGAAGTGAAAACTGGGATGAAGTGCAAAAAATAGTTTCTTCGGATAGAGACACATCAGATTTTTTCGGCTCTGCTGTCGGTATTTCCGGAGACTATATTATTTGCGGAGCTGTAAATGATGATTTAGAAGATAAAAAGTCAGAACCAATAGGCGAACATGGTTCAGCTTACATCTTTGAGACCTGTTCGCAAAATCCTGAAAATAATCCTGAAAATATCATTGAAAATGGTGATTTTGAGATTTGTAAAATAAATCCATGGTCATTGGCTGCCTGGGAAGGAGCTACAGCATCTGCTGTATTAGTGAACGGAGAATGTGTAGTTATGCCATTAGATATTGCAAGTGACCCCTTGCCATGGCATATACAACTTATGCAGGTATTTTCTGCCAACCAAATAGACAGGCTTGATGAGGATGAAATTTATACAATATCATTCGATGCGTATGCAGAGGCAACAGACAGGCATTGCTATGTGTTTTTTGGCGAACACTTTCCACCATTTACAGCTTTGATTGATGAAAAATTTACTGTAGGAACTGATCCGGAATCATTCTCGTTTGAATTCAATCTAAGCTCAGTATTTTCTGATATGAGATTAGCTCTTTCAATTGGTGCTGAAACACCTGCTGTCACATTTGATAATGTAAGACTTATAAAAAAGGTTTTGCCATCTGGAATTGTTGGTATTTCTGATAACAATAAGATCAAGATAATGCCTAATCCAGCAACAGATCATTTCCAGGTTTTTGCTGAGGAA
>CAYORG010000040.1:0-19581 GCA_964406315.1 uncultured Bacteroidales bacterium | reverse complement strand
GATCAAGATAATGCCTAATCCAGCAACAGATCATTTCCAGGTTTTTGCTGAGGAAAGTTCAGTTGTAACAATGTATAACAATTTAGGTCAGTGTGTAACAACAAGTAGAATTGTAAACGGGCAGCTATTTATTCAAACGAATGAGTTGGATGCGGGAATTTACTTTATCCATGTACAGAAGGACAATATAGTATATTCAGATAAGATTGTTGTTCAGTAGGATATTAAAAAGTGATAAGGGATAAGTAAAATTTTATATAGAAAACAACTTATGACTTGTAACTCATCCCTTATGACTTATCACTTTCTACTGTTATCTTCCACCTCCTTCATACTCAACTGAATTCGCTTTCGTACAACATCCACTTCCATTACTTTTACTTTAACATGCTGATTCAATTGAACAACCTCATTTGGGTCTGAGACAAAGCGATTAGCGAGTTGAGAAATATGTACCAATCCATCCTGTTTTACTCCAACATCTACAAAAGCACCAAAATTGGTAATGTTTGTTACTATTCCTGGAAGTTCCATTCCTTCTACAAGGTCTTCCATTTTGTATATTCCCTCAGCAAATTCAAATACTTTTGCTTTCTTACGAGGATCGCGACCAGGTTTAGCAAGCTCGTTCAGTATGTCTTTTAAAGTAGGAATACCTATCGTGCCACCAACATATTTATTGATATCTATTTTCTTCTGAAGATCTTCATTCTCCATTATTTCATGGAGACTTACTCCCTGATCAGCAGCCATCTTTTTTACAATTTTATAGCTCTCAGGGTGAACAGCACTGTTATCGAGAGGGTTTTCTGCATTACGAATCCGTAAAAATCCAGCTGCCTGTTCAAAGGCTTTCGGACCCATACGGGGAACTGTTTTCAGGTCTTCCCTGGAAGCAAAAGCACCGTGTTCGGCCCTGTAATCCACAATGTTCTTTGCCATCTGAGGACCAAGCCCGGATATATAAATAAGCAGGTGCATACTCGCCGTATTCAGATCGACACCCACAGCATTCACACAACTTTCCACCACTTCATCCAGCGCTTTCTTTAGTTTTCCCTGGTCCACATCGTGTTGATATTGTCCTACTCCTATTGATTTCGGATCAATCTTCACCAGCTCGGCCAGAGGATCCATAAGCCGGCGACCAATGGATACAGCTCCTCTCACGGTAACATCATACTGTGGAAACTCTTCCCGGGCAACTTTAGAGGCAGAATAAACCGATGCTCCTGCTTCGTTCACCACAAAAACCTGCAAGTTACGATCAAATCGCATTTTCTTTACAAAACGTTCGGTTTCCCTGCTTGCTGTTCCATTGCCAATTGAGATGGCTTCTATCTTATACATTTGTACCAGGGTGGAAAGTTTATGCGCAGCTTTTTTCGTCTCATTCTGGGGAGGATGAGGATAGATGGTTTCATTGTGCAGCAGATTTCCCTGTGCATCGATACACACTACTTTACATCCTGTCCGGTAGCCGGGATCGATAGCCAATATTCTTTTTTCTCCCAAAGGAGAAGCCATTAACAGTTGTCTGAGATTACCGGCAAAAACACGAATCGCTTCATCATCGGCTTTTTCTTTGGAGCTGGCCCTGTATTCATTTTCAATAGAAGGTTGAAGCAGCCTTTTATAACTTTCATGAATGGCTGTTTTTACCTGTTCCGATGCATCCAAATACCCTTTAATAAACAATTCTTCCAATCCTTCCAGAACCTTTTCCTCATCAGGTACAATAGTCAATTTTAAAAATCCTTCATCCTCTCCCCGTCTCATTGCCAGTAACCTGTGAGACGGGCAGCAGGATAGTGTCTCCCGGTAATCAAAATAATCTTTGTATTTTACACCTTCTTCCTCTTTCCCTTTTACAAGTTTTGAAGCAATCAGCGTATCTTTTCCGTAATGATAACGAACAAGATCACGCGCTCTTTTATTCTCACTGATCCATTCTGCTAAAATATCCCTTGCTCCCTGCAAGGCAGCTTCAACGTCCTGGACATCGTCATTCAAAAATTCACTGGCTTTTGACAGGATATTTACTTCCTTCTGCTTCATTATAATCACCGCAAGAGGTTCAAGTCCCTTCTCCCTGGCAATACTTGCACGTGTTTTCTTTTTTGGTTTATAAGGGAGGTACAGATCTTCAAGTTCAGTAAGAGTTTCCGATTCCTCTATTTTCTTCCTGAGTTCCGGTGTCAGCTTGTCCTGGCCCTCAATGGATTTCAGTATCGTTGCTCTTCGTTTGTCAATTTCAACAAGTTTTTCATGCAAATCCCTGATCTCGGCAACCTTTACCTCATCCATGCTTCCTGTCATTTCTTTGCGATACCTGCTTATAAAAGGGATTGTCGCTCTATCGTCAAATAGCTTCAAAACATTAGCAACATATTCCCGTTTGAATTGGGTAAGGTCACTTATTTTCTCAGCATAATTTATCATCGGTATCAAAATATATTAAGGTTTCAAAAGTATATAATCTCTTAGTATAAAAAACAGATATGAGAGTTTCTTGTCAATTTGGGATCTGTGTGAAGTGAAAATTTTATTTGTGCATCCTGACCGAAAGCATATTTCAGATAAACTCATCACTTTTATTATATTAGCATTCTATGCAATCTCTGATTTTTGTTTGTTGAAATATTGTTGGTCTCTCCGAACTTCTCAATTATGTAACGCGGAAATACTATCTAACGTGTCACTAAATTACCAGACATACGGCTTACCTCCTTTTCAAATTGTATTGGTTCATGGCGGACCGGGAGCTGCCGGTGAAATGACGTCGGTTGCACATGCTCTGTCAGACCGAATGAGTATACTGGAACCGTTCCAAACAAGGCATACCGTTTCCAATCAAATTCTGGAACTGAAAAGAACCATTGAAAGTCAGGCACAAATTCCGGCAGTACTTGTTGGATTCTCATGGGGAGCATGGCTAAGTATTTTACTGACTGCAAGGTATCCGCAACTGGTAAAAAAACTTATACTTATTGGCTGTCCGCCCCTGGAAATGAAATATGCAAAGAAAATCGATGAAACACGTCTGAACCGGTTAAATGAAAAGGAACAAAATGAGTTTATTTCACTTCTTAATACGCTCCCGAAGGATCAATTATCCAATTCTACAGAGTTATTTCACAGGCTTGAACAATTGATTGTAAAAACCGATTCAGTTCACCCAGTATCTGTTCAAGATAATACAACAATACATCCGGAAATATTCCGGAAAATCTGGAGAGAAGCGGCAGAATTAAGAGCATCGGGCAAACTGAAAGACGATCTTCTTTCAATACCGTGTCCCGTTGTCTTTATTCATGGTGAATATGATCCTCATCCTGCAGACGGAATTTCAATTCCATTATCGGGCAATGCAAAGAATTTTGAGATGGTCATTCTTAAAAATTGCGGTCATAAACCATGGATCGAGCGAGACGTATCAGCTGAGTTTTATAAAATTCTTTTTTGCCAAATTGAAAAATAAAAAAAGACGGGGTTTAAAAATGAATGTCGATTATATACAGATCCTGAATGTGATTCCGGCTATTTATGCATTATACTATGCAAGGAATATTTGCAGGAATCGCCCTAACCGCTTGCCACCAATATGTTAACAGCAAGTACTAATTATTCAAAAAAAAATTCGTAATCATCGGTAAGCTCACACTCTTCATATTCCTCAATTATTGTACCTATCGAATTGAGACCATATTCACCTGTTTTAATTTTATATTCGAGCTCAGGGCAATCCGCAAAATGATGCAGCAAAGCTTCCTTTTCAAACGGTTTTGTAATTTCCGGTTCCAACCACCTGTTTTCTGACCATAAATAATAATGCGGTATAAATGAGAGTATGGAACTTTTCTGATTCAGTTCCAGATATTGATACACAGAATATTTTCCTTCATAAATCAATAGTAAAAATACCATGCCAATATTTAAAGGATTCTCTACACTGTGGAAAACAGCTTTTTCATCATTAATGACCAAACAGAAACCGTCAATATCTCTTGGCGAGTAATATTTTATTACATTCCCATTTGTATCGGTCAGTGAAATGCTAAACTGAAGATTGTATTGGTTAATGTAATCAATTGTACCGGATACAGTATCGCCATCCGAATTCCAGAGTTTCACATCAACCGGCATGAATTCATCATTTTCCTGACAAATTGCTTGTGAATACTGCATAATGAACCACACCACAAAAAAAAACAATATTCTTATATACTTCTTAGCTAACATATAGAACCAGGCCTTTTAAGTATTCCCCTTCGGGATGATATAGATTAACAGGATGATCAGAAGGCTGAGTCAATTGATGCAAAATTCTGATATTTCTTTTTGCATTCGCTGCCGCTGCAAATACCGATTTTCTGAAATTTTCCTTCGAGACCGCCTGGGAGCATGAAAAAGTAAAAAGCAAACCCTCTGATTCAATTTGTTCGAATGCTTTTTGATTTAGTCGTTTATATCCCTGTAAGGCATTGTGCAGAACATTTTGATGTTTTGCAAAAGCAGGAGGATCCAGTATGATCAGGTCATATCTATTCCTGATCCCTTCCAGATAAGTGAATGCATCATCTGCAAATGCTTTATGATCTGTATCAGTAAAATTCAGATTTATATTCTGATTCACCAGATCAATAGCTTTTGCCGAACTATCAACAGAATGAACAAGTTTTGCCCCCCCCTGAACAGCATAAACAGAAAATCCTCCGGTATAACAGAACATATTTAAAACACTTCGGTTATCACAGTATCTCATTAGCAAATTTCGATTCTCACGCTGATCAATAAAAAAGCCGGTCTTTTGGCCGTCTACCCAATCTATGTTAAACTTAAGTCCATTCTCTATCACAACAGTACTCTTCTTGCTCCCGAGCAAAAATTCATTTTTCGGTTGAACAGATCTCTTAAAAGGTAAGGTGTTTTCACTTTTATCATATATTGTAGTAACTTTTTCTCCGTATAATTTTTCGAGAGCTGATAGTATTGATTTACGCGCTTTGTACATTCCTATTGAATGAATTTGCATAACAACATTTCCATCATAATAATCAATAATTAAGCCAGGTAAATTATCGCCCTCAGCATTTACAAGACGATAAACAGTAGTATGATCCGAATTAATAAGGCCAAGAGTTTTTCTTAGTTTGTATGCCTCGGAAATTTTTTCAAACCAAAATAAATCGTTTATTTCCTTATCGCAAAATTCTAAAATGCGAATGGTTATGGTACCTATCTGATAATGCCCAACAGCAAGGAATTCATCCTTATTATTGTATACTTCGATAACATCTCCCTCAGCTGGAGTTCCATATATCTTTTTTATTGCGCCGGAAAATATCCATGGATGCCGGCGCATAACAGACTGGTCTTTCCCTGACTTAAGAATTGCCCTCGATCTCTTTCCCATTGTATGGTTTCATTTGCTCCAGTTTGGAATATATTTCATAACATACCCATGCGTCCGTGGCTGCATATTCTATTTGTGCTTCAGTTAATACCTCAGACTCCCAGTTTGAAGTTTGTTGTCTTTTGCTAATTTTAAAGCCAAGAATATTTGCAGTGAGTTTTTTTAATCCGCTATCCTCAATATCAAAGTTTTTTACATAATCCTGCAAATCAATGAATCCGTCCGGATGAAATGAAGTCAATCGCTTCAAACCCAAAAGATCATCATGGATTGCTACACCAACCTTTATCAAATTGCCATCAGATAGTATATTGATCAATTTACTCGGAATTCCAATCTGATTTACCCTGAAAAGAAAGGCTTGATTTGATGTACTTAACTGCAATAGCGAAACTTCGTTTTTCTTTCCTTTTTTAAACGATGGTTTTGTTTCCGTATCGAATCCATAAATTCCTTCATGGTTTAATAAAGGAAGAACTTCACGGAAAGTTTTAATAGTGTTTATATAAAATATTTCACCATTGAATTTTCTTCTGGGTAAGATGGCTATCTCTTCTTTGGTGAGTCTTGCTTTAAAGTGTTTCTTGTTCTTCATCTTTGAAATCATCCTGTCTGCGGGTAATTAACCAATCGCTGGTATCAATTTCATTAAGGTCAATATTTTCTTCCGCTGTGAAATTCTCATTTTCAATGATTTCCTCATCGGAATACCTGAGAAAATGCAATGCCTGCATTGCATTTGTTAATCTTTGACCCCAATATGTTCTGAAAGATTGTGAACACTCCCATATCGCCTCATACATCACATCTTCCGTGCCTACCTCATACAATAACAGAAAGTCTTTTATATCCTGGTATATATCCGTAAAATCTTCTGAAATACTCGCTCCAACAGCCTCATCACTTTCTTCACGCAAGGGAGTGAAAACTTCTTCGTATGAATCGTATTGCCCTAATTTTTTTACTATTTTATTTCTAATGAAATTATAATCCTGTTCGGTGACGAATCTCTGATTCATATTTTCAAACTTCGAATCCAGTTCAGGCAAAACTGTAGCTTTTAAATACAAAAGGGCTATAAGTTTATGTGCTTTATCGATAAAATCATTCAGTTTTTGCTTGTCTGCCTGTTCAATAAAAATACAATACTCACTCGCTACTGTAACAAATTCAATTACATTTTTACTATAAACAGGATTATTTTTACTATCCATTGATTTTGTTTTGTACAAAGTAACAGTATTTCAAATAGTAAATCAATAAAAATAGTCTCTGGTCTCTGGTTTCAAGTCACTAGTTGTATTTATCAAATTTAAAAATAGTGTAATCGTTTAATCGTTGAATTGTTTAATCGAGTTTAATCCGACACAACCAATTGTCAATTTTCCAGTTTACCAGTTACACGATTACACAGTTAAACACCACTCCCAGCAAAAAAAATTAGTCTCAAGTCCCAAGTCACTTGTTTCTAGTCTTACATTTCAAAATCTCACTTTCTCAACAATAAATGATTAACTGATGAACTGGTCAACTGGTAAACTGAGGTTATATAATAAGCATTCTGTCGGTCGATTAACTTCATTTCATCAATTCACCGATTCCCCGAATAATCATTTTCTACAACCCAATAACCCAACACCCAAAGTCCCTGCCTGCGGCAGGTTTACCAACCTTTGGTGGGCAGGCAATATCTAAAGTATCCAGCAACAAATAGCCATCAACTCATCACTATCTGTTGCTTACTGCCAGTCTTCCATCCTTCAAATACACGATTTTTTCCTGTTCAAGCAATCTCTTAACAATTTTATTTAAAGTATTTTCCTTGATATCAAGTGTTAATAATAACTCACCTATATATTGGGATTCTTTTTTAAGCAATTCAAATACTTCTGATACTAATTCATTTTCCCTCGATTCATCGTTTTCATCTTCCAGTCTTGATTTACAGACATCACAATTAGTGCAAGGTTTACCTGTTTTCAATCCAAAGTATTTCAATAACAAATTATTCCTGCATTCATCTTTATTAAAGGCATAGTTAAGCATAGCATTTATTCTCTGTTCAGATCTTTTCTTTCTCTCTGTATAAAACTCATGTGATATATATAAAGATTTCTCATCCAGCCTTTCTTCTGAAAAAATCACCATAGGAGATTTGCGGGATGGTATGTAACTTATTACTCTCATTTGACTCAGCTTGATAAGATAATTGTAGACCAGATCGCGTTTTATATTTGCCCGTCTGGCAAGTATGTTTTCATCAATTGGTGTATAATCATTAAACAATCCCGTATATGACCTAAGCAATAACTTTATAAATCCGTCAAATTTTCGGTTTTTAATCTGGAATTTATACAAATCATCCCTGTTAAGAATGAAAAGAATTCTTGAAAGACTGTTTACTTCATCAGTTAGTTCAATATACCCGTGTTTTTCCAGCATTTTTAATGCATTAAATGCTACCACGCTATTCAGCTTATAGGAAGAAGCAAAGTCAAACAGTTTAAATTCATATGCCACTCCCTTGCCACCTCCATATGGTACTTGCAAATAATTCGCCATGGCGTGGTAAATTCTTTTGATCTCTGAAATCTCAGGAAAAGTATTTGTTAGACGCTGCTTAGCAATACTTTTGTCATAATTATTCACGAGCAACACTGCAAAGGATTTCTTTCCGTCTCTTCCTGCCCGGCCAGCTTCCTGAAAGTATGATTCCGGTGAATCTGGCAAATCCATATGAATCACAAATCTTACATTCGATTTATCAATGCCCAATCCAAAAGCATTTGTTGCTACCATGATCCTGATTTCATCATTACTCCATTTCTTTTGTTTAGTTACTCTGCTTTCATAGCTGAGTCCTGCATGAAAATAATCAGCATTGATCTTATTTTTTTTCAAATGTTCGGCTATTTCCCGGGTTTTCTTTCTGCTTCTTAAATAAACAATGCCTGTACCATGAATACTTTTTACAACTTTTGATAAATCAGCTATCTTACTGTCTGTATATCTTACAAAATACACCAGGTTCTCACGGGTAAATTCTCCTCTTATAACATTCCTGATCCGGAATTTTAATTTCTCCTGTATATCTTCAACTACTTCGTTTGTTGCGGTAGCTGTTAAAGCAAGAACCGGCACCCCTGGTAAATATTCTCTCAGTTTTCCAATTTCCAGGTAGGAAGGTCTGAAATCATAACCCCACTCAGATATGCAATGCGCTTCATCAACTGTAATAAAAGATATGTTCATTTGTTGGACTTTGGCTCTGAAAATATCTGACTTTAACCTTTCAGGAGAAAGATATAAAATCTTATATGCTCCATAGACTGCATTGTCAAGACTTATCTTAATTTCATTATAGCTCATCCCCGAATGAACAGCTTTTGCTTTTATTCCTAAAGCATCTAGCTTACTGATCTGGTCATTCATTAAAGCTATTAGCGGAGAAATGACAAGACATACTCCATCCATTTCAATGGCCGGTAACTGAAAAGTAATTGATTTTCCTCCACCGGTCGGCATCAACCCGAGAGTATCATTACCATTGGAAATGGATTCAATAATTTGAAATTGAGTTGTATGGAATGAGTTGTGTCCCCAGTATTTTTTTAATATTTCAAGATGTTCATTCATTAATTCTTAACAATATTCCAAAAGTCTTAAAAATTATTAAAATCATATCGATTTTAATTCATTGAATTCCCTTTCTTGCTATCTAATTCGTAATATTACCAAACATTCTTCGAGCTTAGAAGGAAAGTATATAAACATTTATTTAAGAATGATATAGTTATAGAGTATATGTGAATTTTAATGATCACTAAAGATTTAGCAATAGATATTAAAATTAATTTTCTATGCCAGCTTCCTGTACTGCTTTTATTCGCTCAATTTTTGTAATTTCGCAAAATTTAAATCATTAATAACCATTTGTGATGTCTCTCTTATCGAACAAAATAATATCAGAAGGTTTAACTTTTGATGATGTATTGCTTGTTCCTGCATATTCTGAAGTAGCACCAAAAGAAGTTGACCTTAAGACAATGTTCAGCAGAAATATTATTCTCAATACACCCATAATTTCTGCTGCAATGGATACAGTAACTGAAGCAACCATGGCAATTGCCATTGCCCGGGAAGGAGGAATTGGTGTAGTACATAAAAACATGTCGATTGAAGAACAGGCAAAGCAGATCAAAGCAATAAAGCGTGCAGAAAACGGAATGATCTATGACCCAATAACCATACAAAAGGAACGAACTGTCGGTGATGCGCTTAACTTGATGCAGGAATATAAAATAGGGGGTATCCCTGTTGTTGATAGTTCTCATTCTTTAATAGGAATTGTGACAAATCGTGATCTGAGATTTGAACGTGACATGAACAGAAAAATCAGTGAAGTAATGACGTCAGAAAATATCATTACCACAAGCCAGGAAACAAATCTTGAAAAAGCAGCTGACATTCTTCAGAACTATAAAATTGAAAAACTTCCGGTTATTGATAATCATAATAAATTAATCGGATTAATAACATACAAAGACATAACCAAAGCAAAAGACAGACCAAATGCCTGTAAAGATCCAAAAGGCAGGTTAAGAGTTGCAGCAGCAATAGGAACTACTTCTGACACTCTTGAAAGAGCTGAAGCATTGGTCAAAGCCGATGTTGATGCACTGATTATTGATACTGCTCACGGGCATTCAAAAGCAGTAATACAAGTTTTAAAAGAAGTAAAAAAGAAATTTTCTGATATAGATATTGTCGTTGGAAATATAGCCACTGCCGATGCAGCTGCTGACTTAATTGAAGCGGGTGCTGATGCCCTTAAAGTAGGTATAGGGCCGGGATCAATATGTACAACCCGTGTTATTGCAGGAGTTGGTGTTCCTCAACTATCTGCAATTTCTAGTGTGGCAGGAGTGGTAAAAGACAAAAAAATTCCGATCATTGCAGATGGAGGTATACGCTATTCCGGAGACATTGTGAAGGCCATTGCTTCAGGCGCTCATTCAATTATGGCCGGCTCACTATTCGCAGGGGTTGAAGAATCCCCCGGTGAAACTATTATTTACAATGGCCGAAAATACAAATCATACAGAGGAATGGGATCAATTGAGGCCATGCAACAGGGTTCAGGAGATCGTTACTTCCAGGATCCTGAAGAAGAAGTATCAAAACTAGTACCTGAAGGAATTGTGGCCCGTGTACCCTACAAAGGAATTCTGTCTGAAGTTATTTATCAACTTTTGGGTGGATTAAGAGCAGGCATGGGATATTGCGGAGCAAAAAATATTGAAATGTTAAGGATGGCAAAATTTGTCAGGGTAACCAGTTCCGGAGTTACAGAGAGTCATCCTCACGATGTTACAATTACACGCGAAGCACCTAACTATAGCAGATAATATTAATTTCCGTAAATCGTTTGTATTAAAACAGAGTATTAAACCTGTTCAAATGAAACATCCAGCAAAATATTTTATTTGGCAGGTTCCATGAGTGAATAAAAAAATGATAAAAACATATTTTGTAAACAATTAAAAAACAAATATTTATATAAAAATATTCTCATGAAACACATACTATTATTTACAACAATCATTTTCATACTTCAATTGGCCAAATCACAAACAAATTCTGAAGTATTAATGAAAATTGACAGCAAAGAAATAAGTAAAGATGAATTTTTAAGAATTTATAATAAAAATAAAAATATTGCTGAAGATCATCAGAAATCCATTGACGAATACATTGATCTGTTCATTAATTATAAGCTTAAGGTCTTAGAGGCAGAGAATTTGGGATACGATACAATGAGTTCATTTGTCAAAGAAATGGATACCTATACAACTCAGTTAACGGATTCATACTTTGAAAATGAAGAGAAATTAGACTCTATGGTCGTTGAAGCTTACGAAAGATCACTGGAAGAAATAACCGGCAGGCACATTTTATTTCAAATAAGTTACAATAGTTTACCGCAAGATACAATTAAGATTTATGACTCCATAATGAAGGTAAGAGCCAAGTTAGTAGCCGGTGAACCTTTTGAAAAAGTATTGGATGAAGCCACAGTAGATCCAAATCACAAGGTTGGAGGAAATCTGGGATGGTTTTCAGCTTTTCGTATGGTTTATCCTTTTGAACTTGCTGCATACAAACTTCCGATAGGTGAGGTATCCATGCCGGTAAGAACCAACTTTGGATATCATCTGATTATTATTGATGGACGTCGTAAAAACAGAGGGTTGATTGAAGCTTCACATATTATGACTGTTTTTCCAAAAAATGCGACTGATGCGGAAATAGAATCTGCAAAACAAAAGATTGATAGTGCTTATTCTGAGTTACAGCAGGGAACTGACTGGAAAGAAGTAGCAAAAAAATACTCCGAACATTTGGCAACTTCCAGACAGGGAGGTTATTTGGGATGGCTAGGTTCAAAAAATGCACCGGCAATATTGCTTGATTCGTGTTTTGCAATTAATTCAGGTACTTATTCACAGCCTTTTTTATCTCCTTACGGATACCATATTGTTAAACGTCACGCGAATAAACCGGTACCGCCGTTTGAAGAAGTAAAGGAAGAATACAAAAATAACATGCGCCATAATTCATTTATTAAGAAATTCACCAGAGATCAGATCATTAATAATATTAAAAACGAATATGGATTTAAATACTTTGCAGAAAATCCCGATACAATTTACAGTTTGCTGGATTCCAATATTTACAAATACAAATGGGATCCTGATATAGCAAAAAATCTTACAAAGCCGGTTTTTACTATTGGAGATAAAGACTATACTCAGTATGAATTTGCACAATATATTTCCAAACAAAGAAAAAATATCAATGCAATGAAACTTGACCACTGGTTTTACAAGAGGGTCCCAGAATTTGTTGAAATAAACTTAATCGAATATGAAAGAAGTAAGCTACCGGAAAAATATCCGGAACTTAAATACCTTCTTGAAGAATATCATGACGGAATATTATTGTTTAACCTGACCGAAGATGAAGTATGGATTAAAGCAATTCAAGATACTGCAGGCCTTGAAAAATTCTATGAACAACTTCCTGAAAAGTATTCCTGGGACGAAAGAGTATCTGTTACAAAATATTCATACACAGATAGTTTGTTAACAACTCCATTGTTAAAACTTGCCAAAGCAAAACACAAGAAAAAGCTTACTGCCGATCAGATCATCACACAAATTTGTAGCGATAATAATCCAAATTGTATAAAAATTGAAGAGGTGAACTATGAGAAAGGTGATAATCCTCTGATTGATACTATGGAATGGAAAAAAGGAGAATACCATGCGTCAAAAGACAAATACAATTATGTTTTATACTATGTAAACGAGATCTTTCCTGCTCAAATTAAAAAGCTTGATGATGCCCGTGGTTTATATACGGCAGATTATCAATCTTTTCTTGAAAAGGAATGGGTTGAAAAACTGAGAACTAAATATACAATCGAGATAAATGAAGAACTATTGAACGAAATCAAATCGGAAAATGATTAGAGCATTTATCTTTGCTGAAAATACATTATAAAACGAACATAAAATATTTTGATCAAAAATTCACAAACCTGCCTGCCATGACTGCCAGAGGCAGTTGATCCAGCAGGTGGGCAAGCAGAATGAATCCCGATAAAAATCGGGACATGTGAGAACGAGTGTAATGAGTGGTTGCATCCGTTCTCAAATTTTTAAGGATATTATTAACAACTTAAAAATTTAAACGGATGAAAAAAGCAGTTTTATTTTCTATTTCCTTTCTGTTAGCATACTGTACAAATAACGGAAAATTGGCTAACGATCAGCCTTTGGCCCGGGTATATGATAAATATTTATACAGTTCGCAAATTAAAAATATTTTTCCTTATGGATTATCTCCACAGGATAGTTTATATATTGTTAAAGATCATATAGATAAATGGGTTAGAAAACAACTGCTTTTGTATCAGGCAGAACAAAATCTTTCGGAAGAAGATAAAAATGTTGAACAACAAATAGAAGATTACAAGACCTCTCTGTTGATTTATAAATATGAGGAAAACTTTATCAATCAAAAACTTGACACCATCATCACAAACGATGAGATTGCAGAATATTACAACAACTACTCTCCCAATTTTATTTTGAATAATAACCTCTTTAAAGGCATTTATATCCAGGTGCCTCGTACTTCCCCTGAAATTTATAAAATAAGAAGGTGGTACAGATCAAATGATCCCGAAGACCTTAAGAATCTTGAGAGCTATTGTTATAACTATGCAACAAAATATGATTATTACGAAGAAACATGGGTATTTTTCGATGAAATACTCGAAAATATGCCCAAATTATATTTCCGTCCGGAAAATTTATTAAGATACAGAAAGAATTTTGAAATTAAGGATTCAACATATTATCATTTTCTAAAGATTAGTGATTATAGACTTGCCAGTGCTGTAGCTCCAATGGAATTTATCAAAAACGATATCAAAAGCATACTTTTGAATAAAAGAAAAATACAACTTATACAAGAATTGGAATCCAATGTATACAATGACGCGCTGAACAGAGATAATTTTAATATTTACTAATGATTTACCGATCCTTTTCAATTCATATTCAGATATTTATATTTCATTATTAATATTCATTTCATGAAATTCATTACTAATTTTTGTCATACAACATTCTTTTTACTGTTCGTTTATAATCTTTCATCTCAGCCTTATCTTATAGATAAGATAGTTGGAGTGGTTGGGAAAAACCAAATTTTATTTTCTGAGGTTGAAGAACAATACTTACAAATGGAAGCCCAGGGTATTAAACCCTTGCCATCAAAATGTGAGGTTTTTGAAGAACTTTTGGCTCAAAAACTTTTGGTAAATCAGGCAGAAGTTGACAGTCTGGTTGTAGATGAACTAAATGTTGAGATGGAAATGAATGACAGAATAAAGTACTTTATTAATCAGATAGGAACTGAACAAAAATTAATTGAATATTTTGGCAAATCAATTCTTGAAATTAAAGAAGATATGCGTGAATCTGTCCGTGATCAGATGCTAATGCAAATGATGCGGCAGGAAATTACATCTTCTCTTTCTATTACACCGGTAGAAGTTAAAAATTATTACAACAACCTGCCTGCCGACAGCATTCCTTATATTGATGCAGAAGTAACAATTAATCAGATTGTTATTTATCCTGCATCCAGCGAGGATGCTATTTTTGAGGTCAGAGAAAAATTGCTGAATTTGAGACAACGAATTGTTGATGGAGAAAATTTTTCCACTCTGGCAGTACTTTATTCTGAAGGTCCATCATCCTCACGGGGTGGTGATATTGGCTGGGCTTCAAAATCTGATCTTGATCCGGCATATTCCAAAGCAGCATTTGCGCTGAAAGAGGGGCAGGTATCAAAAATCGTGAAATCATCTTTTGGATACCATTTGATTCAGCTTATTGAAAGGTCAGATGACAGGATTCATACAAAACATATTTTGATGAAACCGAAAATTTCATTTGAAGAGAAAGAAAAAGCTATTACCCGACTTGATAGTATTGTACAACTTATCAGAATTGATACACTTACCTTTGAAAAAGCAGCCATATTCTTTTCTCAGGATGAAGACACAAAAATGAATGGAGGACTCAGGGTGAATCCTATGACGGGAAATACAAGTTTTAAGCTTGATCAATTTGAAACCAAAGAGCACTATATAATCAGAGATCTGAAAGTGGGTGAAATCAGTGAAACTTTTGAATCTTCAGATGATAAAGGAAACTTGGTGTATAAAGTTATTCGCTTAAAATCAAAAACTGAACCTCATAGAGCCAATCTTAAACAAGATTTTGAGTTGCTGAAAAATATGACAAAGCAGGTAAAACAAAACGAAATTGTTGACGATTGGATTGAAGAAAAAATAAAGAGTACGTATATCAGAATTAATGAGCCCTACGATGAATGTACTTTTCGATTAAAAGGATGGACGAAATACTAATTTCAGATAAATCGAATCCCAATTTTATCAGGTTGGCAGTAAAACTTATGCTGATTGCTTTTCCATTCGTTCTTTTCCAACCGCTGTTTTCTCAAAAAACTACCAGGGTGCAGTTTTCAGCAGCCACAACAGAAGTTGATGCAAAACTTGGGAAAGATACAAAGCGATTGTTGGGAAACGTTATTTTTACTCACGGTGGAGCGAAAATGTACTGTGATAGCGCTCATTTTTATTCAAAAAAGAATTCCCTTGATGCCTTTCATAATATTTATATAAACCAGGGCGATACAGTTCATCTCTATGGTGATTATCTTCATTATGATGGAAATACGAAAATTGCAAATGTCAGAAGCAATGTTAAGTTAATAAACAGGGAAACAAAACTCACTACTGAGTCTTTAGATTATGATATTGCAAATAGTATTGGCTATTATACAGATTATGCAAAAATCATAAGCGAGGACAATATACTTGAAAGCAATATAGGCTATTATTATGCAACACAGGATATGTTTGATTTTCAGGATAGTGTTAAAATCGATAATCCTGATTACAATATATTTTCAGATCGGCTAAAATACAATACGGAAACCAAGATCACATATTTCTTTGGTCCTACTGAAATCATTAGTGACAGCAGTTATATATACTGTGAAAGAGGATGGTATAACACAGAAACAGATGTATCTCAATTGAATCGGAATGCATTGGTGAAAAATCCCAAACAAATAGTGAAAGGTGACAGCTTATATTATGAAAAAAATACTGGTTTTGGCAGGGCAATAAAAAATGTTGAAATTCATGATCTTGAGCAAGATATCATCCTCAAAGGAGACAGAGGTATATATTACGAAAACCAGGATTATGCCAGACTTACCGAAAGAGCTCAGTTTATGCAAATCTCGGAAGAAGATACTTTATACCTTCATGCGGATACTCTTTTATCTGAAATTGATACTTCCAATACAAAAATTATTAAAGCCTATTATGGAGTCAGAATTTATCGAAGCAACCTGCAGGGCAAATGTGATTCTATGGCATTCTCATTTGCCGATTCTGTGATAAGATTGTATTTTGAACCTGTTTTATGGTCTGATGTAAACCAATTGACCGCTGACTACATTGAAATCCATACAGAAAACAAACAAGCAAAAGTGATGTATCTTGAAAGATCATCATTTATTATCAGTAAAGAAGACACTTCAAAGTTTAATCAGATCAAAGGAAAAAATATGGTTTGCCATTTTCGAAATAACGAATTGTATCGTGTTGATGTAAAAGGAAACGGTCAAACCGTTTATTATCCTGTAGATGAAAAAGGAGTTATTGGTGTAAACAAAGCTGAATGTTCCGATTTAATCATTTATTTGGAGGATGGAAAAGTAAATACAATAAGTTTTCTGAAAAAACCGGATGCTATTCTATATCCCCTGAAGATGGCACCAATAAATGAACTTATTCTAAAAGGATTTCAATGGTTTGAAAAGGAGCGGCCACTGAATAAGAACGATATTTTTTAAATTGAAAAGGGACCTTGAAAGTCCCTTTATGGTTTAATATTCATCTTCATTAAAGAAAAAATCATCTTTGCTCGGATAATCCGGCCAGATGTCTTCAATACTTTCATATATTTCACCTTCGTCTTCGATCTCCTGCAAATTCTCAATAACTTCCAATGGTGCACCTGATCGAATACCGAAGTCGATCAGCTCGTCTTTTGTTGCGGGCCAGGGTGCATCTTCTAATTTTGAAGCCAACTCAAGTGTCCAGTACATAGTCTTGAAATTAAGTTGATTTTCTTAAAAATTGTGCAAATATAAAAATTTATATAACTTCTACAACCGCACACGCCATGGAATTTCTTCCGATTGAAATTGACTGCTTAAAAACCTTGCCAAGACAAATAAAAAGTCCGATAACCGATTCAGGAACTTCAGTAAAACATCCGGTAAATCTGCAGAGTCATATAATCCCATGATCACTCTCTCAGCACGCCTGCACACCGTACGTGCCAGATGACAAAAAGAAACTGCAGGATGCCCTCCCGGCAAAATAAAACCTGCTAAACTTGGCAATTGCTTTTCCATTCTGTCAATGCGTTTTTCTAACCATACGATGTCTTTATCAAAAAGTTTCGGCAATTTTCCGGAGAATTCATCTCCCCCTGATGCAAGGATGGCTGCGGATATCATCAATTTACCCTGAATATGAACTAACTCTCTGATAATTATCTGGTTTTCTGAATGATCCCTGACAACTCCTATGTATGCAATTAATTCATCTATTGTACCACAAGCCTCAATTCTTATATGATTCTTTGCTACTCTTTTACCTCCAATTAATGCAGTTTCCCCTTTATCTCCTGTTTTAGTATATATTTTCATGACTTTATCGTATAAAAAGTGAACAAAGGAAAAGTTATTTATTTGTAACAGTGAATTAAGGTCATTGTTGTATACACTCTATATTTTAATCCAATAGTTTTTTGTTGTGATCAATGGTCTGCGTATTACGATTCCCATAGAAAACAAGTCGATAGTAGCTTGATTTTCATGTCTTTGTGTAATTTTTTCCCATGCTTTCCGCATATCTGCAGACCAGCGAATATCGTCCAATACAATGATTCCTTCGTGCAGTATTGAGGTAAAAAACTGATAATATAGTAAAGTAGAATCATAAGTATGGTTGCCATCAATGAAAACAAGTGTCGGATCAGTAATTTTTGGAGCAATTTTTGGAAGTACTTCATCAAACAACCCATGAATTACAGAAACATTGTATATTTCATTTTCCAAACAAAGATCTCTCGCAAATTCACACAATGAAGAATTACCATCTATTGTTATTACATTGGACCTTCTGTTACCCATGGCGAGGTATAATGTACTTAATCCAATAGATGTTCCTAATTCTACAATTGTTACAGGTTTGTAATACCTGACGAGTCTGTAAAGCAGTCTGCCATATTTTTGTGAAACCGAAGAGATTCTCGCCAAATCCCTTACTTTTCTTTGATTATCCTTAAAATACCTTGAATTGGTGCCTCTATTTGTAAGCGTTAATTTCAGATCAGATTTATAAAGTACTTTTCTGATTTTTGTAAAAAAGGAATACTCATTATAAATAGAATTGTCATGACAAACATCCCTCACCATACTGTACACAAAAGGAGAATGAATACCATGCCCTTTTCTGTGTCCAGCTTTCAGAAAATATATTATATACCAGGCAATACATTGAACTTTATAAATAATAAATCTCATTCTGAAAATCCCTTATTTAAAATTTATGCAAAATTAGAATTTTAAAATTCAGTGGATATTACGATATTTAGCATTGATGGAAAATCTGCTTTACACCAACGTAAAATTCCTTAAGGGTATGGGCCCCAAGAGGGCTGATCTGTTTGCCAGGGAACTGGGCATTTTTACTATTGGTGATCTTTTAAAATACTACCCTTATAAGTACATCGACCGGACAAAAGTTTACACAATTTCTGAGATCAGTTCAACACATACACATATACAAATCAGGGGGCGTATTGTATCTTTCAGAAAAGAAGGACCAAAATACAGACAGCGCCTGATCGCTATTTTCAGCGATCAGACCGGGAGTATTGAACTTGTTTGGTTTCAGGGAGCCAAATGGGTAGAAAAAAGCTATGAAATTGGCGTTGAGTATATTGTTTTTGGAAAACCAACACGATTTGGTAAAAAAATAAATGTTGCCCATCCTGAAATAGAGCCTGCTGCTTTATTTGAAAACAGCGTCGGAACTTCCTTGTATCCGCAATATAGCCTTACGGAAAAGTTACGATCAGCTTATATAAGTTCAAAGACATTTCAAAAATTAATTTCCGGCTTTTTTTCTTCTGATAAACTTACAATTCCTGAAACTCTGCCTGAATATCTGGTAAAACAATTGCGATTAATTTCCTTACAAGAGGCATTGCACAAAATACATCTTCCATCCAATCCGGAAGAAATAAAAAAATCAGAATATCGATTGAAATTTGAAGAGCTCTTTGGAATACAACTAAAAATTCTAAAACAAAAGCTCGGCCGTTCAGCACATTTTCAAGGATTTGTATTTAATAAAGTTGGAGATCATTTCAATACTTTTTATAAAAAGAACCTGAAATTCAAACTTACCGAGG
>CAYORG010000039.1:8245-28130 GCA_964406315.1 uncultured Bacteroidales bacterium | reverse complement strand
AAGAAGGCGAATGAATTTAAAGAACTTCAGGAAGGCAAAAAGTGTTTTTCCCATAATAATGTATCACTAAAAAGAATTATACTTTTTAAATTGTAAAATCTGTTCACAAAAGTAATCTTATGAACGAATTTCAATAGAAATTTTCATGAGAATCAAGGAATGAGCATTTCAATGATTATTTACCGCAATATGTATTGCGTACAAACCCGGCGAGCCTTATTAAATCTTCATTGAATCTGCGAATGCCTTCTGCAAGTTTTTCCGTGGCCATGGCATCTTCGTTTAGCATCCAGCGAAAACTTTTTTCATCCAGGTGAATTTTTTCCTGCTCGATATTCATTGCTTTGTCGGGGTCAAGTTTTCGTATGAGTTTTTCCTGTTTGCTGCCAAGTTCATCCAAAAGTTGCGGAGAAATTGTCAGAAGATCACATCCTGCGAGTTCAACGATTTCTCCAAGATTACGAAAGCTGGCACCCATAATTTCAGTTTTGTATCCAAACTTTTTATAATAGTTGTAGATCTGTGTTACTGAAAGCACACCTGGATCTTCGTTAGCCGGGATGGTATTTACTCCTCTTTTTGCCTTGTACCAATCAAGAATTCGTCCAACAAAGGGGGATATAAGCGTTGCATTTGCTTCTGCACAGGCAATGGCCTGGGCAAAGCTGAACAGCAATGTAAGGTTGCAATGAATGCCTTTTTTTTCCAGTTGTTCAGCTGCTTTAATTCCCTCCCATGTAGAAGCAATTTTTATCAGTATTCGCGACCGATCTATTTTCTCTTTCTCAAACAAGGAAATAATTCTTTCTGCTGTACGAATGGTGTCTTCCATGTTGAATGATAAACTTGCATCAACTTCAACAGAAACACGTCCGGGGATAATGCTTAGTATTTCTTTGGCAAAGTTAACAGCGAGTTTTTCAATGCAGGGGCTCATATCTCCATTCGGATCACAGATGTCAGTATCCGAACTATGGATGGCATCTTCAACCAGGTATTGATATGCCGGCAATTGCGCTGCGGCAAATAATAATGAAGGATTCGTTGTTGCATCCCGGGGGAAATGCTTTTTTATCAGGTTAATATCACCTGTATCCTCGACAATAACTGTATATTCTTTCAATTGATCAAGTAGCGTCATCTCATGACACATTTTAAGGATTATAACAATTCGGATTCTATTAAAATATTGTCCGGGAGCATTGTTCCGGAGAAGTAACTTCACTTATTTCTTTCAGAGTCTTCAGCGTTTCAATACTATTTTCTTCGGTATTCATAGCAATGGAGTTTAATTCATCAAATATCAATTATTACTTTTAAATAATGTTGTATTCATGATTGTAAAATTTAAAGTTTGTAATTTTAATTTTCATAAGTTAATGATTTATTTTAATTGTCTTATGGAACTTCCATGTTTCTGTGAATTATTATAATTCTTGTTTGTTTTTGGAAAACATGGAAGTTTCACAAAAAAGAAAAAATAATTTTATTGATTTGCTCTTCTTGTTTCGGGAGCTGATTGTTTATGAAAAGAATTGTCATCATACATTATCATTTGAATCCCGGAGGAGTGATGCGAATCATTGAGTCGCAAATTAAATCGCTAATAGATTATTTTCCTTCCATCCGGATTTTGGTAATATGCGGACATTGTTCATATCCTGATAAAATAACATCACTGGGAGCCGAAATCTTAATTCATGAAAAATTAAATTATCTGCCGGAGGAAAAGATTCAACTGGAAAATGAATATCAGGAGCTTTTAATATTTTTAAAAGATCATTTGAAAAAAGATGATGTTATCCATATTCATAACCTGAATCTTGGTAAAAATCCTTTGTTCACATTGGCTATTTCCGAATTTGCATACAGAGGATTTAACATACTGAACCATGCACATGACTTTGCTGAAGACCGGCCGGTTAACTGGCAATTTTTGGCGTCTGTTATCGGAAAAACATTTAAAAAAGAGTTGCCACGGATATTGTATCCCGATTTACCAAATTTTTTATATGCAACGCTTAACTCATTCGATAAAAGAAGGTTATTGAATTATGGCATTCAGGAGAAAAAAATATTTCTATTACCTAATCCGGTAAGTTTAAGTCACCCTGCAAAAGATGTTCCTGCTGCTGAGCTTAAGAAAAAGATCTGCCTGCAACTGAATCTTGATCCGGAGAAAAAGCTTGTGACTTATCCGGTACGAGTAATTCGCAGGAAGAATATAGGTGAATATATTTTGTTGGCCATGCTGCTATCAGATACTGCAAACTGGCTTGTTACGCAACCGCCCAAAAATCCGATTGAAATTATACCTTATAATCGATGGAAAAATTTCTGTAAAAAAGAAAAAATCGACGTAGTTTTTGAAGCAGGGATGAAAGTTGATTTTGAAGAGTTGATTCAGGCCAGTGATTGTTGTGTTACCACAAGTATAAAAGAAGGTTTTGGGATGGTTTATCTTGAACCGTGGCTGTTTAATACCCCTGTTGTTGGCCGTGATCTGCCACAAATTACTGAAGACATTAAAAATTCAGGCATCGAATTTCCTTTGTTGTATGAGACTTTCAGGATTCCTTTTCAAAACAGGATTGTCGATTTTTCTTCATTATCGGAAAGTGAACAACAAGCAGTTATTGTAAACATTATAGAAGATAAAACTGCAAGAAATGCAGTATTGACAGAAAATTCATTTATCAGAAAATTACTAAATTTCAATCCTGGGAACACAATTGAAAAAAACAGATCTACAATTATTACTGAATATTCTCTGCTGAACTATGCGAAACGACTCGAAAAAATATATCAGAAATTTACTGGATAACCTTGATCCGCTTATTCCAATTCCAACAGGGGTGAAACCCAGATTTAAACGGGATGAAAGTATTAAAGCTGTCGTTTTTGACATATATGGGACTTTGCTGGTTTCATCTTCGGGTGATGTTGATCAGGCAGAAATTTCAGATAAAAACCTTGAATGGGCACTTCATGCATCGGGCATTAAAATTGTTGACGGCGACCGGGAAACATTGGATTATATATTGAATGATTTTAATAGCACCATTAAGGTTTGTCATGATGCAGGAAGAATGAATAATTTGCCTTACCCTGAAATTGACATTCTAAGCATTTGGAGAATTGTGCTGATTCACGCTAAGCGCAAGGGATTGATCGCCATAGAAAAGGATGCTGATATAGCATTGATGACATGTGTTTTTGAATTTTTAAGCAATAAGGTCTCAATTATGCCGGGCCTGAAAGAAACCATTTCTTCACTAAGGGCGAGAAGAATACCCCTTGGGATTGTCTCCAATGCTCAATTTTATACGCCTGTACTGATGAATTATTTTTTGCACAATAAGATTTCACTTAAGGAAAGAATCAAGGGATTTGATAAAGAACTTACGGTTTTTTCGTATAAATTCGGGAAAGGAAAACCTGATCAGACGCTTTTTAATGAACTTATACCTACTTTAAAATGGAAGTATGGTATCATTCCTTCTGAAGTGCTTTTTATTGGCAACGATATGTTGAAGGATATTTATGCAAGCAATCGGGTTGGATTTAAAACAGTTCTTTTTGCAGGAGATAAAAGATCATTGCGAATGCATGAAAATGATATCCGGACAAAATCTTTAAAACCTGATTATGTTATTACTCACCTGGAACAGATATTAAAAATAATATAAGATGAATATTTCACATTTGAATGTTGGCATAATTCATTCTCTGATCGGGAAAAATGACGGAGTCTCAATTGTAATTGACCAGACAGTCCACGCTATGGTTAATGACATGGGAATAGAGTTGGGGAGTATTTTCTTCCTTGCCGCACATACTTCGCCAAGATTCAATGCTGAAACAAACGATATTTTCTGGCATAAGAACGATATTCATAAAACCATACTTAAATATTTTAGTAAGAAACCTCCGGAAGGTTTTGATGAGTTGATTCATGAAAAGGCTTGTTATGCAAAAGACATTATTAAACAATTTGTAAGGAAAAATAACATTGACCTGATCATCGCGCACAACACTTCTCATCCTTATAATTTTATTACCGCTGTCGGATTGGGTTACTTTATCGAAGAACTCAGAGATCAGGGTATTATATGGCCGAAAGTGATGGTTTGGTGGCATGACTCTTACGTTGAACGTTCGCAGTTCAGTAACCCGAATCCCGTGATAAAAAAATACCTGAAATACTTACCGGGTGTTGAAATTGATGGTATAGCCTTCATAAATAAAACACAACCTGAGTTGGCCCGAAAGTTGTACAAGTCATTAAATTATAATAACGTAGAAAAATTCTTTACCAATCGTACCATCGTGGTGCCCAACACAAGCAGTATTGATTGGGACTGGGAAAATAAAAACTGGGAAGATGGTGAATTGATAGCTCCACCACTCGATAATTACAACGACACCTTTTTAAGGGATATTGCATTAATCAAAGAAATTGAAAAGAGAGATTTCACGATTGAAGATACGATCATTTTACTTCAACATACCAGAATAGTACCAAGAAAAAAAATTGAAGTTGCACTTGATTTTGCGATTCGGCTTGAAAAAAAATTTCAGATGAGCGGTCTCCGAAAATGTGTTGCGTTGCTTATTAGCGGGCACTCAGGAGATGAACAGTTTGAATATAAGAAGATACTTGGTGAGTATTATAAAAAATTAATAAAGGCAAACCCTGAATCGAAACTGGTATTGATATTTGGTGAAGATCGTATTCTCTCTCATCGCGACATTATTGTTGATAAAAAGTATTATAATTTTTATGAAGTGCCGGCTATTGTTTCTCAATACGGTGGCATAGGAACATACTTCAGTGAGGTGGAAGGTTTTGGGAACAATTTACTGGAAATGGTTTCTTTTGGTTTGCCGGTTGTCATCAACAAATACGATGTTTTTCGATCAGATATAGAGCATCTGGGATTTCACTTTCCTGCAATTGAGAAGTGTATTCTTACAGATGATCTGATTGAGAGCGCATTTAAAATACTTACGAATTATCACACCAGAAATGAGATTGTGCTTCATAACCTGAAAGTACTGCAACAGAAACTGGATCATAAGATCATTGCTGAATTATTAAAACCACTTATTATTAAAATGTTTACTAGAATCCTTAACTTGGACTAAATGAATGTTTAACAATATAAATTCAACTCATGGGTGATTTTTATCAAAACGGACTCGTCACAACACTTCATAATTTTAGGGAAAGGCCCTATGAAGAATTAGAAAAGAAATTGATTTCCTTTTCAAAGAAAAGACCAATGTCATTAATTCTTCCATGTTTATATTCTGAACTAGCCGGCCCGGCGCTTAAACTTATCATTGACGAACTTGTAAAAATACCCTACCTGGAAGAAATTATTATTGGACTTGATAAAGCAAATAAGGAAGAATTTGAACATGCGAAAAAATATTTTAATCGCCTACCTCAGCATTACCGGATATTATGGAATGATGGTCCCAGGTTAAGAGCATTGGATAAATTGCTTATTGATATGGCTATTGCCCCTCGTGAGATGGGAAAGGGAAGAAATGCATGGTATTGTTTCGGTTATTTCAATGCTTCAGGACGATCTGAAGCTGTAGCACTTCACGATTGCGATATTGTTACCTATAGCAGAGATATGCTGGGAAGGCTTTTTTATCCGGTAGTTGACCCAAATTTTAACTATAAGTTTTGTAAGGGATATTATTACCGGTCGGACAATATTAAATTAAACGGGCGGGTCGCCCGATTACTTGTAACTCCCTTACTTCGTACATTGAAACGATTTTTGGGGAATGATGATTTTCTGGAATACCTTGATAGTTTCAGGTATCCGCTTGCCGGAGAATTTTCCATGCGGGCAGATGTAACCAAAACAATTCGTATTCCAAGTGACTGGAGCCTGGAAATAGGGATCTTATCTGAAGCAATGAGAAACAATGCTATCGGGCGCATCTGTCAGGTGGAAATAGCCGACAGGTATGATCATAAACACCAGGAATTATCAGAAGATGATCCGAATGCAGGACTCTCGAAAATGAGTACGGAAATATCCAGAGCTATATTCTCCAAACTGGCCACGAACGGAATTGTATTCTCACGCGGATTGATAAGGTCTATTAAAGCTTCCTACTATAGAACAGCACTTGACTTCCTGGATCAGTATTATGCAGATGCTGTATTGAATGGATTAACCCTCGACAGGCATATTGAGGAACAGGCTATTGATCTGTTTGCCACAAATGTTTACCGGGCAGGAGAAATGTTTCTTGATAATCCGATGCAGGTACCTACAATCCCAAGTTTGAAAAGAGTAATAAGTGCTATTCCTGACTTCTATTTAAAACTGAGAGAGGCAGTTGAGATGGATAATGCATAAAGTATATTCTTTTTGAATGGTTATGCTTCTCGTATCATTTGAATTCAAAGTCTGTTATTTTTAATCATCATGGATCAATTGAAATTTGCTGGTATATTGAGAGAAAGGTTAAATTTTATCTATGGAGAAACTAAGGTTTCGGGGGAATTTTTGTCTGCTCTGCTAAATTCAATTGAAAATCTTAAAACAAATACAGGAAGAAACCTTGATAAATGGAGCGAAAAAGATATTATCCTGATTACTTACGGGGATAGTATTAAAAGAGCAAATGAAAGTCCGCTTAAAACTCTCAGAAATTTTCTAATCAAGTATTTGAAAGACTCAATAAGTTGTGTTCATATACTTCCTTTCTTCCCATATAGTTCTGATGATGGTTTTTCAGTAATTGACTACCGGAAAGTACATCCTGATTTGGGAAATTGGAATGATATTGAAATGATCTCAGGAGATTATTCATTAATGACAGACCTGGTAATCAATCATATTTCAAAAGAAAGCAAATGGTTCCGAAATTTCCTGGAAGGAAAATCACCGGGAGATAATTTTTTCATTGAAGTAGATCCGGATTCTGATTTGTCAAAAGTTGTACGTCCCCGAAGTTTGCCTTTACTGACAGCTTTTGATACCAGGAAAGGGAGAAAATATGTCTGGACCACTTTCAGTAATGATCAGATTGATATGAATTTTGCAAACCAGGAGGTGCTTTTTGAAATGCTAAAAGTACTTCTGTTTTATTTTAAAAGGGGAGCAAAAATCATCAGACTTGATGCGATAGCCTTTCTTTGGAAAGAAATAGGGACCTCCTGCCTTCATTTACCTCAAACACATGAAGTAGTGAAATTAATACGTGATATAGCGGAGTATATTGATCCCGGGATTATCATTATTACCGAGACCAATGTTCCGAACAGGGAAAATATCAGCTATTTTGGGAAAGGGGATGAGGCACATATGGTGTATCAGTTTAGTTTACCGTCTTTGCTGTTGCATGCATTCTTTACAGCTGATTCCAGATATTTGAATACTTGGGCCAATAGTATATCAGACATTCCTGATGGATGCACTTTCTTTAATTTCACAGCTTCACATGATGGAATAGGAGTGAGACCATTGGAAGGCATATTACCCCAAAATGAGATTGCAGAACTGATTAGGGCAATGAAATCTTTTGGGGGAGATGTGAGTACAAAAAGAAACAGCGATGGAAGTGATAGTCCCTATGAAATGAACATTACCTATTTTGATGCACTAAGGTATACTTCTCTCGGGAAAGATCATTATCAGGTTGAGCGATTTATCTGTTCTCAGACAATTATGATGTCCTTCAAAGGAATTCCGGCTTTTTATATTCATAGTCTGCTGGGCACACATAATTTTACTGAAGGAGTAAGAATAACCGGTATGAAGCGCACAATAAACAGGAGGAAATGGAATGCAGATGAACTCTATCGGCTTCTTTCCGATGAAAATGAACACTCAGAAATTTTAAAGGAACTAAAAAGGAGAATTGATATCAGAAAACAAATACCTGCTTTTCATCCCGATTGCAAGCAGAAAATTCTGCATATGAATAAAAATACATTTGCACTTTTGCGCGGAGATGAAGGCGATTTATTAATCCTTGCAAATATCTCACCTTCTTCTATACTTATCGATTCGGAGAATTTATCGTTTGCAAAAGGCAAAGATCTAATAACAAATAAAACAGTTGGACAGGATAGAATAGCTCTGAATCCCTATCAGGTGATGTGGATAGAAAAAAAAGAGGCTGTCAAAAACTGACAGCCTCCTGAGTTTTATATCTCAGGTATCTAAACCGACATATCAATAAGCGCTTTGCTCAAAACAAGATTCTGCTGCTTTGCTCTGGGTTCATTAATTCTGAACTTCAGTTTGTTATCCTGGATCACAAATTCTATGGTTGATCCCACAGCATTCATTCCTTCTTTTTCGCTTACCACCAAACAAGGGTTATTACCCAGTGTGTTTTTCAGTTCAGAAATCTTGTTACTATTATTATAAGGAACGAATATTAACTGGCAATTTACAGATTCATTCAACGAATTGATTCTTTTAACAACAATTGATTTTGTTCCTACCATTCTGCCTTTTGTAAAGGTTACCAGCTGATCGTATGTCTGACTGTCACCATAAACCCCTATCACAAAAACTTTTGCTGTATTACTTTCCGGCCATTTAATATGGCGAAGAAAGTTATAAATAAACATAGCCTCGGCACTGGATATATTTTCTGATGCTTTTACACCCAAACTCATTACAAAAAGTAATGCGATCAGTAAAGTTTTAAATCTCATAGTATTCAATTTTATTATATGTTTTCTCCACATCACTCCAGGAAAGCAATCATTCCCTATTTATAGTATTAAGTACCTTACTATACGGGCAAATAATAAAAAGGTTACTTATAGTCAAATAGAATATAACTTTATAATTGGTGTTTTATTGAGATTCATATCAGAATGTTGATTAATGAAAGACAATTGCATGGCGTTCATCAAAAAGGTGAGATCATCCTAAAAAAGTCTGAAGCAAAATTAAATTTATTGTTAGGGATAAATTTAGCTTTTCATTATTTGAGGCCAATTTTCATTAGATAGACAGTCAAATAATTAATACTTCTTAATGGCTTGTATTTTTTTAATACATTTATATTCTATGAGAATTCTGATCGCTCCCGATTCGTTTAAGGATAGTCTTTCTGCTCTGGAAGTTGCAGAATCTGTTAAAAAGGGAATTTTACTGGAAATCCCTGATGCGGAAATCCGACTGTTACCCATGGCCGATGGAGGTGAAGGGACTGTCAGTTCGCTGGTAGATGCTACAAAAGGAAGAATAGTAGAGAAAGAAGTTACCGATCCCCTTGGCCGCCGGGTAAAATCCTCGTTTGGCATTTTGGGAGACGGCGAAACAGCAGTCATTGAAATGGCATCTGCTTCGGGCATTGAACTACTGAAAGAAACGGAAAGAGATCCATGGATAACAAGTACATACGGAACGGGAGAACTTATTGTTGAATCGCTTGGCAGGGGGTGCAAAAAAATAATTATAGGTGTTGGCGGAAGTGCTACGAACGATGGTGGTGTTGGAATGGCTAAGGCCCTGGGAATACGGTTTTTGGATAAGGATGGGAATGAAACAGGAAACGGGGGAGGAGACTTAGGAGATATAGCTGAAATTGATATATCAGGGATTGATAAACGAATCCACACAACTCATATTTTGGTTGCATGCGATGTAAACAATCTTTTAACAGGTCCTGACGGAGCTTCATACATTTATGCTCCCCAAAAAGGAGCCGACTCTGAAATGGTGAAAAAGCTGGATGAGAATCTTGCTTATTTAGGCTGGCTCATTAAAGAGAAATTGAATATTGATATAAGAGACAGACCGGGTTCAGGAGCAGCAGGCGGGTTGGCAGGAGGTTTGATGGCATTTGCCGGGGCAAAACTTAAGCCGGGATTTCAGATTGTACGTGAAATTGCAAATCTTGATGAGCATGTAAAATGGGCTGATCTGGTAATTACGGGGGAAGGGAAAATCGATGATCAGACTCAATATGGAAAAACTCCTATGGGAGTTGCAGGAGTTGCAAAACTGTACCGGAAACCGGTTATAGCATTGGCGGGAACACTGGGCGAGGGATATGAAGAATTATATCATCTTGGTTTTGATGCTATACTTTCAATACTTGACAAACCAATATCGCTCCGGGAAGCCCTTATTATTGCCCCGGAATTGTTGGTACGGTGTGCCCGAAATGCAATACGACTTATTAATATGTAGTAGAAACCTGTCTGAAATGCTGTAAATGCCAACTATTATTTATTAACAATTTAATAATCATTTTTTCTGATAAATGCCGATATCGGATCCATTGTATATTGTCACATGCAACTGTTATGAACCGTTGTTATAATAGAGCATAATTCAATTCGATGATATATATCATCGAATTCATTAATTTAAGTATCACAATCTCTTATTATCTTAATACTACTAACTCATGTAAAAAATTCAATTTGATGAAAACGTTAAAATCAAAATTTGTCATTATTATTTTTCTTGGCTCTGCTTTATTAACCAAAGCTCAGGAATTTAAGGAATTGGAGGGATATGTTACTGACAACTCCGGCAATCCCATTGTTGGAGTTACGGTTAATCCAAAAGGGACAGATCTTTCTGCTACAACCGATGAAAAGGGGTATTACAAACTTCAATCGGTGCCCGATTCTGTTTTAACGCTTATTTTTAATTATCCTGATATGGAGGCTGCGAGTGCATCCATTGGATTGTACAACAGGATTGATGTTCAGATGAGCGAAACAGGATCTGTTGATTTACTGGAAATATCACTTGAAGACTTGTTAAACATGGATGTGACCACTGTTTCTAAATCAGCGGAGAAATTGTATGATGCACCCGGTGTTATTTCTGTGATTACGCAAAATGAACTTTTACGGTTCGGAGGTGTAACGCTAAAAGATGTTCTTGAACGCGTTCCCGGTTTAATTGGGTCAACGGTATACATGACTGACCGGAGCACGATTGCTCCAAGAGGAGATCAAATACAGCCTTCATCGAGTCATGTATTGCTGTTATTGAATGGACGACCGGTTCGCGAGGCTCTTGAAGGGGGTATTAAAAGCGAGATGTATGAGGCGTTTCCAGTTAATATTATTGAAAAAATTGAAGTGATCAGAGGACCCGGTTCGGTATTGTACGGTTCCAATGCATTTTCAGCGGTCATTAACGTAATTACCAAAGAACCTGATGAAAACCATTTCAGTATAACTGGCCTGGGAGGAATACCGGGAGACTATGGGGCTTCGGGAGAAGCTATGTTTAGCGCAGGCGATTTTGGATTCACAATAGCCGGTAAATATATGAAAAGACAGGACTGGGAAACTGACTGGGAATACCCTGATCCTGCAGCTCCTACAGGGGCAACAACAATTGGAGTTACAATGCCTAATGAAGGATTGGGAACCTATCTGGGGATGAATTACAAGAATATACACTTAATGGCTTCGTATGATCAATGGGAAAACTATTATTTTATTACAGATTATGCCTTTATTTTCCCGGCACATGGTGATGCACTTTGGAAAAAGGGTTTTGCAGATCTGGGATACGATCTCAAGGTTCATGATAACTGGGATATGGATTTTAACGTTACCTATACACGATCCACATTTAAAGTTTCATCCTGGCCGGATGTTAGCAGGGATTCATACGAAGTTCTGGGTGAATGGACAAATTTTATAAGGCCTTTAAAAAATATGAATATAATTTTCGGTGGATTGTACGATTATATACAAGGCGAAGAGCTTATGAAGACTGAAGCAGGAGAAATACCCATAAACGATAATCACAGATATAGTTTTGGAATTTATACTCAAGTGGATTATAAACTATTCAACAGCCTGAAACTCATTGGCGGATTGCAGGCAAACAAAGTAGAAGAATTAGACCTGGATGTTGTGCCTCGTGGTGGTATTATATGGAATCCGATTAAACGAATAAGTGTTAAAGCCCTTTATAGTCAAGCGTTCAGAGCACCAAGTATTAATGAATTCGGATTACAGCATCCTGCCCTTTTGGGAAATCCCGATTTAAAACCAGAAAAGGTGAATACAATCGATATAGGAGTAAATTACCAGGGTGAGAATTTTCAGGCTGGAATAAATTACTTTTATAGCAAGATGGTTGATGTTATTATTCAGGACAGATCAGATACAATCCCCTTTTATAACAACATCGGGGAAATTGAATTTCAGGGTGTGGAATTGGAAGGCAAATATTACATCAGCAGGGAGTTCTTTTTTACTGGTTCAATACTTTATCAAAAAAACAAGGACAAAGAGGGGAATGAAAATGCCTCACCAATTTCAAACATGGGAGTTAAAGCAGGGTTTAGTTACATGTCAGAGAATGGAATAACTGCCAGTATATTCAATATTTATCAGGGCAGTCTTGATGACTCTTATGATACAGAATTAAATCCTTCTCCCGGAGCTTATAACCTGTTAAATGCATATTTAAACTTTGATCTTATGAATTTGTTTAATGTTGGCATTAAGCAGGAAATCTCATTTTTTATTCAAGCCAATAACCTGTTGAATCAGGAGATCTGGTTACCGGCCTGGGGCTTGATGCCGGGGAGTTCAATACCAACAAACAGGGGAATAGCATTGTATTTAGGACTTAAGGTATCATTCCTGTAAAAAATCAGGTTCTTTAAATTAGTATACAATCAGGAAGGATTAACTATAAAGGGCATTTCCTTAGGTGAAATGCCCTTTATAATTTTAGGTATAATTAATGTATTGCAGCAATGGGAGTGGATTATTATCTATATGCTTTAATTGCGACGACCGAGTAACATCAGTAAGAAATAAAGAAACGTTGCCAAGGAAGCAATAGCGGCAACAACATAAGTATAGGCTGCCCATTTTAATGCATCTTTTGCTTCTGAATGGTTGCTGCAGTTTGTAACTCCGCTGTTACCCAGCCATCCCAGTGCGCGTTTGCTGGCGTCAATCTCGACAGGCAGTGTTACAAAAGCAAAAAGAGTGAAAATACCATAACAGATCACAAAGATCATAAGGGCCAGATCAACAGGCAAAATGCTGCCAAAGAAAATGGCTCCGAAGAACATCAATCCGAAAACAATATTAAGGATCTGGGCACTGACATTTTGAATGGGTACAAGGACCGATCTGAGTTGAAGCATGGAATATGCATTGGCATGCTGAACAGCATGACCGCATTCATGAGCAGCAACTGCTGCTGCTGATACATTTTGGCCGTAATATACATTTTTGCTTAACGCTACTGTTTTTGTCGCCGGATTGTAGTGATCAGATAATTGTCCTGAAGTGGGAATTACTCTTACATCATAGATTCCATTGTCATGAAGCATTTTTTCCGCCACATCTTTACCACTCATACCTCTGCTTATAGGTATTTTTGAATACTTTTTAAAACGTGATTTCAGCTGATTTCCAACGATCATGCTTACGATGGCAAATGCAGCAAATATGAGTATATATCCTGTTCCTATCATAATTTTAAAATTATCTCCTCAAAAGATATAACAAATTGCTTACCAAATTGATTATAGAAGGATTTCGCGTCATTTTGACAGCCGGTATTTTTTATCCGGAGAAGTTTGTACTATTTCTTATTTTTTTACCACAGAAAATTCAATCAGGATCCCCACAAATCAAAGGAAAACTTTTGGATAAACAAAATCTTATGTATATTTGCACCCACCTAAAAACAAGCACCTTTTTTAGATATATTGCGGGGTGGAGCAGTTGGTAGCTCGTTGGGCTCATAACCCAAAGGTCACAGGTTCAAGTCCTGTCCCCGCTACAAAGAAAAAGCCCGATACACCTCTAGTGTAACGGGTTTTTTTAGTGCGAAAAATTACCAGGCTTGCCTGAGAAATATAGAGCACTAAAAAATAGCCAATTTGTGAGTGAAGCGAGCAAATGGCTTTTTCTTTGTTAAGCTCTCCAAAACGGACTCGTGAGCCCCGAAGGAATCGGGGCGAACAATATTGTTTCTGCTACTCAGAAAATCCTCTAAATAGCCAGTTTAGAGGATTTTGTATTTTAAATGGGTATAAAAATGGTTTATTATGGAATTTCTAATATCATATTTCCATATTGCTAACTGCCATTTTTAGAAGCAATATCTAAAAATCCAAATTCATGTTTTAAGTTTTCTGTTCTTATCCTTCGCTTAACAACTTCCTTTGAGACTTCAAATATTTTGTAAATTCTGCTAGCTAAACTTTCCAATACATACGATTCAATTTCTCTTCCACTAATTTCTTCTGGACTCGCTGCTAATTTATCAGCAAGTTGTGTGCAGTATGCCTCCTCAGCACCAACTAATTCTTTAAGTTTATCTATTGGTACTAATAACCTTCCAGCAAACTCGTTTGCCTGTTTCTCAAACCACTCCAGACTATCCTCATCAATGTTCTGCTGAAACTGAATGAATTCTTTGGTTGAAGTAAACTTCAACTCTTTATACTGCTCAGCATGAAGTACTAAGTGTCCAACTTCATGAGCAAGGGTAAAATTGAGCCTAAATTTATATCTATCATCAATATAAGTTTTACTGTCGACCGATATTGTAGTTAAGTTACTTTGTAAAAAACCTTCAGTGTCAATTTGCTCCTTCAATCCAAAAATGGGTTGTATATCAAGTCCAAGTTTAAACTCAATAATGTCATGAATTGGAACAGGAACTAAGTCGATTGGGTCAACATGTTTTTCCCTAAATTCTTCTACTATCTGCCTAATCCTCTGCCAGGTTAATCTTAACGGTTTAATCTCTTTCATCCGATTGTTGAATTAATTTAATTAGTTCCTTGAGCTCTTCTTCAGTGGGTTTCTCACCCCTGGCTGTTCTGAAGAAGAGAGGTAATTTCTCAAGTACATTAGAATCTTCAGCCAACTCTGTAGGAATAAAATCAATCATAGCATAATCAAATAATTGATTATACTCTGAACTATTCACTGTTAAGTCCAAAGCTTTAGCAATAATCTCAAGGACTTCTTTGCTTTTTGGGGGAGCGTTTATACCCCGTTCAACTTTACTCCAATTACTTGGGTCAAGTCCTGATCTTTTACAGAATTCTCTTAAAGTGATTTGATTCTTAATTCTTAATTCCTTTATGTATTCACCTAATTTTTTCATGTTGTTGGTAGGTTTAATGTGTTTTCATAGTGTGGTATAAAATTACCACATTATTTTGTAAATAGCAAGATGTATACTTATAAAAGTTGTTAATTAAGTGTATATAGCTTTTCTTTTGAGTACCTGGAGATGGTAACTAATAGACTATTTAATCCTTCACTTATTCTCTTTAAATTTTTACAACGCACTTAGAGTAAAGATTCATTTCGCATAATTCACTTGATACATCAGGTTGGACAATGAAATTTCAATTATCGGAAATTATTCGTACAGAGGTATTCAGAATAAGGTTGAAGCAGAGCTCTCCAAAACAGACTCGTGAGCCCCGAAGGAATCGGGGCGAACAACACTACCCTCCAAGAGGCATTTGCTGAATCTTATCTTCTTGTATCATTAAGCTTTAACCTTGGCTTTGAGATACTTTTGGGAAGCTTATACCGTTTTTATTGATTTCAAAAAGTACACAATCATAAAGCAGTATTCTTTTTTTATCATTTTCGCCGGTTTGCACCTTCAGTTCGAGATCACTTTGTTTCAGATCCAAAGAAATTTGGGAAGGTTTCTCTAAAAACTCCCAGATGGGTTTGCCTGCCTGTTTCTTTTCAGGTTCTTTTTCGGTCCAGCGAAACATCCGGTCCCTTTTTATATATATTAACCAATTTTCACATATCATCACATTTAGCTCTTCATTATCGGTAAGAACCAGTAAATTTTTTACAGAAGACAGGATTTCAGTTGATGTATCTTCAGGTATCAGGGCATCGTTGTGAACAGCATACAGGTTTTGTTTACGGGCATTCATCACTAATTTGTAATTTGTATCGATCAGAAAACATTTCTGACCAGTATTTGATTCTATTATTTTGGCAATCCGACGGGATAAGCGATGGGCACCTATTATAAGCCATCCGTTTTCTTCATCAATTTTCAACCCTAATAGTTTTGATATCGGATCGGCTGTGAGTCCCTGAATTATTACCGTTAAGACAATAATACTATATACAAATATTTCAAGGAAAACTGCATTTTCATAGCCTGACTTTCTGAGTTCAATGGCAAACAGAGAGGCAATAGACGCAGCAACAATTCCACGGGGAGCAATCCATGATAAAAATAACTTTTCCTTAAAGTTTAATGAACTCTTATATGCACAGACAAAAATATTGATCGGACGGATGAGAAAAACAACGAATGCAATAAGAAGTATTTCTTTTAAGCCTAAATTGAGAAAATAGGTGATCTTAAGGTTGGCTGCCAATATAATAAATAAAATCGCAAGTGCCAGTTCTGAAAGTTCTACTTTAAAATGTTTTATATTACTGAATCCATGAGGTTTTTTTATGCCGAAGGTAATACCGGCAACCACAACGGCCAGCAAGCCGGATTCATAGGAAATATAATTTGCTATGAAATACAATAAAAAAATAAAGGATAATGTAAAGGTTATATTATGCGCTACCGGTATTATTCTTTTTTTAAACAGATAAAACAGTAACAATCCACCTGCAAATCCGATACTTGTCCCTGTTATAAAACGTAATGAAAGGCCAATAAGTTGATTTAGATTTGAGCCTTCGATAGTAAGCCATTCAAAACACAGAAGCGCAATAAAAACTCCTATCGGATCAATTAATACCGCCTCCCAGTTTAAAATGTGTTTAAGCTTTTTTTCCACCTGAATTTGCTGCAATAATGGCGAAATAACTGTGGGCCCGGTTACTATTATCAGGCTTCCAAGCAGCAGAGAAAAACCATAGGAGTATCCCAATAAAAATTGGGCTGCTGCTGCGGTGAGAAGCCATGTAATAAGCACTCCCAGGCTGAGTAGTTTTCTTATCAGGCTCGGGGCCTTTCTGTAGCCCTGGATCTCAAGCGATAAACCGCCTTCAAACAAGATGATGCCAATGCAGATTGACACAATAAATTTCAGGCCTTCGCCTAATGCAGTGGGATCGATAATATTTGTAACCTCCGGTCCAAGGATTATACCCCCAATTAATAGGGTAATGATGGCAGGTATGCGTAATCTATAGGCAATAATTTTTAACAGAGCGCCTGCAAATGCAGCAATAATGAGGATTTTAAAGAAATTTTCCAATAGTATTTAAGTTAGGGCCTGATTACTATTATGAATTTAATTTAAGAAAATTACCGGATTAATTACGGATGACGAGCATATATTTGCCTTTTTTAAAATTTTTATTAAGCTATAGCAATCTCAAAAGGCATTTGGCAGGGCTTTTTCTTTGTTAAGTTCACCAAAACGAACTCGTGAGTCCCGAAGAATTCGGGGCGAACAACACTACCCCTGTTGAGGGAACTTGTTTCCAAAAAGGATAATAAGAAAAAAGCAACCTCATACAAGGCAGCTTTATTTTCAAACCAGTTTTTATGCTATTGTTTTATGAATTTCCTGGTCCGGATGGTCTCATCGTTTGAAATCCTTATAAAGTAAACTCCCCCGGGAAGGTGACTTAAATCAAAACTTACAGCATTGCTTTCAGGATTTTCAGAGAGAATGATGTTCCCGTTAAGATCATAAAGTTCTATCTCTGTAAACTCATGGTTTTTCACAATCGTGATCTTATCCTCAACAGGATTAGGATAAAAATAAAATCCTGCATTTTCCCTGTTTTCTGTCTGAATGATGCCTGATGGTGTTCCCAGCACTCCGTCAGGGATGGGAAGAAATTCGTCAATTCCCGGTTCAAAAGTTACATTCTGATCCCAGGTTTCCCGGTATAATCCGTTGAGAGTGTTATGAGCATAATTCCACCTTACCAGGTCGAAAAAACGATGTCCTTCAAGAGCCAGCTCAAGACGTCGTTCCTTCACAATATCCTCGAATGTCAGGGTGGAAAGAGCCTGGGGATATCCGGTAGACCCTGATGCATTAGCCCTGGTTCTGACCATATTGATCAGGTCAAGAGCCGCTGCATTATTGCCCAATTGAAACTCCGCTTCGGCAGCTATCAGGATCACATCGGCATACCGAATGACAGGGATATTCATTGGTCCGTCAAATACAGAAACACCACTGCTCCAGAATTCATCCGGAGAGCACTCATATTTGCGGCATGCCCTGTCTACATATCCGGCATAGTCAAAATCAAATTTGTACCAATCCGTTACATCCTGGATATTTAGCCAGGCAGAATCTCCTTCTTCTGCGACTGTAACAGAAAACCTCGGATCATCTTCGGGATTGCCGGTCTCTTCAGAAAATGCATTCACAAGATTTTGTGTCGGAATATTGAATCCCCAACCTCTAAGGGCAGTGCCACCCTGGTTATCATCAAAATGCCGGCCGGTTGTCCAGATTGTAATTTCATTTCCACCGTCTTCAGAATATCCTGTCGTATGTTTTTGTGCTGCAAATACTGATTCACTGCTGTTGTTTCCGTCTACAGTAAAAACATACCGGAAAGCCGGTGTTTCACCCGGGTAAAGATAGGAATTGTCCCACCATGTATTAAATGTTCCGCCCATCAGGCTGTATTCACCGGAATGAATTACATCGTCTGCAAGGTCTGCGGCATGATCCCAGTTTTGTACCATTCCTTCAAAACGGGGATCTCAGGGATAATTTTTTGCATAAGATGATTGGTATAACCAGACTTTTGCCAACAAGGCTTTTGCAGCACCTGAAGTGGCCCTGAATTCCTCGCCTGTTCCCAGTGCACTCCGGGCAGGAAGAGCAGACGCGGCTGCATTCAGATCCAATTTTACCTGTTCGAATACTTCGTACATCGGACTGGTAGGTTGATAAATGATTTGACCCATTAGTAACCAATCAAACATTTCAGTGCATATGGGTACGGAATCAAATAATACCGCCAGGTTAAAATACGATAATGCCCTAAGAAATTGTGCTTCTCCAATATATCTGTCCTGTGCTTCCTGGGTAAGGGAACTGTTAGGAGCTTCCGCAATGACCCTGTTGCTGAAAAATACGATCTTAAATAATTTATTCCAGAGCATTTTAATATAGGTATCTTCGGTTTCAGCGTTGAAAAGCATTGCCTTCTGCCAGTCAGGCGTATCATTCATATTTTCCCCTCCTACTTCGCTGTTATCGGAACGGCATTCTCCGTATACCCACATATTTCCTCCATATATGGACCTGCTTGTCAATAGACAATAGGCCATTTCCAAATCCCCGCTGATCGTATCGGTCCCGATTTGCGACAGGCCTGAATTTAAAGCGAAAAAAAAGATTGCTAAAGAAAGAATAAGCTTTTTCATGTGATATAGGTTTTTCATAAATGTACTTTTAATAACACGAGTTGTAAATAAATAAAATATTTCGGGTTAAATAAAAGAAAGTTCGAAGTTTTACTTAACAGGGTAAGTGTATAAGTCGCATTAAACCGTTTATTGCTGTTTGTTACTGTCGTATGTTTGTCATTGATTTATGGGAAATAGATCAAGCAGGTTACAAAAATATTTCTATATTTAAGTAGAATATAAACTGAAGAAAATTATGAGGAAATACACCGGATTGTTTTGGATATTGAGTATTGCATCTGGATTGTTGAGTTGCAAAACGGAAATTATCATGGAGGAAGGAGAATCATTTAAGCCTCCGGTAAGTTATGAAGTGGCGTATCAATGGGCCGACAGTATGGTCAACCTGATGACTCTTGATGAGAAAATATCCTTTATTGGCGGTGACAGGATATTTTTTACACAAGCGGTTCCCCGACTTGGCATACCGCCGGTCATGTTTGCCGATGCCACACAGGGCGTACACCTCAGGG
>CAYORG010000039.1:5254-8145 GCA_964406315.1 uncultured Bacteroidales bacterium | reverse complement strand
TATGCAAAAGCTATAGGTGAGGAGTGCAGGGCTGCAGGTATACCTGTCCTTTTGGGTCCTGGGATGAATATTTACAGGATCTCTCAATGCGGAAGGAATTTTGAATATTTCGGAGAAGATCCGTTTCTAGCCGGAGAAATGATAAGAAATTATGTTGTTGGTCTGCAGAATACTGGAACCATTGCCACGTTAAAACATTTTGTTGCAAATAATACAGATTATTTCAGAAGAAAGAGCAATTCAGTTGTTGATGAAAGAACGCTTCATGAGATCTATACAAAAGCTTTTAAAGCAGGAATTGATGCCGGAGCCATGGCGGTAATGACATCGTATAACCTGGTAAACGGAGAATGGTGCGGACAATCGGAGTATGTGATCAATGACTTATTGCGCGGCCAGCTTGGATTCAAATGGCTTGTGATGACAGACTGGTGGTCGGTATACGATGGAGTGAAAACCATAAAATCAGGGCAGGATCTGGAAATGCCATACAGGGTGGCAACCGCGGATGCAAAGGATTTACTTGAGCAGGGCTTGATCCGGGTTGAGGAAATTGATAGAATGGTAAGGAGTATTTTATGTACTTTCTATGCAATGAATGCGTTTGATCGGGTCCAGGAAGATGAGTTCCTCTCAACATTTGAAGAGCACGAAGAAGTAGCCCTTCAAACAGCAAGAGAAGGAATTGTGCTTTTGCGTAATGCAAATGATATTCTGCCTCTCCTCGATACAACAAAAAAAGTGTTATTAACCGGAGATTATATTGACAGGGTAGCTGGCGGAGGCGGTGCTGCTACTGTGAAAGGATATAACCATATTGTACTAAGAGATGCTTTGAAAGGCCTTTACGGGGAAAATCTGATTGTTAATAAGGAACCTTCCGATGAGGAGATAGCAAGTTCAGATGCAGTAGTTTTAAACATCGGAACATTCGATAGTGAAGGTTCGGACCGGCCATTTGATCTGCCTGAAACGTTGGACCGGGAAATTGTTCGTATGGCTGAATTGAATTCAAATACGATTGTAGTTGTAAATTCGGGTAGTGGTATCAATATGAGCCGATGGAACGAAAAAGTTGCAGCCATACTATATGCCTGGTATCCGGGGCAGAATGGAGCACAAGCTGTTGCTGAGATCATTACGGGGAAAGTGAATCCATCAGGTAAACTTCCGGTGACCATTGAACGGGATTTTAAGGATTCACCGGGTTATGGATATATACCTGAGGGAGAAGACATTTATATTGGATGGCATGATGGAAAAGAAAAAACAAGAGAGGTATATGACCTTGTGTATAATGAAAGCATATTTATCGGGTATCGATGGTATGAGAGAGAAAACATCAAACCACTGTATGCTTTTGGTCATGGCCTTAGCTATACAAATTTCCAATATGAAAATCTTGAGGTTTCAAAATCTTCATTTCGTATCGAAGAAAAAGTAATCGTGAAGTTTGAAGTTAAGAATACAGGAGAAAAGAGAGGGTCTGATATTGCACAGCTTTATGTCAGAGATGTTGAATCTTCTGTATCCAGACCTGTGAAAGAATTGAAAGGTTTTGAAAAGGTTATTCTTGATCCCGGACAAAAGCAAAGTATTTCTATTGTACTTGGCAAAGAAGATTTTTCATTTTGGAATCCTGAATTGAAAGAATGGACAGCCGAACCGGGTACATTTGAAATTCTGGTCGGCCCTTCGTCAGATAGAATAGTCCTGACTGCCAAGGTTGAACTGCGTTAGTAAATGAGGAAAAAGATCTCTTATTTTTCCTGGTGAACTAAGAATATTCAATGTGAGATTTGTCTTATATAATGGATTGGATGATCAATTGGAGTTTTTCAAATAATAGCCGGTGGTGAGGATATGCATTTGATCCCTGAATTATTACAAACGTATCTTATACTTGTTAATAAAAGCAAGCAGTATATGAATTTTTCCCGTTTCCGGAAAAAACTCTTATGGTTGTTGATTTTTTGTTTGACCTGTATCTTTTCTTCAGGTAATGAGACTACTTACCAGATAAAACAGATTGACTCATACAATGAATTGACACAGGCATGGATTACTTCCATTATTCAGGATTATATCGGATTTATGTGGTTTGGAACACATGATGGGGTCTATCGTTATGACGGTTTTGAATTGAAACTCTACCAAAGTATGTCAGGTGATTATTTCACTTTGCCGGGTAACAATGTAAGAGAGATATTTGAAGACAGCAAAAACAATTTATGGGTAACTACATCAAGGGGCATAAGCATTTATGATCGCAATAAGGATTGCTTTGTCTATTACCCGGACTGGCCCGTGAATAATTTTACCGATATTGTTGAGGACAATGAAGGCAACCTGTATTTTGGATCTTTCTCGGGCTTCTTTCATTACCTTCCTGATTCAGGCGCATTCAGAAATTATATTCAATATCCCGATTCGTCGGATATCAATAATGGTCACCAGGAGGTATTTGTTACCATGGATGATAGGATTATTCTGAATAGTCCATATGGGATCAGCGAGTTTGATAAGTATTCTAAAAAATTTTATGAGGTATTCGATGAGGCATTGCCTTATGATCCTGATGCTATAACGTGTATTGTTCAGGATTGCAATGGCACGTATTGGGTTGGGACCAGGGATTATGGTCTGATTTATTATGACAGGCTTGAAAGCAAAGCATTTCGTCGACTGAATGTCCATATGGATAATGTTCTGATTAAAGGAACTATTCTGTCACTTTTACAGAGTGCTGATTCGACCTTATGGATTGGTACCGAAAATAATGGATTGATATTACTTAATTTAAAAGAGTTTTATAATGGTAAACAGGTATTTCATCCTATCAAAAATGATGAATTAAAAACTGAGCTGAGTCACAATTCGATATTTTCACT
>CAYORG010000039.1:0-5154 GCA_964406315.1 uncultured Bacteroidales bacterium | reverse complement strand
TGGGCAATAGAGAAAGACAGAAACGGGAACTTCTGGATCGGAACCTGGGGAGGAGGTTTGAATAAATACAATACTGCAAAACAACAATTTACTCATTTTCAGCATACTGAAGAAGATCAGAATGCAATATCAAACAATAACATATTCTGCATTCTGGAAGATGAGGATGGAATATTGTGGATAGCTACTATGGGCGGAGGATTGAATTCGTTCAATACAACAAACAACTCTTTTAAAGTTTATGTGCATGATAATTTAGATCCATTATCCATTTCAGGCGATTGGGTCAGACAATTGCACATTGACAATAAGAACAGATTCTGGGTTTTAACATATAATGCAGTCAGTTTATTTGACAGAGAAAGGGAAAAATTTACAAATTTTTATTCTGACGAATCGAATCCAAATTCGATCAGCGACGATGGTGCCATTGTAATATTTGAAGATTCGAAATCGAATATCTGGCTCGGAACGGAGAGCGGTCTGAATTTATTTCATCCTGTTGATTCCGGTTTCACTCAGTATCAGATCGGTCAAGGCTTACCCAGTAATGTAATACATGCCATACTAGAAGATGATGACGGAAACATATGGATCAGTACGAATAATGGAATTTCAAAGTTTGTTCATGGCACAGAAGTACCTGAAAATCCTGAATTTGTCAATTTTGATGTAAGTGATGGTTTGCAGGGGAATAAATTTAACAGGCGATCAGCACTAAAGACGTCCGACGGTTTCTTAATCTTTGGAGGCAATAACGGACTCAATAGTTTTGATCCTCGTTCTATTAAGATCAATACTACTATTCCGGATGTTATAATAACCAATTTTTTAGTCTTTAATAAAATTCAGGTTAGTCCACAGAGTGATGAAATATACATCGATAAACATATCAGCTTAATGGATCAGATTAAGCTAAAATACAAACATTCCGTTTTCACTATTTATTATTCTTCCCTGGATTATTTAATTCCTGAAAAAACACAATATGCTTATATGCTTGAAGGTTTTGAAGAAAGCTGGAACTATGTTGATAACAATCGTTCAGCAACTTATACGAACCTTGATCCGGGCAAATATATATTTCGGTTGAAAGCAAGCAATTCCAGTGGATTGTGGAATGAAAATCCGAAAAATCTGGAGATCATTATCTTACCTCCCTGGTACAGAACTTTCTGGGCATACCTTCTGTATTTTGCACTGATTTCCATATCAATTCTTTTCTTAAGAAGGTTAATCGTTGCGCGTACGACTCTTCAGCATCAGCTGATTCTTAAGGATGTTGAAAAGGAAAAGCTTGATCAGTTGAATAAAATGAAAACAAAATTTTATACGAATATATCCCATGAGTTTCGTACGCCATTGTCCTTGATTATTAGTCCTCTGGAAGCGTTGTTATCTGATATTAATATACAACCTGCTATAAAGCAGCAAATTAATGTAATTCAAATACATGCCAGGAGGTTATTAAGATTGATCAATCAATTGCTTGATATTTCAAAAATTGAATCTGATCATCTTGACCTGAGAGTAAGTCGGGGAGATATTGTTGGCTTCATTAAGGAAATAGTAACTTTATTCAGATGGCCGGCATTAAAAAGGAACATTAAATTCAATTTTACTTCGAATCAGGAGACGTATTACGGATTTTTTGATGGTGATAAAATTGAAAAGATCTGTTATAACCTTATTTCAAATGCATTAAAATATACGCAAAACGGAGGTCAGATTGATGTTGAAATTGCAATTGGTAATGGAGAAAATCAAATTGATAATGGCTATGTTAAGCTTGTTTTTAAGGATTCCGGAGTTGGTATAAGCGAACAGGATCAGGGAAAAATTTTCGAACAATTTTACAGAAGCGGATCAGGTAAAAATATGGATACTGGAGGTTTTGGGATCGGTCTTGCCATTGTAAACGGATTGATAAATGCATATCATGGCAGTATACAGATTTCCAGTAATAACGGGGAAGGAACTCAATTTGTGATCCTTCTTCCCCATGCCAGGGAATTATTTAAAACTTCAGAAATTGATGATGCAGACAAAGGAGAGAAAACGATAACACTTGATATCTATGATCTGGAGCCTGATTCTGAATTGCCCTCTGCCAGAGAAGCTGCAAATGGAATACTGCATATTGATAAACAGGATAAAAATTCAAAAATACTATTGGTTGAAGATGACAAGGATCTTCGTTCTCATTTAAAAAATCTTTTCCCCGAATACATTATTTTCGAAGCCGAAAATGGAGAACAAGCCCTTTGTAATCTTAATGAAACACACCCGGATTTAATCATAAGTGATGTTCTTATGCCGGAGATGGACGGAATTGAATTCTGCAGGAAGATCAAAACAAATGAGAACACATCTCATATACCACTCATTTTATTAACTGCAAAAGTGACTACTGAAGATGCACTTGAGGGATTAAATACAGGGGCAGATGCATACATTACAAAACCTTTCGATACAAAAATCCTCAGGTCAACGGTGAAAAACCTTCTCGAATCACGTAAACAGCTTCGGGATAAGTATAGCAAAAGCGTTACACTCGAACCTGCCGGTATAACAATTACATCGGTTGATGAGAAATTTATTAAGAAAGCAATTGCTATTGTTGAAAAGCATATTTCGGATCCTGATTACAGCGTGGACATGTTTAGTAAAGAAATAGGAATGAGTCGTTCACATTTGCACAGAAAATTTAATGGACTGGCAGGTGTTTCTCCCAGTGGATTTATCAGAACTCTCAGAATGAAACGTGCCGCCCAGTTGCTTATTAAAGGTCAGTTAACAGTATCTGAAATTCTGTATGAAATTGGAATTAAAAGCAGATCGTATTTCATTAAAAGTTTTAAAGAACAATTTGGGATGTCGCCTACAGACTTTGCTGAAAAAAATTATCAAACCAATTCAATTTCTGAATAGAAGCTGATTTTTTTCTGCAGAAGTTTTCCGAAATTATCAATGAATCTCATAGATAACGCTAAAAAAGAGACATTAGAGAATACATTTGAGACATTAGCACAAGGTAGAACCTGAATCTCATATTATCTTTAACCTGTTTTTCTTTTTGCGCCTAAAACCAATAAATTTGAAAAAAGATAAAAAGCTTCGGCAACTTTTTTTGATTGAGATATTAATTATGATTGGGATCATAATGTCAATTATGCTGCTGATTATTTTTATGTAAATTAAACTGTGAAGAATGACATTTTTATTTATAATCACTTTAACCTTAATACCTATGAGAAACGATTTTATTCAAACAATTTTGTCAGGTAGGACCGCTTCAAGATTTGCTTTGACAGTGCTGTTTGTATTTTCTGTTCTCATTGTTAGCATGCAGGGTGTATATGCTAATGATGTTTTGCAGGAAAAGCAACAAGTCACTGGTAAAGTAATTGACGGCACTACCAATGATCCCTTACCGGGAGTATCAATTCTTATTAAGGGAACCACCACAGGGACAATTACCGATATGGATGGTAATTTCTCTCTGGATGTTGAACCCTCGGATGTGTTAGTTTTCAGCTTTATAGGTTACCTGTCAGAAGAGATTCCTGTTGGCAATTCCACTGAAATCAATGTCACACTTGTCGAAGACATAATAGGCCTTGACGAAGTGGTTGTAACAGGATACGGTGTACAGAAAAAAAGCGACCTGACAGGTGCTATTGCTTCCGTATCAGGTGATAAACTTGCTAAAGTGCCGGTTGCCGGTGTTGACCAGGCATTGCAGGGTAGAGCTGCAGGAGTACAGGTTTCTTCTCAGACAGGAGCTCCCGGATCGGATATTGTGATTCGTATCAGGGGTATTAGCTCCATCAACGGAGGAGATCCGGTGGTTATTATTGACGGAGTGCCTTCTTCCATGTATGCTATGAGCGCTTTAAACCCGAATGACATTCAGTCTGTTGAAGTACTGAAAGATGCTTCTTCCCAGGCTATTTACGGGGCATCGGGTGGTAACGGGGTTGTCCTGATCACGACCAAGAAAGGACAGGAAGGAAAGATCAAGGCAGAACTTGATTATTATTATGGATTTCAGAATCCTCATGAAAGAATAGACATGATGAATACGGCCCAGTTTATTGAAACGTACAATCAACTGGAGGATGTTGTCCCATGGCCGGAAGACACTGCTCAATATCTTCCGGATGTAAACTGGCAGGATGAGGTTTTCCGGAATGCTCCCATCCATAATATTAATTTTGCCGTTTCGGGAGGAAATGAATCTTCTACATACAGATTCAGTACATCGTATTATTTCCAGGAAGGTGTAATCCCAAATTCAAAATACAACCGGCTTACACTGAGATTGAATTCCAATCACAGGTTGAGCAAAATATTTTCAGTCGGACAAAACCTGACTTTATCCAATGAAAATTATTCAGGATTCCAGACCTGGCAGTACAACCATGCCTATGAATCTCCGGTTGTGCAGGCATACCAGATGCATCCTATGATCACTCCCTATGATACTGCAGGCAACTGGAATACCTCACCATTCTCAAATATCGATAATCCTTACGTTATCATAGATGTTACCGACAGGGATGTTCCCGAATACAGGGCGATGGGAGATATCAGCCTGTCAGCCGATATCATCAAAGGGCTGACGTATAAAACCATTCTTGGCGGAAATATTGATTTTGGTCACAGCAGGGAATTTACCAAAGCCTATTTCTACAATTCCAGCAACAACAACGACGATCCCTTTATCAGGCGCGATCATCACAGGAACTGGGGTTGGTCCTGGCAGCATACCTTGACCTATGATTTCTCGGTTGGCGGACTGAATGTGAAATTGATGGGCGGGTATGAAGCAACCTACTACCTGAATGAAGGCGTAACAGGTACCCGATATGACCTGATGGGTGAACAGCGTGAAATGCATTATTTTGGTGCATCACTGGATGCGGGAGAGTTTATCTTAACCAGTTTGGATAATGACCAGGAAGTTGCTACCGATGCCTATTTTGGAAGGATCAACCTTGACTACAAAGGGAGATATTTGTTAACCACAAATCTGAGACGAGACCAGAATTCAAAATTCGGTCCTGATCAAAGGGTTGGTTTTTTCCCGTCAGTATCCGTAGGATGGAAATTCTCCGAAGAAGGTTTCATGAAAAACCAGGATGTGTTAAG
>CAYORG010000038.1:0-29535 GCA_964406315.1 uncultured Bacteroidales bacterium | reverse complement strand
CGATTCATCGATTAATCATTTCTAACGATTACACAATTCCACAGTTAAACAACTCAACTACTAAATACCGAATACTGATTACTGCTTACAAATCACAAATCACCATTCACCAATCACCAATTACCAATCACGATTCACCAATTACCATTTACCAATCACAAAATACGTATATTTTTACCGAAAATTGTCTTTTCTTTATAAACGCTTGGCGGTATAATTTCTAAAAAACCACAGACATGAAAAACAAATCCAATCGCCGCGAGTTTTTAAAGGACAGCTCAAAACTCTGCATGGCATGCGGTGTCTTTGCGCTTTGCCCGCAAATCACAACATTTGGCCGATCATTTGGAGAGGAAGGTGTTCCCGATCCGAAAAAACTGGAATATTGCGGATATTCGTGTCCTCCTGATTGTCCGTTATATATTGCAACCATAGAGAATGATGACGAGAAGAAGAAGGCAGCTTATGAACTATGGAACATCAAAGAAAGGTACGGACTGGAGTTCGATCCGGAAAAGGTTTTCTGCTACAGATGCAAAAGTCCGGATAAACCGGAAGGTGTTGTCGCTGCAAATTGCCCTGTGCGTGCCTGTGTACAGGAAAAGGGATTCGATTGTTGTATTGAATGTACCGAGCTGCAGGCTTGTGAAAAAGACCTGTGGACAAGATTCCCTGAATTTCACAAAGGTGTATTGCAAATGCAGGTAAAATACAATGAGGCCAAAGCAGGGGCTTAGCCAGAGTTATTAAGATAAATCCCGTCAAACAAAATTACATCTCAGGAAATCCGTTGCGTTTTTATAAAACACTCTGTCACGGTTAAGGCAATATTCAGAAATTGGGTGATGATATTCGGACGGTCCTGATGCCAGTAGCTGCTGTCGGACCGTGTATCAGAACTGTTCCTGTTACTATCAAAGCTCCTCCCAAAAGGCTTCAGCGAAGGATGACAGTGCATATCGATAAAGTAAGGGACGGGCATGGATTTGATTTCTAATTGTATTGAACTTAATAAATTAACTTATTCAGGGATATTGTAATGACTGCCATTTTCATACAAATATTAATTGAATAAAGATCCTTCAAATTCCTGCATGTTTAAATCAATTGAAAATAGTCGTAATTTAATCTTATTAAACATTATTAAATTAAAGGTATTAATTTTGATTTCATTGTGAATGAATATTTAAATGTGAAAGCTTCATTTTTATGTATACTTGCGGTTTGTTTGTTAACCAGTTGTGAAAAAATATTTCACGAAGAGGAAATATCCATTGGTGAGATAAAAAATCCTGATGAACTGAAACAGGCGGCCAATGGGGTTTATGGGAAGCTTTCGGATGCATTTAATGCGAGTTACTTTAATCTTTCAATTCTTAAAGGGGATGATCTGAATAATAGTACGCCGAATTATAGTGGATTTTATGGCCTCAAAGATTGCTGGAATGAGGGTGACTTAAATTGGAGCACTTCAGTTGCGTGGGAAAAACTTTATTCAATAATCGCTTCTGTAAATAATATTTTAAATCAGTACAACCTATCATCTATATCGGATAAGCGAATAAGAGGTATCCTGGGTGAGGTGCTTTATATAAGAGCATACTGTTATTTCAGGTTAACGCGTACCTATGGGGAAGTACCTGTAATTAATAACATTGATATTTCTTACACGGTATCAAAATCATCTTTTACAGATATTTATAAATTCATCGAGAGTGATCTGAACAATGCAATGGCATTACTTCCTGAAAACAATGCAAAGGCACGTCTTCCTTATGAAACCCCACATCGTGGAACAGCCAAAGCACTGCTGGCCGAAGTTTACTTAAGTTGGGCAGGGTATCCGGTAAAAGATATATCGAAATACGAACTTGCAATGAGCGAGGCAGGTGAGGTAATTGACAGTGCAGATTATTTTGGTTTGGGCATGGTAAGTGATTTCGCACATTTATGGGATAAGGAACATTATTTTAATGAAGAATCGGTTTTTGCTTTATACTATGCCAATCCGGAAAGGTCTACAATTATGGATGAGATAAATAAAAGTTATTTGGGATTTTCCTTTGAGAATAGTTATGACCAATGTTTTATGATAAATCCAAATTCAAAGTATATTGGCTTATTTTATTATTGTACGGAGGTAAATTTTTACAACAAGTATCCTCGGAACTACCGAAAAGAAATCTGTTTTTATTCCACCATATATGTTCCTGCTGAATTCAGTGATAAAGATACCGGTTATCTTTATCTCGATGAAGTAGATATATGCAACAGGATTGGCTGTCGCAAGTTTTATTATGAGCCTTATGAAGTTTCAATGAACCAATATTATCCAGGTTCTTCTTATCTAATTTTTTTAGCAGGTAATCCCAGAATATATGTATTTCGATTTGCCCATACCTTGCTCACCTATGCCGAAGCTTCGGCACGATCGGGGCAACTCAATGAAAAAGCCTATGAATGCGTGAACAGGATACGCCGCAGGGCGCACAATGTAGATATATATACTCCTTCGGTTTATGACATACAACCTGGTCTGTCACCCGAAGTTTTTGCCGATTCGGTGGTGTGGGAGCGGGCATGGGAACTGGCAGGTGAACCCGAAGGCCGCTGGTTCGACCTGATACGTCTTGAGATGGTGGAGGATTTGCCCGGTTTAAGGCACCCTGACGAAGGAGGGCCACCGGAAACATTTGATAAAAGCGCATACTTTTTTCCTGTCCCGGAGGGAGATATCCGGTTAAATCCGAATTTGAGGAATAAGTGATATTCCATGACGAAACATTCCTTATTTATATTGCTTTTTCTTTTAGTCGGTTGCGAAAACCTATTCCACGAAGAAGATATTCCAATAGGTAAAATCCAAAATTATGATCAGCTGTTAATAGCTACAGGCGGAGCATATGGAAAATTTGTAAGTGTATTCGATGATATACCTGCTCATTATGCATACACAAAGGGAGATGATATCAACAATTCGCCACCGACTTACAGTGGCTTGTATAATATGACAGAAATGATTGGCTGTTGGCAGGAATATCAGTATGAGATAAAAACTAATCTGGAATGGGATAACTTCTATTCGGTACTAGCTTCAGTGAATAATATATTGGATCAGTATTCTTTATTTCCCGAAGAAAAACCTACCAGGATAATCCTGGGTGAACTCTTTCTGATTCGTGCATATTGTCATTTCAGACTCACCAGAATTTACGGTCAAATTCCATTAATAGCTGACAATGATGTATCCTATACAGTAGAGAAACCATCTTTTTCTGAAATCTACGAATTCATTCGAAGCGATTTACAAAAAGCCATGCTATTGCTTCCTGAAAATAATATAGTATCACGTATTCCTTATGAAACTCCACATCGAGGTGTGGCTAAGGCTATATTGGCAGAGGTGTATTTAAGCTGGGCAGGTTATCCGGCAAATGACGGATCAAAATACGAATTATCGATGGAAACAGCCGGAGAAATAATTGACAGTGCTGATTATTTTGGTTTTGGTTTGCTTGAAGATTTCAGCTGGGTGTGGGATAAAGATCATCTTTATAATAAAGAATCCGTTTTCTCTTTGTACCATGCAAACCCTGAATACAGTTCAAATCTTAATGAAGTAAATCTTGATTATGTTGGATTCTTTTACAACTTGGATTGGTATGGTTGGAGTTTTATGTTAAATCCTGATGAATATCTGCGTATTTTTTATCCCTGCGCAGAAATGAATTTCTATAATACATACCCGTCCGGTTACCGTAAAGAGATCAGTTTCTTCAATTCCATCTATTTTCCACCCGATTTTGATACTTCCGATACCGGATATGTTCATATTGATCAGATAGATCCATGTAACCGTATTGGCATTCGAAAATTCTATTACGACCCTTATATTATATCATATGATATATTTTATCCAAATAATACCTGGTTTAAAAACACCTATTTTTATTTTGGGTCAACAAGAACCTACCTTTTTCGTTACGCTCATACTCTCCTCACCTATGCAGAAGCTTCGGCACGATCGGGGCAACTCAATGAAAAATCTTATGAATGCGTGAACAGGATCCGCCGCAGGGCACACAATGTTGACTTGTATTCTTCTTCGGTTTATGACCTGCAACCTGGCCTGTCGCCCGAAGTTTTTGCGGATTCGGTGGTGTGGGAGCGGGCGTGGGAGTTGTGTGGCGAACCCGAAGGCCGCTGGTTCGACCTGGTACGGCTTGAAATGGTGGAGGATTTGCCCAATTTAAGGCACCCCAACGAAGGAGGGCCTCCGGAAACCTTTGATAAAAGTGCATACTTTTTTCCTATTCCGGAGGGAGATATCCGGTTGAACCCGAATTTAGGCAATTGATTTAAAAACAGGTGCATAATCAATCATGGAATGTTTACGTGATCTGTTTACGGTAATTACAAAAAAGTAACATGCTTTTATTATATTCCTGTAGTGTAGGTTTTTCGTAATATCAGTTATTTTAAAATTACAAAGCTGTTAAAAAAAAAGGTTTCATTCCTGATCATATTATCTGACTGGAAATAGTAAATGCAAAAAGTATCAGAATTTCAGGCTTACTGTAATATACACTGCTTTTGGACTGGGATATGATCCACGATCGATCGAGTTATCAGAAAAATTGTTGTCGGTAAATATTGTGGCTTCCGGGTCGTATCCCCTGTACTGTGTAATTGTGATCAGATTTTCAAAGCTCAATGAGAATTGCATGCCGACATTCCTGATCAGAGGCTTTGAAGGTTCGTAAGAAAGTGTAACGGTTTTTAACCTGACAAATCCGGCATCATCAATGAATTCAGAAGATTCATACATGTATTTGTTTCTGACAGCCAGAATGCTGTCGTTTATATAATTGTTAATATCCCGGTTGTTACCGGTCATGATGGTAGCGGCGCGTGTTGCGTTGAATTTATCGACTCCTATCGCAGCATACCAAACCATATCCAGTACAAAATCTTTATACCGGAAGGAGCTGGAAAAATTCCAGGTATAATCAGGAATTGAATTTCCTATGATCATTTTGTCATTTTCATCAAGAATATAATTCGAACTGTCGGCATTTACAAATTTTAAGCCCCAGTATTCAATATAGTAATTGTTATCAGTATGCTCGTCGTCTTCCGTCCATTTTCCGGTCACTCGGTATCCGTAAATATTACCAAGAGGGTCACCCTCTTTGATAATGAAATCGGGTATAAGCGGATCAGGTTCTATGAACTGCATATCTTTCCCTTCTGATAGTTTTGTAACAGTCTGTGAGGATGTGGAAAAATTGTATTGTAAATACCATGTAAAATCCTTGGTTTGGACAGGAACCATATCAATTCCTATCTCGAAACCTTTTACAGATATTTCACCAATATTGAGGAACATTTTTCCACCTCCGTAATATTCGGGAATATCACGCTGTACAATCAGGTTGCTGATATTTTTTGTAAAATAAGTAGCATTCAGAGAGAATCGGCTTTTTAGAAAGGACGCTTTCAATCCATAATCGATTTCAGCATTAGTTTCGTGTTTTAAATAGTGGTTTGCAAATTGCAGAACATAAGGATAATAGCCGGTTGAATCGTGAAAGGTATACGGCACATCTTCATACAGATCGTTAGCAAGCCCGTTAAGCGGATAATTCCCGCTTTTTCCCCAATTGACAAACAAATTAAAATGGTCCATCCACCGGAAATTCCTGAGTGGTTTTTCCTGTGCCAGTTCCCAACTCAGGGCAACAGAAGGAAATAGTCTGTAATATTCGATATAAATACCTTCTTTTATCTGGCTCAGGTTTGCTATAGCAGAGATAAAATAAGTTTTCCGGTAATTGTAACTTAAATGTCCCAGGTAAGAATTCATAGTGCGCAGCACTGAACCTTTGGGGCCATAGGCTGCCATCGAGTTTCTCAGGTAGAAGTGTTCGCTCAGTGTACCTTCAATGGAATCCACATTCCACCACAAGTTGTCTTTGTAATGCCTTCCGGCTAAAACAATCCCTACATCATGTTTCCCGAACGTATTGTAATAGGACAAATTGTATTGATGATTCAGAAGTATAACGTCTTCTCTGGATTTTAAGACAATTTCCCTGTTCACAGGATTTCCATAGTTATTGTAATAATAAGCTGTATAACCGGAATTGTAATCGGCATGCCTGATCATAAAAGATTCCATAAGATCCATGCTGATATGATCTGTAATGCGCAATCTGACAAATCCGCTCAATGCATGGGTGTTGATGTCAAGGCCATGAGTGTTGTTATCGATGATAGACTGTGGCAATTCTTTGTTGTTTAACTGAGGATAATTATAATATATTCTCAAATGGTAATTTCCTCGATCATCGTAAAAAAGCGAGTCAGGAGTACATTCCAGGCATGGCGACTTGTTTATGCCTTCAAAGATCAATCGGTTTCCGTTATATTCGTCCTGATTATTTCTGTTTATTTGGGCACTTCCTCTGTATGCTATTTCTAAAGCCAATCTTTTCCAGAATAATCCTCCCAGTCTTGTGGAAAAAGTATATCGGTTGTACTTTGAGTTTTGCAATATTCCAACGTAATCCATATAATTACCTGAAAAGTAATACCTGAACGGTTTCAGTGAACCTGACGTCGAAAGTTGGTATTCCTGCAGTTTCCCCCTGGAAAATATTTCCTTTTGCCAGTTACGGCTGCACAGAGTATCGGTATATTCAGGATAAATATTTCTTAGAGGGAACCGTAACTTGCTATTTGCAGAATCGAGTGAAGTCAACTGATCTTTCGATGACATCAGATCATAAAAATTATTAAACCATTGAAATCCGAATTTTGCAGAAAAGTTTATTTCTTTTTCAGTTCCCTTTTTAGTATCGATCAGCACAACTCCATTAGCTCCCTGAAAGCCGTAAAGTGCAGTAGAGGAGGCATCTTTGAGAACGGTAATATTTTCAATATCGTGCATGTTCAGATCGGAAATTCCCAGGCTGGACAGGTTAACAATAGGCACTGGTACTCCATCTACAACATACAAAGGTTCGGCAGATGAAAAGAATGAATTTTGTCCGCGGATACGTATTTTCTGATGATCACCGGGAGCTCCGGATGTTTTGGTAGCCCATACGCCTGCCAGGCGGGCATGCAATATATCTGATGCATTATTCACATTTTGTTTTGAAATTGCTTCCGCATCAATTGAGGGAATTTCCCTGCCATAGTCCATGTTACCGAAAAATTTCCGTTGGGCGGTAATTTTCACTTCTTCAATTTCTGTCTCACTGATATCCAGGGTCACATTCAGAATTTCATTACCCGATAACTTTATTTTAATTTCTTTCTGAAGGTAACCGACAAAACTGAAAATGACAGTGTAATTCCCGGACTCAGCCCTGAAGCTGTATTCGCCTGAGGAACCGGTAATTGTACCCGCCTGCATGTTTTTCAGATATACATTAACTCCGATAAGTGCTTCACCGGAATTTGCATCTGTTACTTTTCCACTAATTGTATATTTTGTTTGCCGGGCAAAGCTTCCGGTAAAAGTAAGAACCAGAAACAAACCAATAATAAGCGGAATTACAGAAAAGGATTTTGTCAGCATGACAATCAGTATTAGACTCGTTTATTGCATTTCCGATAACATGAATGTCTGATTGATGTATTTGTTATCATACTAAAAAATAGTTCCGGTTATTCAACCGTGTCATGCTTATCTCCCAATAGGAAATCTTTACAATAATAAAACTACGCTGATAATATCAAATATAATAAATTCTACCCTGAATCAATAATCTGTAAACTTTCGGCTATTTTGGAGGGATGATTATAGCATACTGTTGTTGAATTCTAATAGTAACTAACAATAACAGAGTTAAATAACAATTCAATTTATTTTTCCTGTTTTTCCAAACCTAATTCCTTTGCTATTATCACCATGAATTTATAAGCCTCTTCATAATTGTTATGAATTTCGCCTTCCAGTATCGCTTCTTTGATCGCATTTTTTATGATTCCAACTTTACGACCCGGACCTATATTAAATGTTTGCATAATCAATTCACCGCTAATGGGTGGTTGAAAATTACGTATCGCATCTTTTTCTTCAATTTCTTTCAGTTTTTTTCTTACAAGCTTAAAATTAGAAAGGTATTGCTTTACCCTGGTATCATTCTTTGAAGTGATGTCTGCCTCGCACAGAAGCATCAGGTCATCTATGTCGTCGCCTGCATCGAATAACAGTCTTCTCACAGCGCTGTCTGTTACTTCATCACGCGAAAGCACGATAGGTCGAAGATGCAGTTTTACAAGTTTTTGTACATATTTCATGGAATTGCCAAGGGGAAGTTTTAGTCGCCTGAAAATTCCCGGGATCATCTTTGCCCCAAGGTATTCATGCCCATGAAATGACCACCCCGTCCCGGGTTCAAATTTTTTTGTGGAAGGCTTTGCTACATCATGCATTAAAGCACTCCAGCGTAGCCATAAATTATTGCTTTTTTTCGCTACGTTGTCCAGTACTTTAATGGTATGATAAAAGTTGTCCTTATGAGCCTGTTCATTTTTTTTCTCCACGCCTTTCAGGTTCTGAATTTCAGGTAGAATGAAAGATAACAGACCTGTTTTTTCCAGCAGTTTAAATCCTGAAGAAGGTTTTGGGGCAGCGATTATCCTGTTCAGTTCTTCCATGATTCGCTCCTGCGATACAATGGTTATCCTTTTTCTGTTTTTTGTGATAGATTTCAGTGAGACTTTGTCAATGGTAAAATTGAGTTCTGCTGCAAAACGTATAGCGCGCATCATTCTCAGCGGATCATCCGAGTATGTAGTATCGGGATCAAGGGGGGTTCGGATAATACGGTTTTCCAGGTCATCCAACCCATCAAACGGATCGGTAAGACTGCCAAACGTTGATGTGTTCAGCGACAAAGCCAGTGTATTCATGGTAAAATCTCGTCGTTTCAGGTCATCCTCAAGCGTGCCGTTTTCAACAACGGGCTTTCGTGAATTTTGCCGGTAAGATTCTTTCCTTGCGCCCACGAATTCTATCTCATATTCTTTGTATCGAAGCATTGCTGTACCAAAATTCCTGAATACACTCACTTTTATCCTTCCGAGTCGGGAAGCTACAGCTTTGGCCAGGTCTATTCCACTGCCCAGTACAATAATGTCAATATCTTTTGAAGGCCTTTCCAGAATAAGATCACGTACAAATCCGCCAATAACAAAGCAGGTAAGTTCTTTTTCTTCAGCAATGTCTGAAATAAGACGAAAGACAGGATGTGTTAATTTGTTCTTCATTGTTTCATGTACTGTTTGCAAAAATACAAATCTAATTTTTATGGCAGGGATTGTTTGTTAAATGATTAGTTGAGTAGTTGATGAGTTGAGGAGTTGATATATTGAGATGTTGAAAAATAAGATTCATAATCATCAGTATTCTTTCAATGTTAAATGTCCAATGACAAATATCCAATGTAGAAGTACATGCAGTAATTAATTGGAAATTGCCTGCCGCAGGCAGGGACATTGGGAGTTGGACATTGGTAATTGACGAAGTCAGTTAAACGATTCAACAACCGATCCCGATGAAAATCGGGAGAGCTCGACGAAGTCAATTCACCAATCACCAGTCACCAATTACGAATCACGGATCATCATTTTCCTTGAAAAGACATCACAATTAATCGGAAAAAAATACTTTATATGAATTAATTTTATTGCTTTACTAATAAAATATACAGAATTGGCTATGGATACAATTGGATTAATCCCGGCAGGAGGCGTTGCCAGCAGGCTTGGAAAAATTCCATGCAGCAAAGAAATATTCCCTATACATTATTCCGGCTCCGGAAAGGAAATTTCTGTTGTCTCTGAGAATTTGATCCAATGCTTTAAAAAATCCAGCATTGAAAATATCTATTTTATTGTCCGAAAGGGGAAGTGGGATATTTCTGAATATTATGGTGACGGCACTGAGTTTGGAATAAACATAGGCTATCTGATTGTGAACCTTACTTTTGGTACTCCATTTACACTTGATCAGGCATATCCCTTTGTGAAAGATAAAATCGTTGCTCTCGGTTTCCCTGATATTTTCTTTGAACCCCAAAATGCATATTCCGAACTAATTCAAAAATTGAATCGTAATCATCCGGATGTGGTTCTGGGAATTTTTCCTGTCGAAAACTACCTGAAATGGGATATGATAGAATTTGATGACCGGAACAAAGTGAAAAATATTGTAATAAAACAGAACAGGCCTGATCTGAACTTTGGCTGGACCAACGTGGTTTGGAATCCCGTCTTTACCGAATATATGCATAACTATCTGAAGGAGTTCCTTGTAAAGAATCCTGACGGGATTAAAAAAACTGACAATGGCAATTCCAGGGAACTTTATGTGGGTGATGTTATTCAATCAGCGATCCGGGATGGCCTTAAGGTCGATTATGTGACATTTGAAAATGGCAGTTCTTTGGATATAGGAACACCCGATGATATGAGGGATTATTTGAAAAACAATTTGTAACGGATATTGCTGCATGTTTTCCGGTATATGTTTGCATATTTTATGTAATTTAACTTGAGTTCAATAGAAGTGTCAGATTTAATTATTTGATTTTAAAATATAAAATGGATTTTTAGAACAGCTCAGGATACTCGAAAGGACTTATTTTAAACAATTGATCTATTGAGAGTTATTTTTCGAACTCAAGTTAATTTAAATTACAATCTATTATTATGGCATTAGAACATCTTACGAAAGATTCTTTTAAAAAGAAAGTGTTTGATTATGAAACTCAAAAAGACTGGAATTTTAATGGGGATCTACCTTGTCTGATTGATTTTTATGCAGACTGGTGTGCACCGTGTAAAATGGTTGCCCCTGTTCTTGAGGAACTGGCTGAGAAATATCAGGGTAAATTGAACATTTATGAAGTGAATACTGAAAAGGAAAGAGAACTTGCTTCGGTATTCAGAATACAGAGTATCCCTTCCTTATTGTTCGTGCCTTTGAAAGGTCAGCCACAGATGGCCAAAGGAGCATTGCCCAGAGATACATTTGTTCAGGCATTCAAAGAGGTATTAAAAGTTGAATAATTTACATCGCAACAAGATCGATAATATCGCTATTGTAATATAGAAAAGACTGATTGTTGTGTTTCTCACGCAACCTTACACTCCTGTTTTTCATCCTGAAACATAACCACCAAAAATCCATGAACATGCAATACAAAAAAACGATTGCCGCATTCATCTTAGTTTCTTTGTGCATTGTCAACTGCTCAAGAGATGAAAACCCGGTTCCCGAATGTACAATGCTTTTTTATTTTTCGGATACTTCAGAACGTGCAGAAGAAGGGACATTGAAAGGAGAAATAATGTTCAGCTGGAGGGAGGGAGGCATCTGGTATTATTCCATTATACCAAACCTGAACATAAGACCAGCCTCAGCAGTTGTTAGTAAAAATTGTGCAATGGCCGGCGAGAAATGCCTGAAAAAAAACCTTATCCTTTTACCTTTGGGAGAAGAGGTATTCTGGGAGGGAACCGGTGAGTTAACCACCACTGAAGGGCAAAAGATAAAACTGGAATTTCCGCCACCATTTATTCTCCATGACCTGGTTCAGTATTGTGAGGAGATCAATGTTCAACTAGTCATCCCAAAATAGACATAATAAATTCATTAAAGTACAAAGCAGCAATTTCTCATCATATTGTATTGCAGATAGATTATTTTCTTTTAATTTTGTGATCAACTTCTCGATTGGGGGGTGCCTTAATATTTCGGGCTGAGATCATACCCCAAACACCTGATCCGGATAATGCCGGCGAAGGGAGAAAGTGAAGCAGTGAAAATCACTGTGGATGAGTAGTTAACCAAAACATACATTTATTATGATACGATCAGTTGTCGTATTCCTGTTTTTGTGCAATGCATACTTTGCATTTGCCCAATATTCAGTCAGCGGAAAAATCCTGGATAACGAAGGCAATCCGCTGATCGGTGCCAATATTATTATTGAAAATTCCGATATAGGAACCACTTCAGGCATTGATGGTGATTTTTCCATAAGAGGTTTGGACGAGGGAAATTGTATTCTGAAAGTCAGTTATGTCGGTTTTGAAACATTCAGACATGAGTTTTACCTGAGTCACGATCACCATATTGATCTTTCACTGAAGAGGTCATCTGTGCTTGGAGAGGAAGTTATTATCAGGGCAACAAGGGCAGAAAGCACCATTCCCGTAGCATACACCAACGTTACCGAAGAGGATCTTGATCTGTTGAATTTCGGGCAGGACCTGCCTTACCTTTTATCTATGTCACCTTCACTTGTTACTACCTCCGATGCGGGTACCGGTATTGGGTATACAGGATTCAGGATAAGAGGTACAGACGCAAACAGAATAAACATTACGATCAATGGAATTCCTTTGAATGATGCTGAATCACACGGTGTTTTCTGGGTCAATATGCCGGATTTTGCATCTTCGCTTGAAAGTGTACAAATACAGCGTGGGGTAGGAACTTCAACAAATGGAGCAGGAGCTTTTGGTGCTACAATTAATATGCAAACCAATATACTAAAACAAGATCCTTATGCTGAGGTAAATTCCTCTTTTGGTTCTTTCTACTCGATTAAAAATACACTGACTGCAGGAACCGGATTGATAAGGGATCGGTTAAGTTTTGACCTGCGTTTGTCAAAAATTAATTCTGACGGATATATTGACCGTGGCTGGAGTGATTTGAAATCATTTTTTGTTTCAGGAGGGTATTATACTGAAAAGTGTATTATGAAAATGAATATTTTCTCAGGCAAAGAACAAACATATCAAGCCTGGTATGGTGTACCTTCTTATCTGCTGGATTCTGTGCGGACCTATAATCCTGCCGGAGAATATACCGGCCCGGATGGAGAACCCCGGTATTATGATAATGAAACAGACAACTATCAACAAGATCATTATCAGTTTTTCTTTTCCCACAGACTTGGCAGATCTCTGACCATGAATGCCGGTTTGCATTATACTTACGGGCGGGGTTACTATGAAGAATTCAGGGAAGATAGGAATCTTGAAGATTATAAACTGGATACTCTGGTACTGGGAGATACTACAATTCGATCAACAGATTTGATTAGACAAAAATGGCTGGATAACGATTTTTACGGAGTTACTTTCTCATTGAATTATAAGCATAACAGATCGGATTTAACCATTGGTGGTGCGTGGAATAAATACGACGGACGACATTTTGGAAAAGTGATCTGGGCAAGATTTATGAGTGATGGTATGAAAGATCATGAATGGTACAGAGGTACAGGTATAAAGACTGATTTCAATGTATTTGGTAAATACAATTATCTCCTGACTGATGGCTTAAGCTTATATCTGGACATGCAATTTCGGCGTATAGAGCATACAATTGATGGTATTGATGACGATCAGAGAGATATCTCGCAGTCTCATATTTTCAATTTCTGGAATCCAAAAGCAGGAATATTTTATGAGCCGAATGACCACCATGATATTTATTTCATGTATGCAGTTGCTAACAGGGAACCAAACCGGAGCAACTATACCGATTCAGATCCCGAAGGTATACAACCCAAACCGGAAAGGCTCAATGACATTGAAGCAGGCTACAGATTTCAATATAAATCATTGATTGCAGGTATTAATTTTTACTATATGTATTATAAAGATCAATTGATTCTGACAGGTGAGATCAACGATGTTGGTGCGGCTATTATGACCAACGTGGATAACAGCACACGAAAGGGGATGGAATTGATATTTGAGTGGAAGATAATAAAAGCATTAAGCTGGAATTTTAATACAACATGGAGTGAAAGTCTCATTCATGATTTTACCGAATATGTAGATGAATATGATGCAAATTGGAATCCGGCGGGGCAAAGGGCAGAAAATCTGGGCAAAACCAATATTGCTTTTTCGCCACAAATTATAGCCAACAGCGAGATACAAATTAATCCGTTGAAGAACTTTTCCCTGGTTCTGACTTCGAATTATGTTGGCAAACAATATATTGATAACACTTCAAATGATGACAGGGTATTGGATCCCTATTTTACGGGTCATTTTAAAATACAATACTCTTTCCATACGAAATTAATACGGAACATTGATCTGCATTTACTTATTAACAACATCACGAATGCCAAATATGAATCAAATGCATGGGTATATTCCTATTATTTTAACGGCAATCGGCAAATGGAGGATGGATACTTTCCACAGGCAGGAATCCATTTTCTGACAGGAATAAGTTTGCTTTTTTAATTGTTAATAAAAAGATTTGGTGAAACTTATTATTATTTTGATATTTCACAAAGAATTAAGAGGTTAGCATTGCTATTTCTCATCAATTAATGCTACAAACCGACTTATTCTAGGTTTAGTTTTAGGGTTTTAGAAGGCCGGGAGTTCTCCTCCCGGTTTTTCTTTTTTTTACTTTTCACTATCAAGCTCATTAATAATTTTTTCAACTTCAGCCTCTGTTTCAAAAAGCTTGTTTTTACAAAATTTAATTAATTCTGATGCTTCCTTCACATTGACTGCCAACTCATCCACATCCAGTTCATTATTTTCCAGCTTTAATAAAATGTTTTCCAGTTTGGAGAATGCTTCTTTGTAAGTCAATTTTTTTTGTGTCATAATGATTTCTTTTTAAGCGCACTGATTATTTTCCCTTTGTATAGTATGGTTTCCAACTGATCTCCTTCTTCAATTGATTTTGTATCTTTTAATACTGTTCCGTTTTTCATAGTTATTGAATACCCTCTTTTCAGGATTCTTTTCGGATCAAGATAGATAATCTTGTCATGCTTTCTTTCCAATGTATGTAACGTATTTGAAAATGTGAAATTTAGCTCTTTCAACAGATTCCGTGAATAATTTGCAATCATTTTTTGCAGGTTCTCTTTAAATCGTACGGAAGATAATTTCAGGTTGATCTCTTTTTTATTCAGTACGATTTCTTTATGATGCACCAGTTGTCTGACTGAGGATACTAACAGATAATTGAAATTTTGAAGTTTTGATTTTCTCTTTTGAACCAATTCTTTTGTTTTAGAAGTAAAGGTTGAGATTTTTGTTTCTAATTTATCCTTTGAGTCAGTTATCAATTCTTCGGACTTTGAAGTAATTTCCTCATGCAACTGATCAAGTTCTGAATTCCTCCTGACAGACAGATCAACAAGAAAAGCGGCGACAGCGGTGGGTGTTTTAAATCTTGAATGAGCCACAAGATCAGCAACCGAGTCATCCTGTTCATGGCCTATGCCAGTGAGAACAGGAAGAGGGAATTGTGTAATATGATATGCCAGCCAATAGGAATCAAAACAACTCAGATCGGCTTTTGAACCTCCGCCACGGATAATAACCACTGCATCAAACAAGGATTCATAGTGGTACACGGTATCGAGAGCTTCAATTATTGATTTTTCTGCCTCCTCACCCTGCATTAACGCAGGGAATAATTTCAGATAAAACTTATAGTGAAACTGATTATGTATTAGTTGATCATAAAAATCTTCATAGCCGGCTGCAGTTAGCGAAGAAATAACAGCAATTTTCTGACATAGGAAAGGTAACTCTAATTCCTTATTCATATGCAGCACACCTTCTTCATCGAGTTGCTGAATTACCTTTTGTTTTCTAAGTGCAAGTTCACCAACAGTGTAGGCAGGTTCGATATCGGTGATATTCAGACTAAGTCCGTAAACTTCATGAAATTCGATACTAACTTTTACCATAATTCCCATACCGATTGACAGGGGCTGATTTGTTGTTGTTTCAAAATATGGTTTGATCATTCTGAACGTATTGGCCCATATTGTAGCTCGCGAGCGGGCAACAATACGATCATTCATTTCAGCCTTTTGAATCAGCTCGATGTAACAATGCCCTGTCGGATTGATTTTTAATTCACTTATTTCACCTGTTACCCAATACGATCCGGCAAAGTTGTTATCGATAACTTCTTTGATTGTATTATTCAGTTCAAGTAACGATAGTGGGGTTGACGGCATTTTTCTATTTTATCTTTACAAATGGAATGGTATGAACTCCTCCCGGAAATTCAATTTTAATAAAGTACATACCTGTTTTTAAAGAACTAATATCATCAAACTCAAGAACATCATGAGTTTTGTGTATATCTCTTAACTCTTGTTTAATTGCAATGCCGAGCAGATCATAAAAGCTTATAACAACTGTAACATCACCAGCATTGAGTGGACGGATAATTTCCAGCAAAAAATAATCCTGAGCAGGATTTGGAAACAAGGTGTAGGTTATGATATTATTTTCAGGGGGTGTCATCTGGCTCTTAAGATATCGTTCTGCAAGGATAAAATTTGGTATTCCGTAACCGTACAGAGAATCCGGTTTTTCATATTGTGACGCACTTTCTTTGATGGCTTCAATTACCTGCTCTGATTTCGCATTTGGATTTGTCTGCCAGAGACATGCGGCCATACCTGCTATTATAGGAGATGAAAAGGATGTTCCATTTCCCATGATGATTTCTCCATCTGGCAATTGAACCACAGTATTTGCTCCCTGTGCACATACATCAGGTTTAATTCTTTTGTCAAAGCTGGGTCCGCGTGAACTAAAATCAGTGATAACTCCCATATCATCAACTGCTCCGACAGTAATGATGTGATATGCATCTCCGGGTGCAATGATATAATACCATGGATCATCCCCTGTATTGCCTGCACTTGTGACTACTATGATACCTTTTGATGCTGCAATATCAGCGCCAAGAGTTATTGGAGTAGTTGCACCATTCATATTGCTATAGGAATGGTTTTGCAAAGAATCGTCGAATAAGAAGTACCCAAGCGATGAATTAATAATGTCAGCTCCCAGACTATCAGCAAATTCAGCTCCGCAAATCCAATTGTATTCTTCAATGATATATTCTGAATTGCCATCTTCCGTTCTTAATAATGCATAATTTGCTTTTGCAGCCGTACCATAAATACTTCCTTCAATGACACCGCCCATAATTGAGAAGACAGCTGTTCCATGACCATGTGACTCAAAAAATCCTTTTGTGTCTTTAACAAAGTCTTTCATTGCGATCACTCTTTCTTCATTCCAGATATGTTGCAGGGAACTGATCTTATCAGCATTTGTAAAACCTGCATCCTGAATTGCAATCAACATTCCCTGACCTTCAAAGTCAAGACGATGAAGATAATCTCCATGGATCATTTCAATCTGATTGGATGAGAAACCATAAGGAGGATATCCGCTTAAACAGATATTTCTAAATTTGTTGTATTTATAAGTTTTATCAGCGATTACGGGTTTTATTAATTGAGGTTCTGAAGCAATGTAAGTGTAATTTTCAAGAGTATCCATCAATTCATCATCATCCGAAGAAACAATTGCTCCATTTAGCCATTTCGAAACGTTGATAACCTGTATCCCAAGATTTTTTAGTTCATTCAGGTAAACAGGATCTACTGGCAGGTCTTGATCGGTAATACCTATACCTTGTCGGATTCTTCTGGCAATTGCCCTTTCAGAGAGGTATTCTTCCGGATTGTCAATGGAGAAAGGAGTATTATCTTTGTTTGTAAAGTTTACCCAATATTTTGATTTTTCAATTTGTGCAAACAATACGTAATGAGTGAATAAAAAAAAAGCAGTCAGTATTGATAATTTAATACGATTTTCCATTTTAATAATATCCTCTTGAGGGCATTACATCTTCAATTGTGGGATCTTCAAATTTGCCGATGTTTTCTTCTACCATTTTAAAGAATTCCTGGTATTGTTTTATTATTACTTCTTCATTTTCAGCTTTTCCGTATTTATAAATGATCTCAAACTCTTTCTTTCCTTCGTCTGTGAAAAAGGTCCATGTACCATGACGCTTATTATCCAGATGATGCCCCATTATGAGCAGATTTCCATTTGGCCAGTACAAAGTATAGGGACCGTTTAACTGGTTGTATGAGTATGAAGTCTTAAGTTTCAGGGTTCCATCATCAAAATACTGGTTCCATATGCCGTGTTTTGCATCATTCATCCATTCAATTTCTTCCGAAACCTGTCCGTTAGGGTAATATTGTTTTTCTATACCGTGTTTAACACCTTTATTGTAAACTTCCGTTGAAGTAAGGGAGCCCGTATAAAAACTATAATAATTCCATGTGCTGTCTTTCTTTTCCTGAAAATAGGTTCCTTCTGCAGCCAGTTCTCCATCATTATAGAAGAACTTTGTCTTTACATAATCAGAATTTTGATTGTATTGCATAATGACTCTTACTTCTCCGGTTTCATAAAACCGTTTCATTATCCCAACTGGTTTTCCATTATCAAAATAACCTTCATACATAAGTTTTCCATTGGGATAGTCTTTTTTCCAGTAACCTTGTTTCAGACCATTATTATCAACCTGGTTAACAGAGTCGTTTTGAGCATTTGTGTCAATTGTAACAGCAAATAAAAACAGGGCAAGAGAAAAAAAAATTCTGGACATTTTTTTAATATTATAATGCTAAATGTAACGAATTTATTTTTCACCTGCCAAGATAAATTTTATTAAAAAACAAAGGCTGTTCATAATAAACAGCCTTCCCTTCTTATAAAGTATAAACAATTATTTTACTTCTTCGAAATCGACATCAGTAACTTCCTGATCATCATCTTTCTTATCACTGGTTGATTTTCCCTGTTCTCCGGCATTTTCTTGTCCCTGAGCCTGTTGACTGGCATTGTACATATCCTGGGAAGCTGCCTGCCAAACCTGATTCAATTCAGCAGTGGCTTTGTCAATGGCTTCTATATTCTGATTTTTATGCGCTTCTTTCAGATCGGCGAGAGCCTTTTCAATCGGAGTCTTTTTATCCTGAGGTATTTTATCGCCAAATTCCTTCAGTTGTTTCTCAGTTTGGAAGATCATGCTGTCAGCAGCATTGATTTTATCCACAAGTTCCCGGGCTTTCTTATCTTCATCTTCATTTACCTTGGCTTCTTCACGCATTCGTTTGATTTCATCTTCACTCAGACCTGAAGAAGCTTCAATTCGTATGCTTTGTTCTTTCCCGGTTCCTTTATCTTTTGCTGATACATGAAGTATTCCGTTCGCATCAATATCGAAGGTAACTTCGATTTGTGGTATTCCTCTTGGGGCAGGCGGTATACCATCGAGATGAAAACGACCAATAGTTTTATTTCCTGCTGCCATAGGTCGTTCTCCCTGAAGGACATGGATTTCAACCGATGGCTGGTTATCAGCTGCTGTAGTAAATGTTTCTGCCTTTTTTGTGGGAATTGTTGTATTTGCTTCGATAAGTTTTGTCATTACACCACCCATGGTTTCAATTCCAAGTGAAAGAGGTGTGACATCAAGAAGCAGTATATCTTTTACCTCGCCAGTGAGCACACCACCCTGAATTGCAGCACCAACAGCAACAACCTCATCAGGATTCACTCCTTTTGAAGGTTTCTTCTTAAAAAATTTCTCCACAACTTCCTGTATGGCAGGGATACGGGTAGATCCTCCTACAAGGATAACTTCATTAATATCAGATGCTGTTAATCCTGCGTCTTTCAATGCCAGTTTACAGGGTTCAACCGTAGTCTGTATGAGCTTATCAGACAATTGTTCAAATTGAGATCTGGTAAGAGTTTTTACCAGGTGTTTCGGGATTCCTTCAACCGGCATAATATAGGGCAGATTTATCTCAGTTTGAGTGGAGCTTGAAAGTTCTATCTTGGCTTTTTCAGCAGCTTCTTTTAATCGCTGCAGCGCCATAGGATCTTTTTTCAGATCAATTCCTTCATCCTTCTTAAATTCTTCTGATAACCAGTCAATAATTTCCTGGTCAAAATCATCACCACCAAGATGGGTATTTCCGTTAGTTGATTTTACCTCAAACACTCCGTCACCCAGTTCCAGGATAGAAATATCAAAAGTACCTCCTCCAAGATCGAATACTGCTATCTTAAGATCCTGACTTTTTTTATCCAGACCATAGGCAAGTGATGCTGCAGTAGGCTCATTGATAATTCGTTTTACAACAAGACCGGCAATTTCTCCTGCTTCTTTGGTCGCCTGGCGCTGTGAATCATTAAAATAAGCTGGTACAGTAATAACTGCTTCGGTTACTTCCTGTCCAAGATAATCTTCCGCTGTTTTCTTCATTTTCTGAAGAATCATAGCAGAAATTTCCTGAGGCGTATAATTACGGCTATCAATTTTAACCCTTGGGGTATTATTATCTCCTTTGATTACTTTATATGGAACTCGTTTAATTTCTTTTTGAGTATTGTCGAAAGTTTCACCCATAAAGCGCTTGATGGAAAAAACGGTTTTCTCCGGATTGGTAATTGCCTGTCTTTTTGCAGGATCGCCAACCTTACGTTCTCCATTTTCAATAAATGCAACCATTGAAGGTGTTGTGCGTTTTCCTTCGCTATTTGGAATAACAACAGGTTCATTCCCTTCCATTACCGAAACGCAGCTATTTGTTGTACCTAAATCGATGCCAATTATTTTACCCATTATTTTATTGTATTTTGAATGTTATTATTTTTTTCAATGACATCTTTGTTTAGTCAATCATTATGCCAAGTGTATCTTTTATTCTGTTTATGTCAGCTTAACACGGAAAATTGAAGGATACAGTTTTATTTAGGTGACAAAAAGTCAGGACTTATTGTTACAAGACAAAAAGAAATTCGCACATGTCAGACTTATGAATTTATTTTTAACCTTTGTAGGTATATAAATCAATATATGGACAATGGAAATATCTTCAAGAGATAAAAAAGTTACCACGCACAGATTGCTGGAAATGAAAAAAAGAGGAGAAAAGATCGCTATGCTGACTGCTTATGATTACTCCATAGCAAAAATACTGGATAATACAGGAATTGATGTTATTCTGGTCGGTGATTCAGCATCGAACGTTATGGCAGGGCATGATACTACTGTTCCTATTACTTTGAACGAGATGATCTATCATGCATCAGGCGTAGTTAAAGGAGTCAAGCGTGCTTTAGTTGTAGTTGATCTGCCATTTGGAACTTATCAGGGAAATTCTAAGGAGGCACTTTCCTCTGCCATCAGGGTTATGAAAGAAACAGGAGCCGGTGCAATAAAGATGGAGGGAGGTGCCGAAGTTGTTGAATCTGTTGTAAGGATTCTTTCAGCCGGAATTCCTGTGATGGGGCATCTTGGTTTAACACCCCAATCTATTCATAAATTCGGCACTTATGTTGTGAGAGCCCAGGATAAAGAAGAAGCTGAAAAACTCAAAAAAGATGCGCTCCTTTTGGAGGACACCGGAGTGTTCGGTATAGTACTTGAAAAAATACCTGCCAAACTCGGCGGAGAAGTTGCCAGATCGCTAAAAATACCGGTAATCGGTATCGGGGCGGGAAACCAGGTCGATGGACAAGTGTTGGTCTTGCATGATATGCTTGGAATAACGCAGGAATTTTCTCCCCGTTTTCTCAGAAGGTACCACAATTTGCATAAAGAAATTAGCGAGGCAGTCGGGAACTACATAGAAGATGTGAAAAATGTTGATTATCCCAATGAAAAGGAACAGTACTGATGAGCAGAGAGGGACAGTTTAGAGTTAAGAGTTTCTTGTTACTGGTTGCTTGTTACTTGTTGCTGGCTGTGGCTGTCTCAAAAGCTTGATCATTTCGTCATTGCGAGAAGGTACGACGAAGCAATCTATTGTCTATAATAAAATTAGATTGCTTCACTGCGTTCGCAATGACGGTTTACGAACTTTTAATACAACCCCTGGTTGTTGGGTGCGGAGTTTAACTATTTAATCATTAAACTGATGAATTGATAAGTTGATAAGGTGATGAGTTGAGGAGTTGATAGTATGGAACTTGGAACTTGTGACTTGAAACCAGAAACTAACGACTTTTTTTAAATGTCAGGATCTCTTGAAATTCTATATGAAGACAATCATCTGATTGCAGTAAATAAAACAAACCACGATCTGGTTCAGGGTGATTATACAGGGGATGAATCACTTGATGCGAGAGTCAAAAACTACCTGAAGGATAAATTTAATAAGCCTGGCAATGTATTTCTGGGTGTGACACATCGACTTGACCGGCCTGTAAGCGGAGTGGTTCTTTTTGCCAGGACGGGAAAAGCACTTGCACGCATGAATGCATTGTTTCGTAGCGGTAACATACAAAAAATCTATTGGGCAATTGTGAAGAATGCACCTTTACAAATGGAAGCTACACTCACACACTTTATTGAAAAAAACAGCAAACAGAACAAATCGTGTTGTTATAACCGGGAAGTAAGAAACTCTAAACTAGCCCAATTATCATACAGCCTTGTATCCAGTTCAGACAAGTATCATTTGCTGGAGATCAATTTGATCACAGGAAGACACCACCAGATCAGGGCACAATTGGCAACTATTGGCTCACCTATAAAAGGAGATTTAAAATACGGGTACCCACGTTCCAACACTGATGGGGGAATTTCTTTGCATGCCCGGAAAATCTCTTTCACTCATCCGGTTTCAAAAAAAGAAATTGAAATTGTGGCGGATACGCCCCCTGATGAAAAACTCTGGTCAGTCTTTCACTTATGAGCAGATCGGGAGGGACAAATTAGTTTACACGCCATACTTCTGGTGAATACCCATGACCTGGTTTGATACACGCTTTGCTTATTTTGTTAATTTAACATAGGAACTCACATTAAATTATGTTTGCTTCATCTTTTCCGATATTTTGTTTCCGGTTATAATTCTATGAGGAAGTCAATATAAAACGTATTATCAGAATTCAACTTTTTTGTTTTTTAAATACCAAACTGTTGAAAAATCAGTTCTTGGAATTTAAAATAGCTGTTTCATCCACTCTATTTTTACAGAGAGGAGATTTTCAATCATGAAGAAAATAATTTTCTTGTTTTCACTTTGTCTTTCGGTTGCTGCATTTGCTCAGAACGGAAGGAAAATGACGCGCAGCGAGTACATTGATACCTATAAAGAACTTGCCATGTGCGAAATGGAAGAAACCGGAATACCTGCAAGCATTACCCTTGCTCAGGGCATTCTTGAATCGGGCGACGGCAACAGCAGCCTGGCACGGAGGGCTAACAATCATTTTGGCATTAAGTGTCACGACTGGAAAGGAAAGAGCATAAAACATAACGATGACAATAGAAACGAATGTTTCAGGAAATACAAATCGGTGGAAGAATCTTACCGTGATCACTCCGAGTTTTTGACAGGACGTGACCGATATGCCTTCTTGTTTGAATATACACAAGACGATTACAAAGCATGGGCAAAAGGACTGAAACAAGCAGGCTATGCTACCAGTCCGACCTACTCAAAGGCACTGATAAAAGTGATTGAGGAGAATGAACTTTATGTATACGATCAACAGGTAATTGCAAAAACAGGCGGCACTATAAAAACGAAATCTTCTTATGCATCTGTCGAATATGCGGGAGGAAGAAAGGTAGCATACAACAACAGGGTAAAATTTGTTATGGCTCGTGAAGGTGATAATATTTATTCGTTGAGCGAAGAACTTGATTTGTTTCACTGGCTTTTGCCAAAATACAATGATGTGGAGGAAAGTACAGTATTCGCAGAAGGTGACAGGGTTTATATTCAACCGAAACGAAATAAAGCAGAGGTTGGAAATAACATTCATATTGTAAAAGAAGGTGAAACGCTGCATGATATTTCTCAAATTTATGCGATTAAGGAAGACAAACTGGTCAGACGAAATTTACTTTCTCCCGATGCCGGTCTTGCTGTAGGACAGGAAATACAGTTAAGAAAAAAAGTCAAAGGCAGGGAAGTGAAGATCAGTGTACCTGAAATTGAATTGAAAGAGCAGGAACCTGAAGAAGAATTCGTAATTGATTATGATCTTGATGATTAACTATTGAAATACTGTTCTTAAGAAATGAAATGGTAGTTGGTTATCTCCTTGAAACCTCTCAGAAATTCTTCAATGCCAAGTTGCTTTTTGCCTGCCATCTGTAGCCTTTGTATATGAACAAATCCATCCGGCACAGCTATTTTTAAATAGTGTCTTCCATCGGTAAGCATGGATCCTGATTTCATTTCATGGTTTGTTACTTCAACCCGGGATTTAAAAATTTTAAGCAAAAGCGAAGCTTTGCCATCTGTAATTTCTGTCGAAGCAGCGGGATAAGGGCTTAAGCCACGGATAAAATCATGTATTTTTTTTGCGTTGTCATTCCAGTTAATCCGGCAATCTTCCCTGAATATTTTGGGTGCCTGATGTATTTGTCTTCTTTCTGAGTATTCTGACTGAGGTATTGCAGTAAAGTTATCAGAAGCAATTGCTTCAACTGTTTTTACAAGAAGCATGGCTCCCTTGGTCATAAGAACATCGTGCAGTTCACCTGCGGAGGTATCCGGATCAATAGATACTTTTTCCTGGAAGATGATCTTCCCTGTATCGATTTCCTTTTCAATAAAGAAGGTAGTTACACCTGTTTCTTTTTCTCCGTTTATTATTGCCCAGTTTATTGGTGCCGCACCGCGATAATCGGGGAGGAGTGAGGAATGCAAATTAATGGTTCCTTTCGGAGGTATTGCCCACACAATTTCAGGCAGCATACGAAAAGCTACTACCAGAAAAATATCAGGTTCCAGAGATTTTAATTCTTCAACAAACTCAGGTGATTTCAGATTGGTTGGTTGCAGGATGTGATGTATTCCTGCCTCCAGAGCATACTTTTTTACAGGTGACGATTGCATTTGTTTTCCTCTTCCTGCAGGTTTGTCAGGTGCAGTAACTATTGCTGCAACCTGCTGTCCCGAATCAATAAGTGCTTTAAGAGATCCCACCGCAAAATCGGGGGTACCCATAAATACAATTTGCAGTAGTTCCGGCATTTTACAAAAAATTAAGACTTGGATTCTTTTGTTTTCTCTTTTTCTTTGTCATTTTCATCGGTAACCAGTTCCAGAAAATGGCCCATTTTCGTTCTTTTGGTTTCAAGGTAAAACTGGTTGTACTTATTGGGGGGGATCTCAATGGGAACATTTTCAACCACAGTTAGTCCATAACCTTCCAATCCTGCCCTCTTCACGGGATTATTGGTCAGCAACCTGATCTTTCCCAGTCCCAGATCATGCAAAATACTTGCACCAACACCATAATCACGCTCATCATCCTCAAACCCGAGGTCTTCATTGGCTTCAACGGTGTCTCTTCCCTGTTCCTGCAATTTGTATGCCTTGATTTTATTAAACAATCCGATGCCACGTCCCTCCTGGTTCAGGTATACAATTACACCCTGACCTTCCTTTTCAATACGGCGCATGGCTTCATGCAGCTGTGATCCGCAGTCGCATCGATAAGAGTGAAAAATATCGCCCGTGGTACAGGAAGAGTGTACTCTTACCAATACCGAATCTTCCTTTGACCATTTTCCTTTTATAAGGGCAACATGTTCCAATCCATTCGACTTTTGAAGAAATGGTATTAGCTCAAAATCTCCGAATTCTGTTGGTAATTTTACTTTTTCTCCCTTTTCAATAAGACTGTCCCGTTCCAGTTGAAAGGCAATAAGACTTTTGATTGTGATGATTTTTAACTGGTGACTTTCAGCAATTTCAAGAAGCTGGGGAAGACGGGCCATAGTGCCATCCTCATTCATGATCTCCACCAGAACTCCTCCCGGTTTCAAACCGGCAAGTCTGGCAAGGTCAACGGCTGCTTCGGTATGGCCTGCCCTTCTTAACACGCCCCTGGATTTAGCTTTTAAGGGGAATATATGTCCGGGACGCCCCAAATCATCAGGGATGGTACGGGTATCTACCAATGCTTTAACGGTTTTGGCCCTGTCACTGGCAGAAATACCTGTTGTACAGCCATGTCCGAGAAGATCTACAGATACAGTGAAAGGGGTGGAATGCAAAGAAGTGTTTACCGGAACCATAAGTTCAAGCTCAAGCTCAATGCATCGTTCTTCCGGCAAAGGTGCACATATTAATCCCCGGCCATTGGTAGCCATGAAATTAATTATATCTGAAGTAATCAATTCAGCAGCGGCAATAAAATCACCTTCGTTTTCGCGATCCTCATCGTCGACAACAATTACAATTTCCCCCTTGCGAATATCTTCAATTGCTTCTTCAATAGTATTAAGCCGGCTTTCTATATCGTTCCTCTCAGACATGTATTTTTGTATTATTAAAGACAAATTTGTAATCGCAAAAGTATAATTTGTTCTTCTAATTAACCAGAAATAGCATTAGCTTCTCTTTGCTTTTTCCCATACTGCCGAATGTTTGCCACGTAAAAAGCGAAAAAAACCCGCTATTTGGGCAAAATTCATGAAAATCAGGTAATAAGGCAGGAATATAATTTTCAATTTAATGGATCTTTTTTCAAGTATGGCTCCGATCAAAGTCACCACGTAAAAAGTGAGCTGGAGGCAAAATATTGCATTGTATAACATTGAACTCCATGATTCTGAAATACAAATCCATAGATTTATAAGAAAAGTAGCAGGAATCAGAAAGGGAACCAATACCCAGCGAAAAACTTTATGGGAGATAAACTCAAAACTTAATATGCCATATTTGAATACATTTAACAGAGAAGGGATTATGGCGATGGTTTGAAATCCTCCTGTTGCGATTCGTATTTTCCTTTTAAGTTCTTCTCTTGTATTAGCCGAGGGAGCTTCAAGGGCATAGGCGCGCGGGGCATATTTTATCTGGTATCCTTTGCGTGCGATATTTAATGAGTTGACAAAATCATCAACGATTACATCAGGGTTAAGTTCTTCATACAATTCAGATCTTATAGCATACAATTCACCAGCAGCACCAAGTGTCGATCCCAAATTTGATTCCAGCCTTTTAATGAATGATTCATATTGCCAGTATGTGCTTTCACCCATTCCTGCCGCTGCTTCGGTGAGATTTCGTGCAATTCTTTTTTCGCCGGCAACACAACCCACTTTGTTGGTATTAAATTTTGCCATCAATTCAGTAATGCAGTTTTTTGCCAGCATAGTATTGGCATCACAAAAAACAGTGAATGGAGTACTCACATGTTTCATTGCCCTGTTCAGAGCAGCAGTTTTCCCTTTTCTCTCGGGTTCATGCAGAAGTTCAACATTCTTATACTGTTTAAGCTTTTCATAGGTACCGTCATCAGATCCGTCAGTAACCCATACTATTTTTAATTTATCAGAAGGATATTCCAGTTCCATAGAATTTTTCATCTTCTCATCCACCACCTCCTTTTCGTTATAGGCTGCCACCAACAAGGTGATATGAGGCAATGAAGGTTCAGGTTTTTGCTTATACTTAAAAAGTATAAAAAAACTTCTGAAAAGATTAAAGATTATTAGAATAAGAGTATACCCGAAGTATGTATAGAAAATAATGCCTAACAGTATCCAGAAGGTAACCTTCATTTTTTCATGTGTTGATCAAAAAATTTCAAAAGTTCCTTTCCAATTTGCTCATTGCTGAAATTTGTTTTCACAAACTCAAAGGAATTCTTTTCAAGTTTTGTAAAAAAATCTTTATTCTCCAAAAGATTGTGTATGCCTTTTCTTATTTCCGATGCATTATCAGCAATTATTGCATGCTTATTGGGAATCAGACCAAGGCCTTCAGCGCCAATGGAAGTAGTAACGACAACTTTCGATCGCGCCATAGCCTCAACGATTTTTATTCTCATACCACTTCCTGCAAACAAAGGCACGACCATTATATGGAAATCCTTATAAAATTCATATGCGCTTTCGACTTCCCCATGATAATGTACATTGTTATTAGCAAAAAACTTAATAAGCCATGAGGGTGCATTTCGTCCTGCAATGTGAAAAGTCAGTTCGGGTTGAGTTGCCCTGATTTCATTCCAGACCCTCTTAATAAACCATGTCAGACCTTCCTGGTTTGGAATCCAATCGAGTGAACCAATGAAGAAAAGAGAAGTAATGTTTTCCTGAATGGAGACTTTAACAAAATTTTTTTGCGGAATTCCCGTCGGAATCACTTTGCAGGGCTTTGTATTGCCCATATTTTTCAGTTTTAATGCGTCATTCTTTGTAATCGGAATCAGCAGATCATATTTGTTCAATGCATTCTTCTCAAATTTTTCAAGGCGATTTGCCAATGATCTGAAATAGATCTTTTTAATGGGATTGGAAATGCTTAAGGCATATCTTTTCCATATTTCGAACTCCACATTGTGTGCGCGGTATGAAATTGTTGCCTCTGAATATTTTCTGATATGTTCAATATAAGGTGTTAAATACAATCCTTCCAGCTGGACTATATCGAATTGTTTTTCTTTTAGCAGCTTTTGAAGAGCATGGATAAAACTTTTATCAATAAATCTTACAGCATTATATGGTTCAGAAGAAAACAGAAAATTACAAATTAGCTTTGGCAGTCTGATCTGTGTGTTTACAGGAAAAAAATGAAAATCAATGATTTTTTTGTATTGATCAGGGATAGTTGCAGGATCTGCATGGTGTTTTACAGTATTCATTGCGAATACCGTAACCTGATTGTTATTTTCTGTAAAACTGCTAGCCAGGTTAAAAATCGCAATTGCTCCACCATCATTAGGCGGGTAAGGGACCTTATTACATAACTGTAATATTTTCATAATTGATCAACTAGTTTTTGAACAAATCAGTTCTTTTAATGAGGATAATCAAATCTTCGGAAAGTTGATCAATCGTTTTCAGGCGTGCTTTTAACATAAGAAATTGAACATAATGTCTGACAAGAACCAACAAGGTTACAGGTGGAATTATAAGAAGTAAAAGTCGAATGAAAAGCCATGCTTTCTGGTCGATATAATTCTGGTATTTGAAATTTGGGAATTCATTGAGTTTCGTTCGTATTGATTGATCCTCATACAAATCAGATTGTTTAATACTATAGATGATATTTTTATACAGCCTTTCAAAAAGTATGATATTGCTTATTTCACGTAAACCGACAAGCGAAAGCAAGTATCCGATAAACTTGATACGGGAGTTTACATCTTCTTCCAATTCACTGATGGTATCACGAAATGAGGTAAGAGAGGCTATTATTTTCTCATGCTTTATTCTTTTTCCAATGCTAATTCTGGGTTCCTTCTCAAGAACTTCAATGATTGATATTTTTCGATATCCTATTAATTTTTTGAAGAAATTTGTGTAGGTATCAATATTCAATATTGCAGCATCCGTAGTTGCTTTGTAAGTGAGAAAAACTCCTGTAATGAAAAAGACCATGGTTGAAATCCACATACCTTGATAATCAGGCAAATAGCTTTCTCTTACCGATTTTTCCCCGATCAGAGAAATTATGTAGTAAAAAATAAAAAACAAGGTAGAAATTACGAGAGGCAAACCAAGGCCTCCTTTTCTGATGATAGCTCCCAGTGGAGCTCCTATAAGCAAAAAAACGAAGCAGGAAAATGCAATAGTGAATTTACGCTGGGTTTCTATTTCGAATCTTCTTAAACGTTTGATCTTTGCTT